>CANRAU010000012.1 GCA_947628665.1 uncultured Clostridia bacterium
TGCAGGGTAAGCGCCATGCCTGTATCGTCGAACTTCGTTCCCTCGACATATTCCATTTTGGTCGGGTTCTTGCCGACGGAAACAGAAGTCAACAATTTTGCGATAACCTGAACTTTCAGCGTCGTTTCGCACCCCTGATAAGCGATGTGGACGTCGGCGTCACCGACCTTGCTAAAATCGTAATCGACGATTTTCCAGCCCGTCGTGACGGTTTCAGTCGTTCCGTTGTCATAATGCAGGGTAAGCGCCATGCCTGTATCGTCGAACTTCGTTCCCTCGACATATTCCATTTTGGTCGGGTTCTTGCCGACCGAAACGGAAGTCAACGATTTTGCGATAACATGAACTTTCAGTGTCGTTTCGTACCCTTGATAAGCGATGCGGACATCGGCGTCACCGACCTTGCTAAAATCGTAATCGACGATTTTCCAGCCTGTCGTGACGGTTTCGGTCGTTCCGTTGTCATAATACAGGGTAAGCGCCATGCCTGTGTCGTCGAACTTCGTTCCCTCAACATAGTCCATTTTGGTCGGGTTTTTGCCGACCGAAACAGAAGTCAACGATTTTGCGATAACCTGAACTTTCAGCGTCGTTTCGCACCCCAGATAAGCGATACGAACGTCGGCGTCACCGACCTTGCTAAAATCGTAATCGACGATTTCCCAGCCCGTCGTGACGGTTTCGGTCGTATCGTTGTCGTAATACAGGGTAAGCGCCATGCCTGTGTCGTCAAACTTCGTTCCCTCGACATATTCCGTTTTGTCGGGATTCGTCTTTACCGAGATCGCCTGCAGGGATTTTGGCTTCACCGTCACCGCAAAGGTGGCGGTCAAATTCTGATAGGTTACCGTGATGGTATGCGTACCCGGGGTAGAGGCGTAGCCTGTGACCGTATAGTCTCCATCCGCAAGCGTCTCTCGACTTCCGTCGCTGTACAGTGCGGTTACCTCAAGTCCCGCCGTGTCGAGGGCTTGCCCCTCGATATAGGTCGTCTTTGCGGGTTGTTTGCTGATTTCAATAGATTGCAGCGTCCGCTCTACGAACTTGGCAGGCAAGGTGATCGTTTCCGTATGCGCCTGCGGATTCGGATATGTTTTCGGATCGCCCTTTTCCTGCTCTGTGACGGTAAGCTCTGTGGTTTGCTCCTTTTCCGTCGGCTCATAGGTAAATGTAACATTTACAGTCGCATTTTGCATTTCGTCCGCGTCGGCAAAGGCGACCGTTACTTTCCCTGTTTCACTGTCATTGCGGAAAGACTGATACGGCATTGACGCGGTAAGGTCGGAGAAGGTCAGTACTTCCGGATCATAGGCAAAGCTTGTAAGTCCGTTCGTCGTGTCGTCCGCCGTCCAATGATATGTGACGGTTTTTTCGTCCTCGTTCACTTCAACATGGACGGGATTTTCGGCGTGCGTCTGAACCGTGTCGGAGACGTTCGCCGCAGTCGGCGTAAGGTCGGGATAATCCGAATAATCGTATTGATACAAAACGCCTACCTGCCGCACGTCGTCGTCGAATTCGCGGGTCATCACCAACGAATGCGTCTTCGGGTCGATGACCTGCACCTTGGCAAGGCCGTTGCCGATTTTGCTGACGAGTACGAGCTTGTCGGACGCGGCGTCGTAGATCATCGAAGAGGTGGCATAGTTTGACATCTGGCTCACGCCGGGCAAGCTCACGCCGTCCACGTGGCCGAGCCGCTCTTCATAGACTATCTCCGTATCGGCCCATTCGCCCGGCTCGCCCAGCTTTGGATCGTAGTACCAGCGAGGCGCCTCGTAGCAGTACAGCGCGAACAGGTCGCCGCTCTCGTTGATCACATAATACATGTCGGCCGTATACTTTTCGCCCTTGAGATCGGGATTCTTATCGCTCTCTCTGTAATCGGAGAGATCCTCGATCTCGACGACGCCTTTGCTGGCGATGCCCGCCAGCGCGCCGATGCCCACGCGGCCCGTGTGCAGGCTCACCGTCACCGTATCGAAACAGTCTTTTTTATTCCTATGCTCCTTGTCAAGTCGGGAACCGAGCAGAAGCGTCTGTCCGCTGTCATCCACGGTGAAATAGCCGAAATCGACACGGAAGCCGTCCGATCTGCCGGGCGCGGCGTCGGCGTGCTTGTTGTTGAAAGTGTCGATGGCCGCATCCAGCGGTTCCGCCCGGAAGGTCTGCGGATCCACCCGGTACGCCCAGCTTCCCGAGAACAGGTACAGGCAATTCCGGCTGCGGTTCAGCGTGCCGGCGGTGTACGCGTTCGAGGAGGCGAGGCGCTTGCGGTCGTTGGGCCGGGCGGTGCTGAAATTCTCCCAGTAGTAGGCGCCGTTGCCCTCGCAGAACACGGCGGTAACGTCGATATCCGGCGCGGGCTTTACCTCGATCTCGCACGACGCAGTGAGAGGCTCGCCACCCGTCTCGAGGGTTGCGGTGACGGTCGTCTTCCCCGCTTTGACCGCGGTGACCAGTCCGTTTGCGTCAACGGTGACAACGCCCTCGTTGCTCGACTGCCATTTCACCGCCGAAGTGGCAAATTCCGCGTTCCACGGGGAAATCGCGGCGGTGAGCTGCAGCGTGTCGCCCGCGATCAGTTCCTCCTTCGCGCCGAGGATCCGAAGCACGGCGGGCGCGGCGGCCTCGCCGTCCTTCACAAGGCCGAGCGTCGGCATTGCGGCGAGGTTGACCAGCCCGCGCACTGCTTCGTAAAACAGCGACATGTTGTTGTCAAACCCGGAATTGGGTTTGTACGCCGTGCTGGTCCCGTTTTCAAAGTTGATCGAGGAGATCACGTACAGATAGTTTTTGAGGTTCGACCGTTCGAGGTTCTCGGCGCAGGCGGCGTAAAGATCCGTGCGGGCGGAATTCCTCCACGTCAGGCTGATATAGCGCATGGTCGAAAGCTCGCGGTGGCCGATGGGGCACGTTTCGGCGGCCACCGTGTCGGCGCTTCCGGCAATCTGCCACCGGACAAGTGTGCTCTTCTTCGCCGATTCGTCGTAGTGGGTGGCGTAGGCCTCCCCCGCTTTGTTGACGGCGAGGCCGTACAGCGCGGCGGGCTTCCCGTCAACCGTGATATGCGGCATGCGCTTAACATCGCCGCGCATCGGGTCGATCTGCCAAAGCGTATCGGAGCCGTCCGTGGCGTACAGCATTTTGTCTTTCGGGTTGAACGAAAGGTCGCGCACCGCCTGCATTCCGGCGGCGGAAAGGTCGCAGATAAACTGCTTTGCGTTCACGTCGCCAATCGGCGCGGCGCAAAGGCTGCCGTCCTCAAACGCCTGCCAGAGATACCCGTCCGACGCGTCCGCCCCGGCGAGGAGCGCCGACGCGTCGTTGGAGAAAACGATCCCGTTGCCATAGGAGAAGCGGTTGGGGTCGACGGCGATCCAGTCGCCGCGGCCGAGCTGCCCGCTGCCGCCGGAGCTCGAGCGGACGTTGGCGATGACCCTGCCGGAAATATCCTGCTTTTCCCCGAAGGTGAAGCGGTACATGCTCCGGTTGCCGGCGTAATCGCCGACGATGATATTGTAGCTGCTGCCCTCCTGAAGCGGGGACGCGCTGAACTCCGTCAGCAGCTCCGGCGTCGCGTCGGCCCCGTCCGGAATGCGCTTTTCGAAGGAATAGGTGCCGTTGCTGCTGTAAAGGCCGACAAAGGCGACGCTCTGCTCGTCCCTGGCGGTGACGCGGAGGATTCCGCCGTCCGGCTGCACCTCCTCGACCGTGGGCGCCTTGCTGTCGAGCGTGACGGTGGTGGTGAGATAGGCGCCGTCGCCGAGTGCGCCCTCTTCGATCAGCTTCTTAATCCGGTAGGCGTTGATGGTCTTGCCGGGCGTTTCCTCGTAATATTCCGGCAGCGCCACGGCACCGAGTTCGATCGTATCGCCCTCCTTGACGCCGGTATTTTTCAGCATCTTCTTCAAGGTGGCGCGCACGGGCAGGCTCACCGACGTGCGACTCCATCCGCTCGTGCTGTTGGGACTCGGGAAGGCGCAGGTCTGGTGGACGTAAACGGCGTCGATATGCTCTACATGGCGGTTGCCCGCTTCGTCCTTTGTCATAATGACGAAGCACATCGCGCCCGCCGGACGAATCAGGGTCAGCTGCACGCTGCGGATCGTGACGTTCGGGCTGAGAGCGAGCTTGTCGAGCGGAATGCTGCTTTTGTCGTCGTACAGGTTGACGGCCTGCTTCAGCAAATTGCCGCCTTCGTCCTGATAGGTCATGTAGTTGATTTCATAAACGCTCTGCGGAACCTGCGTATAGGGGATCGTGTCGTTTATGCCGCTGAAGCTCTCCACAAAATTGTTGCGGTCGAACATCGAGGGATCGGACCAGTTGCCGCAGAAGCCGAGGATCGGAATGGTGTGCGTGACGTCCGCCTCCGCTTCGTCCAAAGCGACGGGAACAACCGAGGTAAAGCCCTCTAAATAGGTGCCGTTCGGGTATTTGACCTTTATGTCCTCCGAGACCTTGATATTTACGTCAACGGTGACGCTTTCGTTTGCTTTGACCGTAACGGCGGAGGCTTTCAGCCCCTTCAAAATCAAATGCGCGTCATAGGTCGTTTTCTTGCCGTCCGTGTCAACGTCGGCGACCTCCAAATTAAGGCCTGTTCCGTCGTTTTTGCCGGAGAGGTAATCGAGCAGAGCCTGCGCGTCGTCAGCGTCGGTCTTGCCGTCCCGGTTTATGTCGGCGTTCAGCTCTGTGTTGAAATCAAGCACCTCGTCGCCGATTTGGTAGGTTGCCGCTCCCGCAAGGGTGCGGGTCTTGTCGGCAAGGTAATCGATGCCGTTTTCGGTGACGATATCCTCGGTAAACAGGTTCGTTTGAAATACGTAGCTTCTGTCGGTGTCGCTCACGTTGTGCAGCGTGAAGGTATAGTGAAACGTATTGCTGCCGTCGGGGCAGTCGCCGACCTCGGCCTTGACGCGGCCGCGGCTCTGGCCGGCTATTTCGATAAACGATTTGGCCGAGGCCGCGCGCTCTGTGTTCAGAAGTCCCGCGCCTTGGCGCAGCAGCGAATAATAATTGCCCTCCGGATCAAGCATCGGCTCTGCGGTGGACATCAAAAGCCCGCCGGCGATCATGCCCTTGTTCAGGTTGCTATTTTGCGCCAGCGCACGGTTCAGGAAGGAATCGTTGCCAAATCGTGCCTGCTTTGCGCGCAGATATTGCGCAACGACCGCCGCCGCGCCCGCAACGTCCGGCGACGCCATAGACGTGCCGGAAAGCTTTGTATAGCCGTTTTTCGAGCCTCCGTCAACGGAGTTTACCTGCGTTCCGTTCGCGGTGATCTCCGGCTGGAGCATCAGACTGCTCGGAATGCCGTATGCGCTGCTTTTGTTTATGGTGGGGTGTGTACCGTCTGCGCCGTTGCCGTCTGCCCATGCAACGCCCATCAAGTCGGCGTAGGACGAGGGAGGGGTGCAAAGCGACATATTCACGTCGTCCGCGTACAGCTTGTTCGGTCTGCCCTTTGAGTTTTCGCTCACCCAGGAGCCGTCATTGCCGACCGCGCCCATAATGAGAACACCCTGCGAAGTCAGCTCCTCAAAAACGTCGCCGAAAATGCCGTCGGCGCAGGAAAACCCGACCTCGGCCGTGCCGAGAGAAAGGTTCAGCACGTCCGCGCCGAGTATGAGCGCGTCCTCAATCGCCATGGCGATCACGGAATCGGTGCACATCACGTTGCCGAAAACCTTCAGGTTCAGAATCTGCGCGTCGGGTGCAGTACCAACCATGGCGTTTGCTTCCTCGGCCTTGACGAATGTTTTCTCTGTATTTTCCGTATTTTCCTCGTTTTGAACGGGAATATATGTATTTGCGGCGGCGATACCCGAAACGTGCGAGCCGTGAATGCCCGCGCCGCCGTTTTGCGTGAACAGGCTAAAGTCGGCGTAATTATAGGCAAACGGGATCTTGTCGTTCAGGTAAAGTTCTTCGGCATTTTGATGCGCTTTCAAAACGTGGAGACGGTCTGTGTTCACAGCCTTGGCGACGTCGTCCTGCGTCATAAAATGAAGACTTTCTTTATAGGCTTCCAACTCATTGTCGTCAACCGTGCCGTTGTTGTCGGCGTCCGGCGCGGACTGCTTTAATGAGTAGTTGAGCGCGTCCGCATCAAAGGACTGGTGTTCGTCATTCACGCCGGAGTCGATAATGGCGATCCGCGACCCCGCACCCGTGTATTCGGTCAGCGCCTTTTCGACAGCGTCGACTTTTTCGGCCGTGGTCTGTTCGTCCTCCAGCGGCTCGTACACATTCTCAATAACGACCTCTTTAACGCCTCTGACCTTTTCGATCTCTTCGATTTGCGAATATTCCACGTCGGCAGAGACAAGGTTCGCAACGAGCGTCAGATTTGTGACGACGTCCAAATCATCGCCGTCCAAAACCTTTTCCTCGATTCTGTCCACGACCTTTTCCTGCTCGCGGCACAGCTTGTCCTGATAATTGGCGGCGGCCTTGTCGCTCCCGATGGTTTCCACGGGATAGCCCTCGTCAATGGCGGACTCGTCCTTTAAAACAATGGCCACACGCACAATGTCGTCCGGTGCGTATTCCGGCTCGGTCGGCGCATCCGCTTGCTCAAACAGCTCCGGCAGACGCGGGTCAATGGTGGGCTCGACCTCGGTCAGCGCCAGGCTGTCGCTCGCCGACGCAGCGAAAACGACCGCAGGGGCGCTGCTTACCAGCAGAACGAGCGCTAAGAGAATGGATAAAATGGACTTCATATGTTTCATGCAAAACTCTCCTGTTATGTGCGATGCACAAACCCGCTCGTCACTTGTCCGCTCGGGCATGATTCTCGCTTTTCATTCGGCGTACAATAAGAACGAAGCATATCGCTTACGATAGCACTTACTTTATAGCATATCTATCTGAAAATTACAATAGATTGCGACGGTTTTGTGCCTGTGCGTCTCGCGATACGTGGGTATGTTTTCCATCTACAATCCGTACTTGGTTTGGATGCGTTCGAGTATCTTTCCGATGGGTTTGGAAAACAGCAGCAGAAAAATCAAATTCGAGACGGCATAGATCGCCGTGAACGGGAGGGAGGACACAAGGGTGGCGGCATAACGGGAAAGATTGAAATACCCGTCCGCCAAAAGCACCGTCCAGACATCCATAAGCGCCGAATAGAGCACGCCGGAGACGGCGCCGTACACCGCCAGCAGGATCTTGCTGCGTTTCAGCGGGTCGGCAAGCAGACCCGCAAGCAAGCCCAAAAGCCCCCAACTGAACATTTGAAAGGGCGTCCACGGCCCTTGCCCGAACCAGAAATTGGAAATCAAAGCACAAAGCGAGCCGGTGAGAAAGCCGACCTCACCCCCGAAATACAGGGCGGTAATCACCACCATGGCGGTCACGGGCTTGAACCCGGGGATCGGCGTAAAGAGAATACGCCCCAGCACCGACAGCGCCGTCATGGAGGCAATCAGAATCAGCCGCTTTGTGCTGACGCTCTTTCGCTCAAACCGCAGAAAAACCGGCAGACAGGAAAGCAGCGCGACGCAGAGGGAAATCCACGCATACTGCTTGGCCGGAAAGAGAAACATGCCGCACAGCACAACTGTGGGAATCAACAGACAAAGAATGCCGTAAGAGATCCATTTTTTCATAGCTGTCCTCCTGTCGTGCGGCAACCTTCTATAACCTGCTCGCAGGTTACGGCGTTTTTCCAAAGCCCCCGTGCCATGCGGTTGGCGGCGGTGGTGTAAAAGCTGTTTTCCGCAAAGAATTTCTGCGGCGGGTCTGCGGAGAGGATCTCCCCGTCAAAAACAAATGCACAGCGGTCGGCGGTCTCGGCGGCGAATTCCACATCGTGGGTCACCAGCACTATGGTCATGCCGTCCCGCTTCAGTTTTCGTAAAATTTCCCGCAAATTTGATTTTGCAAAAGCGTCTATGCCTTTGGTCGGCTCGTCCAGCAGCAGGATCTTCGGCTCGGAGAGCAGGACTTTGGCAAGGGCGCTTTTTTGCTGTTCTCCGCCGCTGATGTCAAAGGGATGTCGATCAAGCAGGTGGACGATCCCCAGCTTTTCCGCGATTTTTTCAATTTGTGCGGCGTGTTCCGACCTCGGGATCTCCATGACTTCCAAAATTTCCGCAAGATCGGCGCGCACCGTGTCTTTTACAAAAACCGTCTCCGGGTTTTGCGGCAGAAGGGCAAGTCCCCGTCTGTACAGTGTGCCGCCTTTATAGTCCTTGATCGGTTTCCCGCCTACCAGAACCTTCCCCCGATAGGGCTTGTCCAGCCCCGCAAGCACATTCAGCGCCGTGGTTTTTCCGACGCCGTTGCCGCCGAGCATACAGAAAATCTCGCCCCGATACACCTTTGCGGATACGCCCCGCAGAACGTCAGGCGCATCCTTTTCATAGCGAAACCACACGTTTTTCAGTTCCACCGCCGTCTCGCCGATCCGGGGAACTTCCGGCTCCGGCAGCGTTTCGGCGCGATTTTCAAAATGCCGCTCCAAAAATTCCCGTCCCTCCCGCACGGTCAGCGGGCAAGTATCGTCTATATGCAGCCCCTGCCAAATGCGTACCGCACCGGGGAGCGCGTGCAGCATGATGGGGTGGTCGCAATGCAGCTTGGACAACCGCAGGCCGATCTTCCGCGGCTCGTCATCCAGCAGAATGCGTCCGTTTTCCAGCACAAGCACGCGGTCGGCAATCGGAAAGACCTCTTCCAAACGATGCTCGGCCAGCAGGATCGTCAGTCCCAATTCCCGATTGATTTTTTGCAGCGTTGCGATAAAATCAGCGGCGGCGATTGGGTCAAGCTGGCCGGTCGGTTCGTCCAGTATCAGGAGTTTCGGCTGCATCACCATGACGGAAGCGAGGTTCAAAAGCTGCTTTTGCCCGCCGGAAAGCGCGTCCGTCTTTTGCCGAAACCAGCCCTGCATCCCGAAGAAGCTCGCCATTTCTCCTACACGGCGGCGAATCGTCTCGGTGGGGAGTCCCATGTTTTCAAGCCCGAAGGCCAGCTCATGCCAAACCTTGTCGGTGACGATCTGGCTTTCCGGATTTTGCTGTACAAAGCCGATTTCTCCGGCGTTGGTAAGCGCTTCCTGCGGCGCGCCCGCATACAAAATGCGGCCGGTTTTCTCCCCGACGGGGGCGAGTTCCTTTTTGAGCAGCCGCAAAAGCGTGGTTTTCCCGCAGCCGGACGCTCCGCAAAGCACGATAAATTCGCCGTTTTGCACCGACAGATTGATTTCTTGGAGCGCGTCCCGCTCCGCTTTCGGGTAGCGGAAGCTCAAATTTTCGACACGGAATAGTTCCATACGATCGCCTCCTTCACTTCCAAAATAAACGGCAGTACCGACAGCGTCCCGAACGCCGCATACACAGCGATAGCGGCGGGCGTCGTCTGTATGACGCCGACGCGGGGATAATACATAAAATCCGTGATGCCGACCGCCGCTCCGATCAGCGGTACGGCAAGCAGGCAAATGCAGATGGCAAGCAAAACGCCGTCCGAGGCGCGGAAACGAAACAGGGAAAAATTCGTCCGTCCCTTTTTGCCGTACCCTCGCGCTTTCATGGATGCCGAAGTCTCCATCGCGTTCTCCAGTGACCAGGAGATCATGGCGGCGAGTACCCGCATTCGGTTTTTCACCCGATCCGTGATGCTTTTGCCCGCATACAGTCCCATCGCTTTCTGCGCGCGGCTGACGCGGCGGGACTGGCGCAGATAGGTGGGAATGAATCGCAGCGCCATCGACAGCACCAGCGACAGCTTCGGAATCAGCTTTCCGAACAGATAAAGGAATTTGTCGCTTGTCATGATTTCGTTGTACGCTTTGCACCACAGCAGAACGCCGATGACCATAACGGCCAAGGAAACGCCGTAAAGAAGCGCCTCCAACGTGACCGGATTTTCGTTTAAGAAAAACAGGGGTGTGACGCCATTGTGGGAAAAAAGAGGATTTACAACGGCGACCATCAGAAAGAGCGGCAGATAAAAGCCGAGATCCCGCAAAGCCGCGCCGCGCTTTTGTAAGGCCGCGCAAAAAAGAGCGCCGCCAAGCAGCGCTTCCGCCTGCAAAACGGGATGGGGAATAAACATACAGACCAGCAGCACCGACAGAAAATACAGCATACTGACTGCCGGATGCATATTTGCGAATGCTTTCACTTTCCCTGACCTCCCATCCATGGAGCGCCTATATCCTGCCCAAGGTCGCAGGTATAGATCCACTCAATATTTTGTCCGTCGTGCAGTTCGTATCGGGAACAGCCGTAATGCGGGAACTCGCCGTCCACCCGATACATCCAGCCGGAAAGCGGTCCGCAGGAGAATTCATACAGATAGTGGATTCCCTGCATATACACGCTTCCGAAAGGGCTTTTCGCCGCCCCTTGAAATTCCATTTGAATTTTGTTGTACCGCACCGCCCGATCAAGAATATCAAACACGGTGTCGCCTTCCCGAAGCACATATTCGGTGGGCGGCAGGATCACCCCGTCGGGCGGCACAAATTCCTCCGAGCGAAGCGCCGGATCGAGATCCTCGTAGTGCTGCAAAACCGTATCACAGCGGATACTCAAAGTCACCGTTTCGCTCTCCGGCGTAATATCGTCGATATGGGTGAGATAATATTCGTCCACCGATTGGATGTGCGTGCCGTTGATCAGGACGGCAAGAATCAAAATGATGCCGAATACGGCCAGTATATCCTTTTTCACGGCACACCGTCCTTTCGTTATGCTTCATCCTCGTCCGCAAACTGCGCGGCAAGCTCCTCCATCTCTTTTGTCTTGCGCCGTCTCTTTTTGCAGATCCTGCAAATCAGAAAGATGGTAAGCAGAATGGCTACAGCTCCCAAGGCAACGCCTATAATAAGTCCTCTCAGCAATCCCTCGATCTGCGTTTTGGCCTTTACAACGTCCTCCCAATGGGCGATTTTCGTGCGGTCGAAGTCACTTAAAGCATGATACCGCTCCACGATCGCGTCCACCGTCTGCTTATCGCGAAGCGAAATGCTTTCAAGCGGATAGAGCTTTTCTTGTATCTGTGCATTGAGATCGTCGATTTCGTCCCGGATTTTTGCAATTTGCTCTTTTGCCGCCGTCAGCTTTTGCCGATAGGCTTCTTTGTTTGCAAAATCCGCCGACCTTTCCAGCTTGTCCAGCAGCGCGGTAACGGTCACATACTGCTCGGTCGTCAGCCTTGCAGGGAGCGAATCGACCGCCCGTTTGTCTGCGTCGGAAAAGACGGTCTGTGCATTGGATGCGGCGCTTGCCTCCGGGCGAAAATCGTACAGCGTGCGCATCCCGTTTTGCTGACGCCACAGCGCCGCCATAGCGAGCAGCGTCTGCTCGCCCGCCATGCTGTCGGACTGCCCGGGCAGAGCGTTCGGATTTTCCGGATCGAATATAAAGGAATGCGCGAAACCGCCGTCGGACTGTCGGTAACAAAGAACGCCGTCCAACAGCGTATGCCCGTTTTTGATGAAACGGGCGTCCGTCAGTGGGTCGATCCCAAGACAGCACAAAGCGATAATGACCTGGTCTGTACTCTCCACATTCTGCGTTCCCCAGCTCTTGAAATCGCCGTCCGCAAGCTGCATGACGGAAAGACAGGCAAGCGCTTCGTCCACGGACTCACGAACGGTTGCTTTGGTTTCTGTGTTTATGGATTTTCGCAAATAGACGTAAGTCTTTTCGTCCGCATAGTATGGCGCGAGCGACTGCACCGCCATAGCGGTCAAATTGGGGTCGGAAACGTTGCCGCTTAACGCCCAGCCGCCGTCAGACAGCTGTTCGGAAAGAATTTCGGTAATGATAGCATCCCGCGTATAGTAAGCGTTCGCAGGGATTGCATAGCGTCTCGTGTCGAGTGCGATCAGCCCCCAGATCCAGCCGTTGACGCCCTGCCGTCCGAGCGGCGTCGTTTTTCCCCGGTCATAAGTACCGTCCGCAATCAGATTGATAGGCCGTCCGTTTTCATCCGTTCCGAAAGCGGTCGGGTCGCCGCCTGCCGCCAGCACCGACAGCGTTATGCGATGCCATTCGGTGGCTTTTGCGGCGCTTAACTTGCCCGGCTGTCGGTAACGTTCTTCGACGAACTCGCGCAACACGGCGAGGTACCCCGCATAGTTGTCGGCTTTTCCAAGACGGGACAGCCCGATGGGATACCAGTCGCCCGCCGTTGAACCGGCAAGCGTCAAAAAAGTGTCGTTCAGCAAATAACCGTTTGGGGAAGAATCGACGTCGGATTTTTTCCAATCGATGATCCCCTGCGCGATCGACAGCGGCGTATCCGAGGCTTCCTCTGCATATGCGACATAGGAAAAGGGAACAAGGAGAAAGACAGCGCAGAGCAGCCACGCCGTCAGATGCTTCGCCATTGTCTTTCGCCCCCTTTTCGTTTGCTATGGGATGAATGCATACCAAAAAGCAGATCAGTCGGATAAAATGGCAGACAAGAGAAACCAGAGCGGGTCGGCCTTCATCCATCCACAAAAACAAAAATACTCTTTTGCCCGCCCGGGTAAAAAGAGTACCATAGATTTTATCCGAAACGAGCGACCGCTTTCGCCCTACGCACAACAAAAAAGAGCGCAGACGATAAAACCCGATATGTCCCACGTCGGTTCTTTATTTCCCATATGCATTTTTTATATCATAGCATATTTCTGTACGGGAAAGCAATATGTGTCGAAAATTTTCTGATTTGTGTTTTTCCTCGCCGTGCGGCCTTGCTGCTTTGTCTGCCGCAGAGCAAAAATTGCGCTTTGATTTCGCATGGCATCCAAATTGCATCAAGAATGGATTCCAGCCCCCTCTGCTCCACATTTTATTTTTGAATGTGTCATATTGTTGAAAATGCGGGACAAAATTGCTTTCCGAAAATAAAAAAGCCGCCTGCTGTACAGCAGGCGGTGATGCATTCCCCTACCCTGTTTGTGATCCCTACTCGATCGGTTCAAAGTCAACCGCGCCGTGTTTGCACAGCGGGCAAACAAAGTCTTCGGGCAGTTCGTCGCCCTCATAGACATAGCCGCACACCTTGCAGACAAAGCCCTTTTTGCCCTGCGTTTCGGGCTTGGGCTTTACGTTCTGCTGATAATAGGTGTAGGTCATGGTTTCCGCATCCGAAATGACGCGCGCCTCGGTGACGCTGCAAATAAACATGCCGTGCGTGTCCAAATCCACATACCGCTCCACCTTCAGAGACAAAAACGCGTTGATATACCGCGGCAGGAAAGCAAGTCCGTTGTCGGAGCGCAAGGGCGTGCAGTCCGCAAACTTATCCACAGTTCTGCCGCTTTGGAAGCCAAAATTCTCAAACACCTGGAAAGGCGCGTCTGTCGATAAGCAGTTCACATTCAGAACGCCCGTCCGCTTGATGACATCGTGGGAATAGTTCGCTTTGCTGATGTTCACCGCCACCCGATAGGGGTTGTCGGTCAACTGCGTCACGGTGTTCACGATCAGGCCGTTGTCCTTCGTCCCGTCGTTGCAGGTGACGACATACAGGCCATACCCGATTTTGAACAAGGCGGTCATATCGCTCTTATTGGCGGTTTCCTCATGTTGGGCGAGGTAATCCATGCAAAGCTCGTCTGCCAAATCCTCGATTTGACTGCGGTTCTCCGCGTTCAACGCAGACAGAAGGCTGACCGTATGTTTGGTAAAGGTCAGATTCTTGCAGCCCTCCAGCATTTGCTTCATCACCTTGGCTGCCTGCGGCGCCCAAGAGCCGTTTTCCAAGAAAGCAACCGTGCGGTTTTGGTAATTGCGCTCCGTCAAATGCTCGATGAAAGTGCGCATGAACGGGAAAATATCCGCGTTGTAGGTCGTGGTTGCCAGCACCAGCTTGCCGTAACGGAACGCGTCCTCCACGGCCTCGGCCATGTCGTCTCGGGCAAGGTCGGTCACCGAGACTTTGGGGCAGCCCTTCGCGCGCAGCCGCTCGGCCAACAACTGCACCGCTTCTTTGGTGTGACCGTATACCGAGGTATAGGCGATTAGAATGCCCTCGCTTTCCACGCGATACGACGACCAAATGTCATAAAGCCCCAAATAATGGTCAAGATTTTCCTTTAACATCGGACCGTGCGTGGGGCAGATGATCTGAATATCGAGATCGGCAGCCTTTTTCAAAAGCCGCTGCACCTGCGCGCCGTACTTGCCCACAATGCCGATATAATAACGGCGGGCTTCACAGTCCCATTCTTCCTCTACATCCAACGCGCCGAATTTCCCGAAGCCGTCGGCGGAGAAAAGAATTTTGTCATAAGAATCATACGAGACAATGACCTCCGGCCAGTGTACCATGGGCGCGGTCACAAAGGTCAGCGTGTGCTTGCCAAGTGTAAGCGTGTCTCCCTCGTTCACCACGATGCGGCGGTCAGCATAGTCCGTGCCGAAGAAATGCGCCATCATCGAGAACGCCTTGGCGGAGGCCACGATCTGCGTGTCGGTATACAAATTCATAAAATCGGTGATACTGCCCGCGTGATCCGGCTCCATATGCTGGATGAGCAGATAATCCGGCTTTCTGCCGCCCAAAGCCGCCGATACATGATCGAGCCACTCCTGCGTAAAATGCCGATCCACCGTGTCGATGACAACGGTTTTTTGGTCTAAGATCACATAGGAATTGTAGGCCATGCCGTTCTCAACGACATACTGCCCTTCAAATAAGTCTACCTCGTGGTCATTGACGCCTACATATTTGACGTCATTGGTAACATGGATGTCCATAACAGCCCTCTTTTACGGTTTTTAGGTTATTATATGCCTTATGAAACCAAAAAACAAGCCCTTTTCCGCGTTCTTGGCTTTGATACGCGCGCTCGGCGTGCCGAAATGGGTAAGTCTCGCGTTTGAGGGGGAGCATCGGTCAAAAGAACGGGAAAGGGCGATCGTTATGTGCAAAAGCTTTTATTTTTTCAAGCGTTTTCGGCGGAATTTCCCTGCATGGCCATATAATCCTCGCCCCATGCTTTCATGGCGTCTAAGATCGGCTGTAGGCTCTGTCCCAGATCACTTAGGGCATATTCCACTCTCGGCGGGATCTCCGGATAAACGGTTCGGGTGATCAGCCCGTCCGCCTCCATGGAGCGCAGGCTGTCCGTCAGCACCTTTTGGCTGATGCCCTCCAGATTTTTCTGCAATTCATTAAAACGCCACGGGCGCCGGAGCAGATTTCGGATAATCAGGAGCTTCCATTTGTTTCCGATCAGTTGGACGGTCATCGCCACAGGGCATTCGGGGATCAGTTCAGCTTTGGTTTTCATAAAGCGCCTCCGATAATGTTACCATTAAAATATAATACTGCATATAAATTATACTGTATATTCCATTCAGCGTCAATAGGTTACCAAAAGGTGCGCATCCCCATAAAAAAGTGCGTACTTGCGCGGCAAAAAAATATCCGTACAATGGAAAATACAGGGAGCGAAAGCCCGCTGAATCCATAAAGGAGGCAACATATATGGCACTCTCAAACCTGTTTGGATGGGAAAAGAAGGAAGCCGAAGCGCCTGCTTCTGCCTGCGGTTCTGCTTGCGGCGCGGGCGACAAGCCGGAAGAAAAACCCGCCGCCTGCGGTTCTGCTTGCGGCGCGGGCGATAAGCCCGAAGAAAAGCCCGCCGCCTGCGGTTCTGCTTGCGGTGCGGGCGATAAGCCCGAGGAAAAGCCCGCCGCCTGCGGCGCTTCCGATCGGTAAGCGTTTTCCCCAACCGTTCCCGACGGGAATGTTCTTGTCGGGAACCTTTGATCTTATCTCGGCAAAGCCGATTTCTATACGAGGACTTTTGTATGAAACAGTATTTCTCTTTTCAATGGCATATCACCGACGAATGCGACCAGCGGTGCAAGCATTGCTATATCTTCTCCGGCGACAAAAGCCATACGCTTTGCTCCATGTCATGGGCGCAGATGCAGGACACTTTCTATAACTGCTTGGATTTCTGCGAGATGTACGACCGCTTGCCGTATTTCTATATTACGGGCGGCGATCCCATCCTGCATCCCGATTTTTGGAGATTGCTCGAACTGTTGCATACACGGGATATTCCTTTTACGATCCTTGGCAATCCGTTCCACCTCAACGACCGAATATGCAGAGAATTAAAATTTTTCGGCTGTCAAAAATATCAGCTGTCCTTAGACGGCTTGCGGGAGACGCACGATTGGTTCCGCAAGCCCGGTTCGTATGACTGCACCTTAGAAAAAATCGGCTGCATCAATCGAGCCGGGATACGCAGCGTGGTCATGACTACCGTTTCCAAAACGAATCGCATGGAAGTACCCGGTATCATCGACGCCGTCGTGGCGGCGGGCGCAAATGTGTTCTCCTTTTCGCGCTATGTTCCCTCGGGCGGGGAGTTGGATGCTTCCATGACCCCGCAGGCGTATCGCGAACTGCTCAGCGTGTGCGATCAAAAATTCAAGGCATATGAAGCCGCCGGGTGTCAGACCTATTTTAACAAAAAAGACCACCTTTGGACGCTTTACGAATATGAAACGGGGGCGTTCCAAATCCCCGAAACGGCGAAGGACGGTATGATCTACGGCGGCTGCAACTGCGGCAACTGCCATATCACCATTCTCCCCACCGGCGATGTGTACGCCTGCCGCAGAGTGACAAACAGCCGTGTCGGCAATGTGTCGGAAGACCGCCTTGCCGATATTTGGGTGTGCGAAATGGAAGCTTATCGGGATTATGAAAAATTCAAAAAATGCAGCAAATGTGAACTGAAAGCATGGTGTCGGGGTTGCCCTGCCGTAGCGAGCGGCACAAACGGCGATTTTTATGCCGCCGACCCACAATGCTGGAAAGAGGTGTAGATATGGAACTGTCCGAACAAATCAAGGCAAGACGTTCTATCCGCAAATATCAGGATACACAAATTCCCCGCGAGGCCTTGGAAAAGATCATCGAAGCGGGAACCTACGCCTCCAATGCAGGCGGCGGGCAGCGCAGTATGATCGTGGGCATCCGCAATGCCGAGCTTGTGGAAAAGCTCGGCAAACTGAATATGGCGCATTTTGACCGCAGCAGGCTCATCGGCTCCTATGTTTCCAAAGAACAGCCGAGCGTGATCGACGACCCGACCATAAAAAGCGGATTTTACGGCGCGCCGTCGCTGTGCATCGTATTTGCGCAAAAGGATTTTCTGTTTTCCGTACCCGACGCCTTTTGCTGTGCCGAGAGCATGTGCATGGAGGCTTTTGACCTCGGCATTTCCTCCTGCATCGTCTCCCGCGCCGAAGAGACCTTTTTGAGCGAAGAGGGCAGAGTTTTTCTTCGGGAATGGGGCGTGCCGGAAAATTATATCGGTCGTTGCTTTGTTACGCTCGGCTATTGCGACGGATCGTATCCCAAAGCGAAACCCCGACGCGAAAATCGGGTTGTTATCGTGGAATGAGGTGTGATACAATGGATGCACAAACTTGTTTGAAGAAATTGGAATATGTGGGCGTATTGGCTTTTGCCACGGTGGACGAGAATGGCGCGCCGCAGATACGCAATATCAGCGCCATCCACTACGAGCCGAATCGAATGCTCTTCTTTACGGCGAAAGGAAAGGCGTTTTGCAAAGAGCTTTTGCGTGACGGACGGGTGCAGGTTCTGGGCTATACAAAGTATAAAGAGATGATCCGTCTGTCGGCAAAGGCGATTCCCGTCCCAGAGGACGAACAGGAGAAGTGGATCGACACGATTTTTGCGGAGCAGCCGTATCTTTCCAATGTATATCCCGGCGATACACGAAAACCGGCGGGAATCGTCTTTGAAATTCAAAATGCCGAAATTGAATATTTCAATCTCGGCGTCAATCCGATCTTTAGGGAGAGCTACACCATCGGCGCGGGCAACCTCACCCCAAAGGGATATTTCATTACCGAAAAATGTATCGGATGCGGCAAATGCTTAAAAAATTGTCCGCAACGGTGCATCCGGCCGGGGAAACCCTATCAAATCCAACAGGAGCATTGCCTGCATTGCGGGAACTGTTTTTCGGTATGTCCCGCAAAAGCAGTCGAAAGGAGGATGTAACATGACGCAGACTGAGCGAAGGGTCTTTCTGATCCAAGCCCTGCTTGACGAGCAGCCGCAGTATCAAAGCATAACCGTTCCGAAAACTGCGGAGGAGCAAAAGGTGCTGCTGCGCTCGCTTTTGAATGTTCGCCCGCCGAAACCCATAGGTGATGACTTCCTCGCGGTGCAGGACGCATATCTGCAAGCGGAGATCGCCGCGAAAGGGATCACCGGTATAGCCGACCTGTCGCCCATCAAGGACGGCTTGTATCTTTGGCAGGGCGATATTACAACGCTTCGCTGCGGCGCGATCGTCAATGCCGCAAACAGCGGCATGACCGGATGCTATGCCCCTTGTCACGCCTGTATCGACAACTGCATTCACACCTTCTCGGGAATCCAGCTTCGCCTGGCCTGTGCGGAATTGATTGCCGCACAGGGACACGCCGAGCCGACGGGGCAGGCAAAAATCACATCGGCCTACAATCTCCCCTGCGAATACGTCATCCACACGGTTGGACCGATCGTTTCTACGCGGGTGAGCGAAAGAGACCGTCAACTGCTTGCGTCCTGTTACCGCTCGTCTTTGGAATTGGCGGTGCAAAATGGTGTACAAAGCCTTGCGTTCTGCTGCATTTCAACCGGGGAATTTCATTTCCCGAACGCCGAAGCGGCGCAAATCGCGGTGGAGACGGTGCGCACGTATCGGGAACAGACAAACAGCGACATAGAGGTGATTTTCAATGTGTTCAAGAATATCGACGCCAAAATCTACCGAGAATTGCTCGGATAACATGAAGCGCCTGCAAGAGGCGCTCGACGCGGCGGACGCCGTGGTGATCGGCGCGGGGGCGGGGCTTTCCACCGCGGCGGGATTTGTCTATACCGGGGATCGATTCCAACAATTCTTTTCCGATTTTGCCGCCAAATACGGCTTTCGGGATATGTATTCGGGCGGCTTTTATCCCTATGCGTCCCCCGAAGAATACTGGGCGTATTGGAGTCGGTATATTTTCATCAACCGCTATTTGGACGCCCCAAAGCCCGTTTATGAGAATCTGCTCCAATTGGTACAGGACAAGGATTACTTTGTTATCACCACAAATGTCGATCACTGCTTTCAAAAGGCGGGTTTCGATAAAAAACGGCTGTTTTATACGCAGGGCGATTACGGTCTGTTCCAATGCTCCGTACCCTGCTGTAACGAAACCTTCGACAATGAGGCCGTGATCCGGCGGATGGTGGAGCGGCAAAAGGATATGCGTATTCCGTCGGAGCTTCTGCCCGTTTGCCCGCATTGCGGCAAGCCCATGGCCATGAATCTGCGCGCCGATGACAAATTTGTCGAGGATGAGGGCTGGCTGGAGGCCGCCGAACGGTATGAAAACTTCCTGCGCACAAGGCAGGGGCAACGCATCGTGTTTTTAGAATTGGGCGTCGGCTACAACACCCCCGTGATCATAAAATACCCGTTTTGGCGCATGACCGCGCAGAACCCGAAAGCGACCTATGTTTGCATCAATTTCGGCGAGGCGGATTGCCCGAAGGAAATCGAGAAGCAGTCTATTTGCATAAACGAAGATATTGCGGATGTGCTGCAAGGCCTGCGGTAAAACAGGACGGCAAAGGAAAGCAAAAAATGAGCCGGAACAGGGACAAACCCTGTTCCGACTCATTTATTTTATGCTTTTCACGATGTTACGACTCTGTTTGATCAGAAGCTTTGCCGCGCTTCCGCGCCGCAACGGCGCTGACAAGCCCGGGAACGCTTGCACTGACCAGCGCCAACCACATCACCAAACGGCGGCCGTTGCCGGTCGGCGGGATCACAACGGCGTCGTTGACATGATCCTTACCGCCCGTCGTATTCTGACCGTTTGTATTGTCGGTCGACGGTTTCGTCGTCGGCTCGGTCGACGGTTTCGTCGTCGGTTCGGTCGACGGTTCAGTAGACGGATTGGTCGACGGTTCAGTAGACGGATCGGTCGACGGTTCAGTAGACGGATCGGTCGGCGGTTCAGTAGACGGATCGGTCGACGGTTCAGTAGACGGATCGGTCGACGGTTCAATGCCTGTCGCCGCAAGAACGGTTTCCTCTTTCGTAATGGGCTGCGTTAAGGCTTCATCCTTAAAGCACTGCCCGCAGGTCTCGCAATACCAGTAGGCAATATTACCGTCCTCTGTGGCCGTGGGCTCTTTGGCCTCGACCTTCGTTACGATATGCCCCAGCGCATCGACTGCAATCGTCTGCGCATCCGTGTATTCCTGCCCTTCAAATACCGCTTTGGCGGTATAATCGGCAACGCCCTCTTCGGTGCAGGTCGGGTCTTTTGTGATGCCGCCCTCCACCGTGACTTGCGGCGTCTGTGTCGACTTGCAGTTGGAGCAAGTCATCGTAAGGGTCGCGGTGACTTCGCCCTCGGTGAACCATTGCCAGCCGACAGGCTCTATACTCCAATTGTGACCCACAGCGGAGGTGGTCTCAGAATTCACTTCGCCGCAGACTCGGCAGATACCGACATTTTCGCCTCCGGTCAAGCAGCCGGCAGGCGTAGACAGCGCGGGATCGGGAACGATCTCATGGGGCAACAGGTCGCCTGCTTCCACAACGGAATTCTGCAAATTGCAAACTTCGCATTGATAGATCTTTTCCGCGTGATGTACACAGGTGGCCGGCTTCGTCTCAACAGGTTCTGCACCGAATTTGTGTTCCGTCATAGGTACATCGACTTTAAGCACATTCTGAACGGTTACTTTTCCGGCAGTAACGGTCGCGGTGTACGTGGATTCACCCATCTCGGTGCAGGTAGGCGCCTTGCTTACGGTCGGAGCGCTGAGCGTGGCGACAAACGCCTCCTGATGGGTAGGATCGTTCTTGCAGGTCAATACGACCGATGCGGAAATTTCGCCCTCGTTAGACCAATGCCATACTGCGGAATCGGGATCCCAATCGTGTCCCGTTGCGGGAACGACCTGCGGCTGGTCAATAATGTCATGACAAACGGCGCAGCGTGTACCGCCCTTTCTGCCGTCTGTCGTGCAGGTTGCGGGAATTTCTTCCAGCGGTTCGGGCGTATGCTGATCGCTTTTCAGCTGCTCGCCGCATACGGTGCAGACAGAACCGGCAACGTGGCCTTCAAATTTGTGTCCTGTTGCAAGGAGGCGTTCTTCCTTGACTTTCCAGTCGCCGCAGACCGTGCACTGCTCTCCGGCGGTATGGCCGTCTTGGGTACAGGTGGGATCCTTGGCGGGCGTGATTTCGTACTGGTGGCCTTTTTCACAGGCGAAAGCACCGCACTTTGTGCAAAGACCGTTCTCGCCGAAATCGTGTCCTGTTTTGGTACCCTCCTTGACCACCAATTCCGTTTCGGTACACCACTTGCATTGATAGACGTCAACTTCGTCATCCGTGCAGGTAGCGACTTTTGTTTCAATCTTCTGTTCAAACTCATGATCGACACTGCCGGAAGCGACGATCTGCGTCTCTTTCTGCGTTTTGCAGCGGTCGCACACGGCAACCTTGGCCTGCCCCTGGCAGGTCGGATCGCCTTCGTCGACATAATTCGTAAAGACGTGGCCGAGCGCGGGGATCTCTGTATTCGTGGAAAGCTCATCGCCGCACGTTGTACACTTTACATAGTCGCGTGTACCGTTCGCCGTGCAGGTGGCGGCTTTGCCCTTGGTATAGAATCCGTCTTTCGTCTTGTCGATCGTGTGGCCGGTAGCGGGGATCACATGCCCCTCGGTAAGCGTCTGCCCGCAGTCGGCGCACTGTGTGCCAAGTGCATAACCGTCGGTCGTGCAGGTGGCTTCTTTCGCCTGATGCTCGGGATCCTGCACCTCGACGACTTCGGTGTGCGTACAGACGGCGGGAACAACGGCATTGCCGTACTCTTTTTCCTCGGTCTCCTTGACCGTCTGTTTAATGAACGTAACATTGAGAACCGCACCGTCCTCGGGATCGGTAACGGTGAATTGATTGTTGTTGACCGAAATCTGCTCGCCGTCCAGCGATACCGTGTTCACGACATAG
Organism: uncultured Clostridia bacterium; assembly: GCA_947628665.1. Classification (GTDB taxonomy): domain Bacteria; phylum Bacillota; class Clostridia; order Oscillospirales; family Acutalibacteraceae; genus Fimenecus. The sequence continues at coordinate 22,034 of CANRAU010000012.1, forward strand.
CCGGGTTTGGGGTCAACGGTAAAGGTCTTGGAAGCGCCTTGCGTAAATTTCACATTGCCGTCTTCATTGACAGCGGTAACTTCCTTAGTGCCGTTGTTGTATTTAACGGTGCCGTTCGAGTCGGAAACGACGATCAGGGTCTTGTCGGTAGAGGCGGTAGCTGCCTTAGCTGCGCCGTCCTTTTGGACAGCCACGATCTCAAACGGAGAGAACGCGTCGCACATAATGACCATGCCGTAGGGCGTGGGGATAATTTTGATCTCCTCCACGGAGATGATGTGCGAACCCCACTTGTGGGTTTGCTGCTCTGCGGGCGATTCCTTTTTATATTCTTCACACAACTCGTTTTGGGCGCAGCGCGTGAAGTGGTAAGCCTTTAATTCCACATTCCCGCTGCCCAAGCTCTCATAAGTGACCCCGGCAGGATAGCCGACCTGCACGCGCAGGGACTGACCCTGATTGGGTTTGAGTTTGACCATGGGGCAAATGCGGTTGAAGTTGATCTCAAACACGGAGGAGGCCAGAATATCCCCATCCACTTGGCCGTTTTCTTCCAGGTAACCGTCGATTTTTTCGTATTCTTCACGGTTGCCCGAACCCTTGCTCTTATTCTCGACGACCAGCATCAGACGACCGTTCAGATCGCTGGTGTTCATTTCTCTGTTCAGAGCTTCAAGGGTGTCTTTATCCGTTCCGCCGGTTTGCGCCATACCGTACAGGTCGAGATTTTCGGGCGCATCCAAAAGCGTAGGCTGTCCCCAAAGGTTCCAGTCTATCCCCTGGCTTCTGTAGCAGGCGGGGCAAAGGCCGGGAACTACTGCGATCACCGAGAAATTGTTGGCATATTTCAAGGAGCGCGAACCGACGACGCCCTCGATGGAGAAGTTGTATTCCGTAACGTCGTCTATCCACTGATCGGAAGCGCGGAAATTAAACTCGACGCCGATGATCGGGCAGCCCTTCTCCACGGAGCAGGGCTCATCGCCCTTGACGTGATAGGCCTCGTTCGGGCATTTGACGCCCTGACCGCCTGTTTCGGTCGAATCGGACTTGTAGATCCATCTGAAGTCGGTATATTCGCTCGTCATATCGACAACGCCGTCACGGTTCGCATCAAAGGGCAGCTCGCCGCAGACCTGCGTTGCCATGATGGCGCCGCTGTGCAGATCCTGCTGGTTGGTGCTATAGCGAACCTGAACCGTCTGCTGCTTCGCGTCTTCGTAATTGTTGACAAAGTTGGTGTCTACCGCAGTGGCGGATATGCCGTTGCGGGCGTCGCTGTCGTTCGGCAGGATATGGTAAAGGTCATCGTCAAAAATAACTTTGAATCTGTAGGTATAGCCCGCGGTGGCGTTGCCGTTGGGAGCAGGCGTCTGGCTGACGACATAAGGCGGCGCCTCATAGGTCGAGTTGACGTTGTAGAGCATCCCGGAGGTGGCAACGATCTCGCTCTCGTCGCCGTGGAAGTAACCCGCCTCATAATGCTGAGACAGATAGCTCGTGGCGGGATTATTGCTCCACTGATCGTAATGGTCGGGCTGGCGCGAGGTGACCGCGATTTCGCAGTACTCGCAGGTCGCGCTCGAAAAACGCAGGCCGTCGGGCTGATCGCCGAAATAAGGGCTGTCGCCTATAAGGAGCAAGGACGCGTCAACATAGTACCATTCATCCATGATGCTGGCCGTCCCGTCGGGATGGTAGTCGTACATCTTGATGATAAAATAGAAGCCTTTTTTGGCAGCTTCCTTGGCGTTCATGCCTTGGAATGTGGCGGTATAGACACCTGCGGGCACACCGTCTTCCTGCGAACCGCCCGCAGAGTATTTGACCTTGAGGCCGTTGTCATCTTCAAACACGGTGGAACCCGAATACGCGTTGACCTCAATGGTCGGATACTGGAATTCAAAGTTGCCCGTCGAAACATAGCCGGAAGGCTGCCAGTATTGGCCGACAAGCGACTGCCCCACCAAAAGATAGGTATTGGTCTCTTTTTCGTCAAGGCCGCCCTTGAACGAAAGATCCCGCGTGCCGTCCCAGTTTGCGGTAAGCGGATCGTCCCAAGTAGCGTCTACCACATACCAGTGTTCCCCGGTCTCATCGGGGATGTTGACGGCATTCCACATATGATCCTCGGGCGTACCCTTGCTTTGGACGCCGTGGATCAGGACGCACTCGATGCCCAGCTTCGTAAGGCAGACCTGCAGGGTGCGGGCATATGCCTCACAAACGCCCTCATGCGTCACGATACCGTAAATCGTGCGGATATATTTGGCATTGGCGTTCGGAACGTCATCGATCGTTCTGCACTCGGTTTCATAACGGTAATGGATCTGCCGAACGATTTGGTCATGAACCGAAGTAACGAGCATGGCCTCTCTGTCTTGCTCGGAGAAAGGCTGACCGGCACGATCCTCGGCGGTTTGCAGACTCTTCAGAGCCTCGTCGGTGATCGCTTGGATCGCCTTGTCGATCTCTTTGGTCTTGCCTTCCACATCGTCAAGTTCTTTGCCCGCCAGCAGATAGGTGTCGCCTCTGCCGGGGCCAATCAAGACGTGGTAGCCGTCGGAATCCTGCGTGACCTGGAAGGACAGATACCCCGAATCCATATACCAAAGCTCGGAATGGTCTAAATCCAGGGCGTCCTTTGCGGCGGCGAAATCGTTAAAGATATCTTTGTTGCCTTTTTTCACATAGTCATCGACATCCGTTTTGTCGATGACCGTTTCGCCGTCCCTGGTAAGTCCAAACAGGTCGATAAATTCCGTACCTGTATAATACTTATCCGCATGCTTTGTAAATTCGTCTAAGAGCTTATCGTAAATCGCTTTCGCGCGATCATTAAGCTGCTCATAAAAATAGTCAGATTTGATTTCTTTCACTTGATAGGCGTTGCCGGCCGAAAAAGCTTCTATCGGCAGCAACGGAAGCACTATCGCCAATGAAAGGAAGAGTGAGATGATTCTCCGTCTCATTTTCATAGTTTCCAAAATCCTCCTTACTTTTTCAGATTGTACTTGGAACGCCTGTATTTTAGCATGATTTTCCTATAGAATCAAGTGTTTTTCCGAGAATTCTTTGTAAATTCCGGCTCAAAATGCGCCGTGTTTTCAGTGGGCGTTTTCGGCGTCTAAAAATGCAGATTTTTTGCTTGACAAATCCAAAAAGGGCTGTATAATGTTGTCATAAACCGTTGACGCGGAGATAACGGTGATGATGCTTCTACAGAGAGCCCGCGGCGCTGAGAGTCGGGTGAAAAACAAGTCATCAAATGGACCGCTGAGGGTGCAGTCAAAGGCTTCGGCCGAGTATTCTGCAACGTGAGGGCATACGTCAGTTGCCGGGGATATGTCGGTATCCCGCTGAGTGCGCGGCTCTTACAGCCGCGAAGCAAGGTGGCATCGCGGATAAGCATTTATTCGTCCTTGACAGAAACGATCTGTCAAGGGCTTTTTTTATTTCTCCAAAGGGGTTTTACAAATGCGAATTTTACCCGATTTTCAAGAAGTGCAGGCCATTGCGGCTTCGGGCGAATACAAGGTACTGCCCGTAAGCTGCGAGCTGCTTTCGGACATTTGCACGCCCATCGAGGCGCTGCGCATTTTAAAAAACGTATCGACCCACTGCTATATGCTCGAATCGGTCAGTGAAAGCGAAAAATGGGGACGCTATACCTTCCTCGGCTTCGACCCGAAGTTGGAGATCACCTGTAGGGACGGCGAACTGCGCGTGGGAGAGCTGTGTCTGCACACGGACGACCCCGCGCCGTATCTGCGGCAGGTGCTTCGTGCCAACAAAAGCCCGCGTTTTGCTTACCTCCCCTCTTTTACGGGAGGCTTGGTGGGCTATTTCTCCTATGATTATCTCGGCTACAGCGAGCCCGCCGTGCGTGTGGATGTGCAGGACACCGAAGACTTTCGCGACGTGGATCTCATGCTGTTTGACAAGGTCATTGCATTTGATAACTTCCGTCAAAAAATCGTGCTGATCGTCAATATGCCGCTGGACGACCCCGAACCCGCCTACAACCGCGCGGTTTTGGAACTTAGGCGGCTTGCTTCGCTCTTGCGCACGGGCGAAAAGAAAAACGAACCGGGCGGGCATTTGACAGGCGAAGTCACACCCCTGTTTGACCGCGCCGCCTACTGCGCCATGGTCGAAAAGGCAAAGCGGTATATCCGCGAGGGCGATATTTTTCAAATCGTGCTGTCCAATCGTTTGAGCGCGCCTTTCGAGGGCAGTCTTTTGAATACCTACCGTATCTTGCGCACGCTCAACCCTTCGCCGTATATGTTCTATTTCTCAGGTACGGACGTGGAGGTCGCGGGGGCTTCCCCCGAAACGCTCGTCAAGTTAGAGGACGGCGTCCTGCACACCTTCCCCTTAGCGGGAACGCGGCCGCGCGGCAAAACCGAGGCCGAGGACAAGGCTTTGGAAGCGGAGCTTTTGGCGGACGAAAAGGAACTGGCCGAACACAATATGCTGGTAGACCTCGGCAGAAACGATCTCGGCAAAATCAGCCGCTTCGGAACGGTGGAGGTGGAAAAGTACCACTGCATTGAACGGTATTCCCATGTGATGCATATCGGCTCGACCGTGCGCGGAGAGATCCGCGAGCCGTTCGACGCGCTGGACGCCGTGAGCGCGGTACTGCCCGCCGGTACGCTGTCGGGCGCGCCGAAAATTCGGGCGTGTCAGCTCATCGGGGAACTGGAAAATAACAAGCGCGGCATTTACGGCGGCGCGATCGGGTATATCGATTTCACGGGCAATATGGATACCTGCATCGCCATCCGCATCGCCTATAAGAAAAACGGAAAGGTATTCGTCCGCAGCGGCGCGGGCATTGTAGCAGATTCTGTCCCCGAAAAGGAATACGAAGAATGCATCAACAAGGCCGCGGCAGTCATCAACGCTTTACACGAAGCGGAGGAGGCGGAGCTATGATCCTGCTCATTGACAATTACGACAGCTTTTCGTATAACCTCTATCAAATGGTCGGCGCGATCTCGCCCGACGTCCGCGTCATTCGCAACGATGAAATGACGGTACGGGAGATCGAGGCGCTCTCCCCGAGCCGAATCATCCTCTCCCCCGGGCCGGGGCGACCCGAACACGCGGGCGTTTGCATGGAGGTCGCCGCAACGCTCGCACAGCGCATCCCGACGCTCGGCGTATGCTTGGGGCATCAGGCAATCTGCGCGGCTTACGGCGCAACCGTGACCTACGCTAAAAAGCTCATGCACGGAAAGGCGTCCGAGGTCGCTTTGGACACACGCTGTCCCCTTTTCGCGGGCTGTCCCGATACCGCGTCGGTCGCCCGCTACCATTCCCTCGCGGCGGGTGCGCAGACGCTCCCCGAAGCATTACAGGTTACCGCCCGCACCGCAGACGGCGAAATCATGGCGGTACAGCACAAGGTCTATCCGATCTACGGCGTGCAGTTTCACCCCGAATCGATTTTGACGCCGCTCGGAAAAACAATGCTCGAAAATTTTATACATTTTGATAACGGAGGAATCAAGCCATGATCAAAGAAGCGATCACCAAAATTGTAGACAAGCAGGATCTCACCTACGACGAAGCGTATGCCGTCATGCGGGAGATCATGTGCGGGGAAACGACCCCCACGCAAAACGCCGCGTTTTTGGCGGCGCTGTCCACCAAAAGCACAAAGGCCGAAACCATCGATGAGATCACAGGCTGTGCGGCGGCCATGCGCGATCAGGCGCTGAAAGTCGAGAACGACTTGGATCTGTTTGAAATCGTCGGCACGGGCGGCGACGGCGCACACAGCTTCAACATTTCGACCACATCCGCCATCGTCGCCGCGGCGGGCGGTATGCAGGTCGCCAAGCACGGCAACCGCGCGGCCTCCTCGCAAAGCGGCGCGGCGGACTGTTTGGAGGCTTTGGGCGTCAAAATTGATTTGGAGCCGCAAAAATGCCTGGAACTGCTTGAAGAAGTCGGCATTTGCTTCTTTTTTGCACAGAAATACCACACGTCCATGAAATATGTGGGCGCGATCCGCAAGGAACTGGGCATCCGCACGGTATTCAACATTTTAGGCCCGCTGACCAACCCCGCAAACCCCAAAATGCAGATTTTGGGCGTGTATGACGAGTCGCTGACCGAGCCGCTCGCAAGGGTGCTTTACAAGCTCGGCGTTCGTCGCGGCATGGTCGTTTACGGGCAGGATAAGCTCGACGAAATCTCGTTAAGCGCGCCGACAACGGTCTGCGAATTCGCGGACGGTCAATATAAAAGCTATACCATCGCGCCGGAGGACTTCGGTCTGACGCGTTGCCAAAAGGCGGACTTGGTCGGCGGAACGCCCCAAGAAAACGCCGCCATCACCGAAGGCATTTTCCGCGGCGAGAAAGGCGCGAAACGCGACGCAGTCCTGTTAAACGCGGGTGCGGCGCTGTATATCGGCGGCAAAGCGCAGACGATCGCGGACGGTGTACAGTTCGCGGCAGAGTTGATCGATTCGGGCGCGGCGCTTCAGAAGCTGGAAGCGTTTCGCATGGCAAGCAATCGGTAAGGGGTGAACGGATGGCTACCATACTGGACGCCCTCGCCGACCACGCACGGGCGCGCGTCGCGGCGGCAAAAGCCGTCGAACCGCTCGAAAAGATACGTGCGCGGGCATACGAACTGCCGAAGGGCGATTTCGCATTTGAAAAGGCGCTCTCGCAAAAAGGCGTTTCGTTTATCTGCGAATGTAAAAAGGCCTCTCCGTCAAAGGGACTGATCGCGCCCGATTTTCCGTATCTGCAAATCGCAAAAGCATATGAACAGGCGGGTGCGGCGTGCATTTCGGTGCTGACCGAGCCGAAGTGGTTTTTGGGGAAAGACCGCTATTTACAGGAGATCGCCCGCAGTGTTTCCATCCCCTGCCTGCGCAAGGATTTTACAGTGGATGCATACATGCTGTATGAAGCGAAGCTCCTCGGCGCGCAGGCCGTGTTGCTCATCTGCGCCATTCTCGATACCGAAACGATCGCCGAATACATCCGCATTTGCGATACGCTGGGCTTGGGCGCGCTGGTAGAGGCGCACAACGAAGCAGAGATACAGTCCGCGCTTTCTGCGGGCGCGCGCATCATCGGTGTGAACAACCGCAATTTAAAGGATTTTTCGGTAGACGCCGAAAACAGCCGGCATTTGCGCGCGCTTGTACCGTCGGACGTACTGTTCGTTTCGGAAAGCGGCGTGCAGACCGCCCGCGACGTACAGATGCTCGCCGAGATCGGCGCGGACGCGGTGTTGATCGGCGAAACGCTGATGCGCGCGGCAGATAAAAAAGCCAAGCTCGACGAGCTTCGAGGTGTGCTATGACCAAAATCAAGCTGTGCGGTATGCAGCGACCGCAGGACATCGATCTCGCAAACACCCTCTCCCCCGACTATGTGGGCTTCGTGTTCGCAAACGGGCGCAGACGCTGTATTTCGGAAGAAACGGCCGCCCTTTTGCGAAGCAGGTTGTCTCCGACGATCACGCCTGTCGGCGTTTTTGTGGACAACGATCTGCAAACGGTCGCCCGACTGCTGGAAAAGCACATCATTTCCGTCGTACAGCTGCACGGGCATGAGGATGAAGCCTACATCAAACGGCTTCGGGCGCTGACAGACCGTCCGATCATACAGGTCTTTCGCATCGATTCCGAGAGCGATATAGAGAAAGCCCGAAACAGCTCGGCAAATCTCGTTACGCTGGATTCCGGCATAGGCGGCACGGGTACGGCGTTTGACTGGTCGCTCATCCGCGATTTGGGTCGTCCCTTTGTCCTCGCGGGCGGGCTGACTGCCGAAAATGTGCGCGAAGCGATTCTCCGCCTTCGTCCCTACGGGGTCGACGTAAGCTCGGGCATTGAGCGCGACGGCGTAAAAGACCGCGAAAAAGCGGAAAGCTTTATCCGTGCGGTGCGCGTTACGGACAGGCAAGGCTGAACCTTTTTCGGGACAGCCAAAACATACAAAAGAAAGGACGGATACCGCGCGGTATCCGACGGTAAGGCATATGACAAATCCCAACGGACGCTTCGGCATACACGGCGGGCAGTACATTCCCGAAACCCTGATGAACGCCGTCATCGAACTGGAGGAAGCGTATAACCATTACAAAAACGACCCGACCTTTCAAGAAGAGCTTACCAAGCTCTTCAACGAATACGCGGGTAGGCCGTCGCTGTTGTATTTCGCCGAAAAAATGACGAACGATCTCGGCGGCGCGAAAATCTATTTAAAGCGCGAGGATCTCAACCACACGGGCGCGCATAAAATCAACAATGTGCTTGGGCAGGCATTGCTTGCGAAGAAAATGGGGAAAACCCGCCTGATCGCGGAAACGGGCGCGGGTCAGCACGGTGTGGCGACCGCCACCGCCGCCGCGCTTATGGATATGGAATGCGTGGTCTTTATGGGCGAGGAGGACACCAAACGGCAGGCATTGAACGTCTACCGTATGCGTCTGCTCGGCGCGCAGGTCGTCCCTGTAAAATCGGGTACGGCCACACTCAAGGACGCGGTTTCCGAAGCCATGCGCGAATGGACGAGCCGCATTGCCGACACGCATTATTGCTTAGGTTCGGTGATGGGGCCGCACCCCTTCCCTACCATTGTACGGGATTTTCAGGCGGTCATTTCCAAAGAGATCAAAGAACAGATGCTCGAAAAGGAAGGGCGGCTTCCCGACGCGGTCATTGCCTGCGTGGGCGGCGGCTCGAATGCCATCGGCAGCTTTTACCACTTTATTGACGACAAAGACGTGCGCCTCATCGGCTGTGAAGCGGCGGGCAGGGGCATTGATACGTTCGAGACCGCCGCGACCGTCAACACGGGCAGGATCGGCATTTTCCACGGCATGAAATCCTACTTTTGTCAGGATGAATTCGGGCAGATCGCGCCCGTATATTCGATTTCGGCGGGGCTGGACTACCCGGGCGTAGGCCCTGAACACGCACATCTGCACGACATCGGCCGCGCACAGTATGTCCCCATTACGGACGAAGAAGCCGTCTGTGCATTTGAATACCTCGCCAAGACCGAGGGCATTATTCCCGCAATCGAATCCGCACACGCTGTCGCATACGCGATGCAGCTTGCCCCGACGCTGCCGAACGACAAAATTCTGGTCGTTACGGTTTCGGGGCGCGGCGACAAGGACTGCGCCGCCATTGCAAGATACAGAGGAGAGAACATCCATGAGTAATATCCATTCGGCTTTTGCAAACGGCAAAGCGTTTATCGCGTTCATCACCTGCGGCGACCCCGATTTGGAGACGACCGCCAAGGTCGTGCGCGCTGCCGCGCAGAACGGCGCGGATTTAATAGAGCTTGGCATTCCGTTTTCCGACCCGACGGCGGAAGGCCCTGTGATCCAGGAGGCCAACCTGCGCGCGCTCACGGGCGGCGTGACCACGGAGAAGATTTTCGGACTTGTGCGCGAGCTTCGGCGGGACGTTACGATCCCGATGGTATTCATGACCTATGCAAACGTCGTATTCTCCTACGGCGCGGACAAATTTATCCGTACCTGCAGGGAGATCGGCATAGACGGACTGATCCTCCCCGATCTGCCCTATGAAGAAAAGGACGAGTTCCAGCCGATTTGCAGAAAATACGGCGTTGATCTCATTTCGCTGATCGCGCCGACCTCGGACAATCGCATCGCCATGGTGGCGAAAGAGGCGGAGGGCTTTCTCTATATCGTGTCGAGCCTCGGCGTAACGGGTACGCGCAGCGAGATCAAAACGGATATTGCCTCTATCGTGTCGCTCGTCCGCGAAAACACCGATATTCCCTGTGCGGTGGGCTTTGGCATTTCCACCCCCGAACAGGCCGCCAAAATGGCCGCCGTCTCCGACGGCGCGATCGTCGGTTCGGCAATCGTCAAACTGATCGGGCTTTACGGAAAAGACGCGGCGGAGCCTGTCGGCGCATATGTGCGCAGCATGAAGGACGCCCTGCGGTAAAGGCGCTACAGAGAAAAACAGCGGGAGCAGACTGCTGACGCCACATAGGGCAGTAATCGGAAAGTATCCGTCCAATACACCTGAACGGGCGTTAGCAAAGACAAAAGACCGCATAGAGATCGGATTGCATCCTTACTAAAATATGCAGTTGCATGTATAAAGTGATAAATCCCGTTTGCGTGGAGTCAAACAAATAAAAAGCAGGCAAAAATGATGAAAATAAGAAGAATACAGGGCGATTTTACGATATGCAAAGTTGTGGACTTTTCCGAAGTAAATCTTCAGACAGAATACTGTTTTATCGGAAAAACCAAGGAAGAAAATTCTGTGGTTTGCCGAACAGAGGACGCGCCGGAACATACACTTGAACGAGAGGACGGATGGCGGGCTTTTCGGGTCGAAGGAATATTGGACTTTTCTCTGACGGGCATACTGGCGGACATTTCAGCATTGTTAGCGGAAGAGAAAATAGGAATATTTGCAGTTTCTACCTTTGATACGGATTATATTCTCGTAAAAAAAGAGAGTGAAATGGCTGCGCTTGGTAAACTGCAAAGATCCGGCGGATATGAGATACTGACCGTGGATCATGCGCAGACTGCTTTATGAGCCGTCCATAGCGGATAGTATACCTGCATACGGCAAACAGCATAACGAATGGAAACTATAATTATGGGAGAACCGTCACTGATTTTGCAGGGAACAGCATTACGGACAGCGGACGCATGTTAGAGACGCTCCCCTAACCCATCGATGAAAAATTATACTTACAAAAAGATACGGTGCAGCGCTGTTTTCGGCACTGCACCGTATTCCTATATCATTGCTTCCTTATCCGGCGTTCACAAAAGGTACGCTCCCGCTGTTTTGTGTTTGATTCTGTGCGTTTCGTTTCGATTTTCTACGTTCCCTGTATCGGTACGCTGTCTACATAACAACTGTCCGGACATAAATCCACCTTGTTATTCCACACGACTTGGCTGTCAATATCGGGGTTTATATCCCATGCTATGCAGTGTGTATCATCGATATACACCCTGCGGAAATTTTTCAAGTCTGCAAATGTTTCAAATACTGTGCCGGGCTTTAAGAGCGGAGCAACATCGTACAGCCGTTTCTCTCCGTTGTTAAAGCTCAATGTCAGCGTAAAATCATCGTTCGGAACAACATCTGTTATGGTTTTTCTGCCTGCTGCGAAATATTCTGCCATTTTTCTGTCAAAGCCCTTGGATAGATAATATTCCACACTTTTTCCCATGATTTCACTTTCCTTTGCTGTTTCGGATGGGAAATCCAGATCCGCATCATCTCAACGGCTCAATAGCAAATAACTCTTGTCTTTCCTCTGCAAGCTCCCAGTTTTCAAGCAGTTCTTCTTGATGAAAAGCCGCCCAGCCCAAAAGCATTTTCAATTGTTTATTCGGCATTTCACCGTCTATAACTTCCAAATCCTTTATGGATACGATCACTTCTTGACCGCCATAGGTTGCGTGAAAGTGCGGCGGTTAGTGCTCTCGCCAATTGATATAAATTTTAATCCCTCTGAACATACAAATTGTCGGCATTTTGCTCATCTCCATTGCTGTGTACGCATTCCTAAGAGCCTTTTCCGTTAGGATAAGACGTCCAACTGCAAATCGCCGTTTTGTACGGACAGGCGGATGGTTCGGATCGGTTCGTCGCAATGCTCCACGAGGTAGGCGGAGATTTTATTTTCCGCGTGGCGGCGAATGACGTTGCGCAAATCGCGCGCGCCGCGCGAAGAGCCGTCCATTTTGGCAACCAGCGCGGCCGGCACGTCCTCGGCATAGTCGAGTGTGATCGCCTTATCGTGCAGCGCGTCCTTGAGTTCGTCCAGCATCAGCACGGCGATCTTGCAATAATCCTCCGTTTTCAAATCGTTGAACACGACGATCTCATCCACACGGCCGATGAACTCGGGGCGCAGGAACTCCTTAAGCGCACGAAGCGCAAGCTCTTTTTTGACCTCGCCCGCCTCCTTGCCGAAGCCAAGCGCCGCCGATTTGCGGTCGCTGCCCGCATTGGAGGTCATAATAATGACAGTATTGGCAAAGCTGACCGTGCGGCCGTGCGCATCGTTGGTTTTGCCCTCGTCGAGGATTTGCAGCAGAATGTTCATCACATCCGGATGTGCTTTTTCGATCTCGTCAAACAGGATGATGGAATAGGGCTTTCTGCGCACCTTTTCCGTAAGCTGCCCCGCTTCGTCGTACCCGACATAACCGGGCGGCGACCCAATAAGGCGCGACACCGAATGCTTTTCCATGAATTCTGACATATCAAAACGGATCATGGTCTCGGGCGTATCGAACAACTCCTGCGAAAGCTGCTTGACAAGCTCGGTTTTACCCACGCCCGTAGGGCCGACGAAAATAAAGGATGCGGGACGCTTTTGCACCGTAAGCTGGATACGGCTGCGCTTGATGGCGGCGGACACCAGCTCCACGGCCTCATCCTGCCCGATCAAATGCGCTTTCAAGCGCTCCTCCATGCCCGCAAGGCGTTTGACGTCGCCCTCCACGATCTTGGTGGTGGGGATACCCGTCCACAAATTGATGACCCGCGCCAAATCCTCCTCCAGCACATAATTGTCGCTCGCCTTTTCCCGCAAGCTTTCTTCCTGCTGTTTGCAGGTCAAAAGCTGGGTGCGGATATTCGCCAAGGCGGCGTATTTTTCGTTTTTCTTTTGCTCGTCGTTCTCGGTCTCCGCTTCGGTCAGGAGAATTTCCTCATCGACCTGCAGATCCTCCATGTGCTTTAAGAACAGCTCATAGTCGCTGATGGCCTTGTTGCGCAGATTCGCGCAGGTGCAGGCTTCGTCCAGCAGATCGATCGCCTTGTCCGGCAAAAAGCGGTCGGTGATATAGCGTTCCGACAGCGTCACCGCCTTATACACCAGCGCGTCGGAGATTTGCACCTTATGGAAGTCCTCATAATACTTTTTGATGCCCAAAAGCATTTGGTAAGCGTCGTCTATGGAGGGTTCTTCGACCTTGACAGGCTGGAAACGGCGTTCCAATGCGGCGTCCTTTTCGATGTTTTTGCGATATTCGTTAAAGGTGGTCGCACCGATGACCTGAATTTCGCCGCGCGACAGGGCGGGCTTCATGATATTCGCCGCGTTCATCGTGCCCTCGGCGTCCCCCGTGCCGACCAAATTGTGTACCTCGTCGATAAACAGGATGATATTGCCCTCGGACTTGACCTCGTCGATCAGCCCTTTAATGCGGCTTTCAAACTGCCCGCGGAACTGCGTACCCGCAACCAAAGCAGTCAAATCGAGCAGATGTATTTCCTTGTCCGCCAGCTTTGCGGGAACTTCCCCTGCCGCAATCTTCTGCGCGAGCCCTTCGGCGATGGCGGTTTTGCCCACGCCCGGTTCACCGATAAAGCAGGGATTGTTTTTGGTGCGGCGGCAAAGGATCTGCACCGTGCGGTAAATTTCGCGATCCCGCCCGATGATTCGATCCAATTCCCCGTTGCGCGCACGCTCGGTCAAATCTGTGCAGTACAGGGAGAGGTATTTGCGTTTTTTATTTTTGTTTTTGTCGCCCTTCTTTTTGGAAGCGGACTTCCCGGTTTCGCCCGACGCGGGAGTATCCTGTGCATCGGTGGGCGCTTCTCCGTCCGATTTCGGATTCTGCATACCGGGGAACATCCCCTGCAGGAACGACAGCGGCAGCGCGCCGCCGGGATGGAAGCCCTCCTCGCCGTCCGAATCCTCCATCATCTGCTCCATTTGGGCAGAAACCTCCTCCATTTCGTCCTCGGTGATCCCCATTTGCTGCATGATCTGCTTAATAGGGCCGATGTTCAGCTCCATGGCGCACTTGATGCAAAGCCCCTCATTGGTGGTTTTATCCCCATCGACCTTGGATATGAAAAAGACCGCGGGGTTTTTATGACATCTGCTGCACAGCATATTCTTATTCATTCGGATTTATTCCTCGGTTTCTTTTTTGACATTTTGCGCCGCCTTTTTCTCTTTGACCTGCTTCCAAGTCGGCGGTATGTAGCTTAAAAGCGCAATGAAGGTCAGAACGGCCGCCAGAATGACCAACGCGATCATCAGGGGCGACGGCAGCGTAAACAGGTTGCGCAGCGCGCCGATCTCCGGGCCGAAAGCAATGACCAACACCATGACGACATAAAATACAAAGGTAGCCACCTTGCCGTAAATCTCCGCCGCGCTCGGACGAAGTCCGAACGCCAGCATGATCGCACCGACAAGCACCATCAACAGCTCCTTGAACAGGAAGAACAGGAACACCCACTTGAACCACTGCATCGTCGGGTCGGCGGATTTGTCGAGCTGCAGGAAGATCACGACCGCAATCGTGATCTGTGTCAGTTTATCGGCTACGGGGTCGAGCATTTTGCCAAGCTCGCTGACCTGATTGAAGCGGCGGGCGATCTTCCCGTCCAAAAAGTCGGTGATCCCCGAAAGGATCAATATGACGACCGACCAAAGGATGTACCCCCTATAAAACAGTACGCCGAATACAGGGATGAGCAAAATGCGGATCAGCGAAAGCAGATTCGGCACAGTCAATGAGCCTTTAAACAGATTTTTCAGATTTTCCTTCATAATATGTCACCTCGTTTGGGATTTAGGAAATCGTTGACGGGATATAGCTTTCAATCAAACGGACGATCTGCGAAGCGTCCACCGCCTGTGCGAAAGTCCCGCCGATGCGCGGGGCGAGAAGCAGGAGAATCGCAGAGACGACAAATACCAGCACCGCGCCCTTGATCGCACCAAACACGCCGCCGAACACCGCGTTGACCGTGCCGACAATCGGCAGCTTAAAGGCTTTCGCAAGTAGCCTCGCAAGTCGTTGCAGCAAAGCGCTCAAAACCGCAAACAGCAGCAGGAAAAATACGGAGGTCAACACCCCGATACAGGCGGGTCGCGCGATTTGGGCGTTCAGATCCGCCGCCGCGTTTGCAGGCGTGTAGTTGCCCGACGCCATTTGCTTGGTGATCAACGATATATCGCCTTCGGAATTTTCAAGAAAATCCTTTGCGAATCCGGGCAGACTGTCTATCACCAAAGCGGCCGTTTTGGAAGCGGTGGCATTTTGGTTTTCCTCGAGCTTCTGTTCGAGCGTCGTCTCCACCCGTTCGGAAAACAGGGCGTCATAGCACCCTTTCGCCAAAGGCGTTGAAAACTGCGCCGCCAAGACCAATGCAAGTACGAACGCAACGACGTCCAGCACCGTCCGCACAATGCCCTTTTTGGCGGAAACACCTATCGCCGCCAAAAATATGATCAGTAAAATCAAATCGATCGCATACTGCATACAAGCGCCTCCTGTACCTCTATTGTACCGTATCTTTGCCGATGTGGCAAGCGTTATTCCGTATTCGCGACGGTTTTATCGGTCGTATCGGTATCGTCAACAGCTTTTTCCGTTGTCTCGGCGATCCCGACCGTCTTAAAGCATTTTATGCTGCTCATGGCATAAACATAAGTGTTTTGGCCATCCGTGAAGGGTTTTATACAATCCGCATCCACAGGCGTTTTGCCGACCAGCTGCCCCTTGTGGTTATAGTTGTACAAAAAGCTGTCGGTCAAAACGGACATATGCCCCGAATCGCACGAAATGCCCCGAACGCTTTCGGAAAGCTCGGTCTCAAACAGCATTTTGCCCTTGCGGTCATACAGGCGCAGGATTTTGGAGGCCGTGCTGCCGTATTTGGAAAACGCCGCAGCGGTAAAATGGCTGTCATCCGAATAGACATGGGAAAGGGTGTTGAGCGAAAGATCCTCTTCCAAAACTTTCTCGGCGTCATCCACAACGGTAAAGACGCTTTCGCCCGTAATGAGCAGACGGTGACCCGAGAGAAAATACACGCCCGAAATGGCGGTGTTGTATTCAAAAGATGCGACAGGCTCGGCCTTGTCAAAATCGAAAATATGCACCTTGGAATACAGTTCGCCGTTTTTTGCGCCGATCGCGGACACCGCCGCGCGCTTGCCGTTGTCCGAAAGACTGACGGCGACGATGTTTTCCGACGCGCAATTCCATTGGAACACCTCGGTCTGACGGCGGTTATAGACCGTCAGCGCGCTTTGCGACTGCGCGCCGCGCGATGCGATCGCCACGCTGCCGTCCTTGCCGATCGCGCCCGTCAAGAGCCGCTGCGGAAAATTGCCCTCATACAGCACCTTGGTTTTGGAAAGGATGCGATAGCCGGTTTCGCCGACGTCCAAAAGCAACACGCGGCCGCCCGCAGTATAAGCAACAGGCGATGAAAAGCTATGCTGCGTACTGCCGAGCTGACGGGCGGTAGAATCCAGCGAAAAGGTGGAGTCCTCGCCGAGTACGAACAGATCCGAACCAATCGTCCGAACGTCGCGAACACCCGTGCTCTCTAAAAAGTACGGGTAGCCGTCGCCACTTTTTGCGCCCGAAACGAGCGTATCGAAATAGTCGCTGACGCTCGAAAATGTGACGTTGCCGAAGCGCTGCGCGGCAATCACCACAAGCACCAAAAGCACCGCGATGATGCTTACGGTCTTGAATACCGCGATCAGGCGTTCCTGCCCTTTTCTGCGCCCGCTCTTTTGGGGCGCGGTGTCCTTTTTCTCTTGCACAGCCATTGCTTTTCACCCACTGTTATTTGCTGTATACGGGCGGATACGCCACCCGATCCAAGTATAACCCCTGCGGCGGCGCGGTCACGCCCGCCCCGGTGCGATCCCGACTTTCCAAAATCGCGGGAATGGAATCTTGCTCCAGTACGCCGTCGTGGATATCGAGGAGCGTACCGACCATAATGCGCACCATGTGATAAAGAAAACCGTTCCCCTCTGTCGTAAAAATCACCAAATCGCCGTTCTTTTGCACATCGGCACGGCGAATTTCACGCACTTTATCCTCCACTTCGCTTTTGGACGCACAAAAGGCCGAAAAATCGTGTACCCCTAAAAAGTCCTGTGCCTGCGCGTTTAACAGCGCAACGTCCAAGGCGCGGGGAATATGATACGCGCGGTTTTCATAAAACGGATCGCGCACCGCGCTGTTCAAAATGCAGTATCGATACGTCTTGCCCGTGCAGTCGTACCGCGCGTGAAACGCTAAGGGTACTTCGCGACAGGCGGTCACCGCAATATCGCGCGGCAGCACCGCGTTGAGCGCGGTTTGCAGCTTTTGGGGCGGCATTTCCTTTTCGGTGCGCAGATTGCAGCAAAACATATTCGCGTGTACCTGTGCGTCCGTTCGGCTGCATCCGATCACGTTTTCCCGTATGCCGAGAATGCGTTCCACGGCGTTTTGCAGAGTCTCCTGCACGCTGACGGCGTTTTTCTGCACCTGCCAGCCGTGATAGTTCGTGCCGTCGAACCGCAAGGTCAAAAGATAGTTTTTCACGTCAACGCCATGCGATACCAAAGCCGCACAAAATGCCAAACGTCTGCATTTTATACGCGTACCGTTCCTTTCGCTTTGTTCAATAAGGGGCTTGCCCCGTCATGAAACGTGGCAAGGTGCGGCAACAGCCGCACGGAGGAATCAGAAAGGGATTGTATCCCCTCCTGATTCCAAAATGGAACCCGCCGCCTATAGTGGCGGGGGACATCTTGCCTAAGTTATATGACTGCGGGCAACAGCCGATTGGCAACCGCAATTCCCGCGACGCAAACGGCTGTAACCAAAAATACGATGTAATCCCGCGCGCGAAGCCGCATGACCCGCAGGCGAGTTCTCCCCTCGCCGCCCCGATAGCAACGGCATTCCATGGCGAACGCCAAATCGTAGGCACGCGTGAACGCGCTGACAAACAAGGGGACAAATACGGGAATGAGCGCTTTGCCGCGCTGCACGATCCCGCCCGTGTCCAAATCCGCGCCGCGCGCCTTCTGCGCGGACATGATCTTATCGACCTCATCAATGAGCGTCGGGATAAAGCGGAGCGCGATCGTCATCATCATGGCAATGGAATGGACGTTGATATGCACGCGCTTGAGCGGGGAAAACAGCCGCTCGATGGCGTCGGTCAAGAGCGTCGGCGACGTCGTATAGGTCAGCAGCGCGCTCGCCGTCACCAAAGCGATAATGCGAACCGTCGTAAACAGCGCCATGAACACGCCGCCTGTGGTAAGCTTGAATTTGCCGAGTTCCCAAAGCACCGTTCCGTCCGAGTTATAGAAAATCTGCAAAACCGATGTGATACAGACCAAAATGACGATGGGCTTCAGGCTTTTTAAAATCATGCGCACGGAAATGCGCGACAGCAGCACCGAAACAAGCAGATACGCGACAAGAATGCCCAAAGAAACAAAGTTCTTGCACAGAAAGATCAAAAGGATGTACACAAAAGTCAACACGAGCTTTGCGCGCGGGTCGAGCTTATGCACAAGGGAATTGCCCGGAAAATACTGCCCGATGGTAATGTCCTTGATCACGCAGTTCCCCCCTTTTCGAAAAAAAGCCGCAAAAGCTCCCGCTTGGCCTGTGCAAGTGTGTAAATATCGGTACGCACCGATACGCCGCTTGCCTGCAAGCGAAGAAAAATCTTGGTCAGCTGCGGCACGTCCAGTCCCATGGAAACGAGCTTGTCAACCTGCCGAAACACCTCGTCCACCGTGCCGCCCAGCACGTTTTGCCCGTGATCCATCACGAGAATGCGCGAAGCGAAGCTCGCCACGTCGTCCATGCTGTGCGATACCACAAGCACCGTGCTGCCGGTGGACAGACCGTACTTGCAGATCATATCGGTGATGCGATCCCGACCGCGCGGGTCAAGCCCCGCCGTCGGTTCGTCCAAAATCAAAATTTCGGGCTGCATGGCCATCACGCCCGCAATCGCAACGCGTCGTTTTTCACCGCCGGACAAATCAAAGGGCGATTTATCCATCCAATCCGAGCGAATTTCCAAAAATTCGGCGGCGCGCTGCACACGCTCACGAATTTCGGTCTCGTTCAGCCCCATGTTACGCGGGCCGAAGGCGATATCTTTATAGACCGTGCTTTCAAACAGCTGATATTCGGGATACTGAAAGCAAAGCCCCACCCGAAAACGCGCGGCACGGGTGGCTTCTTTGGAAGCGTGGATGTCCTCGCCGCCGAGCAGCACTTTCCCCGAAGTCGGCTTTAAAAGCCCGTTGAGATGCTGCATCAGCGTGCTTTTGCCCGAACCCGTATGGCCGATCACGCCGACGAGTTCGCCTTTTTCTATGGAAATGTTGACGTTTTTCAGCGCCTCGATACGAAAGGGTGTCCCCTCGCCGTACACATAGGTCAGATTTTGCGTTTCAAGAATGGGCATGGGTCTTTTTCTCCAGCAAATTGTGTATCGAATCCGCAAATTCCTCTGCGGTCAAAACCGTTTTCGGAATCGGGACGCCTTGCGAACGCAGTTCGCTTGCAAGCTGCGCGGCCATCGGCACATCTAAGCCAACGCGTTTGAGCGTGTCCGCCTTTTGGAACACGTCCTGCGGTGTGCCGTCCAACAAAATCTTCGCGTGATCCATAACGACCACGCGGTCGGCCGTGGCGGCTTCTTCCATAAAATGGGTGATGAACACAACGGTCATGCCCATTTCGCGATTGAGCTTGCGTATCGTGGCCATGACCTCGGCGCGTCCCTGCGGGTCGAGCATGGCGGTGGGTTCGTCCAGCACCAGGCATTCGGGGCGCATGGCGATCATCCCTGCGATGGCCACGCGCTGCTTTTGCCCTCCCGACAGCTTATGCGGCTCGTGAAAACGGTAATCGTACATACCGACCGCCCGAAGCGCGTCGTCCACACGCGTGCGGATCTCCTCCGGCGGGACGCCCAAATTTTCCGGGCCGAAAGCGACGTCCTCCTCCACGATAGACGCGACGATCTGATTGTCGGGGTTCTGAAATACCGCCCCGACCGTACAGCGAATGTCATAGGAGCGCGATTCGTCGGCCGTGTCCATGCCGTTGACAAGCACTTTGCCGCTTTCGGGTATCAAAATGGAATTGGAGAGTTTCGCAAGCGTGGACTTGCCCGAGCCGTTCGCTCCAAGGACAGCCACGAACTCCCCCTTTTGGATCGTCAACGATACGTCGTCTACGCAAAAAGGCAGTTTGGCCTCGTTCTCGTCCGCGTCATAGCGAAAACAGACATTATGAAATTCGAGAATGTTTTCCGACATAATGATTCCTTACCGTTTCCAAATTGCGGTCGCGCCGCAGGGCAAAACCATACCGCTTTGCATGACGGGCAAGCCGATCTCGTCGCTCTCGACCGTGCCGCCGAAATGCGGACAGATCGTCGCGCCCAAAATATACTGCATGACCGCCGGAGACAGCCCCGTGGTATACGAATTGAGCAGTACGGCGATGGGGTTTTCGGACAATACGTCTTTGCACTTTTGCACAAAGTCGTATACCTCGTTTTCGAGCTTCCAGACTTCGCCGCCCGGCCCTCTGCCGTAAGAGGGCGGATCCATAATCAAAATATCGTACCGATTGCCGCGCCGAATTTCGCGCTGTACGAATTTGATGCAGTCATCGACGATCCACCGAACCGATCTGTCCTGCACGCCGCTCGCCGCAGCGTTTTCCTTCGCCCACTGCACCATGCCTTTGGAAGCGTCCACATGCACGACCTGCGCGCCCGCCTTTAGGGCGGACACCGTGGCCGCGCCCGTATAGGCGAATAAATTCAGTACCCGCACAGGCCGCCCCGCCGAGCGGATCAATGCTGCGGTATAATCCCAGTTGACCGCCTGCTCGGGGAACACGCCCGTATGCTTAAAGCCCATGGTTTTGACCCGAAAACGCAAATCCCGATACGAGATTTCCCAGTGTTCGGGAACGCGGTTGCGCACCTCCCAATGCCCGCCGCCCGTATTGGAGCGGCGGTAGACGGCGTCCGCCTGAAACCAGAGCGGATGGGTTTTCGGCGTATGCCAAATGACCTGCGGGTCGGGTCGAATGAGCGTGACCTGCCCCCAGCGCTCCAGACGTTCGCCGTCGGAGCAGTCGATCAGCTCATAGTCGCGCCAGTCGGATGAAAATCGCATTTATACTAACCTTTCCCGAACGACTTCGGCAATCGTTTCACCGAGGATTTGAATTTTCTGTTGATCCTTACCCTCCAGCATCACGCGCACCAGAGGTTCTGTACCCGAAACGCGTACCAGCACGCGCCCGTCGTCGCCCAGTTCCTCTTCGGCGCGGGCGATGGCGTGCTTGATCTCCAAATCGCTTGTAAAGCGCACGCGCCCGTACTTCGATACACGGACGTTGATCAGCACCTGCGGATAAATTTCCATTTCGCCCGCCAGATCTTTGAGCGTCCTGCCCGTATGATGCAGTACATTCAGCACCTGCAGCGCGGAAAGCTGCCCATCGCCCGTTGTGGCGTGATCGAGAAAAATAATATGCCCCGACTGTTCGCCGCCGATGGAATAGCCGTTTTCCAGCATATTCTCCAG
The DNA here is from genome assembly GCA_947628665.1 of uncultured Clostridia bacterium. Lineage (GTDB taxonomy): Bacteria > Bacillota > Clostridia > Oscillospirales > Acutalibacteraceae > Fimenecus. The sequence goes on from CANRAU010000012.1 coordinate 43,447, forward strand.
CACATAGCGGTCTCCGACTTTGGTTTTCTCGCAGCGGATGCCGTTCTGTTCGCAGAACTTGAAAAAGCCCATATTGCTCATAACAGTGACGACGGCGGCGTTTCCGCGAAGCGTACCCTGCGCCTGCATATATTTTGCGCAAAGGGCGATGGTTCGGTCGCCGTCCACCAAATTCCCCTCGTGGTCGACCGCGAGCATACGGTCGGCGTCGCCGTCAAAGGCAAAGCCGATGTCACAGCCGTTTTCCAATACGCAGCGCTGCAGAGATTCCATATGCGTAGAACCGCAATGGTCGTTGATGTTCACACCGTCGGGCGCGTCATGGATGACCACGCAGGAAGCCCCCAGCGATTCAAAAACCGTTTTTGCCGACACACTTGCCGAACCGTTGGCGCAGTCCAGGGCGATTTTCATGCCGTCGCAACGCATATCGACCGTCGAGAGCAGATGGCGGATATAATCCTCCACCGCGTGTTCGGCGCGGGTGATCCTGCCCACGTCTCCGCCCACCGTGACGGGCGGCACTTTGGCTTCATCCAAAATTATGGCTTCGATCTCATTTTCCAGCTCATCGGGCAGCTTATAACCCGTGGACTGGAAAATTTTGATGCCGTTGTACTCGCAGGGGTTATGAGAAGCGGAGATCATCACACCCGCGTCATAGCCATAAGCCCGAACGAGATACGCGACGGCAGGCGTTGGCAAAACGCCCAGCAGCAGTACGTCCGCGCCCACGGAGCAAAGCCCCGCCGCAATGGCGGATTCAAGCATTTCACCCGAAGCGCGGGTATCCATGCCGATCATAACCTTCGGGCGGTGCGACAAATTCTCGGTCAGCACCATAGCCGCCGCACGGCCGATCTGCATGGACAATTCACAAGTGATCTCTTTATTGGCGACGCCGCGCGCGCCGTCTGTTCCGAATAATCTACCCATATTGATTCCTCTTTTCTTATGATAAATCCAACTGCTGCTGTCCGGGCATCGGTATCCCCAAATGCCGGTAGCCGAGCGGCGTGACCACACGCCCGCGCGGTGTTTTGGACAGAAACCCGATCTGCATCAAATACGGCTCGTAAACATCTTCGATCGTCACGGCTTCTTCCCCGATGGTCGCGGCGATGGTCTCTAAGCCCACAGGGCCGCCGTTGTAGTTGCGGATCATGGATGTTAAGAGCAGGCGGTCAACGGAATCGAGCCCCAACTCGTCGATCTCCATACGGCTGAGGGCGATTTTCGCGTTGTCGGCGGTAATGACGCCGTTGCCCATGACCTCGGCAAAATCGCGCGCACGCTTGAGCAGGCGGTTGGCGATACGGGGCGTCCCACGGGAACGCGAAGCGATCTCCAACGCGCCCTCATCCTCAATGGCGATCCCGAGAATGCCCGCGCTGCGCCGAACGATTTGCGAGAGCTGCTCGGGCGTGTACATTTCCAGTCGCGCGATCACGCCGAAGCGATCCCGCAGCGGCGCGGTCAACTGCCCTGCGCGCGTCGTCGCGCCGACCAGCGTGAATTTCGGCAGATCCAAACGGATCGAACGCGCCGAAGGCCCTTTGCCGATGATGATGTCGAGGGCGTTATCCTCCATGGCGGGGTACAGGACTTCCTCCACGCTGCGCGACAGGCGGTGAATTTCATCGATGAACAACACGTCGCCGTCGCCCAAATTGGTAAGCAGCGCGGCCAGATCGCCCGGCTTTTCGATGGCAGGGCCGGAGGTCACGCGAATCTGCACCTGCATTTCATTAGCGATAATGCCCGCAAGCGTCGTTTTGCCGAGGCCCGGCGGGCCGTAAAGCAGAACGTGATCCAACTGCTCGCCGCGCCCTTTTGCGGCCTCAATATAGATTTTCAAATTTTCCTTTGCCTTTTCCTGCCCGATATACTCCCGCAGGGTCTTTGGGCGCAGAGACATTTCCAAATCGCTGTCGCTCTCTAAGAAATCCGGCGAAACGATGCGGTTTTCGTTCTCAAAATCCATACCTTACACCTACCTTGCGAGTCCTTTGAGCGCCTGCCGGATCAATTCCTCCACGGGCAGGCTGCCGTCCAGCTTGGAAACGGCCATAGCCGCTTCGCTCTGCGAGTAGCCGAGCATCGAGAGCGCACTGACCGCTTCCGATGCATTGCCGTCCGCAGAAGCCCGCCCCGCCGCTTCGATCTCGGGCGAATCTGCGGGCAGCACAAGCCCCTTTGCGACCTTGTCCTTTAACTCCAAAATCACGCGCTGCGCCAAACGTGATCCCACGCCCTGCGCGCGGGTGAGTGCCTTGCTGTCGCCCGTGCTTAACGCCAGCGCGAGCTTTTCGGGGCTTAGCTCCGACAGAATGGCGAGTGCGACCTTCGGCCCGACGCCCGACACCGAGATCAGCAGCTTAAAGGAATCAAGCTCCTGCTGCGTGGAGAAGCCGAACAGATCGAGTGCGTCCTCGCGCACGTTCAAATACGTATACAGCGTCGCCGTACTGCCTTTTTCCGCAACTTTTTGGAGCGTTGTGCGCGTGGTATTGCAGTGAAACGCCACGCCGCCCGTTTCCAGGGCGACGGACTGCGCGTCAAAGTACACCACTTTTCCCGTAATCGAATAAAACATGGCTTATCGAATCCCCAATGTATTGAGCTTACCCATCAGCGAACCGCTGGCATGCCCATGGCAGATCGCCATGGCGAGCGCGTCCGCAGTATCGTCGGGCTTAGGTATCTTGTCGAGATGGAGAATAATGCGCGTCATTTCCTGCACCTGCTTTTTCTCGGCGCGGCCGTAGCCGACCACGCTTTGCTTGACCTGCAGGGGGGTATATTCAAAAATACCGAGGCCGTGCTGCTGCGCCGCAAGCACGGTCACGCCGCGCGCCTGCGCCACGTCGATGACCGTTTTGGCGTTGGTGTTGTAAAACAGCTTTTCAATGGACATCGCTTCGGGTCGATAGCGTTCCATCAAATCGCTCAAGTCCCGATAGATCGTCGCAAGGCGCTGCGGAAAAGGCGTTCCCGCCTCGGTGGTAATCGCGCCGTAATCCACGACGGAAAACCGATTGTTTCGGTAGTCCAGCACGCCGTAGCCGATGATGGCATAGCCCGGGTCTATCCCTAAAATAATCATCTTTCTCTCCCTTTGGGCTTCCGCCAAAAGAATAGAAGTCCAATTTTCCCGATTTTAAAGATTTTAACATAAATCGGGAGAAATAGCAAGTAAACAGAATGTAAACAATGCCATAAAAGGAAAACTCTCCCGACGGGTTTGCGCGATGGCTGTAAAACAGACGGATTTTTAAGGGCGGGGGATTGGATAAATCACCTTAACTGACGGTAGATTTCTTCACAATTCGGGGGTATAATGTTTGGTGTTGAATGGGTGACTGTTCGACAAATCGGGATTTATCACGCCAACAAGAATTGCTATTGTGTAAAAATGCGTAGAACTTTTCGGATGTTTCTTGCGGGTGACAAATTTCCAACAAAGGTTGGTTGAAAGAACTCCTTAAATATGCGATAACTTTCTTGCGGCCGCAAAACTAAATTGCATATCGGAGGAAACTCTTATGAACTTTAATGAGAAATTGATTAACTTGAGAAAATCAAAAGGACTTTCGCAAGAAGAATTGGGTGCGGAGCTAAAGGTTTCCCGACAGACCATTTCAAAATGGGAGTCTTGTCAATCATACCCTGATTTTCAGCGTCTCGTCCTTTTGAGCGATTACTTTGGTTTAACTCTCGACGAGTTGGTAAAGGATATTGATGTAGAGGAAGTTAGAGACAAAAACATAAACAGTGAAAAGCTCAATTCAATATACAATGATGTAAATACTGCGAAAAGTATCTTCAAGTGGTATTTGATAATTGGTGGAAGTATCGCTGCTATTGTCATCTTGATTATCGCTTATTTCTGTATCAACGCCATTTTTAGATGGTAGTATTTTAGGAGAACCCCAACAACAAAATACCGAAAATCAGACCGTTGACACACCGGCTCCCCGGTGAAAAGCCGGCGGTCTTTTTGTCCGTATGCACGCAAAAACCGAAGTGGCATGAACAAAATCATACCACTTCGGTGAATGTTTTCTAAACTGTCTTATGCCCACACGCCTTTAAGTCGGGAGAATATGTGAAGCCGTAATTGGATGGGTTTATTTGGTATCTTTTTTGCCGTTGTGCGCGCCGCGTTCGCGGATGATAAAGCGCGTCGGCGTGCCTTCCAGCCCGAACACCTCGCGAATACGGTTATCGAGATACCGTTGGTAGCTGTAATGGAACAGCTCCTTGCTGTTGACAAAACACACAAATGTCGGCGGACGTGTGGAGGCCTGCGTCATATAATAGATTTTGAGCCGCCTGCCCTTATCCGTCGGCGGTTGGACGCGCATTGTGGCGTCGGACAGCACTTCATTGAGCTTTCCCGTGGAAATGCGCATGGCGTTCTGCGTATCGACAAAACGGATAAGCTCAAACAGGCGGTCGAGCCGCTGCCCTGTTTTGGCGGAAATAAAGATGATCGGCGCATAGCTCATAAACGCGAAATCCTGCATAAGCTGTTTGCGGGTCTTATCCATCGTTTTGCCGTCTTTTTCCACGATGTCCCATTTGTTGACCGCGATGATACAGCCCTTGCCAAGCTCGTGCGCAATGCCCGCGACCTTGGAATCCTGCTCGGTAAAACCCTCCGTGCCGTCGATTAAAATCACGCAGACGTCGGCGCGTTCCACTGCCATGCGCGCACGCAGAGCCGAATATTTCTCGATTTGATCCTCCACCCTGCTCTTGCGGCGCAGCCCCGCTGTGTCGATAAAGACAAAGCGTCCGAAACGATTTTCGACGAGCGTATCGGTCGCATCGCGCGTTGTCCCCGCGATTCCCGAAACAATGGCGCGCTCCTCCCCCGAAATGGCGTTTACGAGTGAGGATTTGCCCACATTCGGTTTTCCGATCACCGCGACGCGGATGATGTCGTCATCGCTCTCCTGCGGCTCTTCTTCGGGCAAAAAGCGCAGGACCGCATCCAAAAGATCACCCGTGCCGTGGCCGTGTACGGCGGAGACCGCCACGGGATCGCCGAGGCCGAGGTTGTAGAATTCATAGAATTCGGGCGGCGTTTCGCCGATGGTATCGCACTTGTTGACACAAAGCACGATGGGCTTCCCGCTTTTTTGCAGCATAGCCGCGACTTCGCTGTCGGTCGCGACCGGCCCCGAACGCAGATCTGTGACCAAAACGATCACATCCGCGCTCTCGATCGCCAACTGCGCCTGCCTGCGCATTTGTGAAAGGATCACATCGTCGGAATACGGCTCTATGCCGCCCGTATCCACAAGCAGCATGGTATGCCCCAGCCATTCGCAGTCGCCGTAAATGCGGTCGCGCGTAACGCCGGGCGTATCGTCCACGATCGACAGCCGCTTGCCGATCAGCTTATTAAACAACGTGCTTTTGCCCACATTCGGTCTGCCGACAATCGCAACAACAGGTCTTGCCATCGCTTACACTCCCAAAAGGCTGTCGAGCAGCTGCCCACCGCTTTGTCCCGTCGGGATCAGCGGCACGCCGAGCTGCTTTTGAGCATCCTTTACCGTAATATCGTCTAAAAATTTGTTTTTCTCCGTAGCATGCGAGGTATAGTCTATCGTCATAACCAACGGGATCAGTACCGCGTCGCCCAGATCCCGCCCCGCAAGCGTTTCCAAAAGATCCTGCCCCGTCAAAAGCCCCGCGACGGTAATCTCCTCCCCGAAAAAGCGGTTGACGACCCGCACCGTCTCGATTTTACAGCCGATAACATCCTGTGCGGCGGCAGTCAATTCCAAAAGCAGCGGATAGGCCGCCACGCCCGTGGCAAGCGTCACCTTACGGTAGCGCGAGCGCGCCGAGCAGGTCGCCAACGCGTCGTAAAATTCCTCGCGAAACGACGTCCAAAGTCCCACGCCGTTGTCGATTTGCGGATAGCCGTCGTAGTATTCGCCCGCAGGCAGCTCCCGCTCGGCCTTTAAGAAAAATTCATCGGCGGGATAGCACAGCCGTATGCCGTTTTCGGCCTTGAATTTGTCGGAAAAGCGCTCGATCATATCGATGACCTCCCCCGCCGTCTCCTTGGTGTAGGCGTGCAAAGGGTACAGCCCGTCGCGATATTTGGTCAAGCCCACAGGCACGGCGGCAATGCTCTGCACCGCAGGATACAGGCGGGAAAGCTGCTCGATGCTGTATTCGAGCTCCTTGCCGTCATTGATCCCCGGACACAGCACCAGCTGGGTGTTCATGGCAATGCCCGCTTCGGCAAAGCGGTTCAAAATTTGCAGCGCCTCGCCCGCATGGGGATTGCCCATCATTTCGACGCGCAGACGCGGATTCATCGTGTGTACGGAAATGTTGACGGGGCTGATGTGCATATCGATAATGCGTTCGATCTCGTGTTCGGATATATTGGTCAGCGTGATATAGTTGCCGAACAGGAACGACAGCCGCGAATCGTCGTCCTTAAAATACAGGCTTTCACGCATCCCCTTGGGCAGTTGGTCGATAAAGCAGAAAATGCACTTATTCTTGCAGTGCTGCTGCTTGTCCATCAAATACGTGGAAAAGGAAAGTCCCGTATCCTCGGTTTTGACGCGCACGGTACGCTCCCGACCGCCGCAGAGGAACACCATGGTGACGGGGGCAAAGCTCATGCGGAAATCATAGTCGAGTACATCCTCGATCTCGTAGCCGTCCACGGTCAAAAGCCGATTTCCGGCGCGCACACCCGCGCGCCAGCATTTGGAAAACCGCCGCACGGCGCTGATCTCAACGGACACACTTTATCCCCCTTTCACACGAGAAAAAGGCGGGGAAGCTATACCTTCTCCACCTTTTCAGCGTCTAAAATGATTGGAAGTTACGCTTCTTCCTTGACAACGACCTGTCTGCCGTTATAGTAGCCGCAGGACGGGCAAAGTCTGTGGGTACGTTTGTATTCCCCGCAGTTGGGGCACTTTTGCAGTTCGGGCGCGCTGATCTTCCAGACGTTGGAACGTCTCTTGTCGCGTCTTGCTTTGGAAACTCTTCTCTTCGGTACAGCCATTTTTATGCTCTCCTTCTCATAATATACTCTAAGGTCATGATTCGTCCAACAGCTCCTGCAAAACCGCCCAACGCGGGTCGGTCGGCTTTTTGCAGGTACAGCTTTGTTCGTTTAAATTGATGCCGCACATCGGGCAAAGCCCTTTGCAATCGGGCTTGCAAAGCACCTTTGTCGGCAACGCCAGCAGGATGTCCTCGCGCAGAAGCGCATCCAGGTCGAAGTGCATATCCTCCACGAGAATGAAATCGTCGTTGTCCTCATCGTGCAACCTGTCTACCAGCACATGGGTGAACTGCGCTTGAAAGGAGCGATCGATCGGTGCAAGGCAACGGTCGCATTCCGTTTTGTAAAACAGATCGACGTCCGCAGTCAGGGTCACGACCCCCGCGCGATTTTCAACGCGCCCTTTGACCGAGGCAGGTTCTTTGATGCCGCTGTCGGCCAAAACGAACGTATAATCGAACGTCTTGTATGCCCCGACGTTATTAAAAACAGGCTCCAGTTCAATAAACATACCATAACCTCTAAGGCGCAAAGCGGGCAAACCCATATGCACCCTAAACTAACGCAAAAAATATTATACTGGCTTGCGCGCACTTTGTCAACAAAAACTTTTGAAGATTGCAAAAACGCGCCACATGCGGCGCGTTTGGCTTTTATCATTCAATTTGTACTAAAACGCTTTGACAACTGAATAAGTATATTCAGATCGTCTTTGGACAGATTTTTGGATAAATCGTTCAATTCTTGAACAAGCAACGTCTCATGACTTTGCGTATCAAAAAAATCTACAGGGGTTATGTTGAAATAATCACAGATATACAGGAATTCGCTCATGGAGGGCAACGCTCTGCCCGATGAAATGCTTTGAATATAGCTTCTGCTGTGACCGAGGTCTATACTCATTCTGTATTCCGAAACATTTTTTTGGAGTCTGAGCTGTGTAATTCGTTTTCTTATGAATTCTTCATCCATAAAATCACCCCATTACACATAGTGTACACGAATTAAATCGGTAAAATACACGATGAATTTAATAATTATACTTGAAATATGACGATTTAATTTGTATAATGTAGAATGTTATAACAATTTGAACGGTATAAACTACTATTTCATGCGGCGGGAGGGGGGCATCCGCTGTGAGCCAAAATAAAAAAGGATTCCAAACGTATTCCATTTATATACGGATACCTTTCCTACGCAATACACCCTGTAAACGCAGTCCGTTTTTCTAAGCGTATTACTGTTGGAAATGGATCGATATACAATTTTTCAACATATGTTATCAGAAGTATTCGCCCGCCAAAAAAGCGTTAACTAAATAAAAACAACGCGTTTTTATTTAACTAAAAATTAAAGTGAGGAAAAGAATATGAATGTTAATTTTAAGGAATTAAGAGAGGAAGTCTTAAAATTAAAAAAAGCAGGTGAGATTGAAAATATCTTAACGCACGAAACCTGCTATAACCGATTTAAAGAAACCGCAGAGGAAAGCCCAAATTTAACAGCGATAAATTATTTGGGCAATAAAATGACCTTTTCTCAGGCTTTATCTTTAATAGACAATATTGCAAGAGGACTTTATGCTTTAGGAATACGAGAGAATGATGTTGTAACAGTAAGTATGTTGCCGACTTTATATGGTGTTGCTACTTTCTATGCATTAGATAAAATAGGCGTTACACAGCATTTGGTAAATTGCGCAGCAAGCAAGGAGGAACTGAAAAGAGAACTTTCAAATTTTGATTCTAAAATATTTATATGTAACGATATTTTTTATACGGAGGATACGGCAACTGCGTTAAAGCAAAAGAATGTGACCACTATAATCACCACCTCGCTGACAGATGGACTGCCTAAAGTCCTTAATGCAGACAAAATAAAGTATACAATAATCGAAATATCTAAAGGCATCCGAAAAAAAGATTATGATAATAAACATTTGATGAATTTTAAACAGCTCTTACATATTGCAAAAACGAATCCTGTAGATGTTCCGATTTGCAGTTACAAATCAAATCATATGGCGGCTGTTGCATATACATCGGGGTCTACCGGTCATTCAAAAGCCTGTGTCGCGACTTGGGAAGGTATTGATTCTATGGTTCAAACACAAGCCATGTCGGTGCAAGACCTTTGTTCCAAGGGAGATACCATGTTTTCAACTATTCCCCTTTGGATTTTTTATTCATTGATTAACATGATTCACGACCCTTTGTGTATGGGGATGGCTGTTGCGCTTGATCCTCTGTATGATCCAAAAAATTTGGAGAAAAGAAATAAGCAATATCAATTCAATCATTGGCTTACTGCGCCCACATTTATTGAAAAGTCTGTTCATCTTACAAAAAGAAAAATCGACTGTTCAAGATGGAAGATCATTATGACCGGCGGTGAGCCGTTGAAAAATGAAACAAAACGCATGGCAGATTCCTTTATCCAAAAAAACGGCGGACACGTCGAATTGGGACAAGGGTACGGAGCCACAGAAAGCTTAGGTTCATTGTTTTGCTGGTACTATGAAAATCCGAGTTTAGGATCAGTGGGAAAAGCCTGTATAGGAAACTTTGTTAAAATCATTGATCCCGAAACAGGAAAAGAAGTAGATACAAACGAATCAGGCATTGCATATGTTTACAGCCCATCGTTGATGAAAGAATATTACAATGATGAAGAATCTACTAAAAACACCTTGATAAAAGACGAAAATGGAGCAATTTGGTATAACACGGGCGATTATGTTTGGCTCAACGAAAGAGGGGAAATGTTTTTCGATGATAGAGTAAAAAGATTAGTGCTTACAATAGACGATCAAAATAATCCCACAAAGATAAGCCCCGCCCGAGTAAAATCGGCAACCGAAAAGATAGATATTGTAGAAAAATGTGAAATCATAACGATTCCGGATAAAAGAATCATCAACAAGCCTATAGCGATTATTAAATTAAAAAGCGGAATTGCAAGGGATCAGAAAGTTCAGGAAAAAATTCTGGCGCAACTAAATCATGAATTGCCGAAATATATGATCCCAAAAGAATTAAAATTTATTGATGAATTCCCATTAACCGCTTCTTCAAAAGTGGATTTACAAAAGTTAGAACAGATATATCTATCCACATCAAAATAACGGGGAAAAATCGATAAAAGGAATCTCTTGTTATGATAAATGCATGCTTAGGTTTTATCAATCTGTTCTTTGCTTGCCTGTATTGCTAACAACCGTACACTTGACACAAAAAAGCACGAGCTGAAAAACAGCCCGTGCTTTACTTTACTTGCTTTTCTTTGCTTTGCTCCGGAATCTGCATATAGGCTCGCGGAATGAGCCTTTAGCTTGCGGAGCGGCTCGTACTTACGTTAAAAATCAGTTGACTTTCTCGCAGTAAGCGAACATTCTCTCGGGCAGGTTCTCGAGATCGGTCGAAACGGTAAAGGTAAAGGCCGTATCCGCAATTTTGGAAAGCTCATCGACCTTTTTGAGGAAATCCGCCAGCGCTTCATAATCTCTGCCGCCGATACGCAGCGTTGCATCGACAAAAATATCGGTAATGTCGTGATCGCCTGCGCAAAGCCCGCTCAAAAAGCCGTAAAACGCATCAAAACCGGATATGGAAAAGCTGTCCGCAGCAACCAAACGCGCACGATAGTTGACATCGTATGTAAGTTTGGTCTCTTTCTCAACGCAAATCACGTTGCCGTTGGATTGTTCAATCGCCGCATTGACCTTGTCAACCAGCAGTTTGGTTTTTCCCGAGCCTTTGTGGCCGATGATAAGAGATACCATAGTATACTCTCCTCCTGTTTATATTTGTCTTTACCCCATGCGGGGAAGAAAGCGAATCAAAGCCCGAGCCTTGCTTCCAGCTCGCGGGTCTGCGCCTCATAGCCGGGTTTTCCGAGCAGGGCGAACATATTGCGTTTGTAGCTCTCCACACCGGGCTGATCAAAGGGATTGACACCCAGCACATAGCCCGAGATCGCGCACGCCTTTTCTAAAAAGTATACAAGCCAGCCAAAGTTATACGCATCCATTTCGGGGAGCTCCAGAACCACATTCGGCACGCCGCCGTCTACGTGCGCCAGCACCGTACCCTCAAACGCCTTGCGGTTGACGAAAGCCATCGTTTTGCCGGAAAGGAAATTCAGCCCGTCGGCATTGGATGCTTCCTCCCCCAAAGTCGCCTCGGTTTTGGGGTTGTCAAAAACGACCGCCGTTTCAAACAGCAGGCGCACGCCCTCCTGAATATACTGCCCCATGGAATGGAGATCGGTGGAGAACACCGCGCTTGCCGGGAAAAGCCCCTTGCCGCACTTGCCCTCGGACTCGCCGAACAGCTGCTTGAACCATTCGTTCATCATGGTATAATCCGGCTCATAGGCGACCATCATTTCGACGGCCTTGCCTTTTCTGTATAAAATATTGCGGATCGCCGCGTACTTATAGCAGTCGTTGGCCGAAAGATCGTCGCGCATATATGCCGCGCGCGCCTCGGCAGCGCCCCGCATCATGGCGGCAATGTCGATCCCCGCCGCCGCGATGGGCAGAAGCCCCACCGCAGTCAATACGGAGTAGCGGCCGCCCACATCGTCCGGCACGACAAAGGTTTCGTAACCCTCCTCATCGGCGAGCGCCTTTAACGTGCCGCGCGCCTTATCGGTCGTCACATAAATACGCTTGGCGGCTTCCTCTCTGCCGTACTTCTTTTCGAGCAATTCGCGGAACAGACGGAATGCGACGGCAGGTTCTGTCGTCGTACCCGATTTGGAAATGACGTTGACAGAAAAATCCTTACCCTCGCACAGCGCAACGATCTCATTGAGCGCCGCGGAGCTTAACGAATTGCCGCTGAAAAAGATTTGCGGCGTATCTTTACAAAGCAAATTGTAGTTTTGCGATTTGCAGAATTCGATCGCGGCGCGCGCGCCGAGATAGCTGCCGCCGATGCCGATGACCACAAGGACTTTAGAATCCCTGCGAATCTTTTCGGCCGCTTTTTGGATGCGGGCAAATTCCGCGCGGTCATAGGTTTCGGGCAGATCGACCCACCCGAGAAAATCGCTGCCCGCACCCGTATGGGCGTGCAGAGCTTTATGTGCGGCCGCGACCTCCGGCGCGAGGGCGGCGTAATCGCTGTCGGTAACAAAAGATTCCAGATATTTGGTATTTAACTTGACTGCCATACCTTTGCTTTTACCCCTTTTCCCCGCCCGCTTCATCCACAGGCGGACGGATTCGTTCGGCATAGACTTCTCCTGTTATGTCTCTCTTATTCTACCCTAAATCCCCCTGCTTTTCAATACGAATTTGTGAATTTTTTTGAAATTCTCCCCATGCGCGCCGTGCGCTTATCGGAGAACGCAAAGCAGCCCTAAAAGCCGTCGAAATGCTTCGAGAAAAGTAAGTCTTGGGACGCCCTCTTCGCAGGTGAGCGCACAGCTGTAAATCGTTTCCCCGTCGAGCTTGAATTCCACATGTCCGAGCGTTTGCCCCTGCTCTACGGGCGCTTCCACCGCCGCCGCCAAATCGATCTCCTGCGTAACGCTCCCCGCTTTGCCCTTTTCGAGCAGTACCTGCTGTGGCTCGGGGATGACGGGCTTTACGGAATCCGTCCACCCCTTTAAAACGCCCACGGCGGGAATGCGTTCGGCGTCTACCGAGAGCTTTACACTCTCGTAATTTGCAAAGCCCCAGTCCAGCATTGCACGCGCGCTGTTGAATCGGTCGTCGCTCGTTTCGCTGCCCAGCACCACAGCGGCCAAATGCAGACCGCCCCGCTGTGCAGAGGCGGAAACACAGCACCCCGCTTTGGAGGTCGTGCCGGTTTTCAGCCCCGTTGCGCCATCATAGAAGCGCACGAGCTTGTTGGTGTTGACAAGCTGCGTCTTGCCGTCGCGCAGGGAATCCATCCAAATGGTCGTGTAATTGGTGATACGCGGGTGTTTGAGCAGTTCGCATGACATCAAAGCCACATCGTAAGCGCTGGTTTTGTGGTTCTCGGCGGTGTCGTCCAGTCCCGTGCAGTTTTCAAAATTCGTGTCCTTCATCCCAAGCTCTGCCGCGCGTTCGTTCATACGCTTTACAAACGCCGTACTGCTGCCCGAAACATATTCCCCGAGCGCTTCGCAGGCGTCGTTGGCGCTCGCGACTGCGGCCGCCTTTAAAAGCTCGTCGACCGTCATCTGCTCGCCCTCCTCCAGCCAGATCTGCGAACCGCCCTTCTCGCAGGCCTCGCGGCTCGCGGTGACCTTGTCCGTCAGCGCGATCTTGCCGCTGTCGAGCGCTTCCATAACGAGCAGCAGCGTCATGATTTTTGTCACGGACGCGGGATACAGCCGTTCGTGCGCATTCTGCGCCATCAGCACCTTGCCCGTGGAAACGTCGATCAAAACCCCCGCTTTGGCTTTGATTGGCGTCTGCATGGCGGGCAGCTCTTCCGTTTGCGCCGCGTTTTTCGCAAGCTCTCCCGCGTTTTCGGCGAACACGGGCAAAACCGTACCTACAAGCAGCAGGCACACCGTGAGTATACAACAGAATTTTTTCATGTTTGGCACCCCTTTCCTACTTCTTCTATATGCAGGTGGGGATTGTAAAAATGATTTTTTGTGATACAATACAATCAGACATTGTATGGAGGCGGACTATGACGGATTTCGATAAGGCAAAGCAGCGCGCAGAGCAGCTTCGCAAGGAACTCAACCATCATATTTATCGCTATTATGTGGAAAACGAAAACGACATTGAGGACTACGAGTACGATATGCTCATGCGGGAATTGCAGGGGATTGAAACCGAATTCCCCGCGCTTTTGACGGAGGATTCCCCCACGCACCGCGTCGGCGGTAAAGCGGACAATTCGTTTGCAAGCGTTGCGCACACCGTCAAAATGGAGAGCCTGCAGGACGCCTTTTCCGAAGAGGAGATCCGCGATTTTGACACGCGCGTGCAAAACGGCGTGGGAGCGGCGCGGTACGTCGTGGAGCCGAAGATCGACGGGCTTTCGGTATCTCTCGAATATGTAAACGGCGTATTTACGCGCGGCAGTACGCGCGGCGACGGCGTAACGGGCGAGGACATAACCGCCAATTTGCGCACGGTGCGCGCGATCCCCCTGCATTTGAAAGAGGAGCTTCCGTTTTTGGAAGTGCGCGGGGAGGTGTATATGCCGCGCGGGACTTTTGAGAACATCGTCAAAGAGCAGGAATTGAACGGCGAAAAGCCCTTTAAGAATCCCCGCAACGCGGCGGCGGGGTCACTGCGGCAAAAAGACCCGAAAATCACCGCGAAACGGCGGCTGGATATTTTCGTATTCAACATTCAACAAATCGAAGGAAAAACCCTTACGGGACACAAGGAATCGCTCGAATATTTAAAAACGCTGGGCTTCAAAACCATTCCGTTCTATCAAGAGTGCGGCACGATTGCCGACGCGCTCTCGGAGATTCGGCGCATCGGGGAAATTCGCTATACCCTGCCCTTTGATATTGACGGCGCGGTGGTCAAGGTCGATACCTTTGCACAGCGCACGGTTCTGGGCAGTACATCCAAATTCCCGAAATGGGCGATTGCATTCAAATATCCGCCTGAGGAAAAGGAAACGCGGCTTTTGGATATTGAAGTGGCCGTCGGCAGAACGGGCGTACTCACGCCGACCGCCGTTTTTGAGCCTGTCCTGCTTGCGGGCACAACGGTAAGCCGCGCCACGCTGCACAACGAAGATTTCATCGCAGAAAAGCATATCGCCATCGGCGATACGGTCGTCATTCGCAAGGCGGGCGACATTATCCCCGAGGTGCTGTCCGTCGCCAAGCACCAAGAGGGTGCGCCGTGCTTCACGATGCCGACGGTTTGCCCCTCCTGCGGCGCGCCCGTCGCACGCGAAGAGGGCGAAGCCGCCGTGCGGTGCAGTAACCCCGATTGCCCCGCGCAGCTATTGCGGATGCTCATCCACTTTTGCAGCCGCGACGCCATGGATATTGAAGGCTTGGGCGAGGCGCTGTTGGAGGTACTTGTCGGCGAAGGGCTTTTGCATAATGCGGCGGAAATTTACGCGCTCAATTACGAAAAGATCGCCGCACTCGACCGCATGGGCGAAAAAAGCGCGAACAATTTAAAACGCGCGGTGCAGAAATCCAAGGAAAATGATTTGAGCCGCCTTGTGTACGCGTTGGGCATTCGGCACATCGGGCAAAAGGCCGCCGCGCTGCTGGCGGAGCGTTTTGAAACGATGGACGGCATTATGGCCGCTTCCAAGGAGGATATTCTCGGAATCGACGGGTTCGGCGAGATCATGGCGGATTCCGTGGTGCGCTTTTTCGCGCTGGACGGCTCGCGCGAGCTGATCGACGCGCTGCGCAAAGTCGGCGTCAATATGCGTTGCGCGCGCAAAACGATAGACGACCGCTTTGCGGGGCTTACCTTTGTGTTGACAGGGACGCTCCCGACCATGACCCGCAGCGAAGCCGGCGAAATGATCGCGCAGTTCGGCGGCAAGACCGCATCGTCCGTTTCCGGGAAAACGAGCTATGTGCTGGCAGGCGAGGATGCGGGCAGCAAGCTGCGCAAAGCGCAGGAATTGGGCGTGCCGATCCTCTCGGAAGCGGAATTTTTGGAAATGACGAAGCTGTAAACCCGATCCATTGCGCGCCATACACCGCTGGGGATTTCCCTTGCGGTGTGTATATTTTTAGTGAAAAAACGCCCTGCAAGAGCAGGACGTTTTTTGCGTGATGAGGTATACTTTTTTCATTATCGGACAATTTGCCCTCGGGAACGTCGGGCATCATGGACGAGCTTCAGACTTTGCTCGGCAGATATTTTTTCTTTACATTCTGCGATAGGTCTGTAAGATCTCAAACAGAGCCACATTCTCCGACATCGGCAGTAAGAAAGCGACGCGTCGGCATTTTTGCCGCAATGCCCGGAGCAGTTCCTCGGACAGCTCCGCGGCATACAGCAAAAACAGGACGTCCGAGATCGTCTCAATTTGCTCGATCTCCACCGCCGTGTGTATTGCACGCAGGTCCAACAGATAGTAATATCGGTATTGCATATACATCTCTCCTTGTTTGCTTCTTACACAAAGAAAGACGTTGGCGCTTTTCAATTTGTCTGCGCGGTGTTTAAAATCGAGGTATGGGGCTTCCAAAAATGCATTGCGCGCATTAGAGACCCATGCGCCGTCCTATCGTCCCGCTTAATGCAGGACGCATTTTTCACATGGCGTGTAGCCGCGCGATTTGGCCTCCGCGAGCGATACGGGATAGTATGTACCGTTGCCGCAGGGGTTTTCGTGGTGGTATCTTTTTCCGGTTTTGGTGATATACACCGTCACCTGTGCGTCGGGGTCGAGGGTCGTTGTTTCCTTCGTGCGGTTTTTCGTGGTCGTGGTCTTTGTGCCGCCGCTTTGATTGGACGACTGCCCGCCGGTTTGCTTTTTGGATGCTTGACCCGTTGATTTCCCCGTACTCTTGGCGGTTGCATTGCCGTTTGTCTGCGCGCCTGCCTGTGCCGATCCATCTTCGGGCGCTTTCGATGCAGCGTCGGACGTTGACGCCGTGGTCGAAGTCTCGGTCGTCGGCTCGTCGGTCGTCTTTTCTGTCGCGGATACGGTAAACGGCTGTGCAGTCATTTCGGTTTGCACTTCCGACTGCACAGGTATGTCGCTCGCGGATTCTGCGGGGGTATCCGAAAATGTGCCGATCAGCATACCGATAAACCAAATGCAAAAGAAGCCCGTCAGCACATATTTCAGGGGTTTTCCCCACGTCGGCCTGTACCGCCACATCAGGAAAAGTCCAAGCGGCGCAAAGAAAAACAGCGATAAAACGATAAACCATGTTTTTTGATAGAACTTCATCCAATACCCTCCTCTTATTAGTGCTATTTTATCACATATCAGTCAGAAACGCAAATAAAAGGAAAAAAGGTGTATAACATTTCTGTCAAAAACAAAAACGCCCTGTAAGAGCAGGACGTTTTTGCGTGATGGGGTATGCCTTTTGATTTATAGGTAGTAGGGCTTTTCTTCTATTGCGGAAGCTTCAAAGAAGCTGAGCAAACGATCATAACAGTCCATTTTACCTATACTATATTTGTAACTGCCAATATTAACAGTGCTTGAATTACTACTGCCGAAGCTGATCAAGATCGGCTGCATAACGCGATTGCCCGTATTAGCCGGCCATATTCTGAGGGACAGCGTCCATCCGCCGGTAGACTCTTGGGATATAGATGAGGTATGGATATCCGAAGTATTCAAAATCGACAAAATGTCCTGTATATCGTCTTTCTTCGAGAAGGTCTTATACACCCGCTCACCGCCGTCTATGGGTCGAACGTATACAATGTCGATTTCCCGAATATCCGCAGGCGAAAGCGCCTGCAAAGCAGCCAATTCTTCTTCATAGGACGGGTATGAAAAATCTCTTTCCCCCACAATGATTGCATCCTTCGGGTCAAAGTAGTCTGCCGTATTGCTGCTAAGTCCGCTTGCTTTCCAAACTTGGTCAAAGGTAATATCTTTCGTATTGCTTAAAACGATATAGGTGGTGTTTTTGGCGGCGTTGCTCAGCTTACCCGAGATTTCCAGACGATATGGATAACAATGCCCCTCCGAAAACCACCCTTCCTCTGTTTTATAGTGCAGTTTTGTTATTACAAATTCTCCCCTATCGTACTTTTCTTCAATTTGATCCGGTGGCGTCACCTGATAGAACCGTTCAAGCGTTTCATTTAAACCGTTTTTGATCGCATAATAAACTTTTTTCGCTTTTTGAGGATGGATAACCCTATAGCTATACGTCGGTTTTAATCCACCATTGACCCATACCGACGTGAAATCGGAATTAAAATGTATATACAATCCATTTAGAGATTCGTCAATCGGTTCGACATCGTCCTTTCTCTGCAAAATAAGCGTATGGCTTTTATCTCTGCCCTCGCCTCGGTTCTGAGAAATTTTCTTTTCAGATATCTGAACATCAGAAAGATCCTGCAATAAATCTTGACTGACTGCCCCCATCGATTGATAGAATTCTCCATCTCCCGCCCAAACAGCGACGGTTTTTTCGATTCTTGAATTTATGGTCAGGTCTTCGATATTTTTAAGCCGATTCGACAAAGGATTTGTTAAAAAACATACGGCCGCCGCAACGCTTGCAATCCCTGCAGCAATGATGATCCAAAATGCAGGTTTTCGGTAATTCAGTACAGATTTTACCCTATCCTTTACCCCAACCTCTCCGAAAGCAAGCGGACAAGCCGCAATCATACGGCGGTTTACGCTGCAAGCGAGCAGAGCCTCGGAATAATCCGCCCGTTGCTCCGTGCTCAATTCTTTGATAACCTTTTCATCGCAGGCAAGCTCAATATCCCGGCAAAGCAGTACATAGCCGAGCCACATAAGCGGGTTGAACCAATGCAGGGACAGCAGAAAGAAGCCCAGCGGCTTCCACAGGTGATCCCTACGGCGAATGTGCGATTGCTCGTGCGCGATCACCTGCTCCATATTCTGTTCGCTTAACGCAAACGGCAAATAAATCTTCGGCTTGATCATCCCAAGCACAAACGGGGAAACAACGTTCTCGCTTTGAAAGATGTTATCACGCAGTAGAACCGCAGTTCTTGTTTTTTTCCGCAGTCTGATGCAACTGATGACCGTATATGCGAAAAGCGCAACGATACCAACAAGCCAAACCATACTCAAGATCGTAGCAATATTGGTAAAATTACCCGTTGGCCTCGTAACGCCTTCGGCGTAATGATCACTTAAATAATGATTTACCTGATCGTCTATTGCCGTAAAGCCTGACGTAAAATACGGTCTCAGAGATTCGGGCGGTTTGCTGATCGTTTGGGCGCTTGGTATCAAGCTCATGACGCTCTCAATGCTTACCGGGCATAGTAAGCGTATGGCAACAATGCCCCACAGCAAAACGGTAATCCATTTCGGCGCTTTTTTGAGCAGCAACCGCAGAAGAAGTACAGCGAGGACGGTAAAGCTTGCAGATATGCTCATATTGATCATTTTTAAGAAGATCTCCGTCATCACTCTGCCCCTTTCCGATAGCGGTCAATCATCTGCTGTACCGCGTCGATCTCATCCGCAGAAAGCTTTTGGTGTTTTGTAAAAGCTGCGATAAAAGCCGGAAGTGACCCTTCAAAGGTTTTCTCCACCATTTCGTTGAGTTCTGCGGCCTGCACCTGATCCTTGCTTACAAGCGAAGTAACAACGGTGTTTTCGTTCTTCAACACGCCCCGTTCCGACAAGCGCTTGATGACGGTATAGGTGGTGGTAGGCTTCCAGCCAAGCCTTTCCCTGCAAAGTTCGACCAGCTTACTGCTTTTAACAGGTTCACATTCCCACAGGATTAAGCAAAAACGATATTCACTCTCAAAAACTTTCGGTGTTTCCATAAAATCCTCCTCTAATTCGTTAGAGTTCATGATCACTCTAACATATTAGAGCCGAAATGTCAATAGGGAGAATCGAAGTTTACAAAAAATGAATTTGACCGCCACATGCATCCGTCAACAAAACGCTCTGTCGTATTAAAAAATCTAAAAGGCAAGCGTTTTATGGAAAATACAAGAAGGCCAAGCCTTGCCGCAAATACAAAAAGACCCGCCCTTGGGGCAGGTCTTGCATACATCGTGCTTTACACCCTGAAAACTGAACAAAGTGGGGAGATAAGAGAGGGAAACGAAGAAACAAGAGATAAACAGATGATTTCAG
>CANRAU010000013.1 GCA_947628665.1 uncultured Clostridia bacterium
CCAGTGGACTGTTTTTCGGTGGGGAACCCTCGCCGGGGGTTCCCCATAGTCTTACGCCTTTTGTGCATATTGCCAAGTGACACATACTTTTTCTACACGCTGAAATGCCCCTCCCATCAAATATGGGAGGGGCGTTTGCCTGCGTTTTTGGCTGACCCTTCAATTATTCAATCAGCATTTTAATGGTAAGTTTGGTGACGGGCTGTGTTTCATCCCCGCGTTCACAGCAGCCGGATTTGTATGCGTCCTGCGGATAAAACACCAGAAAATCCCCTGCCTGCACATGCAGCGTACTGGCGTTTTCGCCGCCGCCGTAGCGGGTTTCGCCCTGCTGTTCGTCCGAGGATTTTTTGGGCAGCCTTTCGGGGGACGACCACAATACGGCCTCCCGTCCTTTGACGACATACTGCATCGTGGTATAACACGTATGCGAAAGGAAATCCTTGTTTTCGGCATGCGTGGGCGTATATTCCTCGACGATCGCATAGCAGCGATGCGCATCGAGGGTATACCGCCCGCAGGGCAGCGGATTTTTCTGATAATTCATAATAAAATCATAGGCCAACAGGGATTTTTCGCTTCGCCTGGCATACCGCAAGAAGTTTTCAATCGTATCCAGGATCATTTGCTTTCGCCTTCCTTTGTATCCGCAATCATATGTACGTTCAAATGGTTATAGGTCATTTCGATCCCGTTTTTGTCAAAATCGGCTTTGATTTGCTCCAAAAGTCCAAAGTGCGCCGTCCAATAATCGGCCGTATTGACCCAAGCGCGCACCACGTAGCAAATGCTGCTCTCATCATAAGACTGTACCGCTGCAAACGGCGCGTCGGGCGTATCCGAGAACAGCCCCACGGCTTCGATCGACTCCAAAATCGATTGACGCACCTTGGCGATCGGCGCGTCGTAAGAAACGCTGATATTGAGATCGACACGGCGTTTTTCCTGCTCCGTGTAATTGGTGATCTCGCCGGAAATGATTTTGCTGTTCGGCACATAGATCACCTTGTTGTCCACGGTGGTGATGTGCGTGTGGATCAGCCCCAGCTGCGTCACCGTGCCGTCCACGCCGTCCGCCTCGACATAATCCCCGATCTTGAACGGCTTGGTCACCAAGAGCATGATGCCGCTTGCCAAATTGGAAAGCGAATCCTGCACGGCGAGCGATGCGGCAAGACCGACGACCGAGAACGCCGCCAGCAGAGACGTCACCGATACGCCGAGGGTGTCGATCACGATCATGGCCGCGACAAAATACAAAATGATTTTAACGGCAAATTTTAAAATCTTTATGAGCGTTGCATCCATGTGCGTGCGCGCAAGGATCCGATCCAGGATGCGCATCACCAGACGGATCAGCACATAGCAAACAACAAATACAACGACTGCCGCCAGTATTTTGCCCACAGTAAAATTCCCTACGGAATAATCTAAAATTTCATGTAACCTTTCCATGGGTTTTTCGCCTCCCGCAAAATGTTATTCGGCAAACAAAACTGTCGCCGCCATAATGAACTGCGCCGCATAATACAGCGAATGGTTCAGTATGATATTGCCCTTGGTGTTTTTGCCCTCGCCGAAATACATGCCCGACAGCACAAGGTCGGACAGCAGGAACAAAAGCCCGCCGACGGACATGACCACCCACATGGGAGCAAAGCCTGTCAGCACGGCGCTGACGATCGCGCCCGTCATGGTCAGGGAGAGCATAAAGGAATATAAGAAAACGATCCATTTGAATTTGCCATAATGCATTTTCAAAGGCTTTTCCAAAAGCAACGCCACGACCGCGATCACCAATGCCGCCGCGACCGCCAAAATAATGGCAAGCGGTGTGTAAGGGCTTGCATTGCAAATTGCGACCACAAAGCAAATGTGACCGAGCAGGAAGAAAATGAATCCCGAATACAAATACGAATCCTTATCCTGCAAATAGATCCATTTTAAATCGAGCCACACATCGCCCAAAAGCCCGCAGATCAAACCGAACGTCATCCACGAGCCAAAGTCGAGGAATCTGCGGTTCGCATACGTCGCCGCAATCGCCGTGGCTATGAAGCAAAGGCTTGCAACCGCTTTGGCATACAACGCCGCGATCCCGCCTTTTCGCACGCGCAGGCACAAAAATACAGCCGTCGCTAAAATTCCTATGATCAACAGCGCCCAATACAAGCCATCACCCCCGCACTTTTACGCAAACTTCTTCCTGCAGGATATTTCTTCCTGCTTCTGTACCATATTATACAATAATTTCCAAAAAATGCAATAGATTTTGGAACATACTGCATCTATTTCTCAATTTTTCGGGGTCAAATAGTCTGCAACCAAACGATTTTTGACATACGGCGCGGCCATTTCCTTATGCCGCATATGCAGCGGATGCACCTGAAAATCGTGCAGGGCGTCCAGCGAGGTAAATTCCGCGAAAAAGACGAAGTCACAGTCCGCGCCCGCGACGTTTTCGCCGATCTCGCACGACAAAAGCCCGGGGATCTTCCCCTCCATGCCTTTTACGGACGCGCGAAGCCGTTCGAGTACCTCGGCGCGGTTGTCCTCCCGCACCGCGTCGGAAAACTGCCAAAATAAAATGTGTCTGACCATATTGCTCATCTCCGTATGGATTTGCCGTGTATTGCGATTCGTCATCAAGTACAAAAAGCAACGGCACGGTATGACCTGATGTTGTCTTTGCTTCTATTGTATCACAGGATTTCAAAAAGGAAAGTGTTGACAAAAATTTTGTTTTGTGCTTAAATGGATAAAACCGATGAAACGGAAGTAAAACTGCAGGGCGTGCCTTCAGAGAGCGGGCGGCGGTGAAAATCCCGCGGCAAATGCGGCAGACAAATGGTCCGTGGAGGGCGCATTGAAAAGATGCGACGGCGCTTTCCCGTTACAGAAAGAGAAATATGACTGTATTTCGCAAAGGTGGGCGGAGAATTCCGTCAATCAAGGTGGTACCGCAGGTAATTTTGCCTGTCCTTGTTTTGAAGCAAGGGCAGGTTTTTGTTTGCGCACCGCCCCTCGAACGTCTCTAAAACGGCGCGGTACGCCGCCCGTTTCGGTTTGATACTGTATTTTAGGAGGAAAAGAAAATGAAAAAGACCATTTCCCTTTTGCTCGCGCTTCTGCTGCTGGTCGGCGTATGCACCGCCTGCGGCAAAGCCGACGAAGAGCCGCTTTCGTCCCCGCGCGACACCGATCAGGTGTACAAGGCGGCGATCGTGCAGCTGGCCGACAACGGCGCGTTCACCGAAATGCGCGAGGCATTCATTGCGAGAATGCGCGCGCTCGGCTATGACGAAGTAAAAATGACCTTCGACGTCAAAAACGCGCAGGGCGATGCTTCCACGCTGCAAACCATTTGCGAAGGGCTGAAATCCGCCGATTACGATTTGGTCGTCCCCATTGTGACGCCCGCGACCGTTGCGGTCGTCAATCAGGAGCTTTCCTGCCCCGTGGTATTTATTTCCGTGACCAACCCTGTCGCTTCGGGCATTCTGACCACCATGGAAGCCCCCGACAAAAACGCCACCGGCACGTCGAACATCGTACCCGTCGATCAGATCTTTACGCTTGCGAAGCAGTTGACGCCCGCCATAAAGAACATCGGCATTCTGTACTGCACAGGCGAGCAAAACGCCGTGCAGACCGCCGAAAAGGCAAAGGCTTATCTTTCCGAAAACGGCTATACCTATCAGGAAGTTACGGTGACGAACTCCTCCGAAGTCGCACAGGCGGCGCAGAAGCTTGCGGCGGATTCGGACGCCATTTACGTGCCGATCGATTCCACCGTGCAGACCGCTATGTCGGAGGTCGTCGCGGCCGCAACGGCAAAGAAGATCCCCGTTTACGGCAGCGATCCCGTTATGGTACAGTCCGGCGCACTCGCGTGCGTGAGCGTCAGCAATACGCAGTTGGGTGAAAAATCCGCAGAAATGGCGGATGAGATCCTGCGCGGCAAAAAGGTATCCGAAGTTCCCGCCGTCGCCATGGAGGAATTCCAATATGTCGTCAGCGGCAAAACCGCCAATGCGCTCGGCATCACCATTCCCGAGGGCGGCAATTTCACGGTTATGAACTGAATACCGAACGGAAAAGATACAACGTCGGGCGGTCGGATTCGGCTGCCCGATTCCCCTTTTCATGCGGAAACGATTTGGAGATGATGGTATGGCGATGCTGACGAGCGCGCTTCTTTTGGGGCTGCAATACGCGCTGCTGGCGCTCGGGGTGTATATCACCTTTCGGGTGCTCAATATTCCCGACCTGACCGTTGACGGCAGCTTTGTATTCGGCGCGGCGGCGTCGGCGGCACTGTGCGTCGCGGGGCATCCGTTTTTCGGGCTGCTCGCGGCAATCGGCAGCGGCGCGGCGGCGGGTCTTGTGACGGGCCTTTTGCAGACGAAAGCGCGCATTCACCCGATCCTTGCGGGCATTCTGACGATGAACGGGCTATATACGGTCAATCTCGCCGTCATGGACGGCAAGCCGAACCTCTCTTTGATCGGCAAGCCGCGTTTTTATGAATTTCTGTATACGCTTTTCCCCGACGCAAACAAAGACGCGCTGAAAACCGCCGCCGTCGCCGTGATCTGTGCGGTCGTTGTGGCGCTGCTCATTCTGTTTTTCCGCACGGTGTTCGGGCTTTGCATTCGCGCCACGGGCGACAACGAGGATATGGTACGCGCTTCATCGATCAACACGAATGCCGCCAAAATCACGGCTCTTGCCCTTGCGAACGCCCTGGTCGCTCTTTCGGGCGGCCTGATCGCGCAGACGGGCGGTTTTGCCGACGTAAATGCGGGCGGCGGTATGATCGTGGTCGGGCTTGCATCAGTCATCATCGGCGAAGTGGTCTGCGGCAAGCGTCGGCTCGCCGGGGCGCTTGTTTCCGCCGTGGTGGGGTCTGTGATCTACCGTC
Source organism: uncultured Clostridia bacterium (assembly GCA_947628665.1). GTDB lineage: Bacteria > Bacillota > Clostridia > Oscillospirales > Acutalibacteraceae > Fimenecus. The sequence continues at coordinate 4,925 of CANRAU010000013.1, forward strand.
TGATCATCGCGCTGGCTCTCGAAAGCGCCGTTTTCTCCGCCAACGCGCTGAAGCTTATTTCGGCGGTCATTGTCGGTATTACGCTTTCCGTCCCCGCCATTCGTACCGCGCTTGCACAGAACCGTCAAAAGAGGGAGGCGCTGCGGGATGCTTGACGTGCAAAACATCACCAAAATCTTTTTAAAAGGTACGCCCAATGCGCACACGGCGCTCGACGACCTTTCCCTGCATTTGGACGACGGCGATTTTGTGACGGTGATCGGGTCGAACGGCGCGGGCAAATCCACGCTGTTCAACGCCATAGCGGGCACATTCTTTTGTGACAGCGGCAGGATCGTGCTGGACGGCGAAAACATCACCTATCAAAAGGAGCATCTGCGGGCAAAATCAGTCGGGCGTATTTTTCAAGACCCGATGAAGGGTACTGCGCCGGAGCTCACGGTGGCGGAAAATCTGTCGCTCGCCTATGCGAAGGCGACGCGAAACCTGTTTTCGTTCGCACTGCGCAAAAAGGATACGGAATTCTTCCGAACGCGCCTTGCCGCCTTAGACATGGGGCTGGAAGACCGTATGCACACCAAAATGGGGCAGCTTTCGGGCGGTCAGCGGCAGGCCGTTACACTGCTGATGAGCACGATGGTCACGCCGAAGCTCCTGCTTTTGGACGAGCATACCGCCGCGCTCGACCCCGTGACCGCGCAAAAGGTTTTGGACATCACGAAAACCGTTGTCTCCGAAAATCGGATCACCACGATGATGATCACGCACAACATTTCCCAGGCGCTGCACACAGGCAATCGCACGATCATGCTCTCCGGCGGCAAAATCGTCCTGGACTTGCAGGGGGAAGCGCGTGAAAAGCTCACGATCCACGCGCTTATGGAGCTGTATCGGGAAAAATCGGGCAAGCTGCTCGACAATGACCGTATGCTGCTGTCGGATATGGAAAGTCCGCCCACAAGCGAAATTTAACGGTCAAAATACATCCAACAACCACACAGCCTGTCGATAAACTGTTTTGCGATCACAAAATGCCCAAAAGTTTTCGGCCGCCTTTTTCAAAAGGCGGCGGGGTTGAGGGGCGGCGCCCCCATCGCAGCCCGCAGGCTGCGAAATCTTTGCCCATAAAGAGCGCAGGAGGGGCGAAAAACAGTCCAGTGGACTGTTTTTCGGTGGGGATTCTCGCCTGTCGGCTCGGTCGGTGCTTCTGCCTTCGGCAGAGGTGTCCACCGGACACCCGCACCCCTCGCCGGGGGTTCCCCATAATCTTACTCCTTTTGTGCATATTGCCAAGTGACACATACTTTTTCTACACGCTGACACAGTCTGCGACAAAGGATTTTGTCGCAGGCTGTGCTTAATTTTTTAGACAGTCGATACCGACCGAATACAATACGTTTTGCAGGCACGGGACGCGCATAAAAGCATCCGCATCTGCGGATTGAAAGCGATTCAAAAACTTTACACGGAATCTTTGCGGATGCGGTTTACCTTTTCGGGAAAAAATGCTACAATAAAAGCAAATCCGAACAGGTGTGAGGCATTATGAATTTTACCGAAATTTATCCGCACGGCCCGGTGGAGGGCTTTGCGCTCATTACACAGTCCGAAAAAAAGATCACCGCCAAGGGTAAGGACTATCTCGATTTGGTGCTTTCCGACAGCAGCGGCGAGATCTCCGCGAAATATTGGGACTATAACGAAAGCACGCAGGGGCAATTCCCCGCCGAAACGCTCGTCAAGGTGCGCGGCACGATCTCGCAGTATAATGGCGCGGATCAGTTCCGCGTGGAACGCATTCGCAGAGCGACGGAAAACGACGGCGTCGATATGGCGGATTTCGTGCGTTCGGCCGCATACAAGGGCGAAGATATGTACAACCAATTGATGGCATGCGTCAACGCTTTCGACGACGCAGACCTTAAAAAACTGGTTCTGCATTTGCTGGAGGCCAATCGCGAAAAGCTGTTGATCTGGCCCGCTGCATTCAAGCTGCACCACGCGGTGCGCAGCGGGCTTTTGATGCATACGCTGTCCATTGTGCGCCTGTGCGAGAGCGTTTGCCGCATTTATCCGTTTGTGGACGCCGATCTGCTCCTTGCGGGCGCGGTGCTGCACGACATCGCAAAGCTCTCGGAATTCGTTGTGGGCAACGCGGGCATCGCTTCGGGCTATACGGCCGAGGGCAACCTGATCGGGCATTTGGTCAAGGGCGCGATGCTCATCGACGCGGCGGCAAAGGAACTCGAGATCCCCGAGGAAAAATCCATGCTTTTGCAGCACATGGTGCTGTCGCATCACGGCGAACCCGAATTCGGCGCGGCGGTGCGTCCCGCGTTTTTGGAAGCGGAGCTTTTGTCGGAGCTGGATCTAATGGACGCGCGCGTCTATCAAATCGCCGAAGCGACCGCGCCTTTGCAAAAGGGTGCATTTACCAACCGTTTGTGGGCGCTGGAAAACCGAAAAATGTATAACCATGCCCGCGGCGACAAAAACAAAACGGTGTGTTTGGACTGACGGGGTTTCGGTTCAGAACCCGGTAAAAAATAAACGGGAGGTCATTTTATGAGAAATCACGAAGTCACCAAGGTGCAAAAGCTGCTGCGTATCGACGGGTCTTTAAAAGAGCCGGGCTGGTCGCGTCAGCTGTACCAAATCTATGACCGCGCGGACATCAAAGTGCCGAAATTCCGCATCAAGGAATGGGATTATTATTTGGTGCTTTGCAAGGATTACGCGGTGGCCTTTACCGTTTCGGATGACGGCTACATCGGTCTGCAATCCGTTTCACTTTTGGATTTCCGCGATACGCCGTGGGAACATACCGAAACGATCCTACAGCCCTTCCCCATGGGCAAGCTGCATATGCCGTCCACGAGCGAATCGGGCGATGCGGTATACCGTGACAAGCGGCTGAACCTGCAATTCTGCAAAACCGACGGCGCGCGCCGCATCATTTGCCAGTTCAAAAACTTCATGGACGGCAAGACCTTCTCCTGCGATATTACGCTGGAACAGCCGCCGATGGATACCATGGTCATCGCCACGCCCTGGAAAGAGAATAAAAAAGCCTTTTACTACAATCAGAAAATCAACTGTATGCGCGCCAGCGGCACGGTGCATTTCGGCGGCGAGACCTACACCTTTGACCCCGAAACCGATTTCGGTACGCTCGACTGGGGCAGAGGCGTCTGGACGTATGACAACACCTGGAACTGGGGTTCGGGCAACGCGGTCGTGAACGGCAAGCCCTTCGGCTTCAACATTGGCTACGGCTTCGGCGACACCTCGGCGGCGAGCGAAAACATCCTGTTTTATGACGGCGTGGGGCATAAGCTCGACGACGTCACCTTCCACATTCCCGAAAGCTCCTATACCGACCCGTGGAAAATCTCGTCGAGCGACGGGCGCTTTGAAATGGATTTTGTGCCGATCATCGACAGAGCCGCCAAAATCGACGTCAAGGCCATTGTGACCGATCAGCATCAGGTATTCGGAAAAATGAGCGGCACGGCGATTTTGGACGACGGAACAAAGCTCGAAATTCAGGATCTTACATGCTTCTGCGAGCGCGTACACAACAAATATTGAGGAACGTGTATGGATTGGACTGAGGTTTGCATCGAGATCGACGCCGAAAACATCGACCGCGCGGCGGACATTGCCAATATGGCAGTCCCCTACGGCATTTATATCGAGGATTATCGCCATTTGGAGGAGGAGACGCGCGAGATCGCCAACATCGATTTGATTGACGAAGCGCTTTTGCAAAAAGACCGAACCAAGGGCTTGGTGCATTTGTATATCTCTCCCGAGGATAATCCCAAGGAAGCGGTCGCCTTTTTGTCCGAGCGGTTCGCGGCGGCGGGCATTGCCCACGAGATTCGCCTGCGCGCGTGCAAAAATGAGGATTGGGAAAACAACTGGAAAGCCTACTTTAAACCGATGGAGATCGGCAAACGCCTGCTCATTCAGCCGTTGTGGATCGACGAGGTCCGCAACCCCGACGGGCGGCAGGTGCTTTGGATCGAACCGGGGCTTGCGTTCGGCACGGGCGGGCATCACACGACGCGCCTGTGCCTGGAAACGCTCGAAGCCTATATCACCCCCGGCTGTTCGGTGCTGGATACGGGCTGCGGCAGCGGGATCTTGTCGATCGCCGCGCTGCTTTTGGGCGCAGACGCCGCCGTTGGCGTCGATATCGACGCGCTCGCCGTTAAAACCGCCGTGGAAAACGGGGAACGCAACGGGTTTCGAGCGCCGCGCTACCGTATTTTGCAGGGGAATCTTGCCGACAAGGTCGAGGGGCAGTTCGACGTTGTGGTCGCCAACATTGTGGCGGATATTATCCTGCTGTTCGCGCCCGACGTCGGCAAATTTATGAAAAAGGACGCGGTATTTATCGCTTCGGGCATTATCGACGAGCGCGGGGAAGAGGTCGTATCGGCGCTTCTTAAAAGCGGGCTTTTGGTGGTCGAACGCCGCGAGCAAAGCGGCTGGCTCTGCCTTGTGTGCAAAAAGACAGCTTAAGAATTTATTTGCATTTTGTTCATTGACTTTTTAGTCCCCTGTGGGTATAATATCCATAGAATCTATATTGGGAGGATGTTCTTATGAAAAAAGCTTTGAAAATCATTGCGATCCTTGCCGCCGTCGCGGGCGTTGCGTTCGGCGTTTATATGCTGGTACGAAAATATGTGGAGAGCAAAAAGGTCGTGATCGGCAACGATGCGGAAAATTATGTTTCCTGCTCCTGCTGCGACGATACTTTCGTTTCCGAAACGGTTGCGTAACACACACGATAGAAAATCTTCCGCACAGCGCTTTTGGGCGCTGTGCTTTTTTTGCGTCGCATCCGACGTTTTTTCGCTTCGGCGGTCGGACGCGGAATTTTTCGGGCGAAAAGCGTGGGATTTTCTGTCGAGCCGTGTATAATGATATAGAAAGCGCTTTGGAGAGGAGGCGATCCTATGCGTGAGCAGGAGATCATCGATCTGCTGCTGCGGCATAACGAACATGGTATGGAAGCTCTGCTTCAATACTACGGCCCGCTGCTGCGCTATATGATCGCGTCCATTCTCCCCGACCCGCAGGATCAGGAGGACTGTCTTTCCGAAGTGCTGATGCGCGTATGGGATAAAATCGAGCAATTCGACCGTTCGCGCGGGAGCTGGAACGCATGGCTGACGGCGCTTGCGCGGAACGCGGCGTTGAACCGCGCGAGAAAAGCGCAAGCGGCAAGCTGTACGCAAACGCTCCCGGAAAACAGCGCGTCCGCAGAGCCGACGCCCGAGGAGATCGTGATCCGGCGGGAACGCGAGGAACGTCTCCGCCACGCTTTTATGCTGTTATCGTCCAAAGAGCGGATGCTGATTTACAGGAAATATTATTACTTGCAGTCCACGGCACAGATCGCCCGCGAGCTCGGGACGACCGAACGGGCTGTGGAAGGGAAATTGTACCGCATCAAAAAGCGGCTGCGTAAAATGTTGGGAGGTGACGGGCATGTTTGATTCCGAACGGCATTTTATGCAGGAAACGGATCTTGACGAGCGCTTAAAGCGCGACATACCCGATCCCCCTCCCGAAGAGATCATCCACCAGGTGACCCCGTGGAGAAAAGCGATGCGGCAAGTGCTGTTCGGTTCGGCGTTTGCCTCTATAACGCTGCACGCGTACTGCCTGGACTATATTCTCCCAGCCGTCGGCATGATTTTGTCGATATTGGGCTTTCGCACGCTGCGAAAAGAGAACAAGTGGTTTCGCACCTGCTTCCTGCTCACCGCCGTACAGGCTGTGTACTTGTTTGTGCATTTGATTTTAAACACTACGATCCTGCAAGAAGCGGGCAATACGTCCCTCGAATGGTGGGTACTGGTCGTAGGAAAAGCCGCGCTGGCGTTCAGCACCCTCTATGGCCTTTGGAGAGGGCTTCGAGCCGTGCAAAAAAAAGCCGGTCTGCCGCCGCGCGCGGGCAGCGCGCTTGCGCTTCTCGCGTGGAATGTTGTGCTTTACGTGATTGGCGTGCTGTGCCCCGACGTTATGATTCTTGCGGGCGTGATGATCGTTGCCTATATTTTGATCATCCGAAGTCTTTATAAACTGTCGAAAGAGCTTGACCACGCAGGCTATACCATTGAGACAGCGCCTGTCAAAGTGACCGACCGCGCGGCAGCCATCGGGCTCACTGCCGTTTTGCTGATCGGATGCGTCTGCGGCTATGCGTTCGGCGGCAGTTACCGCATGGATTGGACGCCGTTACCGGAAGCCGAGCATCAGGGAGCGACGGACATCGAAACGCATCTTTTGGATTTAGGTTTTCCGAAAGATGTCCTCGACGATCTGCAAAGCGAAGAAGTACTCGCGTGTAAGGACGCTTTGCAGGTCATCTCCCAAACCTATGACGCCAAAGCCGGGTACGGAATCATAGACACGCTGTCGAAAGATTCATCCGATCCGAACGCGAGTTCCACCGCGGCTTCGCTTCGCATCACCACGGTCGCCGTGCAGCTGCCGGGCGAGCGCGCAGAGTGGCGGATGATCCATCATTTTCAGTGGTTGGATAAGCCCCGGTTTTACGGCACGGAAGCCATACGAATCCGAACGTCCTATAACATGGAGAACTGGGACTATATAGGTCCTGCGAGCGGCCGACTGTTGTATACGAAAAACGGCACATCCTACACCGCTTTGTACCATTTCCTCGGCGATCAGGCCTATACTTCGTCCGATATGGTTTTGGGGGAGACAACCTCCACGGATCTTTTTGCCGCTTTCTCCTTGCCAAACGACGGGGAAAATCAGAGGGGCTATATTGCTTATACGGTTCGTTCCAAACCGATCGCTTCGATCCTGAATACATTGATCGATTACAATCATCAGAAATCTCTGCTTCAGTATCCCGCTGTGACCGCTATGGAAAATTGTCAGACCGATGTTTGGAGTCGCGCTTATGCGTTTAAGTTGATCAACGATCAATTTCTGCTCCACCCGGATGATGCATACCCGCCGATTGTGGATAAGGCGGACAGCAAAGAGACGGCGTGACGAAAGTCCGCCGTCTCTTTGCTGTTTGCTCAGCGTGTAGAAAAAGTATGTGTCGCTTGGCAATATACACAAAAGGAGTAAGATTATGGGGAACCCCCGGCGAGGGTTCCCCACCGAAAAACAGTCCACTGGACTGTTTTTCGCCCCTCCTGCGCTCTTTTGGACAAAAATTTCGCAGCCTGCGGGCTGCGATGAGGGCGCCGCCCCTCAACCCCGCCGCCTTTTGAAAAAGGCGGGCGAAAACTTTTCGTTATTTTGCTGTCTGTTTTTGTGTTTCGCATGGGCTGTCTATACCGATCACTTGCTTTTTGGCTTTGCAAGGAACGACACCGCAAGACCCGACAGCACCGCCGCCATGATACCCGCGCTGCCCGCTGTCAACGGGCCTGTCAGCACGCCCAGCAAGCCCTTTTCGGCAATGGCCTCTTTCGTGCCCTGCACAAGCACATTGCCAAAGCCCGTTAAAGGAACGCTCGCGCCCGCACCCGCCCATTCTACCAGGGGCTGGTAAACGCCGATCGCGCCCAAAAAGACGCCCAACACCACAAACAAAACCAGAATACGCGCAGGCGTGAGCTTGGTATAATCGATCAACAGCTGACCGACCACACAAATCAGCCCGCCGACTACAAATGCTTTTAAAAATATCACAATGCATCCCTCCGACGAAAGTCGAGGGAAGTCGAATCCCGCACGGTTTCTCACGGCGTATTTCGGCGGCTGCCGCGTTGAAAGTCCTCGGCATACGGCAGTATTCCTGTGGCTTTCGCCTTGCATCCGCACAAAATCCGCTTGTGAGAAACAGCCTGTCCCCGCAAGGGCATCCAATCGGTCGTTTTCGGCGTGCGGCATTCGGCTTCCCTCGACTATACAATTTACAGAAAAAATTGTTTTATGCAAAAACTTGTGATAGAATATAGATAAATTCCGCTTTGAGGTGATTTTTTGAACAGTCTTTCTGACGGCTACACGCTGTACAACGGTGTACAAGTCCCCTGCGTGGGCTTCGGCACTTGGAAAATGCCCGTGGATGTCGCGGCGGCCTCTGTGCAAACCGCCATAGAGCAGGGCTATCGGCATATAGATACCGCAGGCGCGTATTTTAACGAGGAGGGCGTGGGCGAAGGCGTTCGCCGCAGCGGCGTGGCGCGGGAACGGCTGTTTTTGGTCAGCAAGCTGCCGAATGCCGACCACGGCTATCAAAAGGCCATCGAATCGTGCGAAGCGTCGCTTAAGAAGTTGGGGACGGACTATTTGGACGCTTATCTCATCCATTGGCCTGTATTGGTGGAAAATCAGGATCATTTGGAGGAGGATCTTTGCGATACCTGGCGCGCGCTCGAACGGCTGTATCATGACGGCAAAGTGCGCGCGATCGGCACGAGCAATTTTTTGGAAGAACATATCGAGCTTTTAAAGGCGAATTTCAAGGATTACCCGATGCTCAACCAAGTGCAGATGCACCCGCAAAACCCGCAGGAGGACATGATCGCCTATTGCAGGGAAAACCGGATTCTGCCCGAAGCATGGAGTCCGCTCATCCAGGGGCAGGCGTTCAAGCGTGAGCTGCTCATCGAAACCGCCGCCAAGTACGGCGTAACGGTGGCGCAGCTTTGCGTGCGCTGGATCTTCCAAAAGGGCGCAGTCCCCGTACCGAAATCGACACATCCCGACCGTATACGCAACAACGCGGATATTTTCGGCTTCGTGATTTCCGACGAGGATATGGAAAAAATCGCCACCTTACGCGAGTACGGCATGATCGGCAACCCGCCGTCCGTGCCGCGCACGCATCAGGTCGTTGGATTTTAAAAACGAAACGGCAGAGACGAATTCGCCTCTGCCGTCTTTTTCCCTGCATTTCCTTTTTCGGAGTAGATCGGACGCCGATGCCGTCAGCGGTTTTTCAGCAACGCCGACAGTTCATCCATAAATGCGTTGATGTCGCGGAAATGCCGATACACCGACGCAAACCGCACGTAAGCGACTTCGTCAATATCCTTGAGCTTATCCATGGCAAGCTCGCCGATATGTAAGGACGTCACTTCGCGGTCGAGCGAGTTTTGCAGGCTGATCTCGATGTCGTCCACGGCTCGCTCCAGCGTCTCCATGGCAACGGGACGTTTTTCGCATGCGCGCAAAAGGCCGTTGAGCAGCTTGTTGCGGTCAAACGCCTCACGGGATCTATCCTTTTTGACGACCAGAATCGGCACGCTTTCAATGATTTCGTAAGTGGTGAAGCGCTTGGAGCATTTCAAACATTCGCGGCGGCGGCGGATGCGCTCGCCCTCGTCGGTCGGACGCGAATCAATCACTTTGCTTTCCTCGTAGCCGCAAAACGGACATTTCATAACCATCACTTCCGATTTTTAAACAATATATGGGGTTTTATGTTATTATAGCAAAATTCCGACACAATGTAAAGTATTACAGCCATTTTTCCAACGTATCGCGCGCTGCGGCGATCTGCGCGGGGTCTGTGTAGCTGTTTTCGTACAGCTCAATCATGTAATCGCCCGTATACCCTTTTTCGCGCATCACGGCAAAAAAGCGTTTGAAATCGAACTGCGCGTTTTCACAAAGCGGCACGACGCAATCCTTCGTCGGAGTATAGTCGCTGATATGCACGTGCACAATGGAATCCGCGAATTGATCGACAAACACATACGGATCAAGCCCCGTGCGCCGCGCCTGTTTAATGTCCAAAACCAATTTGAAATCCTGCCCGAGCGCCTTTTGCATACGCGCCAAATATTCGGGACTTTCGGAGCGGTAATGCACCACGTTTTCCTGACAAAGCGTGACGCCCGCCTCTTTGCCGAGCGTATAAAGCGTATGGAAACGAGAAAACACATCCTCATCGGGGATACTGCCGGGGATCTTCGCACCGTGCATGATCAAAAGCTCCGCGCCCAGGGTCTGCATCCCGTAAAAATAACGTTTGAAATCCTCCAGGCTCTCTGTGTATCGGCGTTCGTAGGAACTGAAAAAATAATACGACTCCGTAAACGAAGCGTAGGTATGGAAGCTCTTGACGCGCATCCCGTAGGTTTTCTGAATATCGCGCAGCCGCCCGATGAAATCCCGATCCAGCTCCCGCGCCGAATTGAAAAAAATCTCCACACAAGGCGCGCCGAGCCTGCCCGTTTCGATCAGGGACGCTTCGGTCGTCTGCGGATAAAAACACGAAGTGGAAATGCCGATTGCCATAGATGTTCTCCTGCCAAAATTTGTGTGTTGCGGCAAAATGCGCTGCCTGTTACTATTATTGTAATAGGGAGGTACATAAAAATGCAAGTGTTAATTGCACAGCTTCGGGAATTTTTCGGGTGCTTTCAGCCCATTGTACGCAAAATCCTCCGGCATGGCCTGCCGCTTGTGTGCGCACTGTATGCGGGCGGCTTCTTTTGCCGCTTCGCCGCAGGACATATCGGAAACGCGGATCGGGTGCTGCGCCTATGCGAAGAGCTGCTCGTCTGCGGCAAGGAAATGCTGGGCGCCGTGGTGATCCCCGCGTTGCTTTTGCAGATGTTTTACATCGCGTATGCCTATGACCGCGGGGAATCGCTCAGCGATCCTCCGAAATGAAAACCGCCTGTGCATAACACACAGGCGGCACAAAAGCCGAATCGCAAACGCATCATATTCACAACGACTTTTGCGAAACTATGATTTGCAAAAGTCGCAAAAAAATACACGTTTGCGAAAAAAACAAGAAAAAACCAAAAAAAGGCTTGCTTTTTTCACGGCGCTATGATAAAATACCAAGGCATTGAAGAAACTATTCTTGTCGATTGGAGGTCAAAAAATGGGCGCTCTTGAAATCATTCTCGGCATTTTAATGATCATCACTTCCCTTGTGATCATCGCAATCGTTTTGATGCAGAAAAGCCGTGAGGGCGGTCTTTCCGGCGCAATCGCGGGCGGTTCCGACACCTTCTTCGGGAAGAATAAAGGCAGAACGATCGAAGCGCGTTTAGCAAAAATCACGCGCTATGTTGCCATTGTGTTCTTCGTCCTCGCGATCGCCTCTACGCTTCTGCTGCTCTTTTTCTAAAAAGCAGTCGGAAAACAGCAAAGAAAATCACGAAAGCGGTTTTTCAAAACCGCTTTTCCTATGAGCCATTAGCTCAGTCGGTAGAGCACTTGACTTTTAATCAAGGTGTCCGGAGTTCGAATCTCCGATGGCTCACCAGGGAACGGTCATTTTCAGAAGAAAATGACCGTTCCTTTTTTATTTTTCTCTCTTTGCCGTCTCTGATACGAACGCCGCAAAAACACGGCAGAAAAAAGTGAAAAAGTCGAGACAGGTCAGGCATATTGCATATGCCGCATAAAATTTTACGTAAAAATACGTATTTATAGTTGTGAAAGCCTTGACATACGTAAAAATACGTATTAAAATAATATTGTAATTGACATAAATCACCGAAAGGAGGCATACATATGAAGTACAGTGAACTCGAAAAACTATTAAAGCAAAACGGCTGCATAGTTCTTCGAGAAGGCGCGAATCATTGCATATGGTACAGTAAAATGACAAATACTAAATTCACTGTGCCGAGACACAAATCAAAAGAAGTTCCAAAAGGCACATTCGATGTCATTATGAAATCAGCGGGGCTGAAATAGGCCCCGCAGAAAAGGCATTTACATATAAAGATCAAAATCCTGTCAGACAAGAAAGACGAAATAAAGAAGGAGCGCGGAAATCAAAAAGGACAAGCCAAAAGGAGCAAAAAGGAAGAACCAAAGGAGCAACAAAATGAAAAAATATTTCTATCCGGCCATCGTTACACAAGAAAAAGAAAATGTATATTCTGTTATTTTCCCGGATATTGAAGGATGCGTCACATCCGGTGAATCTTTAGAAGAGGTTTACGATATGGCGCAAGACGCATTATGTTTAATGCTCTACGATATGGAAGAATCCAACGAGGAAATTCCGACCGCAAGCGATCTTGCAAAAATCAAATTAGATCCAAATCAATTTGTCGTCATTATTTCGTGTGATACGCAGGAATACAGAAGATATTTTGACAATAAGGCTGTGAAAAAAACCCTGTCTATTCCATCTTGGCTCAATACGGAAGCGGAGCGAAAGGGCGTAAACTTTTCGGCTGTATTGCAAGAAGCATTGAAAGAAAAATTGAATATCCGGTAAATACGTGTAACAAAATCGGCAAGCCCTCCTAAGGGTCTGCCGATTTTATTTTTATATTGCGCTTTAGACGTTTGCTTGATGAGCAAATATTTTTGCGGTTCTTACGCCAAGGTGATCATGCCTGCCGGGGAAAGAACATCTGCGCTCCCGTTTGGCGCACCCATGTATGGATCACCTTGGGGTTTTCAAAAATGGCGTCCAGCGTTTGCAAAAACGGGACGATATCCCCGAAATCGAGTGCGCGATGATCGAACGCAATGCAGATCGGCAGCACCTGCCGCGCTTCGACCTGCTTTCTGCCGAAGGCGTCGGTGATGACCACGGGCTTATCCTGCACCGCGCCCACGCCGAAAGCGCAGACCTGCGGCGGGACGATTTCCAAAAGGCTCAGCGCGCCCTTTTGCCCTCTGTAATTCGAGCCCACATTGGAAACCGTGACCGTGCCGGGTTCTAAATCGGCTTTGGTCAGACGTTCTGTCGCGGGGATGCGCGCAAATTCGCGTTTGGCTTTTCCGTGCAGCGTTTTTACTTTATACCGCCCCGTTTTCGAGCCAATCACCCGAAAGATCGTTTGCGCGATCTTCCCTGCACGCAACGCTGTTAAGGTATTGTCGAGCGACACCTCATACATGGCCTGCTGCAAATCGCTTTGCGCGGCACGGCGGGAAAGGTCGCGCACATATTCCGATATTTCGTCCAAATTTTTGCTCTCGCAATGCGGCAGCTTCACCGTCATCATTTCTCCGTTGGGCATCAGCATCGGCATGGAAATATCGATTTCGGAAAACGTCTCGAGTGTCCCTCGCACGAGCTTGCGACGGAAATGCAAATGCGCGTTCATATTCGGCGCGGCCTGCAGTCCCATGCAAATCGTTTTGAGCAGCAGTGTATTTACGGTGATTCTATCCGCCGCGCGGCGGTTGAGATTGAGTTTTTTATATTCACGCATAAAGTCTGTGACGTCGGGTTCATACATATACGTGACATGCGGGATCGTCTCCCAGCTTTCCGAGGTCATATTGGCCACGATTTTTCTTTGTATCCCGAAATGGGTGGTGCGTTCTGGCTGCATAGGTATTGCTCCTTTTGAGATTCCATTTATTTGTATTCCGTAACCGCCTGTTGTATTTCTGCGGTACAACCTTATCCTATGCTTTTTCCCACAACTTTGCCATACACTTCGGTTTCCAAAATCGATTTCGGGCGCAAATACAGGTTGCGCAACGTCCGCAACCGCGCTGTTTCGCCATTTTTTTCGTACAAAGGAAAACGAGGGTTTGCCAAAACGACGAACCCTCGTACATTTTTTTGCTGTCCGAATTTTACTGCTTTGCGCCGTTGTCAAACATTTCCAGCGCTTTGACGCTGATTGCGAAGCAGCCCGCAAGCCCTTCCAAATTCATGTTGTCGTATGTATCGCGGCGCGTGTGGTAATAGTTCTCCAACTTGTGGTTCAACCCCGTAATGCCCGTTGTGCGGAAGCCCGCCTGCGCAAACGCAGCGGCGTCTGTCGCACCGCCAAGCGGCGGAACCCAGCCCTTTGTGCAGGGGATGTTGATCGCCTCGGCCGCTTCCATAAACAGGTCGGAAACGTCCTTATCCGTTTTGACCGTACCGTTGAGGTCGCGGTAGTTGGTCATCAAATATTTCGGATCGTGAATGGTATCGTAGGAAATGATAAAGGTTGGCACGTCGTCGAATTCGCCCTTGTGCCTTTCGCTCCATGCCTTAGAGCCGCGAAGCCCCGCTTCCTCAGAGCCGGTCAAAATCACGCCGAGTTCGGTATTCTCAAACGCGATGCCCTCGTCTTGCAGAGCTTTCAGAACGGCAATGCCCATGTAGCAGCCCGAAAGGTTGTCGTTCGCGCCGTCTACGATGTGGCGTTCATTCCACATAAAGTAAAGGCCAATCAAAAACGGCAGAAATACCAGACCGCATAACGCCAATTTAAACAAAGTGGAATGGGTATCGGGAAGCCCAAAGGAAACGCCGTTTTGCGCCATGAAAAGAATGGAAAGCACAAGATAATAGATCGCGCCGACGCCGCAGATGATTGCATGCGCCTCAAAAGCTACACCGCCGAACATATAGTTGACCGGCCATTCCCAAACCGCGTCGGGGTGTCCGTTAAAAAGGATGCGGCGTTTGACCTCGCCCGTACAGCTCTTGATCGCGGTCACGTTATGCCCCGTTTTTTGCGGGAAGAAGCGATCGACCACTTTCTTATACATACCGAACTGCACAAACGCAAGTCCCAACCCCAAAACGATCAGAACGGCGGACGCGAGCGGGAATACAAACAGCAGTGCGATTGCCAGCAGCACAAAAGTAATGGTGAAATAGATCCAGCCGAAAAACGCGTTGGGGTTTTCCTCAAAGGATTCCAGCTCTACGTGTTCGCAGCCGCACTGATTTTTCAGCACGTCCGCCATGTATTCGCAGGCCTGCTTCTCCCCTTTTGAACCGGGGTCACGCTTTTCAAAGGTCTTGCAGATATGGGTGATCTCATCCACCATATACTGCGCAGCGGCATCTTTTTTGTCGATGATGTTTTGCAGATTCACGGGATGACCTCCTAACATAATGTACCATTTTAGTTTATCACAGCCTGCCTGCCAAATTATGAACAAATTATGAACAATAGGAAAGAAAAGACAAAAACCACCCGATCTCAAAAATCGGACGGCTCAGTCTGTCGATAAACTGTTTTGCGATAGCAAAATGCCCAAAAGTTTTCGGCCGCCTTTTTCAAAAGGCGGCGGGGTTGAGGGGCGGCGCCCCCATCGCAGCCCGCAGGCTGCGAAATCTTTGCCCATAAAGAGCGCAGGAGGGGCGAAAAACAGTCCAGTGGACTGTTTTTCGGTGGGGATTCTCGCCTGTCGGCTCGGTCGGTGCTTCTGCCTTCGGCAGAGGTGTCCACCGGACACCCGCACCCCTCGCCGGGGGTTCCCCATAATCTTACTCCTTTTGTGTGTATTGCCAAGTGACACATACTTTTTCTACACGCTGAGCCGCCCGACATCAAAAATCGGACGGCTGTAAAATGCCCTTTTCGGTAATAAACGCGGTGATGAGGCTGTGGTCAGTTATATCAAACGCGGGATTGAGCGTTTTGGCGTGCGCGGGAAGCATGGGTTCTCGATACCACATTTCCCCGATCTCGCTGCCGTCGCGCAGTTCAATGGGGATGTCCGCGCCGCTTTTTGCCGTTTTGTCGATGGTGGAAAACGGGGCGCAGACATAAAAAGGCACGCCATAGTGTTTCGCAAGGATCGCCACGCCGGAAGTCCCGATCTTATTGGCCGTATCGCCGTTCGCCGCCACGCGGTCACAACCGACCAGCACCGTGTCGATCAAGCCCTTTTGCATCACGAAAGAAACCATGTTGTCGCAAATCACGGTGACGTCTATGCCCGCTTCACACAGCTCATACGCCGTAAGCCGCGCGCCTTGCAGGAGCGGTCTTGTCTCGTCGGCGAACACCGACAGGGCGTGTCCCTGCGCCTTGGCGGCATAAACGGGCGCAAGCGCCGTACCGTATTTTACGGCGGCGAGCCGCCCAGCGTTGCAGTGGGTCAGTACGGTTTTGCAGGATTCCAAAAGTGTTGCGCCGTGCGCGCCGATTTTTTGGCAAACGGCGACGTCCTCGGCGTGCAAAGCCAGTGCGCGCGCCGTTAGGGACTGCCGGATCGTGTCGATTGATTCATGGGCATTCGCCTGAAGCGTTTCCAGCATAGCGTCCAGGGCATGAAACAAATTGACCGCCGTAGGGCGCGCCGAAGCAAGATAAGCGGCATTGGCGCAGCATTCCGCCAAGAAAGCTGCCTTGTCGGTCTCTGCGCTCTCGTTGGCCAGCACCGCAAGCCCAATCGCCGCCGCAACCCCGATGGCGGGCGCGCCGCGCACCTGCAATTGCGCGATCGCCTGAAACATCTCTTCCTTTTTGGAAAGCGACAGAATCACCGTCTCCTGCGGCAGGCGGGTCTGATCCAAAAGCATCAAACGGTTGCGCCGCGTATCAAAATGTACCGTTTCGCCGTGCATCGCATACATGGCGTTTCTTCCTTCCCGCTTTACAGCTTTTCGAGGATGCGGCAGATAAGCTTCTGCATCTCCGCGCCCTTCCTGCGTCCCGTCTCCAAAACTTCTTCTTCGGTGAGCCTTTGGTCGGTGACCCCCGCCGCCATATTGGAGATCAGGGAGAATGCCAGCACCCGCATCCCGCAGTGATTGGCGGCAATCACCTCCGGCACGGTGGACATGCCGACCGCATCCGCGCCGAGGGCTCTGAAAGCGCGAATTTCAGCGGGTGTTTCATAGCTCGGCCCCGTACACGCGAGGTAAACGCCTTTTTGGATGGAGATGCCCGTTTCGTCGGCACAAATCTCGGCAAGCCGCCGAAGCTCGGGCGCGTAAGCAAAGCTCATATCGGGGAAGCGACAGCCGAACGTATCGTCGTTCGGGCCGATAAGCGGGTTTCTGCCCATAAAATTGATATGATCCTCAATCAGCATAATGTCGCCGACGGAAAACGCGCGGTTGACGCCGCCCGCGGCATTGGTCAAAATCAGCGTTTCCACACCCAAAAGCCGCATCACGCGAATGGGCAGTGAAAGCGCCTCCATGCTGTGTCCCTCATAGGCGTGCAAACGCCCCTGCATGCAAAGGACGGGTTTCCCCGAAAGCGTACCTGCCAAGAACCGTCCCTTATGCCCTGGCGCGGTCGAAACGGGAAACTCGGGCAGATCGGCATAATCCACCGCTATGGGGGATTCGATTTTTTCGCCGAGGCCGCCAAGCCCCGAGCCGAGCACAATGCCGATTTGCGGGCGAATGCCGATTCGGTCATAAAGCATTTTTGCGTATTTCTCGGCCTTATACATGGCGTTCGACCTCCTTTTGAATGCGACGGGTACGCGATTCGACCGCATATTTGACCTTTTCGATGTCGATCGTTTTGTATTCGCCGTTTTCGTACAGCACCTTGCCGTCCGCCATGGTCAGCACAACGTCCGCACCGCTCGCGGCATAGATCAAATGATTGACCGTGTCGTTGTGCGGGCACATTTGCACCGTATCGGTGTCAAGCACCAGAAGATCCGCCTTGCCGTTCACCTCTACCCTGCCGCTGTCGGTTCGCCCCTGCGCTGAAAAGCCGTTGACCGTCGCCATTTGCAGTACGTCGCGTTCGGAAAGCACATCCGCCCTTTGCAATAAGCCCTTGGGCAACAGCGCACACAAATACATGGCGCGGAACATATCCAAATTGTTGTTGGAGGCGACGGAGTCCGTACCGAGCGCCACGCGCACACCGTTCTGCAAAAGCTTATACGTGTCACAAATGCCGCTGCCGAGCTTCAAATTGCTGGCGGGATTGGTCGCAACGGTCACGCCCTTTTCCCGAAAGATCGCAATATCCTCGTCGGTGACCCAAACGCAGTGCGCCGCAAGCGTCGGCACGTCGAATACGCCGCAAGCGTTAAACAACTGTGCGGGCGTAAGGCCGCCGTGCCGCTGTTTGCATGCCTCGTGTTCGGCCTGCGTCTCCGACAAATGCACGTGCGCGCGCAAACGGTGCGCCTGCACCTGCTCGGCAAACTGCTCGATGACCTTTCGGCGGTTGGTATACTCGGCGTGTAAGCTCATATCGATGCGAATGCGCCCGTTGCAGGCGTTGTGCCAGCGTTCGATGATCTCCTCGCTTTCTTGAAAGCTCGCAAGCGTTTGAATATCGTCATCCGTAAAGCTGGTGATCGCGCGGCTGAAATTGCATTTGATCCCGCTGTCGGCGACCGCCTGCAATACGGCGTCGGAGAAAAAGTACATATCCGAAAAAGAGACCGTACCCGTGCGCAGCATCTCCGCGATGGCAAGCAGGGTGCTGAAATAGGCGTCCTCATTTTGGATTTTGTCCTCGAACGGGAAAACGCGCTCGTTGAGCCACCGTGCAAGCGGCAAGTTCTCGGCATAGCCGCGCAAAAGCGTCATGGCGGCGTGGGAATGCGCATTGACAAGCCCGCTCATGAGCAGTTTGCCGCGTCCGTCAAAGACTTCGCCGAAATCCTCCTGCGGTTTTTCATGACCGATATAGGCAATTTTGTCGCCGCGCACGCCCACATAGCAATGCTCTTCACATTGAAAATCCGTATTTAAAACGGTAATGTCGGAAAAAAGCATGGTTTCTCCTTTTTCAATCTCAGGCGACCGTTTCTACGGTTACGCGCTCCAAAACCACGTCCTGCAAGGGCTTGTTCGCAAAGAAATCCACCTTGACCGCCGCGATGGCGTCTACGGTTTCCATGCCTTCGACGACCTGCCCGAACACGGTGTGCTTATAATCGAGCCACGGCGTGCCGCCGAGCGTCTCATATGCGCGCACACATTCGGTCGGGAACAGTTGCTCGGATGCGGATTCCAGCTGATCGAGCATATCGTCGGACACGGTTTTCGCCTGCACGATAAAGAACTGGCTGCCGTTGGTGCCTGGGCCTGCGTTCGCCATGGAAAGCGCGCCGCGCAGATTGTGCAGCTGCGGGTCAAATTCATCCGCAAAGCTCTCGCCCCAAATGCTCTCGCCGCCCATCCCCGACGCGGTCGGGTCGCCGCCCTGGATCATGAAATCTTCGATGACCCTGTGGAATACCGTGCCGTTGTAATAGCCGTTTTTCGCGTGGGTGACAAAATTTTCGACCGCCTTGGGCGCGTACTGCGGAAACAGACGGATGCGTATATCGCCCATGGAGGTTTTCATGGTAGCTACAAGGTCGCCGCTTTTCGGCGCTTCGGTTTGAAACATAAAATATTCTCCTTTGTTTGGCTTGCTGTCATTTTACCATATTTATACACGGTTTGCAAACACGCTGCGTGGTTCTACGCCTGCAATTCCCGTTCCAGTTCACGGATCTGCTCGGCGGTCGCCTGCGGGTATTTGCCGAACGGAAATTCGATACCCATTGCCGTATATTTTTCGGCGCACAGCTTCAAAAACGGCAAAAGCTCCACCTTTTCTACGCACGGGTACTGCCGAACCAGATCCCGCAGCGCCCGTATATCGTCTTTTGTGTCGTTCACGCCGGGCGTAATGACCTGCCGCACGATCACACGCTTATTTAAGTCGTTTGCATACGCCAAAAAGCGCAGTACCGTGTGAAGCGATACGCCGATATACCTTTGATATTGTGCGTCGGCGGCATATTTAATATCCAAAAGCACGATGTCGGTCACCGAAAGCAGCCGCCGCACGGAATCGTCGAGCCGTATGCCCGACGTGTCGAGCGCGGTGGAAATGCCGTGCGCTTTGCAGAGCGAAAACAATTCATAAACAAAATCCGCCTGCAAAAGCGGCTCGCCGCCCGACACCGTCACGCCGCCCGTTTCGCCGTAATAGGCGGTATACTTTTGAATCTTCGCAAGCAATTCCTGCGCGCTGACCGAAACGCCGCCGCCTGCGTCCCATGTGTCGGGATTGTGGCAATAGGGACAGCGCAGCGAACAGCCCTGCAAAAACACCACGCTGCGCACCCCCGGGCCGTCTACCGTTCCGAGGCTCTGAAAAGAATGCATTCTGCCGGTCATAGCGCACCGCCCTTTCTCCGTTTTGTACCAGTATAGCGAATTTGGGGGCGGCGCGCAAGTCCCGCGTCTAAGATGACGGAAACGGATGCGGCACGGCACAGCCGTTTTCGGGTTTTTGCAGGGGCTTTGATAAAAAGGCGCGTCGGCATTTCTGCCGACGCGCAGGATGTATAAGGGGCAACGGATTTACGATTGCCCGCAGCCGCAGGAAGGGGTTGCCGCATGATTGCAGCAGCCGCCGTTTGTATCTTGCGGCGGGAAGAACGAATCCACGGGGAACTGGATTTTGCGGAACGCCTCGCAGGGATCGTCCGTATCGCAGCTGCATTCTTTGGTCGGGATGCAGAAATCGTATGCGGGAATGAGCATCTGCACATCGCGTTCCAACTGGATGATGGTGAAAATGCCGATGGTGACTGCCACGACCTTTTCCTCGTTGTTGTTCGCAGAACCGAGATTCGCAGGAAATTCCTCGGAAAACGCACGGCAAACGCAGCGCGGAATGGGCATACAACTGTCGCTCAGGCTGTTGCAGCAGTCGCAGGGGCGGCAGAGTCTGGCGTCCAGACAAATGGGGTCTGCGACCTGAATTTTGGCGCGCGGATTGGTGTTGGTGGGAATGAGCTGGTTGTCGTCGCTGTCGGCGCGGTATTCGGACGAGAACACATGGACATTGCCCTCGCTGCCGTACAAAATGCATTTTTTGGAATAGGTCGAAAAACCGCTGATGGTCACGGGCGGCGCGGATGCGACGGAGAATGCCTCGACCGTTACCTTGAAAAAGAAAGTGATGTCTACCGAATAGCAGCCACGGTTGAACGGCACTTTTTCCACGTCCATAAATACGTTAAGGATCTCCGTGCCGCGGCAGCGCACATTGGTCGCGCGTTCGACGATCTCCTGGCATCTCGGCGGAAAATACACGCGTAAATCGGCAAGACAATCCTTATCGGCGCAGGAATCATAAACGCGGTTGGTATCAATACAGACGGCCTCGCGAATCTTCGGAAGGCTCTTGTCGTTTTGACAACCGGATTTGTTCTCTGACATACAAATTCCTCCTGAATGTAAAATAAAGTTTCAAACTTTACTACATAGTATGAGGACAATCGCAATGTGTTCCGCAAGACAAGTCTTTTTGGGGGAATTTTTCAAGCGGTGTCTAAAGATTCGGGAGGGAGAGACGGCAGGTGATACAAAAAGCCGCCCTTGATTCGCGCGCTTCGCGCTTTCAAAGGCGGTTTTTCGCAAATTTTCTGCCGAGCGGCGATCAGCTGTCTTCCTTGGTCGCCTTAACGACCTTTAAGCGGGTGAAGTCCTCGCGCTCGTTTTCGTCCAGCGAATCGGTGATGAATTTCACCGTGGCGGTAAGCTGCGGGATCATAATGTTGTTTAAGGCATTGGCGCGTTTCTGCGTTTTCTTGACCGCGTCCGCCAAGCGAAAAACGGACGCCTGCGTTTCGGCCAGCTGCACCGTTAAACGCTTTGCCTCATTGAAATACATATAGGCTTCGTCCAAATAGGAATTGGTGCTGCGCAGACCGTAATACGGGTGCAACTGCGTTTCGGGCAGGCGAAGAATGGGAATTTCCACGCCCATGACGCTTTTGGAATCCGTCTCCAAGCCCGTTTCCACGGGTACGGCGCGGGCAAATCTGCCGCAGACGCCCAAGGTGATGTTCGCAAGGCGCAGCGCGGCATACGCCTTTTGATAGGCTGCGCCGATCTGCTCCTGCGCGGACTTTGCGGTATCGACCAGCTGCATCATTTCGCGCACCAAAATATTGCGCTTGCGATCCATCAGCTCATAGCCGAGCTTCGCGAGATCCAGCGATTTCTGCGTCGCCATTAAGTTGGCCTTGGTCGGAAAAACCTGCGCCATCCGTCACACCTCCCGATTCAAAATGCAATTCTGCGTTCTTTGCAGAGAGCTTTCAGCCTTTGCCCTTATAATGCGCGTCCAGCACCGCGTCGTCCACACGGTCGAGCATACGGCGCGGCAGCATGGACAAAAGCTCCCAACCGAGATCGAGCGTTTCTTCGATCGAGCGGTTTTCTGTAAAGCCCTGATTGAGGAATTTCGCTTCAAATGCGCGGCCGAACTCCATGAGCAGTTTATCCTCGTCGGAAAGCTCATCCTCGCCGATAACGGACGCCAGCGCCTTTGCGTCCTGCACCTTGGCGCAGGCGGCGAGCAGCTGGTTGGCAAGCGGCGAATGGTCGTCGCGCGTAAAGCCCTCGCCGATGCCGTCCTTCATCAGACGCGACAGAGACGGCAAAACGCTCACGGGCGGATACACGCCCTTATAGTCCAAATCGCGATCCAGCACGATCTGCCCCTCGGTGATGTAACCCGTAAGGTCGGGAATGGGGTGGGTAATGTCGTCGTTGGGCATGGTGAGGATCGGAATTTGCGTCACCGAACCCTCCACGCCCTCGATCATGCCGGCGCGCTCATACAGCGACGCCAAATCGGAATACAGATAGCCGGGGAAGCCCTTTCTGCCGGGAATTTCGCCCTTGGAACTGGAAAATTCGCGCAGCGCCTCGGCGTAAGAGGTCATATCGGTCAGAATGACCAAAATGTGCTTATGCAGCGTAAACGCCAAATACTCCGCAATCGTCAGCGCGCAGCGGGGTGTCATAATACGCTCAATGATCGGGTCGTTGGCAAGATTTAAGAGCATGACGACGTGATCCATGACGTTGGCTTCCTCAAACGAGGTACGGAAGTAATGTGCGACATCGTTTTTGACGCCCATGGCCGCGAAAACAACGGCAAAATCGTCGCCGTCGGCAATGGTGGACTGCCGCACGATCTGCACGGCAAGCTCATTGTGCTTCATGCCCGAGCCGGAGAAGATCGGCAGCTTCTGCCCGCGAATGAGCGTTGCGAGTGCGTCGATCGAGGAAATGCCCGTTTGAATAAAGTTGCGCGGATATTCGCGCGCGACGGGATTGATCGGCGCGCCGCCCACATCGCGAAGCTCCGTGGGGTATACCTCGCCGAGGCCGTCGATGGGTCTTGCAAGACCGTCAAACACTCTGCCCAGAATTTCGGGGGAAAGCGGGATCTGCATCGGCTCGCCCGTGAACACGGTAGAGGTATTGGCCATCGACATGCCGCGCGTGCCTTCAAAAACCTGCACGGTGACGCGGTCGCCGTCGATGCGCACCACTCTGCCCGTGCGCTTGGTGCCGTCGGCCATGTGCATTTCCACGATCTCCTCCGCCGCCGCGTTTTTCACGCCGGTAAGCGTTGCCAGCGAACCGTTGACGCCGTCGAGTTTCAAATGCTTAATGATCATACGGTTCGCCTCCTTACCGCAAAATACCGTCTATGGCGGCGTCGATGTCGCGCAGATACGTGTCGAAAAGCTCCAAATGGTTGTTCGGGATATCGTACTTCATTTTGGTGAGCCGATCCAACAGCCCCGTCGCCAAAATTTTGGAGATCGGGATCTGCCGCGCCACGACTTCTTTGGAACGGTGATACAAATGCAGAATGACCTGCATCATTTTATATTGCTTTTCCGGCGGCACAAAGGTATCGTCCGCATGGAACGCGTTTTGCTGTAAAAAGCCCACGCGAATGACGCGCGCGATTTCAATAATCAGCTTCTGATCGTCGGGCAGAACGTCCGCACCAATGAGCCGCACGATCTCCATGAGCGAATTCTCTTCCGAAAGCAGGGTGCAAAGCTCCTCGCGGCACTGCATAAAGTCGGGCGCGACATGGTCGCGATACCAGTTTGCAAGGTCGCCGATGTATTCGCTGTAGGATTGATTCCAGTTGATGGCGGGGTAATGCCGCGCGTAGGCAAGGGATTTGTCGAGCGCCCAAAAGCAGCGGGTAAACCGCTTGGTATTCTGGGTCACCGGTTCGGAGAAATCCGAGCCCTGCGGAGAGACCGCGCCGATGAGCGTTACAGAGCCTTCCGTGCCGTTAAGGTTGCGCACATAGCCCGAACGCTCGTAAAATTCGGACAGTCTGGAGGGCAGGTACGCGGGGAAGCCCTCGTCTGCGGGCATTTCCTCCAAGCGCCCCGAAATTTCACGCAGCGCTTCCGCCCAACGGGAGGTGGAGTCCGCCATCAAGGCGGTATGATACCCCATATCACGGTAGTATTCCGCCAAAGTGATGCCCGTATAAATGGAAGCCTCGCGCGCCGCTACAGGCATATTGGAGGTGTTGGCAATCAGCACCGTGCGCTCCAACAGCGGTCTTTGGGTGCGCGGGTCTTGAAGCGCCGAGAATTCCGAAAGCACCTGCGTCATTTCGTTGCCGCGTTCGCCGCAGCCGACGTAGATAATGATGTCCGCATCACACCATTTCGCGAGCTGATGCTGGGTCATGGTTTTGCCCGTGCCGAAGCCCCCGGGAATAGCGGCCGCGCCGCCCTTTGCGATCGGAAACACGGTGTCGATCACACGCTGCCCCGTGATGAGGGGCTTATCGGAGGGCAGACGCTCGGCAGTCGGGCGCGGTACGCGGATCGGCCAATACTGCACAAGGGTCAGATCGATCACCTCGCCCGCGTCGGTTTTGAGCTTCGCGACGGTATCCTTTACGGTATATTCGCCGTCGGGCAAAGCCTCGACGATCTCGCCGCTCATCTGCGGCGGGATCATGATTTTATGCACGACAACAGGCGTTTCGGGGCAGGTCGCGTATACGTCGCCGCCCGACACACGGTCGCCGACATGCACGGTGACGGTCACCTTGTATTTTTTCTGTGCATGCAGCGCGTCAAACTGCGCGCCGCGTCCGATAAACGCGCCGAAAGCATCCCGAATCGCAGGCAGCGGGCGCTGTATGCCGTCAAAAATATTGCCGAGAAGCCCCGGCCCTAAAGCCACGCGCATCGGAGAGCCTGTGGGATATACCGGCTCGCCGACGGTCAAGCCTGCGGTCTCCTCATACACCTGAATGGTGGTCATATCCTTTTTCAGACCGATGACTTCGCCGATCAGGCGTTCGTTCCCGACAAAAACGGTCTCCATCATGCCGAGCGACGTCTCGCCCTTTATCGTGACGACAGGCCCGTTTATGCCGTATATCTGATGGACTGCCATCCGCTCACCTCTCCATAGAAAGTCCCGATTCTTCAAGGAATCGCTGCTTTTGCTGCTCTAAGCGCGCGTCCAGCGTATCGTCCGCCAGCTTGCCGGCGTGTACGCCGCGCGCCCGAAGTCCGCCCAACTCGATATCCGACTTGAATACGACCTTGGGCTTTGTCGAAAATACGGCGCACAGCGCGTCGGCATACACCCCGTCCGCCTCGCGCAGATACAGGTGGACACGGTCGCTTTGAAACATCTCGGCAATGGATTTGGCGGACGCGAGCAGAAAATCGCGATAAGCATCGGTCTCGGTAAACTGCCGCACACGCTCTGCGGCCTCTTGGAACACGCTTTCAAAAATCTCCTCGCGCTGCGCCGCCAAACGCTGCTTGGCATCCGCTTCGAGCGCGGCGACCTCGTGGTTCAACTGTGCCTGCACACGCGAAACTTCGTATGCCGTGAAAGCCGCATAATGCGACTCCGACTCGCTTTGCAGCGTCTCCAAACGCTGCGCGCGCAGACTCTCGGTCTCCCGATCTATTTCTTTGCATTTTTCCGCCGCCAAGGCTTTGATGGCGGCAAGAAACGCATCCGTATTTTTTGCGGTTGCTTCCAAAGGAGTCACCTCACAGATTTGCAAACAGAGACATTCGCATTCTTACATTTGAATGCCGATGGCCTCGCGGATATAATCGGTCACGCTGTCTCCCGCCGCGTTGCCGTCCGAGTCGGGGACGGTCACCACAAGCGGGCGGATACCGCGTTTCAGTTCGCACACGCGCGCGGGGCAAAGCGCCTCCACACCCGGCGTGATGAGCAATACGCCGATCTCCCGATCGGCAAGCGCCTTCTCGAACGCACGCTCGGCAGCCTCCGAATCGGTCGCCCGAACGCCCTCTATACCCGCCAGCCGCATACCGATGATCGCGTCGGTATTGTCGCTGATGATAAACAGCTTCATAACGTCAAACCTTATTGAGAATCAAAATGGAAATAACCACGCCGTACAGGGCGATGGATTCGCCCAAGGCAACGAAGATGATGGATTTACCAAAGGATTTCGGATTCTCCGCCGTGGCCGCAATGGCAGCGGGTGCGCCCGCCGCAACGGCGATACCGCCGCCGATGCCCGCAAGACCCGTGACCAAGCCTGCGGCAAGCAGGCCGAAGCCCTTGGAATTGTCCGTCTTTTCCGCAGCCGCCGTTTCGGTCTGCGCCGTTTCGGCAGCAGGCGCGGCGTCGGCGTCATCTGCGGCGAACACGTTGATGCAAAGCACGCTCAGCAACACCGTAAGTACCGCGAAAACCGCCAAATTCATGCCGGCGGTGCGTTTGAGGGAACGCCCCTGCCTGCTTTTGCGCAGCATCGCAAACGCCGTCACAAAAATCGCCACAGGCGCCAAAATCAGGAGCATGTAAAAAAGCGTTGTCATAAGATTACCTCCAAATTAAGCATCTTTTTCTTTTTGTAAGCGAATGGGTTTGTAGGCCGTGCCGCCGCCCTCGTAGAAGCGGCTGAACATTTCGTAATATTCCAGACGAAGCGCCTGAATGCCCGTCAAAAGGCCTTCCAGCGCAATGACCAAAACATTGCCGAGGATCACGACGAAAATATTTTCACTCTCGCCCGCGAGAGAAAACACCACCATCATCATGCCCGCGTGTACGAGCACGAACGCACCCACGCGCAAAAAGGAAACGGTGTTGGAAAGATAGGAAAGCACGTATTCGAGCAGTTCAAACACGTTTTGCAGCACAAAGTCCGTAATGCTGCTCGGTTTCCAGTCGGGGCGCTTGTCGATGATGCCGATGGGGATCTCCTTAAACATCAACAGCGCCGCCGTCACGGCCAAAATGATGCCGCAAGTCCCGTTGGAAAGCGGTGCGGGGCCGCCCATGAAGCCCGAGGCGAAATTCACGCCCGCGAGATACATCAAAAGCCCGACCACGCCGTTTTGACTGAAGATCGCTTCGCCGAATTGCCGCCGCTTGATGCAGGCATAGATGTTCAAAAGCATGGCAAGTATCATCAGCCCCACGCCGATGGCGATGGCGACGAGCAGCACGGTGTTGATGCTGTCCATAACGGAGATTGGCTTGCCGTTCATGCCTAAAGCCCTATACACGGGGTCGAGCATTTCCTCATACCCGAACACGCTGCCGAACACAAAGCCGAACACCATGGACGCCGCGCCGCAGGGGATGAGAATTTTGCCAAGCTCCATTTTTTTGAGCTTCCACATCAGCGCGCCCGCGAGCATCAGCACAAAGCCCTGCCCCAAGTCGCCGAACATCATGCCGAACAAAACCGTATAGGTCACGGCGACGAAAGCCGTAATATCGATGTCGTTGTACGCGGGCGTGCCGTACATATCGACGTAATAGCGGTACGGCTCGATGAACGCGCCAAACACCTTGGGCATTTTTTTGAGCTTGACGGGGACTGCGGTCTTGCCGTCCTTCGGCGCGTCGCTGACCTCGAGGGATACGCCCTCAATTTTCTGCATCTGTTCCTGCAATTCGGACGCCTGCGAAGCCGGCACAAAGCCGACAAACACAAAATATTTATCGTTGTGCAGCGCGAAAGAGCGAAGCGCATACAGGGAATTTTGATAAATCAAATTGGAATAGAGCCGATTGCAATGCTCCTGCTCCGCCTCCCACAGCGCGCGGATGTCGCCGTCGAGCGCCGCAAGCTGCGTGTCGATGATCGAGATGCTGCGTTCAAACTCCGCAATGATCTCATCCACAGTACCCGCCGCGCCGGGGACGTCGAACGGTTCAAACAGCAAAAACGCAAAAATGCCGTCGATCTCGTTGAGCCTGTCTACAGGTGCGAAGTACGCGCCCCAATAATCGGTATCATCCTTGGAGCAGGGTACGAACCAGACATACGGGTTATCCTGAAATACGGTATGGAGCTTTTCCATGCCCTCCTTGGGCATATGGCCGAAGCGAACCTTGACAAATTCGCACTGCGAAATAAGACCCAAGTCCAAATCCAAGCCCTTAAAATGCGAATATTTCTCGATGCCCGATTGGCAGGTGCTTTTTTGCTCCAAGAGGGAACTGCGCTGCGTAAGCAGGTGAAGCACCTTTTGCGCGACCTCGTCGAGATACGCCGCATCCTCGTCGCCTACAGCCGCGTCCTCTTTGGAATCGTTTAAAAATTCCAGTTGGAAACCCGCCGACTGCGCCGTTTCCTGCAATCGGGCGAGCCTGGTTTCATACGGGTTTTCCTCCACAAACGGCACAAAGCCCATAGAGGAAGAAATGTATTTTCCGGCGGCGTCCGCATGGAAGCATTCGCTTTCGCAAAGCTTTGCGCTGACACGGGAAAGGTCTGCCAAATCGCCGCTGATTTTCATCAGCTTCATTTTTTCAACAGCCATTGAATATCCCGCCCCTTTCCGATGGTATAGTTTGAAGCGGCGCGCTTAGTGCGCGTCCCCGGGTAAAATCAGATATTGCAGCATTTCCTCGGGCGGCAGCTTATACCGAATGCCCTCGATGATATGCGTAATGTTGTACATTTCGTTTTCAAGAATGCCCACGAAGCTCAAAAGCACGACCTGCGGGCAGGTGGAAAACCGCAGATTCCTTTCGTTGATGCGAAGCTCCATGGTTCGCATTTTCCACTCGATCACGCCGTCCTGCGGCAAATACTTGCCGTACCGCGTTTTGCGCGCGATTTGGAGTACGTCCTCTGCCGTATCGCTCTGCAGCATTTCCAAAATCTCCCGCTGTGAAAAAGAGGAAAGCTGCGCGCGGAAAAACTGTTCCGGACGCAACGCGTCATGGTGCGGGTAGTAGGATTTGAGCCTGCAAATGCTTTCGAGCATTTTGACGTCGGCACGCATTCGGAAGATATTCAAAAGGTCTTCTCTTTGCGCGCCCTTGAAGTTTGCTCTGACCGTCTTTTCGGCCTGCGCGTACAAATAGCCGTACAGGCTGTTTTCCAACGCCTGCACGCTGAAGGGTGTTTGCCCGTTCGTAAAGGGTTCGACAAGCGGCCAATAGCGCGTATGCCGCAGCGCCTCGCACAGCTCGCCGGCCGAGAGCGCGCGTTCCAGCGCGGGGGCGTCGATCTCGGAATTTTGGCGAAAGAACGTCGGCGTGATGAGCATATATTCGCCGATGCTGTCGGTATCCAGATAATCCGCGCACAACAAAATATAATCGACGTCGCTGCGCATGGCAAAAATGCCGTTCAGCTCCTGCCCGAGCGCCTTTTCAAAGGCAAACAGGTCGGCCATTTTGCCGAGCATATATTGCCGGAGCGCGGCCTCCAGACGCGCGCGGTGCAGCTTTGCCGCACTCAGCTCCGTAAGCGCTTCGCCGTAAGCGGTATGCGCTTTTAAATACGAGGCCGCTTCGCTGACGGTATGGCAGGCGGAAAGCTCCGTGTAATTTTCACGCGTCAGCACGTCGGCATACATCGCCCGCGCCTTGGCGAGCAGCGCGTTGCTTGAAAGAGATGCGATCCTGCTGTTCATGCGGCCTCTCCTTTCTTTGTATTGCGGACAGCCGTTTTTTTACGGCGCGGTCGCTTCGGAGACGATCTCCTGCACCCACGCCTCGCGCTTTTCCTTGTACAACGCCCAAAGCCCGTCGATTTTGGCTTTGGTGGATTGCTCGATCTCGTCCGCAGTTCGTTTGACCTGCTCGGCGGCGTCGACACGGGCTTTTTCGATTGCCTGCTCGGCGGCTTTGCGATGGGTCTCGTCGATCTCCCGGCGAAGCTCGGCCAGTTCCTCGGTCAAATGCTCCCGCCGCGCTTCGGCCTGTTCGACCTCACGCCTTGCGGCACAGTCGGCTTCTACGATCACACGCAATGTGTTTTTCAAAGAAAAGCCCCCTTTGTACTTGGAATCTAACCCTGTATTATAGCACTTTTTCCAAAAAATACAATGACAAAATGCACAAAAACAAGGTGTCTTTCCGCAGTCGATTTTAGCAAGGGGCAGAGGAAAGGATTTCCCTCTGCCCCAAAGGCTTCGTCTATTCCCAAATTTCCGTTCGGATGATCTCGCCGTACCCGTTCATAAGCGATTGCCCAACCTTGCAGAAGGAAAGCTGTGTACCCGCTTTCACATAAATCGGCATCGTTTTTAAATCCACTTTCTTTTCGATCCACATACCGCCGGATTGGATTTTTTCTTTGGTAAAGAAATCAAACCAGACGCCCTTCGGCAAATAGACATTTCGGATGCGGGTTTTGGCGAGCGGCGTTAAAACGGGGGCGATCAGCAGACCGTCTCCAAACATGTATTCGTCGTCGATGGGGTAAACGTTTCTGTCGTTCGGATATTCCAAATACAAAGCCCGCATCATCGGCAGTCCCGTTTCAGTACACTTCGCCGCTTCCGCGTAAATGTACGGCATCAGCGAATAGCGTAGTTTGCAGTAATCGCGGAAGATCTCGCAGGCTTCCTCGGAAAAACACCAGGGTTCTCTGTGCGTGGTATCGCCCGCCCCGTGGCATCTTGCGTGTGAAGAAAACATCCCCAGCTGCGCCCAACGCACATACAATTCGTCATCCGGCAGACCCAAAAAGCCGCCGATGTCATGCGAAAAGAACGGAATGCCGCTTACGCCGACGGATAATGCGCCCCGAAGCGTGCAGGCGAGCGCTTCAAAGCTGCACTGGCTGTCGCCGCCCCAGTGCAGAGGATACCGCTGGCTGCCCGCCGTACCGCTTCTTGCCCAGACGATATTTTCGCCGCTCGCTTTTTTCGCCGCTTCGAATACGGTTCGGTTGTAAACCAGCGCATAGAGATTGTGAAAATACTTTCCGTCGATATTTTGATAGATCGCCTGTTCGGGAATCCCCTCGCCGAAGTCGGTTTTGATCGCGCCCGCGCCCATTTGGATCAGGGTAGAAATTTTGTCGCCGTACCACTTTTCGGCCTGCGGATTGGAAAAATCGATGATCACGTCCTTCGTCCAGCTGCCGCTGCATTCCTCGGGAAGCTGATACGGTTCTCCGTTTGCATTTTTGGCCAGATACCCGTTTGCGACCGCTTCCTGATAATGCGTGTTGCCCTCGTTTGGCGGGATAAAATTGTATTGCCACAGCGATACGTGAAATCCCCGCTTTTTGAGATCCGCCATGTGCCCGACGGGGTCGGGAAAACGCTCCTCGGAAAATTTCAGGTCGCAGTCCCAGTCCGTTTGAAACCATGCCGTGTCCAAATGCAACACATCGCAGGGAATATCGTGCTTGCGAATTTGATCGGCAATATCATCCACCACATCCCAGGACGTATAGCTGTTTCGGCTCATCCATAGTCCGAAGCTCCAAAGCGGAGGCAGAGGGGCGAACCCCGTCAGCATACAATAAGATTTCAAAATCTCCTTCGGGGTATGCCCGCCGATCACAAAGTATTCCATTTGCTCGTCGGAAACGGAAAATTGCAGGCTCGCCGCATCGTCCGTAGCAATATTCCAGGTCGTCTCTGCTCCGGAATTCAAAAACAGCCCGTATCCTTTGGTGGAAATGAAAA
The DNA here is from genome assembly GCA_947628665.1 of uncultured Clostridia bacterium. Lineage (GTDB taxonomy): Bacteria > Bacillota > Clostridia > Oscillospirales > Acutalibacteraceae > Fimenecus. The sequence goes on from CANRAU010000013.1 coordinate 36,281, forward strand.
AGGGTATATTCAGATACGTTCTTCTGCTGGTCGTGCCGACGGCGTCTTTGTTGCGGAAATCCACTGCCCTGCCGTTTCGGACAAGGCTGTCAAATCGCTCGCCGAGGCCGTAGATCCATTCGTCGGGCAAAAGCTCCAACGCCTCACAGCTCGAAAAATCCCGCTCGGAAGTGCCGATGGAAAAATCGAGGACGTCGGCTGTTCGGAAATGATTCTTTCGCTGGGCAAAGTATTCTTTTCCGTCGCCGTCCAACGCGGAAATGCGAAGTTCTTCCTTGTCGATATGTATCTCGATTTTTGCGGTTTTGAGGACGAACTCCTGCGGTGTTTCAAAAGTCTCAAACGCGACCTTTTGGGGTTCTGCGATCAGCATTCTGGCGTCTTTCGGAAGACGGGCAAACGGGCTTTTCGGATGCTTTTCCCTGGAGAGCATGACCTTAAAAACGGTTTCGCTCCAAAGCTCAATGTGGATGTACAGTCTTTCCACGGTCGTGTCGCAGGGTTTTAATAAATACAACGCCGTTTCGTGCGTATAAGAAAGCTCCGGCCGCTTTGCGGCGGTCGCGGTCGTTAAGATAAGCCCCGAATCCGTCGTTTCCGTATGCAGAAGCTCGACGGGTCTGTTGTACACAGCCGTATACTTATCATTTGCATCGTTTTTTATGCTTCCGCCGTGCGCGGTGCGAAACTGCGGAAAGTCTTTTTCGCTCGGAATGTGCATGTCGATCACCTCATAGCAATATTTTATCCTTTTTGCCTGCAAATGCAAGAAAAATCTGCAAAAGCATCGGCGGAACGGGACAGGGGCTTTCTGCGCGTGTTTTATGCCGTTTGCCAAAATCAGGCATTGTATTTTGCAAATTCATATGGTATACTTTTTATAAATTCAGAATCTGACAAGGGAGTGTTTTTATGCAAAATGATTGGTACAAGGAAGCCGTCATTTATCAAATCTGGCCGCGCTCGTTTAAGGACGGCAACGGTGACGGCATCGGCGACCTTTGGGGCGTCCTTGAAAAGCTGGATTACATCAAGAGCCTTGGCGCAGACGCCATTTGGTTTTCCCCGCTGTACCCCTCCCCCAACGCGGACTATGGTTATGACATTGCCGACTATAAAAACATCTCGCCCGAATACGGCGATCTGGAGCTTTTCAAGCAGGTATTGGACGGCGCGCACGAACGCGGCATGAAGGTGCTGATGGACTTGGTCGTCAACCACACCTCGGACGAACACGAGTGGTTCAAGGAAAGCCGCAAGGGTCCCGACAATCCGTATCACGACTACTACATTTGGCGCAAGGGCAAGGGCAAAAACGGCAAAAAGCCGCCGAACAACTGGCTGTCCACCTTTGAGGGCGGCGCGTGGGAATACGACGCGGATATTGACGAATACTATCTGCACGTATTCGCCAAAAAACAGCCCGATCTCAACATGGACAATCCCAAGGTACGCGAGGAAGTCAAAAGCATTATGCGCTTTTGGCTCGACATGGGCGTAGACGGCTTCCGCGAGGACGTCATCACCTTTATTTCCAAAAAAGAGGGTCTGCCCAACGGCTTCCCCCTGCCCGTTGCCACAGGGATCGAGCACTACAACAAAGGGCCGCACTGTCACGAATATCTGACGGAGTTTCGGCAGGACATTCTGAAGGATTACGACTGCTTTATGGTCGGAGAATCGCCGATGACCAATTCCAAGGACGCGTTGGCGTACACCGCGGGCGACGACAAGGTGCTCGATATGATGATCTCCTTTGACCATATGCAGGCGGACTGCTTTATGACCGACACTCTCTCCACGCCGTTCAGCCTGAAACGCATGAAAAAGGCGTTTACCCGCTGGCAGGAGGATCTGTACGGCAGAGCCTGGAACGCTTTATACATTGAAAACCACGATCATCCGCGCATCATCAGCCGTTACGGCAACGAAAAATTCCGCAGGGAAAGCGGAAAAATGCTCGCCACCATGTGCTATATGCAGTGCGGCACGCCCTTTGTCTATCAGGGGCAGGAGATCGGTATGCTCAACAACACGCTGGAGAGCGTCGATCAGTTCAAGGACGTCGTGACCTTCAACAACCAAAGGCTGTTTAAACAATTCGGCTTCTCCGATAAAACCTATTTGAAGATCGCCAACCGCACCAGCCGCGAAAATGCGCGCACGCCCGTGCAGTGGAACAAAACCAAATATGCCGGCTTTTCCAAGGTCGAGCCGTGGTTCGGCGTGAATCCGAATTACAGGGAGATCAACGTCGCCGCCGAAGAAAAAGATAAGGATTCTATTTTAAATTATTACCGCAAGCTCTTTAAGGTTCGTAAGGAGAACAAGATCCTGATTTACGGCAGTTACAAAGAGCATATGCCCGAAAGCAACGATTTCTATTGCTATGAACGCGATTACGAAGGACAGCGCGCGCTTGTCATCTGCTCGTTTGCGGATCACACCACGACCTTCCGCGCGCCCGAGGGCTTCGACCTGACCGCCGGGAAGCTGTTGCTCTGCAATTACAAGGATGCGCCCGCGAAGCCTTCGATCTGCGCCATGCGTCCGTATGAAGCACGCGTTTATCTGTACGAAAAAGCGATTTGAAAAGCACGCGGCAAAAGGCATATCGGTACATAAAAACAGGGCGTTGACCACGCACGGCCAACGCCCTGTTTATTTTGGTCAGCACCGAGCAAATGCGGCCTTTCATGCAATTTTATTTTTTCTCTGCCAGATTGATAATCGGCTTTCCTTGTCTTTGGGCGTATTTGACTGTAGCCAAAGCGCCGCCAAAGTCCCGACAGATGTAGGCGATCACGACGTCGGCACGATCAACCATCCAGCGATTTCTGCGTCCGATAGCCGCCTTGTAATGCACGGCAGTCAGTTCCGCCGGCAGAATGATTTGGTCGTAGCAGGATTGATAGTATTCTTTGTCTGTGTTCAGTCGGTTGGAGAAATAGGGCAGCACCAATGCCAGCATGATACGCTTTTCCGGATAACGGCGCTTTGCCGCCCGAACTGCATCGGCTCCCATGCCGTCAAACTGACCCATACCGCCGGTCAAAAATAAAAACTCGCTATCCGTCTGTAACAGCTTTTCAATTTCCGCTGCTAACCGCGTCCCTACATCGGGCTGATACACTTCACGATGACCACTGAATGTGACAGTCATATTCGCACACCTCCGTTTCAGTATACTATATTGTGATTATAATCACAATATTTTATTTGCCGATTTCTTTTATAATTTTCTTATAAAATCGGTAAACGGGGTGGTTTCGATCATAGATTACAGCCCTTTATGGGAAACCATGCAAAAACATGGCATCTCACAATACAAATTACTGCAATGCGGCATTGATAATAAAACGCTGGATTCTTTGAAAAAGAACAAGAATATTACCATGCTGACGTTGGAGCGGCTTTGCGGAATTATCGGTTGCACGCCAAATGAGGTCGTGCGTTTCGTAAAATAGGTTGTCAGCGGGGAAGTACGCCGACAGCCTGTTTTTTTTATCAAGCATAATAAAAATATGCAAGATATTTTGGAGGTTCTGTATGATTGTTTATGACCCTCTTTGGGACACACTAAAGAAAAAAGGCCTTTCCACCTATACTTTGAGAGTAAAATTTCAAATCAGCGGAAGCACGGTACAGCGTTTGCGAAAAAATATGTCCGTTTCCACCAACACCTTGGATGATTTATGCAATTTACTGGATTGCTCTTTATCAAAAGTTGCCAAGCATGTTTCAGATGAAGAATAAAAACAGCGAAACTGCACGGGCAGTTTCCGAAAAAACCGACAGATCATCATTTTAGGGAACATGATTCAAGCTAAAAGACATGGTGCAGCGCCGCATTTGCGCTGCACCATGTCTTTACATAAAATCTTTTTCATTCTCGTACTCGAATCGGTTTTGGTCAGGTGTCGCTCCCGTACTTTTCCGCATACACAAACGGCGTCCGGTCGCCGTTTGCCTCGATATGGAAGCACTGTTCGCCAAGCGAAAAAATCGGACGGTCATTTTTATAGCTGTCGGAATAGACGCATTTGACTGTCGCCGCTTCGGGGAACGCCTCGTAAAAGCGGCGCACCTTTTCTTCCCCACGGCAATTCTTGTAAAGCAGCGTACCGCTTTTCGGGCTGTGCCGCGTACACAGCAGTGTGTCGATCCTCAGCCGCTTTTGAATTTCATACAGGAGAAAATCGGGGCTTGCGCTGATGACGACCGTATACCGCGCGCGATTTTCGGGCAAAAACCACGAAAACACCTCTTTTTCATGCACGTCCCAAAACCTTTTGACCGCTTTTTGCATCGGCACGAACCGCACGAACAGAAAAATATGTTTTTTAAAGCGGTCAAGGTCGATGATATGCAGGCCGAACAACAGCCCCGCGACCATATAATACGGCAGAAGCAAAAACAAATACGGATAGTGCAAAAAGCAAAAAAGCAGAAATTTTGAGCCCGAATCGAACGGCACGACCGTTTTGTCAAAATCGTAAATATCCAGTTCCATACCTGTATTTCCTTTGTCTTTTTGTTGCGTTTTGTACAGTATACGGCGCGCAACAAAAAATTGCAAGGGAATTGTGCCAATTTGTGCAGCTGCGCTATTGACGAAGCCTTTGCCGCCATGGTATGCTACAGACACAAGAGGATTTTATCACGCGTACAATGAGAACTTCCCACACGCAGCTCTGCGGCGAGATTTCGGATTGTCGGCGGCTGCGTACAAAGCGCGGCCGCTTTTGTTTTGCGCGAAAAAACTTCGTCGGGCGTTTGCGGGGCGGCGCAAAAGCCTGTATAATGTAAAAAGAGGGTGTTTCTCTATGAAAAAAGCGTTTCTGATCCCATCCATGATTTTTTCTATCCTTTACCCGCTGCCGCTTGTTTTGGACGCTTTTCTCCTGAAAGCAGGGCGATACGGCGGCACATTGGAAAGGATCGTTCTGCTCGGTATGGATGCGGAATCGTTCGGCGTGGTATATATTTTGCTGATCCCGCTTATACCGTTTGTATTCGCGCTTGCCGTGACGCTTTGTTCCAAACAAGCCGCAAAAGCGGATCGCCTCGTTTACGTCGTACCGCCGATACTCGCGGGCTTACCGACCGCATATGCGCTTTTCTGCGTCCTGACACAGTGGTTTCCGTTTGATCTAAGCGTAGAATGGGCTATCCATCCTGTTCGCCTGTACGTTTGCTTCGGCATATGGTTTTTCGCCTGTCTGTATCTGCTGTTGAAGCCCGTTGTCCTGCGCAAAAGGCAGAATGCCGCTCCGTGAAAAAGGAGAATGCATATGAAATTCCGCAAACACGACTATGTCTTGTCCCTGCTTCTTTCGGTGGCCTATTATGCGGTACTTGGCTTATACGGTGTGCTTTCTTATATAGAATACAGCACCGCGTGGTCAAGCAAAATCACGTCGGGCATCCTGCAAATGCTTAGCCGTATATTTTCCGAAGAATACGCGCTGCTTACATATTTTATATGCCCGATCATTATAGCGCTCTTGGTCGTCCTATACTTTGCGATTCGCCGCGAGCTGTACCGTGTACTGACCCGTGCGGAATTTTTGCTGCCCGTGGTCGGCGGCGTCTGCGGCGCGTTGGGATTTCTGTCTCCCCTGTTCATATACGGGATATGGGGCAGCTATATCGCGTGGTTTGCCCTCAGCATTTGGGGGCTTGTGCGCAAAGAACCGCCGGAAGAAGACACCGCCGCGGAATCGTAAGTATCTTTTCGCGCCGTGCGTCGAATAGGAGGATATTTTTATGCAAAACGAAGCCAAAACCCGTCTGTTTTCCTGGATAGACAAACCGCTCAATGTGAAAGTCCCCAAGAAAGAAACGAAAAATAAGCTGCTTTTTGGCTTTACGATTCCGATTTACCTGTGGCATATGGCGGCGGGGATCTTGCTCCACTGCACCAATTTGTACACGGAGCTAACGGGTAGCGCCTATCGGATCTTCGCGATTTTGACCGCCCTTGGGTTGGATTTGGAAACCTGGTCGGCTCTGCATGACATTGCGTTTTTCCTTGGGAGCGCGATCTTCACCCTTTTGGTCGCACTGCTCAATAAGGATTTTTCCAAAAAGCAGCGTTTGGCCTTTATTCTCCTCCCCGTCGTGACGCTTATCGTGAACCTGATCGCGCTGACTATAGAACCGTCCGTACAAGTCCATTATGCCTTACTCGGCTGACGGCCTTGCGGCGGGCAAGCCCGCAAGCGCGTTTTCACCTTTGCACGGGCAATGTGCGTGCAAATTTCAAAAAATGCGCTGAGAAATCACATTATCATATTGACAAAATAAATCATACTTTGATATAGTAAGGGTAGAACACATTCTGACTCCGCACAGCAATTCTGCTGCGACGAACCGGATTTTACAAGAGCAACGGCTGTGCATGCACAGCCGTTTTTTGCTGTTGCGGGGGCGAATGCGGGGAGGGCGTGATTGCCATGTGGAAATCATTCTGCAAAAGTATGCGGATACTTTTGCGGCAGGACAGATCGTTGTAAATTTAAAACAAAAAGAGAGTTACTAAGGAGGAGACTTTATGTTGAAAAGAGGTTTATCGGTATTTTTAGCGACGGCGTTGATGATGTTATGCTTTTTCTGCGTGCCTGCTTTTGCAGCAGAACCCGAATTTGATATTTCGGATTACACATGGGAAGACATTATGACAATGAGCAATGAGGACTTTAAGGTACTTCTTGCAAATTTTGAACGGGTGTATGATCCGTTTGGAACATACAAAACAAATCCACTCGCCCAAGGGAATACTCAACAGCCCAATTTTGGGGTTCGGCCAATTTGGATTTCCGGAGATGGAGAAAGCACTGCGGGATCTCACGAATTGATTACAGCGCGCGCCTGTGGATTACTGCTTTCGGATAAAGGATTTTGGGGTACGGATCATAACGGTTCTATTTTAGTAGGATTAACAATCTCCCTTGCTTCGATCAACCCCGATAAAGATTGGTTGTTGGGCCGCATAGACCTTTTTAGAGGCCACTTTTACGATCCCTATTCTGGTGAAAACTGGGCAGGCGACACCGCAAACACCGCAAGAAGCAATACCGAAAAATTTTATTGGGCAGCGAAAGCAGAATATTCCAAAAACGGGGGTTCTACGGAATTTATTAAAAATGTCGGAAATATGCTCCATTATATACAGGATGCAAACGAACCGCATCACGCCGCAAATATTACTGCGTTAGAAAAGAAAAATGTACATTCAAAATTTGAAGAATATGCAGATCAACATTTGAACGAATGTATTGATTCGCTTACTTCTCTTAATAGTGCGCAATATACTGGAGCATTGAACAAAACACCGGGTGACTTGGTACACGACGGTGCTACAGCTGCAAAGGGTCTCGTGGGAAAAGTTTTAGACGTTGATCATCAAAATTTTTGGCTCGACACCGCGCGGATTTGTTCACGAAATGCCGTACAGGCTTCCGCAGTTCTGCTATACAAATTATCCGTAGATGCAGGCATACCCTTGACAAAACAATGAGGCAACATGATGAAGCAAATAAAAAATAAAGTTATGTATATTCTGAGTATTGTCCTGTTTTCCGTATCGTTCGGATATTTCATGGCGTTCTGTCTTCTGGAGTTGTTCGTGGATATCGGCGGCATATTTCCGTTTGGATTCTTTAACGACGGTTTCGGTGCGGTTTTAGACGTTCTTTTTCGCCAGGAAATCTCCATTTTGCCAATGCTGATTTGCTTCGGGCTGTCCGTTGTGCTGTCCGTTGTGCTGACCGCAGGTTTTCGGGAACATCTTCGCAGTAGGCAAGATATCCTTTTTACCGCGTGTGCGCCGCTGGTTCTGTTGGCGTATTACGCCGTCTTGATGGTGGTAGGTCGTCTTACGGAAGGACTGGGCGGCTGGCGGATACACAATATAATTATGAGCAGCGTCTCGTTTGTTCTTTTGGCTGCCTATATGGTCGGATTTTATACGGTGATGCACCGCGAACAAAAACGGTTGTGGGCAGAGACAGACGCAGAAAGCCCGTGATTTGCAATTCAAAATGTGGCCCGTCCCGAGTAAAAGTCGAAATGCCGCGCTTTGCAAAGAAGCAAGCATAAGAAAGAGAGGGTTTCTATGCAAACCGAAACCAGAACCCGTCTGTTTTCTTTACCAGACACACCGCTCAACACGAAAGTTCATTAAGCTCTGCAGCGGGCAAGCCCGCAAGCGCGGGTTTCGCCTTTACAAGAACAAACACACAATTTCCGAAAAAATGCCTTGCAAAAACCGCAAACTGTGATACAATAAACCTACACGTTCCCGTATTTTGGGAACGGCATATGATTTGTATTCGACAAACGCTGAGAAAAAGGCAGTAGGCAAAAACGGAAGTTTTCAAAAGAGAGTGTCCGTCATGGGCTGGAAGCGGGCATAAAACGGTTTTTCGCCGAAATTTCACTTTGGAGCGGCGCGGCTGAACGAGTTTTCCTGTAGGTTGCGACGGCAAGTCCCCCGTTAGCGGGCGCGGGCGTGTTTGCGCTTTGTGCATTGGGTGGTTATCAGGCGTTTGCGCCGTCCCTTTGGGGCGGCGCTTTCTTAGTCTTATGAAAATGAAAATACGAAACGAAAGGACGAACGGACTTGAAACAGAAACTCGAAGAGATCCGCGCGCGTGCAAACGCGGAATTGGAAGCCCTTTCCGAGCTTCCGCAGCTCGAAGATTTTCGGGTGCGCGTGCTGGGCAAAAAGGGAGAGCTTACCGGCATTTTGAAAAGCATGGGTTCTCTCTCTCCGGAGGAGCGGCCGAAAATGGGGCAGCTGGCCAACGAAGTGCGGCAGAGCATTGAAGCCTCCCTTGCAAGCAAAATGCAGGAATTAAAGGCGCGCGAAATGCAGCGGGAGATCGAATCCACACCGCTGTTCGACGTCTCCATGCCCGCCGATTTAACCCGCGGGTCGTATCACCCCATTACGCTGGTACAGCGGCAATGCGAAACGATTTTTAAATCCATGGGCTTTACCGTGGAGGACTACAGCGAGATCGTGACGGATTACGAGTGCTTTGAATCCCTGAACATCCCGAAGCATCACCCCGCGCGCGATATGCAGGATACCTACTACCTCGAAAACGGGCAGCTGCTGAAATCCCAGACCTCCGCCGCGCAGAACGCGATCTACAAAAAATATCGGGACGCGCTGGTGAACGACGGCGTGCCGATCAAGGCGATTTTCCCGGGTCGCTGCTTCCGCAATGAGGCGACGGATGCCTGCCATGAAAACACCTTCTTCCAAATGGAAGGCGTTATGGTGGACAAAAATATTTCCATTTCCAATTTGATCTACTTTATGAAAACCATGCTCTCCCAGGTTTTCCAGCGGGACATCCGCGTGCGTCTGCGCCCGGGCTTCTTCCCCTTCGTCGAACCGGGCTTTGAGCTGGACATCAACTGCCTGATCTGCGGCGGCGAGGGGTGCTCCTCCTGCAAGCACAGCGGCTGGCTGGAGCTTTGCCCCTGCGGCATGATCCACCCCGAAGTCCTCAAAGCGGGCGGCATCGACCCCGAGGCCTACACGGGCTTCGCGTTCGGGTTGGGGCTTACGCGCCTTGCCATGATGAAATACGGCATCAAGGATATTCGTGATCTCAACAGCGGCAGCCTAAAAAGCCTTGCGCAATTCACGGACGACGAATAAAAAAGGAGGGCTTACAGATGTTTTTATCCATGAACTGGATCTCGGATTTTGTGGATCTTTCGGGCTTAGACAGGCTCGATCTGATCCATCGCTTTTCGCTTTCCACGGCCGAAGTGGAAAATGAGATATTCTTTAAAGGCAAAGACCTGCACGGCGTCGTCGTGGCGGAGATCAAATCCGTCACGCCGCATCCCGAATCCAAAAAACTGCATCTTTTAAAGGTGGATGCGGGCGACGAGACGGTAGACGTGGTCTGCGGCGCGCCCAATGTGCGCGTCGGCATGAAAACCGCCTTTGCCAAAGTCGGCGCGCAGCTCGGCGAGCTGACCATCACGCCCCGTCCGCTCGCAGGCTTCGTTTCCAACGGTATGTGCTGCTCGGAAAAGGAGATCGGCATCAGCGACGACCATTCGGGCATTATGGAGATCACGGACGACATTCCCAACGGCACGGACATCAAGGACGCCTATGCCATCGACGACATCGTGTTTGAGGTCGATAACAAATCGCTGACCAACCGTCCCGACCTTTGGGGGCATTACGGCATCGCGCGCGAATTCGCGGCGCTGGCGGGCAGAGCGCTAAAGCCGCTCGACACGGTCGATCTGCACGCATACGACGCGCTGCCGAAGGTGGATATGAAAATCGAAGACCCGCTTTGCCAGCGGTATTCCTGCTTGCAGGTCGAAAACATCCACACAAATGTCAGTCCCGTCAATATGCGCATTCGCCTGTACTACTGCGGGATGCGCGCGATCAACTTCTTAGCGGATCTGACCAACTATCTGATGCTCGAAATGGGGCAGCCGATGCACGCCTTTGACTCGCGCAAGGTGGAAAAGCTGCGCATCAAGCGTTTTTCCGAGGGCTTCCCCTTCCAAACGCTGGACGGCGTTACGCGCGCCATTGACGAAAACACGCTCATGATCTGCAACGGCGACATTCCCGTGGCAATTGCGGGCATTATGGGCGGACTGGATTCCGAGATCGTCGAGGATACTACCACGCTCACGCTGGAATCCGCCACCTTTGACGCGGTCTCCGTCCGCAAATCCACCGTGCGGCTCGGACACAGAACGGACGCTTCCATGCGCTATGAAAAATGCCTCGACCCCGAAATGACCGTTCCCGCGATCGCGCGTTTTCTCAAGCTGCTGACCGATACCGACAAGGACGTGCGCGTTGTGTCGTCGCTTACGGACGAATACGCCTATCATTATGACACGGTCACGCTGGAATTCGATCAAGCCTATATTGACCGCTACACGGGCATTTCCATTGACGGCGACAGCATTGTAAGCACGCTGCGCGCTTTGGGCTTCACCGTCTCGGCGCAGGGCGACCGCTTTACCGTCACCGTGCCGAGCTGGCGCGCCACAAAGGACGTGACCATCAAAGCGGATATTGTGGAGGAGATCACGCGCATTTACGGTTACGACAATTTTGACGTACACACTGCCTGCGCCCCGCTGTATCCCGTTCGCATGACGGCGGAAAAGCGCGTGGAGGACAAAATCAAGGACATTTTGGTCAAGCGTTTCTCCCTGCACGAACTGCACTCGTATATTTGGGCGTATTACGACGAATACAAGGCGCTCGGCATCCCCGTGGAGGACAACATCCGTCTGATCAACGCCACCAACCCCAATATTGAGACGATTCGCAAGTCCATCATCCCCACACAGCTTTGTCAGGTGCGCTCGAACGTATCGTATGCGCCCGAATTCGGCATATTTGAGATCGGTCGAACGGTGGACGGCGTGAACGTGGACAATCTCTGCAACGAACACAAAAAGCTGGCCATCACGCTGTTTAGCCGGCAGAGATCCTGCGAGACGCTGTATTTCGCGCTTCGCGATATGCTGGCGGTTTTGGCGGACGACATCAAGCACAAGCCGCTTGCGTACAGGGCGTTGGACGCCGACAAGCCCTATCAGCACCCGCGCAACCGCAACGCGATGCTGTGCGACGGCATGCAGATCGGAGAGATCGGCGTGATCCACCCATCGGTCGCAAAGAAAATCGACAAAAAAGCCGCTATCGTGTATGCGGAGATCGACGTTCCCGCCTTTGCCGACGTTCCCGCGGCGGACATTGTGTACCGTGAACCCTCCCGTTTCCCTGAGATCGAAGTCGATCTGTCGTTTGTCTCCGACGCCTTCGCGCCCATTGGTCGTGCAATCGCGGATGCGCATTGCAGTCTCATTCAAAGCGTAGAGGTCGTGGATACCTATCGCGACGCGGCGGGTAAATCCATCACCGTGCGGCTGACGTTCGCGCACCCCGAAAAGACGCTGACCCGCGAAGAGGTCACGGCTGTGGTCGATTCGATCATCGCCGCTCTGCAAGCGGACGGCGTTGCGCTCAAGCAGACTGTATAAGAAAATATGGGATAGATAAAAATTATCTACCCGAACATTGCAAAAAATAAAGAAAGCCTGCGGCAAGCCGGACGTTTGCCGCAGGCTTTTTCTATATCCGTCAAACGGGGGATTTCGCAAGGCGCAAAAAAACAATCGGCATTTGCGTATCGGGCGTTAGATGTTTTTTGTCTAACACGCGTTTGGCGGCGCACCCGACGCTTTGGCAGTAGTAGGGCATAACATAGACAAGCGGTACGATCAGCACCGACAGCACCATCCAAAGCGCAAACCGCAGCTTCATGCGCGCAAGCGCAAAGCCGGTCGAGCGCGCGATCCGACGGCTTTTGGAAAGCGCCTCGATCACACCGCAGTTGGGGGTGTCGGCAAGCAGGCCGTCCACAAACGTGTATTTTTGGATGGAAACGAAGCCGAAAAAAGCGCCCAGCACGAGCAGCACGCCGAGAAAGCCGAGGGATAAAACCAGCAGCGGTACGGAGATCTCGCTGGTGCGAAGCAGGTAAAGCAGCGCCGCGCCGCCGAGCAGAAACGGCGCAAGATACCCCAAAAAGCTGCCGAGCGTCAACAGCTTCCGAAGCCAAAACAAATACACGCTTTTAAAAAAGGAACGGAACGTGTATTTTGCGAAGTACGCGCCCACGGTTTGCTGCGCACCGGCGTTTTTATAAAACCAGCGCCGTCGGGAAGCACCCGCCCACGCGTAAAACAGGACGGAAAAGACCAATCCGAGCGTAAACAGCGCGGCGAACAAAATATAGAGATAGAGATTCCCCACATCCTGTCGGTAATCCGGCAGCGCGGTCAGTGAATAAACGCAGACGCAAAAGGCAACGATAAATACGCCTTTCAAAAGCAGACTCAAAACGCTTACGGCAACGGCACGCCTTCGTGTGCGCATCAAAACACGCTGGGCGTCGATTTTTGCGGCGGCAAAGGTCATGGACTTTCCCCTCCCGAAAATAGATTTACAAGGAAAGTATTCCCACATTCTCCCAAAATATCCACTGATGCAGTTGACAGCGGCGTCGAATTTGCATATAATGCAAAAGGTGGGTTCTCAAAGTGCATGGGGATCTGCAAATCACAAAGAAAGGAAAAAGCCCTTTTCAAATTTTCGGGCGGACGGAGAAAATAGCGCCGGGCCTGCTTTTGCACTGTTGCCGCTTTGCGGTATCGTATGCAGGTGACGAGGAAGAAGTTATCGAAATTTTCGGCGGATGCTTCTTGCCCCATACGTGCGGGGGCAGAAATCCTTTGCCAAAAGCGGGCAGCGATGCGCGTATACAACGCAAAGGATCGCGCACAATTTTTGAATAAAGGAATCAAGAATATGTGTGGAATTGTTGGTTATATTGGGGAGAACAGTGCGTCTCCGATATTGCTGGACGGTTTAAAAAAGCTGGAGTACAGAGGGTACGATTCGGCGGGCATTGCCGTATTTGACGGGGACAACGTCAAGGTTGTCAAATCCAAGGGCAGGATCGCCGATTTGGAAAACAAGCTCGCAGAAACGGGCGACCTTGCGGGCTTTGTGGGCATTGGCCACACCCGCTGGGCGACCCACGGCGCGCCTACGGATGTGAACGCGCATCCGCACAAGGGCGGCAGCGGGCAGGTCACGCTCGTACACAACGGCATTATTGAAAACTATATCGAGTTAAAAGCCATGCTGGAAACGGCGGGCTATGTGTTCGTTTCCGAAACGGACACCGAGGTGCTCGCGCATCTGTTCGCCTATTATTACAAGGGCGACGCCGTTGGGGCGATGCGCAAGGTCATGCAGACGGTGCGCGGCTCTTATGCGACGGCGATATTGACTGCGGACGCGCCCGACCGCATTATCGCGGCCAAAAAAGACAGCCCGCTGATCGTGGGCAAAGGCAAGGGCGAAAACTTTTTAGCTTCCGACATTCCCGCCGTGCTCAAGCACACGCGCGAATGCTATCTTTTGGATGACGGCGAGATCGCGATACTGACCAAGTCGGACATTGCCTTTTATAATGCTTCGGGAGAACCCCTGCACAAGGACATTTACCATGTGACATGGGATGCGCAGGCGGCGGAAAAGGGCGGCTATGCGCATTTCATGAAAAAAGAGATCGCCGAGCAGCCTGCGGCGGTGCGCGATACGCTTTCACCCCGCATACATGACGGCCGGATCGACATTCCGGAGCTGCACATGACGGACGGCGAAATTCGGGACATCGGCAAAATTCATATTGTCGCCTGCGGCAGTGCGTGGCATGTGGGCATGACCGCAAAATACATTTTCGAGACGGTCGCAGGCATCCCCTGCGAAACCGATCTTGCCAGCGAATTCCGATACAGAGACCCCATCATGCGCAAGGGCGATATTTGTATCGTCATCAGCCAATCGGGCGAAACGGCGGATACGCTCGCCGCGCTGCGTGAGGCCAAACGCAAGGGCGCGCACACGATCTCCATCGTCAATGTCGTGGCCAGCACCATCGCGCGTGAAAGCGACGATGTGCTCTATACCATGGCAGGTCCTGAGATCGCCGTTGCGACGACCAAGGCGTTTTCGGCGCAGTTATGCGTTGTTTATTTGCTGGCGCTGCGGTTCGCAAGGGCTTTGGAGAGGCTCTCCGAGGAAGAGGAAGCCGCGCAGTGCGCGCAGCTTTTGAAGCTGCCCGAGGAGATCCAAGCGCTTTTGGCACTGGATGGAGATATGGCGGCGCTCGCCAAGCAATTCTCCATGGCGAACAACGTATTTTTCATCGGGCGGGGCTTGGATTATGCGATTTCACTGGAGGGTTCTTTAAAGCTCAAGGAAATTTCCTATATTCATTCCGAAGCCTATGCGGCGGGCGAACTCAAGCACGGCACGATCTCGCTCATTGAAGAGGGTACGCCCGTGGTGGCCGTGGCGACGCAGGAAGCGCTGTTTGAAAAAACGCTCGGCAACATCAAAGAGGTTCGCGCGCGCGGGGCAAAGGTCATTGCGCTTGTGTCAGGCGAACACAGAGAGGTCGCCGAATTTGCGGATCACGTCATCCATATCCCGAGGGCGTCTTCCATGCTGTTGCCGTCGCTTGCGGTGATCCCCTTGCAGATCTTCGCCTATTACATGGCGCTGGAACGCGGCTGCGATGTGGATAAGCCGCGCAATCTGGCAAAATCCGTAACGGTTGAATAAAATTTCAAATCACAAAACGACCCGCCGAAGAAAAAATCTTCGACGGGTCGATCTTTTGGCGAAAAGCCGACAGGATTTTCGTATGCCTCTCGGAGAAAAAGCGAAAATCGATCACTGCATCAGCGCGCAGATCGCATTGGAGAAGGCGACGGGGTCTTCGACGGAAAGCCCCTCGATCAGGCGCGCCTGGTTGTAAAGCAATTCGGTATACTGTTTGGTTTTTTCGGTGTCGCCCGCCGAGAAAGCCGCCGCCAACGCGTTGAATACCGGATGCGCGCCGTTCAGCTCCAGCACCTTTTCGGCTTTCGGCGCATTTTGGGCATTCGGCATGGCGTCCAGCACCTTTTCCATTTCAATGGACACCGCGCCCTTGCTCGTCAGGCAGACGGGGTGCGATTTCAACTTCGCGGACAACACGACCTCGCTGACCTTGCCCGCAAGGCACTCCTGCATAAAGGCAAACAGTTCTTTGTTGGACGCGGTCTTTTCTTCCTTTTCTTTCTTTTCCTCGTCGGATTCCAGTCCTAAATCCCCGCCCGAGATCGAGCGGAATTCCTTTTCATCAAAGGCATGCAAAATCTGCATGAGGAATTCATCGACATCCTCGGTCAGGAACAGAATATCATAGCCCTTGTCGCGCACTGCCTCCGACTGGGGAAGCAGAGCGAGCTTTTGCGCGCTTTCACCCGCGGCATAGTAGATGTATTTCTGCGATTCGGGCATCGCGTCGCGGTATTCGCGCAGCGTGCAGAGCTTGGAATCGGATGCACGCGTGAACAGCAACAGGTTTTCGAGCATATCGCGTTCGCCGCCGAAAGAGCTGTACAGCGCATATTTCAACTGCAAGCCGAAGGACTTCCAAAACTTTTCATACGTTTCGCGCTCTTTTTCGAGCATATCCTCTAATTCTTTTTTGATCTTCTTTTCCAGTGCGCGGGCGATGATCTTCAACTGCCTGTCCTGCTGAAGCATTTCACGCGAAATATTCAAGGACAGATCCTCGGAATCGACAACGCCCTTGACAAAGCTGAAACAATCCGGAAGCAGGTCGGCGCACTTGTCCATGATTTTTACGCCGCTGGAATACAGCGCCAAGCCCTTTTCAAAGTTTTTGGAATAGTAATTGTAATCCGCCTTTTCGGGGATATACAGAAGCGCCTGATAGCTGGTCGTACCCTCCGCCTTTTGGTGGATGACGCGCAGGGGCTTGTCGTAGGCGAAGAATTTTTCGCTGTAGAATTTTTCGTATTCTTCGGGCGTGATCTCGTTTTTATTCCTTTTCCAAAGCGGCACCATGCTGTTGATGGTCTCATGCTCGGTATACGTCTCGTATTCGCCCTCGCTGCCCTCCTTGGGACGCGAATGCTCCATATCCATTTGAATGGGGAAACGGATATAGTCGGAATACTTCTTGACAAGCGACGATATGCTGTAGCTTTCCAAATAGCGGTCAAAATCCGCTTCCTCGGTGCTTTCCTTGATATGCAGGGTGATCTCTGTGCCTACGCTTTCCTTTTCGGCCTCGCGGATGGTGTACCCGTCCGCTCCCGAGGACTGCCAGCAATACGCCTGTTCTGCACCGTAAGCGCGGCTGAGCACCTCCACGTGGTCGGCGACCATAAACGCCGCGTAAAACCCGACGCCGAACTGCCCGATAATGTCTACATCATGCTCGTCCGTTTCATGCTCGGCAGAGAACTGCAAAGAACCGCTTTTGGCAATCGTGCCGAGGTTTTTATCCAACTCCTCTTCGGTCATGCCGATGCCGTTGTCGGAGATTTTCAACAATCTGTTGGGCTTATCAATGGAAATTTCGATTTTAAAATCCTCGCGGGAAAGCTGTACGCCGTCGTCGGTCAGCGATTTAAAATAGAGCTTATCAATTGCGTCGCTTGCGTTGGAGATCAGCTCCCGCAGGAAAATTTCCTGATTGGTATAAATGGAATTGATCATCAGATCCAGCATACGCTTGGATTCGGTTTTAAACTGTTTTTTTGCCATTGCCGTTTGCCTCCGCGCAAAATTTAGCACTCTATGCTTTTGAGTGCTAAACACACTATACACCTGTTTTTTCCAATTTGCAAGCGGACTTGTCTAAAAAATTCTGAACATTTTGTAAACAAAACCCGCCGACGCTCCTTTCGGCACATCGGCGGGTTCTCGTTTCTTTCAATCAGGCTGTGTATTATTCGGCGTCTTCGTCTTCGTCGTCGCCCTCGCAGCAGTCGCAGCCGTCCAGTTCGAATTCGAGCTTTTCGCCGCAGGCGGGGCAGGACGCAAAGCCGTTGTCGATGTCCTCGCCGTCAAAATACACGGTCTCGCCGCAGGCGGGGCAATCCACCTCGTACACGTCCTCGTCGTCACAGCAATCGTCGCACTCGTCCTCATAGACGAACTGTTCGAGATCGTCCAGATCCTCGTCTACCGCATCGACCTGCTCGGTCAGCAGCGCAAGCTCATCCTCCAAATCGGAGACGGACAGCGCAAGATCGTCGATGACGTCCATCATGGCTTTAAACAGCTTAGTTTCATCCTTTTTCTCATCCAGATCAAGCCCCTCGGCAAGACCTCTTAAATAGGCAGCTTTTTCGGTAACCGTCATGTTTATCTCCTCCTGATGCAAAAATCAAATTATGCTCTGGACATGTATTCGCCGGTTCTGGTATCGACGTTGATCATTTCGCCCTCGTCAATGAACAGCGGCACTTTGATCTCCGCGCCCGTTTCCAGCGTGGCGGGCTTGGTGGCGTTGGTGGCCGTATCGCCCTTAAAGCCGGGGTCGGTCTTGGCGACCTGCAGCGTTACGAAGGTCGGCGGTTCGACGCCAAACACCTTGCCCTTGTAGGACAGCACCTTGCAGGTCATGTTCTCTTTGACAAAGCGGAAATTGTCGGACAGATCGGCCGCGTTGATCGGCACAAGCTCATAGGATTCGGGATCCATGAAATAGTAGAGCTCGCCGTCGTTGTAGGAATACTCCATATCCTTTCTCTCAATAAACGCGGTCGGGAATTTCTCGGTGGGGTTGAACGTCTTTTCCACCACGCTGCCCGCGATCACGTTCTTGATTTTGGTACGGACAAACGCCGCGCCTTTGCCGGGCTTTACGTGCTGGAATTCAATGATTTGATACACGTTACCGTCCATTTCAAAGGTAACGCCGTTTCTGAAATCGCCTGCTGTAACCATAATTGCTGAATCCTCCGTTTGCATCCGCAAAGCGCCGCGCGCCGCGAACCAATTTCTGTTAGTCCTATTTTATATGATTGCCGTGCTTTTTTCAAGCCCTTTTTACAGAATTATGAGCGTTTTGGGGCATTGCGTCAGATTTTCGCAGCCGTGCGGGGTGATGCGCACCATGTCCTCGATGCGCACGCCGAACCGACCGGGCAAATAAATCCCCGGTTCGTCCGTTACGACGTTCCCCACGGCAAGCGCGCCGTTGGCACGCGGGGAAAGGTTGGGGAATTCGTGAATTTCCATGCCCACGCCGTGTCCGAGCCCATGCCCGAAATACGCACCGTAACCCGCGTCGGCGATGATGTCCCGTGCAATTTTGTCCGCCGCCGAGCAGGGAAGCCCCGGACGAAGCGCCTCCAGCACGGCGTTTTGTGCGCGCAGAACCGTATCGTATACCGTTTTTTGCTCGCTATTTACCGATTCGACCGCGACCGTGCGTGTCATGTCGCTGTGGTAGCCGCCCACCACTGCGCCGTAATCCATGGTCACGAAATCGCCGCGTTCGATCACCTTGTCATCGGGTACGCCGTGCGGCATCGAACCCTTTGCGCCGCTGACGACGATGGTTTCAAACGAAAGCGCCTGCGCCCCGTGCGCGAGCATATAATACTCCAGCTCCAGCGCGACCTCCCGCTCAGTTTTCCCGGGCGCGATAAATCCGCAAATGTGGTCGAAGGCCTGTTCGGCGATCGTCTGGGCGGCGCGGATGCGCGCGATCTCATCGTCTGTTTTGACACTGCGCAGATCGGCAAGGATTTTATCGAACGACGCTTCGCCGAGGAGACGGATCGGATCAATCGCTTTGGCAAAATTCGCGTATTCCGAAAGGGTCATGCGCGAAGCCTCGACCGCCACGCTAGTCACGCCCATTTCGGCAAAAAGCTCACGTACCTGCGTGCGATCCTGCGTCATCAGCACCGTTTCGCAGCCCTGCGCCTCGTTTTGCGCGGCTTCAATATAGCGGCTGTCGGCGATAAGCATCGCGCGTTCGGCGCTCACCAATAAATACCCGTCGCTTGCGGGAAAGCCCGTAAGATAGCGGCGGTTTTCGGGCGACACGATCAGCGCGCCGTCGAAATCCCTCTGTTCCGAAATGGCCTTTTGCAGATTTTTAAGCATCATAAACACCGTACCCATGTAATTTTTCAAACGCTTCCAAAATCGGCTGTTCGCGTTTTTCCTTCCACGCATAATAACGCGGATACCGACTTTTCACGGGAATGGGATCGATCCGCACTGCGATCGCCCCACAGCGATTGGCGGCTTTCACGTCGGAAAACAGCTGATCGCCGAGCATGGCAAGCTCCGAAATATCGACCCGCATCCGCTTTGCCGCCCGCCGAAGGCCATGTGCGAAGGGCTTCATGGAAAGCCCCACAAACGGCAAATGAAAGCGCGATGCGATCAAGCCCACGCGAAAATGCGTTCCGTTGGAAATGAGCATGATGGGAAAACCCGCCTTTTGAATTTCGTCGATCCATGCCTGCGCGCCGTCCAAAAATTGCAGCGTGCCGTCGGGCGCGAGCGTGTTGTCAATATCAAGTCCGACCGCCCGTGCGCCCATTTTCCGCAGGTCCGCAGGGGTGATCTCCAAAACGCTTCTGAAGCGGTATTTCGGCATCAGTAAAGCCTGTTCAGTCATAGATTTCTCCAAAAAAAGAGAGCGGGCGAGCCCGCTCCCTTTTACTTGTACTTTCTTTTACGAGCTGCTTCTGATTTTTTCTTGCGTTTCACAGAAGGCTTTTCGTAATGCTCTCTTTTACGAACTTCTTGAATCACGCCGTCACGAGAGGTTTGTTTCTTAAAGCGGCGAAGCGCGCTTTCCAAGGATTCATTCTCCTTGACCTTTACCTGGCTCATCTAATCCCTCCCTTTATATCTTCGAATACTTCAACATTATACAGCAAGCCTTGTCTCCTGTCAAGCAAAAATACGGATTGCCGCGTTTTTTTCTGCCCAAGTCCGTCCGCTGCGGCGACGCGGTTGATTGTAAAATGAAATAGGACATATAGAAAAAGTCATAGCAGACGTGGTATAATTGAAGTTACCACACAAAC
>CANRAU010000014.1 GCA_947628665.1 uncultured Clostridia bacterium
CCCGCCGCCTTTTGAAAAAGGCGGGCGAAAACTTTTCGTTATTTTGCTATCGCAAAACAGTTTATCGACAGACTGACCGCCCCGCATGGATCTCATGCGGGGCGGTTTTCTGTGTATTGCCTATGCGTTTCGATACACGCAAAGTTGCGCGTTCCGGCACGCGGAGGATTACTTCTTTGCCTGCTTGGAGTATTTCTTCAGGTAAATGAAGCGCATCAAACGCGTCTCGATCGGATTGATGGCCTTACCCGTTCCAAACAGCTTGTTGCCGATCTCCGTTTTGCAGCCCTTTTCCATGACCATTTCCACGGCGGTCGCGTCATATTCGCTGCCCGCAACGCACAGCGCGCCGTTGTTCGCGACCAGTACGCCGTTTCTGCCCTTGAGGGCTTTGACGACCTTTTTCGAGGTTTTCAGCGTGTTGTTCGGATTGAAAACCGCGTTGCGCACCGTAACGCCGACCAACTGGGCAAAGTCATCCAAAAGCGGCTTCATGACCTTGTTGGTCTTGGACACCGCCATCGCTTCGGGACTTTGGTTGTGGACAATGTAGTTGACGTCCGCGCGCTTTTTGTAGATCGCACGGTGCAGCTCGGCGCAGTCGGGGGCGCTCTCGCCCTCTACCAGATCGCCGCTCTGAATGTCGATGCGCACGATGCTGCCGTCGCCGTTCACAGCGGAAATATTGAACACACTGCCTTCGCGCGCGCTGTTGCACGCCGTGAATTTCGGCGCGTCCGCGAACTTCGCGTTTGCAAATTTGTCTGCGATATAGCTGTACACCGTTTCCAGCCCCGTCGCGACTGCGCCGGTCAGTTCACTGTACTTTTTGCAGATATAGTTCTCGCAAACGGTTTCCAGCCGGGAAGCGACCGCAAAAGCGTCCTCATAGCTTTCGCCCATGCACAGCGCACCGTGATGCGCCATAATGACCGCTTTGGAATCGCTGCGCTTGATCGCCGCCACAACGCCTGCGCGCAGCTTGCCCGTGCCGGGTAGGCCGTAGGACGCCATAGGCACGTTACTGCCGATGATCGCGGCGCTTTCTTCGTCTACGGTGTTGATGTCGTAGCCGAGCGCGCTGATCACAGAGGCCTGCATTTGATGCGTGTGGATGACAAAATTGACTTCGGGGCGCAGCTTGTACGCCTCGGCGTGAATGCCTTTTTCGGAGGAGGGCTTGACGTCGCCGTCGTAAGCGAGATCTTCCATGCTGACGAGCACGATCTCGTCGGGGGTCAGATCCTCATAAGCTCTGCCCGAGGGGGTAATGACAAAGCGCGTATCGTCGATACGGCAGGAAATGTTGCCCCACGTTCTTGCGATCAGCCCCGAAGCGACAACCTCTTTGCCCGCTTTGATAACGAGTTCTTTTGCTTCTTGTATTTCCATGGTATGCACCTCTCACTTGAAAAAACGGAGGCGAAACGATGACCGTTCGCCCCCGTTAAGAGCGTTAAAGCTTAATTTATTCCTGCGGGAGCAGCGCGACGTTCTCGAACACCTTGTCGAAGCAGGTCAACGCCTGATCGATCATCTTGGGCGTGTATGCCGCGGACGTGTACAAACGGCTGCCCGCCAGCGTGACGAGACCTTCCGCCATGTAAGCGCAGCCCATATGTTCCATTTCCTTCTGACGTTCGCCGGTAGCGGCAAGGATGCCCGGGATCTGCCACGGCTTTTTCCAGTTGATGGTAAAGTGCATGGTGCCGACGGTCTCCAAGTGGCAAATCGAACCTTCGTTCCAAACCACGAACGGCAGATTGTGCTTCTTGACCAATTCCTTGAGACCCGCGGTCAAGCGGTCGCCCATGAGGCCGGCCTTGTGGCAGGCGTTCTGCTTGTCGATCTCTTCGAGCGTATAGTAACCGGCCACGCAGGACAGCGGGTTTGCGGACATCGTGCCGCCGACGAGCGCCTTGTGGATCTTCTTGCCGCTGGAATCGAGACCTGCGCCGAGATATTTCATGTATTCCTTCTTGCCGCCGACGCCGCCCGCACCCGGGTAGCCGCCCGCGATGACCTTGCCGAAGATGGTCAGGTCGGGAGAAACGCCGAAGTAGCCCTGCGCGCCCGCCATGCCGATGCGGAAGCCCGTGACGACCTCGTCGAAGATCAGCAATGCGCCGTACTTGCGGCAAAGTCTTTCCACGCCTTTGTTGAAGTCCTTATCGAGCGGAGTGGTGCCGCTTTCAGGACCGACAGGCTCAATGTACACGGCCGCCGTGCCGCCGAAAAGCTGGTTGCGGCGAAGCAGTCTCTCAAGTGCGTCCAAATCGTTGGGCGGGAACTCCTGCGTATAACGGAACGCGTTGAGCGTGACGCCGTGCGCCTGCGTGAACTTTGTACCCGAAACGCGGATGCCGTAGGCCATCGGATCGGACCAGCCGTGATAAGCGCCGCCCATTTTGATCAGGTACTTATTCTTGGTAGCCAGTCTCGCGATACGCGCAGCCGCCATGCAGGCTTCCGTGCCCGAACCGAGCATACGGAACATATCGACGGTCTCTACGCTGTCGGAGATCTTCTTGGCGAGTTTGTATTCAAATTCATGGAACAGGCCGGTGGAAGGGCCGCAGGTGTTCAGCAGGTCGATGACCTGATCGCGAACGACCTTGGGGTTCGAGCCGAGCACGGTGGGGCCGCCCGCCTGCAAAAAGTCAAAGTACTTGTTGCCGTCAATGTCATACAAATACGCGCCGTCCGCCTTGGTGAATACCAGCGGGAAAGGATAGTTGAACGCGAGGTTGTGCTGTACGCCGCCGGGGATGATCTCACGCGCGGTGGTGATCATCTCTTTGGACTTCGCACACTTCTTTTCGTAGTACTCTTCTTCATACTTCTTCAACACGTCGGGCTTAATGCTGTAGATCGGCTTTTTGATCAGCTCGTCAAGCTCACGGTTGATTGCAGCGGAATCATGGTATTCCGTGATTGCAAATCTGGTGTCCATTGGTTTTCCTCCAACTCTTTTGAATTTTGGGGAATACACGAAAGTGAATTCCTATTCACTTGCATTATACCACAAAAAGGAGCAATGTCAACGTCTTTTTTCGTGGATTTTGTAAATAGCCGCAGAATCTTACTTCTAAATAGTTAAAAAATATCTACAGCAGGCATTTTGACCCCCTACATAGACAAAAATTAACTATATCGATGAAATTTGCGTATAGCTCTCCCGCTTCCCCGATCCGGCCGGCATTTGGGGCAGGAGAGAGGACGCCAAAAAAACGGAAAAAAAGTAAAATATGACTTGAACTCTATATTATGGATATGCTATCATAATTTTATATATACAGGCAAGGAATGGGATCAATGGATCTGCAAAAGCACCATAAACCGACTTTTGACAACATCCCCGCCGAAAAGCGGAAGCGGATCTTGGAGGCCGCCACGGGGGAATTCGCCCTGCGCGGCTTTGAGAACGCCAATATGAATACCATTGCAAAGAAATCAGGCGTCAGCGTCGGTTCACTGTATAAGTATTTTGAGAATAAGCAGGATCTGTTTTTGACCGTTGTGCAGTACAGCATTCGGCGCATGGAGGAGCTGCTCAGCGTCCTGGCGGTAAGTCAGGAAGATATTCTCCTGAAGGTCGAACGGATCATCCGCGAAATTCAAAGCTCGTCCAAAGAGAGCGCGACGCTCTTAAAGCTCTATAACGCCATGACAGCGGAAAACAACCCGCGCTTTGCCTCGCAGTTTGCCTATGAAATGGAGGCCATGACCGCATACATTTACCGCACGGCCATCGAGGAGGGCATACGAAACGGCGATATTCGCGAGGACATCGACCCTGCCTTTGCCGCCTACCTGTTGGACAATATTTTTATGACACTGCAATTTTCCTATTCCTGCGATTACTACATGGAGCGTTTCCGCATTTACGCAGGGTCGGACATCACCGAGCGCGATGATTTTGTGGTGGAGCAATGTCTGAAATTCGTGAAGTCTGCTTTGAAAAAGTAACTTTATCTCTGTGGGAGGTTTACATATGGTCAATCCGATTTACACCATCGCGTATGACATCGGAACAACGGGCGTAAAAACCTGCTTGTTCTCCATTACGGACAAAATCGAGCTGCTGGCCGCAGCGAGCGAAGGGTATCCGCTCTATGTGCTGCCGGGCGGCGGCGCGGAGCAAGATCCCGACGAATGGTGGGACGCCATGGTCAAAAGCACCCGCACCGTGATGAGCAAGGTGAAGGTGGACAAAAAGGATATTATGGGCATTTCCTTCTGCTCGCAGATGCAGGGGCTTGTGCTGGTCGATGAAAACGGCAACGCGGTGCGCCGCGCCATGAGCTATATGGATCAGCGCGCGCGTGAGGAGCTCAAAAAGGGCATTGCCTACGGGCCGCAGATCGCGGGCGCGAATGTGCCGAAGCTGCTCAAAGCCCTGCAAATTACGGGCGCGGTCGCCTGCTCGGTCAAAGACCCCGTTTGGAAATACAAATGGGTCGAAGCGCACGAGCCGGATGTATTCGCCAGGGTCTATAAATGGCTGGACGTCAAAGAGTATCTCATTTGCCGCATGACGGGCGAATTCATCATGACGCCGGATTCCGCGTTCGGCGCGCTGTTGTATGACATTCGCAAGGGCAAAGAGGGCTGGAGTCCCGAAATCTGCAAGCTGTACGGTGTACAGGAAAAGCATTTGGCCAAAATCGTCCGCTGTACCGACCGCGTCGGCAAGCTGCGCAAACAGCAGGCCGAAGAATTGGGCTTAGAAGAAGGCACGGCCGTATTCGGCGGCGGCGGCGACGCTTCACTCATCGGCGTTGGCGCGGGCGCGGTGGACGTCGGCGATACGCATATTTATTCCGGCACGTCCGGCTGGGTATCCACCGTGGTCGATAAGAGCATTGTGGATACGGGCGCGATGATCGCCGCGATCGTCGGTGCGCGTCCCAATCATTTCAATTACTTTGCGGAGCTGGAGACTGCCGCGAAATGCGTGGAATGGGTCAAGGATCATTTGGCGCTGGACGAGATCGACATCTATCTCGACAAAAGCCACGACCTCAAGCATCACCATGCGGACAGAGAAGTGGTCTATACCAATCTGTATGACTATATGATGGCGGTCGTGGATACCGTTCCCGCAGGCAGCAACGGCGTGATCTTCACCCCATGGCTGCACGGCAACCGCTGTCCCTTTGAAGACCCGAACGCACGCGGTATGTTCTTCAACATCAGTTTGGAAACCGGCAAATCCGAGATGATCCGCGCCGTGGTGGAGGGCGTTTGCTTCCATATGCGCTGGCTTTTGGAGACGGAGGCGAAAAAGGTGCAGACCTCGCAGACGGTTCGTTTTGTCGGCGGCGGCGCGCTAAGCGACATCACCTGCCAGATCATGGCGGATATTCTCGGCAGAACCGTGGAGACGGTGGACAGCCCGCAGAACATCGGTTCTGTCGGCGCGGCGGCGACCATCGCGGTCGGCGTCGGCCTGATCAAGGATCTCGGCGAAGCGAAGAAGCTCATCCCCGCGGCAAAGACCTTCTACCCGAACAAGGCGGACAAAACGGTATACGACCGCAATTTTGCCGCCTATAAGCGGCTGTACAAAGCCAATAAGGATATTTACGCCATCCTCAACGGCGACGAATAAGGCACACGTACCCTGACTACCCACAAAAACTCAAAGTAAAATTTTCGCCCGCCTGTTTTTAAGGCGGGCAATTTTTTGTGCGCTTTAGAAGTTTTCCGAACATCCTGCGGGTCGGCGGGCGCACACATCGGTTTTTTAGAATATTTTATCCGTTTTAACAAATTATTTACAAATAAATGATTGACAAAACGGCATCCTAAAGGTATAGTATATTTTGGAATTAGCACTCGGGGTCAATGAGTGCTAATGATGCCAACAGAAGAAAAGGGTCGGCGGTGAACATGGAGCTTTCGGAGCGCAAAAAAAGACTGCTTGCGGCGATCGTGGAGCGGTATATAGCCACGGGCGAGCCGGTCGGCTCTAAAACGCTTGTCGACGCGCTCGGCCTTTCGGTTTCTTCGGCGACCATCCGCAACGAAATGGCGGAGCTTTCGGCGCTGGGGTATCTCGAGCAACCGCACACTTCCGCCGGACGCATCCCGTCCGACGCGGGGTATCGGTATTACGTCGATTACCTGATGGGGCGTTATGAGCTGCCCCCGAACGAAAAGCGCCTGATCGACGCCAAATTAGAACCCGCGGCGGGCGACGCCCGCAAGGTGCTGGAGAACGCCGGGCATATTTTGGCGGAAATGACGCATTGCGCGGCGGTTTCCACCACACCCGCCGACGAAGCGGCGGTGGTGCGGCGCGTAGAGCTTGTTCCCATCGGCGTGCGCACGGCGATGATCGTGATGCTTACGTCCTCGGGGCTTCTGAAAAGCCGTATCTGCAAAACCCTGAGCGAGCTTACGGTCGATATGGCGGAGAGCTTTTATAATATCGTTAACGCGAATTTTATCGGCAAGCCTGCGGCGGCCATGACCGTTGCCAAAATTCAGACCCTTGCCGTTTCGCTCGGCGAAAAGTCGCTCTCCATGACGCCGCTTTTGGTCGCACTTGCCGACGTCGCCGCGATGACCGAACGCACCGAGTTGCTTTTGGAAGGGCAGAGCAATCTGCTGGGCTACAGGGAATACGAGCAAAACGCCTATGAATTGATCGAATTCCTGCGCCGTGCCGAAGCCATGGATCGGGTGTTCTCGGAGCATCCGTCTTCGGAAAACGGCAATTTGCATGTACTGATCGGTGAAGAGAACCTTTTTCGGGAATTGCAGAATTCCAGCATGATCTTTGGGAAATACGCGATCGCGGGGCATGAGAGTGGCACGCTGGGGCTGGTCGGCCCGACGCGTATCGATTACGCAAGGCTGATCCCGAGCCTGCGGTATATTACGGAAATCGTCGGAAAGATCCTTTCCGAAAACGTGGAGGAGTAAGCATGGCGAACAAAGAACCGAAGGCGAAGCCCGCCGAAGCCGCAAAGGAAGCCGAGACCAAAGCCCCTGCGGCGGAGGAAACGCCTGATACGCCGGAACAGTCGGCGGCGGATGAGACCGAACAGCAAATACAAGCGCTCGAACAGGAGCTTAAAGACATGAACGATAAGTTCCTGCGCACCCTGGCGGAATACGACAACTACCGCAAACGCTCCGCGCGCGAAAAGGAACAGGCCTATGCGGACAGCAAGGCTTCGGTGCTTTGCGAGCTGTTGCCGGTGCTGGACAATTTTGAACGCGCGGCGGGCAACAAAAATGCGGCGGCGGAGGATTATCAAAAGGGCGTGGATATGATTTTTACGCAGTTCACGGACATCCTCAAAAAGCTCGGCGTGGAGAGCTTCGGCGCAAAGGGTGATCCCTTTGATCCGAACATCCACAGCGCGGTCATGCACGAGGAAAACGCGGACGAACCCGAAAACACGGTTTCCGACGTGTTCTCAAAAGGCTATCAATTAGGCGATAAGATTTTGCGGCCTGCGGTCGTCAAAGTCGTAAACTGAATTGGACATATCCTGTAATTTACATTGCATTTGGAGGTAACTACTATGGCAAAAGTAATCGGTATTGACTTAGGCACAACCAATTCCTGCGTGGCGGTCATTGAGGGCGGCGAGCCCGTGGTCATCGCCAACGCAGAAGGCGCGCGCACCACGCCTTCCGTGGTCGCTTTCTCGAAGGACGGCGAAAGAATGGTTGGGCAGGTCGCCAAAAGACAGGCGATCACCAACCCCGAGCGCACCGTTTCTTCCATTAAACGGCACATGGGTTCTGACTACAAGGTCGCGATCGACAGCAAGAATTATACCCCGCAGGAAATTTCCGCAATGATCCTGCAAAAGCTCAAGGGCGACGCGGAAAGCTATCTTGGCGGTCGCGTGACCGAAGCGGTCATCACCGTCCCTGCGTATTTCACCGACGCACAGCGGCAGGCGACCAAGGACGCGGGCAAGATCGCGGGCTTGGACGTCAAGCGTATCATCAATGAGCCGACGGCGGCCGCGCTTGCTTACGGCATTGACAAAGAGGACGACCAAAAGGTCATGGTTTACGACCTCGGCGGCGGTACTTTCGACGTGTCGATCATCGAAATGGGCGACGGCGTGCAGGAGGTGCTGGCGACTGCGGGCAACAATCGCCTGGGCGGCGACGATTTCGATCAGCGCATCATCGACTGGCTGGCGACGGAATTCAAGAAAGAGCAGGGCATCGACCTGCGCTCGGATAAAATGGCGATGCAACGTCTGAAAGAGGCGGCGGAAAAAGCCAAGATCGAGCTTTCCGGCGTGACGACCTCGACCATCAGCCTGCCGTTCATCACGGCGGATGCGACCGGCCCCAAGCATTTGGAAACGACGCTTACGCGTGCGAAATTCAATGAAATGACGGCGGACTTGGTCGAAGCGACCATGGGTCCTGTCCGTCAGGCACTGAAGGATTCGGGCTTGAAAACCTCCGAGATCAATAAGGTGCTGATGGTCGGCGGTTCTTCGAGAATCCCCGCCGTGCAGGAGGCCATTAAGAGCTTCACGGGGCTTGAACCCTTCAAAGGCATCAATCCCGACGAATGCGTCGCAGTCGGCGCGGCCATTCAGGGCGGCGTGCTTGGCGGCGACGTCGAGGGTATCCTGTTGCTGGACGTCACGCCTCTGTCTTTGGGAATTGAGACGATGGGCGGTGTTTCCACCAAGATCATCGAGAGAAACACCACCATCCCCGTCAAGAGAAGCCAGATCTTCTCCACCGCTGCGGACAATCAGACCTCGGTCGAGGTACACGTCCTGCAGGGCGAGCGCGAATTCGCCAAGGACAACAAGACCCTCGGCGTGTTCCATTTGGACGGCATCATGCCCGCCCCGCGCGGTGTGCCGCAGATCGAAGTCACCTTTGACATCGACGCAAACGGCATCGTACACGTTTCCGCCAAAGACCTCGGCACACAGAAAGAGCAGTCCATTTCCATCACTTCTTCGACCAATATGTCGAAGGACGACGTGGAAAAGGCCGTGAAAGAGGCCGAGCAGTATGCGGCGGAGGATAAGAAACGCAAGGAGAGCATCGATACCCGCAACGAAGCGGATCAAATGGTTTACCAGTGTGAGAAGATCCTCAAGGACAACGGCGATAAGATCTCCGAAGGCGACAAGTCCGAGATCCAGTCAAAGATCGACGCGCTCAAAGAAGCGCTCAAGGGCGACAATATCGACGACATCAAGGCGAAAAAGGACGCGTTGACCGAGAAATTTAACAAGGTCGCCGAGGAAATGTATAAAGCGGCCGCCGCACAGGCGCAAAACGCGGCAGGCGACGCAGGCGCTGCGGGCGGTAATGCCGGTACGCAGAATAAGGGCGACGACGGCTATTACGAAGCCGATTATACGGATGTAGAATAAGCCCCGGCAAGGGGAGCAAAACAGGCAGAGCTTTCGCTTCGCGAAGGCTCTGCCAAAACCCGATATAAGGGAGTACTTACATGGCGGAAAAACGAGATTATTACGAGGTTCTCGGCGTGGACAGAAACGCCTCCGAGGATGAGATCAAAAAGGCGTACCGCAAATTAGCCAAGCAGTACCATCCGGACTTAAACCCCGATAACAAGGAGGCCGAGGCCAAGTTTAAAGAGGCCAATGAAGCCTATGAGGTTCTGTCCGACGCGGAAAAGAAGGCCAAATATGACCGATTCGGCCACGCGGGTGTCGATCCGAGCTATGCGGCGGGGCAGGGTGGCTACGGCGGCTTTAACGGGCAGGGCTTTGATTTCGACCTCGGGGACATTTTCAGCAATATTTTCGGCGGCGGTTTTGGCGGCGGCTTTGGCGGCGGCAGCAACCCGAATGCGCCCCAGCGCGGCGGCGACACGCAGGCGAGCGTGACCATTTCGTTTGAGGAAGCGGCCAAAGGCTGTGAACGCGAGATCGATTCCGCCCGCATCGAGGTTTGCGACGAGTGCCACGGCAGCGGCGCAGCCCCCGGTTCTTCGCCGAAAACCTGTCCCGAGTGCCATGGGCGCGGGCAGGTCACTTCTCAGCAACGCACGGCGTTCGGGATGTTCCAAACGCAAAAGGCGTGTTCACGCTGCGGCGGCAAGGGGACGATCATCGAGAATCCCTGTAAGAAGTGCCGTGGTGCGGGGCGTGTGCGCAAGAACGTAAAAATCACGGTCAAAATCCCCGCAGGCATCGACGACCGTCAGGTCATCAATGTGCGCGGGCAGGGCAACAAGGGCGTCAACGGCGGCCCTGCGGGCGATCTGCGCGTGGCGGTCAATGTGCGTCCGCACCCGATTTTTGAGCGCGATGGCTACAACGTCTGGGTGGAAATGCACGTCAGCTTTGCGGCGGCGGCATTGGGCTGCGAGCTGCAAGTGCCGACCTTAGACGGCAAGGTCAAATACAACATTCCCGCAGGTACGCAGTCGGGCGATGTGTTCAAGCTGAAGGACAGAGGCATTCAGAGTCTCAACAACCGTGGGCGCGGCGACCAGCTGGTGCGCGTGATCGTAGACGTGCCGCGCACGCTCAATGAGCGGCAAAAGGAATTGCTGCTGCAGCTGGACGAAGCCCTCGGCAACGAGACTGCGCATTTGGGACACGGCGAAGATAAGAAAGGCTTTTTCGGCAAAAAGAAGAAATGACCCCGTAAAGAAAAGCAAATGGGTTTGGGAGGCACAGAGATGTACGGCTTGTTAGGCGAAAAACTGGGACACAGCTTTTCCCCCGAAATTCATGCGTGCTTCGGCGATTACGAATACGGTCTGTTTGAAGTGCAGCCGCAGGATCTGGGCACATTTCTGCAAAATCGCGCATTTGAGGGCTTAAATGTCACCATCCCTTATAAAAAAGCCGTGTTGCCGTATCTCTCGGAGCTTTCCGACAATGCGCGGCGCATCGGCTCGGTCAATACGATCACGGTACTCGAAAATGGCGGTTTGCGCGGCGATAACACCGATTACGACGGCTTTTTGGATCTCGTGCGGCACAGCGGCATTGCCGTCGGGAACAAAAAGGTTTTGGTGCTGGGGTCGGGCGGCGCGTCCTTGCCCGTTATTCGGGTACTTGAGGATTTGGGCGCACGAGAGATCGTCAATATCTCCCGCAGCGGCAAAGACAACTATCAAAATATCGACCGCCATTTTGATGCGGACGTGATCGTCAACACCACGCCCGTGGGTATGTTTCCGCATAATCTCGAAACCCCCGTTTCGCTCGACGGCTTTGAGCGCCTTTCGGGGGTACTCGATATCGTATACAATCCGCAGAAGACCAAGCTGATTTTGGATGCCGAAGCACGGGGCATTCCCGCGTTTTCGGGGCTTCGGATGCTTGTCGCGCAGGCGAAACGCGCGTCGGAGCTGTTTACGGGCCAAAGTCTTTCGGACGAGCTTATCGATACCGTTTCCCAAAAGCTGCAAAAGCAAATGCGCAGCATCGTGCTGATCGGCATGCCCGGCAGCGGCAAATCCTCGGTCGGCGAGGCGCTCGCAGCAGAACTCGGGCGGCCGTTTGCGGATGCGGACGCCGAGATCGTCCGCAGAACGGGAAAATCCATTCCCGAAATTTTCAACGAGAGCGGCGAAGCGGGCTTTCGGGCGTTGGAAACGCAGGTATTGCGCGATCTTTGCAAGCAAAGCGGCTATGTGATCGCGACCGGCGGCGGCGCGGTGACCGTGCCGGAAAATTACGCGATTCTGCGCCAAAACAGCTTTGTGGTGTTCTTAAACCGCGACGTCGGCGTGCTGCCTACAGAGGGTCGTCCGCTCTCGCAGCGCGGCGCGCTCTCTGATATGTTCGCGCAGAGGCTGCCGCTCTATCGGCGTTTTTGCGACGCGGAGATCGACGGCAACGGGGACATCCCGACAGTCACGCGGCGGGTCATGGAGGTTTTGTAAATGAAACAATTTTTGGTCATCAACGGCCCGAACCTCAATATGCTGGGGATTCGTGAACCCGAAATTTACGGCGGGCAGAACTACGAGACGCTTATCGAGCAGATCAGGACGTGGGCGCAGGCGCTTGATTGTCAGGTGGAATGCTTTCAATCCAACCACGAGGGCGCGATCGTAGACAAAATCCAAAGCGCATACGGACGCTTTGACGGCATCGTCATCAACCCCGCGGCGTATACGCATACGAGCGTGGCGATTTTGGACGCGCTCAAGGCGGTGGGCATTCCCGCAGTGGAGGTACACATTTCGGATGTGCGCACACGCGAGGAGTTTCGGCAAATTTCCTATGCGGGGCTTGCGTGCGAAGCACACTACATCGGCTTAGGGTTTGCGGGCTATCAAAAAGCCCTCGAATATCTCGCCGCGCTGTAGAGGGAAAAGCGTTTACGGCGGGCAACAGTTGGCTTTGTATGCAATCAAAAATTTTCGGGTGCTTTCCGCAAGGAATGCACCCGTTTTTTAGGCGATTTTAGCGACAAAATCCGGTGCGTGCCGTCAATATCGATAGAAAGAACCTTCCAGACAAGCCTTATCCGACAATAGATCGCTTGTGCCTTCAGCGAGATTGACAATATTTTTATTTTGATTTTGTGCATATCGTATTGTAGTAAATGCACCGCCTTGGTTGCGTTCAATGTAGCAAAGTATCAAATCAGCCCGATCAACCATTTCACGATTCCGAATTTGGATGGCGGATTTTGGGTGCGCCTTTTCCGCATTGTGTGAAACCTCAATCTCGTCATAATACTGTGTATAGCCATTTTTGTTGTTCATGCAGTCAGCGGTCATATACGGTAATACAAGTACGAGCGAGCTGTTGTCTTCCCGCAAGTTTTTCTTTGCCCGAAGCACAGCAGAGGCGGCATATTGATCAAATTCACCGTTTCGCCCCACTAAAAAGGTCACGTATTCTTTCTCTCGCAAAAGCATTTCGATATACGCCTGCAACCGCTCCTCAATCAATGACTGATTTGAAATATATCTGTGTCCGAAAAATGCTACAGTAAATTCCGTCAAATACGTTTATCCTTTCTATATTTTATGCTTTTTTGCTTTTATGATGGAGGTTTCTTGACTTCTAAATGCATTATAACATATTTCGTTGGAAAAAACATAATTTATTTGAATATTTATAAAAAATAAACGTAAAATCTTGGAATAGTGAAACTTCTGAATGCCATACAATGAAAAAGTAGGAGGTTTCAACTATGGATGCAGATTTTATCAGACGGAGGATCACCGCACTGCGACTTCAAAAAGGTGTTTCGGAGTATCAAATGAGCTATGACCTCGGACACAGTAGGAGTTATGTGTATAACATTTCTTCCGGCAAATCTTTGCCCCCAATGACGGAATTCCTCGAGATATGTCGGTATTTTGCAATAACGCCTGCGCAATTTTTTGATGATTCCGTTGAAAATCCCGCTCTGCTTCAAAGCGCGATTACGGAACTGCAAAAGCTCAACGAGGATGATTTAATGCTGATCATCAGCCATATTCGCCGTTTGGCAAAAGGATAACGACGAAAGGAATATAAAAAGCGCTCCGACAGAATGATTTTGTCGAAGCGCTTTATAAATGCCCTATGACGGACGGCGATCAGCCGTTCGTTTTTTCAATTGTATAGATAGCCATCATACCATCATAAATGCCTTTTCCTGACAATTTTCCATCGTCTTTAGCCTCTGCGGCGTATCGTAGCCATTTTTGCCGACGCTTGCTATTCTTGGGAAAATAAGGTATACTGAAACAAAGAATCATCCCACGGAAGGAAAGGAAGGGTAAGATGAAGAAAACGGTCTCCATACTGCTTTTGGTTTGCCTGTGCCTGAGCTTTTTCTCGGGCTGTGGAGGGAAAAACAAAGTCGTACAGCCGGAAAACACAAAATCCGCGCGCAGCGAAACGCCGCGAACGGCGTTTATCCTTACGCAGACGAGCACAGTCGAAAAAGAAACCTATCTTGGGGCAAAGGCGTTCGATACGTTCCTTTCCCTGTCCGAGCGGGCGTACCTGATCCCGGGGCTTCGGGAGACGGCGATCCCGCAGGGGATGAGCTATTGCGAAAGCAACGGTATGCTGTACATTTCCGCGTACTTTAAGGAGGAAGCGCCTTCGGTTATTTTGGCGCTGGACGCGCAGAGCGGCGCGTTTGCCGCCGAGTATCGGCTGTTTTTGCCCGACGGGAGCGCGTTTACCGGCCATGTAGGCGGTCTGGCGGCTGTCGGGGATAAGCTGTATGTCTCCGCCGAACCCGACGCCGACGGGAACGATACCATTGCCGCGATCCCGCTTTCGGCATTGCCCCAAAAGGGGAGCTATGATATTGTCCTGGACGAGACCCTGCCCGTGGGGATCACGCCGTCGTTTCTGAGTTACGCCCAAAATATGCTTTGGGTGGGCAATTTCTATTATCCGAAGGACGACTACAATCTGCCGACGGGGATCGACCGCACCACGCCGACGGCGGACGGCGAGAGCGGCTGTTACATTCTCGGCTACGATATGCGCCGCCCCGACGCCCTGCACGGAGACAATGGGCAGCTTCCCGTACCCGATTATGTGCTGATCGCGCCCGACCGCATTCAGGGCATGGCCTGCCCGAACGCCGAAACGGTGATCCTGAGCCAGTCCTACGGCCGCAAGAACAATTCCACGCTGCTTCGCTGCACGCTTGACCTGAACAGCCCGCAAACCACCGCTGCGATAGGCGGAAAACAGATTCCCGCGTTTATTTTGGACAGCGGCTCTCTGCGCGATACGGTCACTGCGATGCCGATGACCGAGGCGCTTACCCTCGGATCGGATGGACGCGTCCTTGTGCTGTTTGAATCCGGCGCGGCGTTTTATAGCAACGGCAAATACCGCACGGACTATGTGTGGAAAATGGATTTCGCATCCTGAAAACCTATAACCTTGCATTTTATGAAAAAGACCGGCCTCGAAAGGTCGGCCTTTATTGCTTCGATTCACTTGTGATACTTTCCGCCGCCGATGATCTGAAACGCGCGGTAAAGCTGTTCGAGCAGCATAATGCGCGCCATTTGGTGGGGAAAGGTCATTTGCGACATGGAAAAGCGTTCGTTGGCCATGCGTTTGACCTCGTCCGAAAGCCCGAAAGAACTTCCCAAAAGGAAAACGAGGTGGCTTACACCCGACGCTGCCAGAGTAGATATTTTTTGACTAAACGATTCGCTCGAAGTTTCTTTCCCCTCTATGCACATGGCGAAAACATAGGCGTTCGACGGGAGCTTTTCCAAGATGCGCCCGGTCTCCGAAGCCAGCGCACGGTCGATCTCCGACGGAGAGGGCGCGTCGGGTAGAGGTGCGGGGCGCAATTCCACGATCTGCAATTTGCAAAACGCGGACAGACGCTTTTCGTATTCCGCCGCGAAATCGCGCATATACGGCTCTTTGAGCTTGCCGAGCGCAAGCACGGTTATGGAAATCAAAGCTGCACCGCCCTTTCATCCCAAACGGGCTTGGCCACTTGCAGGGTGAAATCG
The DNA here is from genome assembly GCA_947628665.1 of uncultured Clostridia bacterium. Classification (GTDB taxonomy): domain Bacteria; phylum Bacillota; class Clostridia; order Oscillospirales; family Acutalibacteraceae; genus Fimenecus. The sequence goes on from CANRAU010000014.1 coordinate 15,443, forward strand.
GTATCCTCGACAGCGCCGCAGGCGGTAAGCTCCGTTGCGGTGACGCTGCGCGCAAGCGCGGGGAGGTTGTTCTGCTCGCTCAAATGCCCCAAAAACAGACGCTTTGTGCCGCTCTTTACAAGCGCACAGGCCGTTTGGGCGCAGACCTCGTTGGAAAGATGCCCCGCATCCCCCAAAATGCGCCGCTTTAACGGGTAGGGGTACTGCGGATTGTTTTCCAGCATCCGCACGTCGTGGTTGGATTCCAGCAGTACCGTTTCGCAGCCCGTGATCGCGTCTAAAACGGCATCGGTCACGCAGCCGAGGTCGGTGGCAACGGCAATGCGCGTGCCGTCCTCGGCACAAACCACATACCCGCAGCTTTCGCGGCAGTCGTGGGAGGTGGGAAAGGGCTTCAGATACAGCGAACCGCAGTCCGTCCCCTCGGGATTCAGGGCAAACGCGTCGAATTTGTCGGAAAGGATCTGCATATCGTCGAGGGCTTCCAATGTGCCGTTGGTGGCGTATACGCGGGTGCGGTATTTGGATGCAAAGACCCGCAGGGCGTTGATGTGATCGCTGTGTTCGTGGGTCACAAAGACCGCCCGAATGCTGTCGGGCGCAACGCCGATGTTATGTAGGGCGACCTCGATTTGGCGGCAACTGCGACCCGCGTCGATCAGAATACCGCCGTCGGGCGCGCCGATATAAATGGCGTTGCCTTTGCTGGAGGAAAACAGGGGACAGAACGTAGTCATAAATTGTCTATTCCTTAGGTTTTGGAAAATGCGCTTGTGCGGCGAAGCCGATCATTCGGGCAAAATGGAATTCGTCGTGACGTATTTGACGCCCAGCGCCATCATTTTGTCGAGCATATCCTGGGTATCGACCGTCCAGCAGGCGGCGGTCAGACCGTTGTCGTGAACCTTCTGAATGGCCTTGGGACGTCCTGCGTTATACTGCGCACAAAACGCGATGCCCGCATTGCCGCATTCCTTGGCTTCGCGCAGCTTTTGGTCGGTGATATATTCGACCAAATACCACATTTCCAAATTCGGATCGATTTTATACAGTTCCTTCAGCACCGAAATATGGAACGAAATGATGATGCAGCTTTCCAATATATCGTTCTTGACGAGCATATCGTAAAGCGAGGGCATTTTATCCAAACGCTTATCCTTGACCTCGATCATCGGACGGCAACCGTATTCCTTGCAGATGTCGATATATTCCTGCAGCGTGCAGATCTGCGCATTCGGGTACTTTTCGATGTTCGCGCCGTTGGTCATTTTCTTTTGAAGCATTTCCGCATAGGAATAGCTTTTCACATCGCCCGTGCCGTCGAACATGGTTTTGATCTGCCCATCGTGCAGAATGACCCATGTGCCGTCGGTCGTGCAGTGCGTGTCGCATTCCAACGCGTAAAAGCCCGCCTGTCCGGCCGCCGTGAACGCTTCCTTGGTATTTTCGGGATAGACCGCCGAAAGCCCGCGATGCGCGGTGAGGTGCAGTTCTTTTTCATTGTTGGGAACAAGCTCGGGGAAGTGCTTGAGCGGCTTCGGTTTGATTTTTTGATAGCGCATATGACGATAAATGATGCCGCCGAGTGCGGTGGAGGCGACGGCCGCCATACCGGCCATAACGAGTTGATTAACGACTTTTCCCATGCTCTTAGCTCCTTTTGCTATTTTTTCGGATTCCTTGCTTATTTTACAATATTTTCATCAAAAAGTAAATAGAAAACAAAAGACCGCTCTCCCGTTTGGAAGAGCGGCCGAAAGCGAACGGTTATTCTTCTTTTTGCGCGGCGCGCTCTGCAATGACTTTGTCGGCGACCTCACGCGGTGCTTGCTCATATCGTGCGAATGCAAAACGGTAAGAGCCTCTGCCTGCGGTCACCGAACGCAGTACGGTCGAGAAATCGCCCATTTCCGCCATAGGCACCTCCGCCACAAGCTCCTGCATTTTGGGTTCGTCCGCAGGCCCCATGCCCAGCACTCTGCCGCGGCGCTTGGTGACGTCGCCCATGATGTCGCCGAGGTTGTCGTCGGGCATCAAAGCCGTCAGCGTGCCGATGGGTTCCAAGATCGCCACGTCGGCCTTCGGCATGGCGTTTTTAAAGCAGATGGACGCCGCCGTTTTGAAAGCCATTTCCGACGAATCCACAGGGTGATAAGAGCCGTCGTACAGCGTCGCTTTCAAGCCCACCATGGGGTAATTCGCGGCAAAACCGCGCTCTACACATTCGCGAAGTCCCTTTTCCACGGCGGGGAAGTAGTTCTTCGGCACGCTACCGCCGACCACGGCGGTCTCAAAGACGAGATCGTCGCTGTCGCAGGGCTCAAACTTGATCCATACATCGCCGAACTGCCCATGGCCGCCCGACTGCTTTTTGTGCCGTCCCTGTGCCTCTACGGCCTTGCGGATCGTTTCGCGATAGGCGACCTTCGGGACTTCAAGCGTCACCGATACGCCGAATTTGGTTTTGAGCTTGGAAACGATCACGTCCAAATGCTGTTCGCCTAAGCCTGAAAGCACCTGCTCGCGTGTTTCGGTGTTGTTGGTATAGCGAATGGTGGGGTCTTCCTCCATCAAACGCTGTAACCCTGCGGCGACCTTTTCCTCCTCGCCTTTCTTCGCGACCTTGACCGCCATGGAAAGGCACGGCTCGGGGAAATCCACATCCTTTAAGGTCAGGACATTCTTATTGTCGCAAAGCGTATCGCCCGTTTTCACGCCCGAGAGCTTCGTCAAAACGCCGATGTCGCCCGCAATGATCTGCTTGGTGTCCTCCTGCTTCGCGCCGCGAACGGTGACGATCTTGCCGATTTTTTCATTTTCACCCGTGCGTGGATTGTACGCGACGCTGTCGGGTGCGAGTTTTCCCGAAATGACCTTGAAGAAGGACATTTTACCGACGAAGGGGTCGGCGACCGTTTTGAAGCAGATCGCCGCAAGCGGTGCGCTCTCATTGCAGGGCAGATCGCCCGTTTCGCCGTTTTCATATTCGACCTTTTCCCCCGCATGGTTCTGCGCGTCGGGGGCAGACCCCGCAAGGCCGTCTAACAGCTGATCGATCGCCGCCGCCGTAAGCCCCGCGACCGCATAAACGGGATAGATCGAACCGTCCGCCACGCCGATGCGCATCCCTTTGAGAATTTCTTCTTTGGTAAAGGTCTCACCCTCAAAGAATTTTTCCATGAGCGCGTCGTCCGTGGAGGCGACCGTCTCCATAAATGCGTCGGTCATGTCGGCAATGGCGGGGTCGCTCGGCATATCGACCTTTTGCGCTTTGCCGTCCTTGTATGCATACGCCGTACCCGTGATGAGGTTGACATAGCATTTGACGAGATTCCCCTCCATATGGGGGATAACGGTCGGGCAGAGCTTGTTGCCGTAAACCTCTTTGAGCGCGTCAAAGGTCTTGTAAAAGCTTCTGTGGTCGGAGTCGGTTTTGGTAATGGCAAAAAACTTCGCCGCGCCACGTTTTTCCGCCGCCTTGAAAGCCTTTTGCGTGCCGACGTCCACGCCCGAGCCTGCGGAAGTGACGATCAGCACCGCGTCCGCCGCGCGCACTGCCTCCGCAGAACCCCCTTCAAAGTCAAAAAGACCGGGGGCGTCGAGCAGATTGATTTTCGTATCGTTCCATTCGATTGCCGCCATAGCGGAGGAAACCGAAGATTTGCGGCGTTTCTCTTCCGCGTCAAAGTCGAGAACCGTGTTGCCGTCCGCCACGCGCCCGAGCCTGTCGGAAGCGCCCGAAATATACAGCATTGCTTCGCAAAGCGTCGTTTTCCCCTTACCGCCGTGTCCGGCGACCGCAATATTGCGTATGTGATCTGCGCTGTAAGCTTTCATAATATGTATCCTCCTAAAGTAAATTCCTGCTATATCGGGAAAATCCCGCATTTTTCAGTCAGTATATCATAAAGCATAGCATATCTGCCCAAAAATAGCAATATTATTTTTAAGATTTTAGGAATGTTTCCAATTTTTCAAAGGCCGTTTTGCACGCCAAAAATTTTGCCGTTTTTTTCCTGCCGCCTTGCTTTTTAGCGCCGTAAAACGTATAATACTATATACGGAATAGGATACCGCAGAAACCTTTGGAGGGAACGTATGCCGCAAGCTGATTACGAACGTCTGCGAAAGACATACCCGCGCTTTTGCTATGAGCGCTATACCATAGAGAAGACCGAGAGCCATATCCGTCTGACTTTTTATTTTCATGTAGACGGCTTGGGGGCGTTTACACCGTCCACGGTCATCGACACCACGCATTTTCACATCCTGAACGCGCCGGATTCCCCCATGGCGCAGGCAATCGCTTTTAACCTCGGCATGGTGGAGCTCATCAGCTATTGGAAAGCCGCCTGCCCGCCGAGGGTCGAGGTCGCGTGCGGATATTTGAGCGAAGCGGATATCCTTTGGTGGAAGCGGCTGTATTTTCGGGGGCTTTCCGAATTTTTCTACATCAACGGCATTGCCGCGACCGAAACGGATTTTATGGAGATCGTTTGTACCGTACCGCCGTCTGCGCGCCCGACGGATCGCTTTATCGAGAGCGGGATGCATTTAATTCCCGTCGGCGGCGGCAAGGACAGCTGCGTGACCGCGAGCCTTTTGCGCGGGGAGGGCGAAAAAAATTGCTTTTTCACGGTGAACGACCAGCCCGCGCGCACCGAAACCGTGCTTGCGGCGGGGTACAGCGAGCGCACGATTTTGCGCACCCATCGCACGATAGATAAAAATTTACTACGGTGCAATCAAGAGGGGTTCTTAAACGGACACACGCCGTTTTCGGCGGTCGTGGCGTTTTTGTCGTACTACTGCGCGTACCTCATCGGCGCGACGGATGTCGTGCTGTCCAACGAATCCAGCGCGAACGAATCCAACATCGCGGGGACTCAGATCAATCACCAATATTCCAAATCCTATGCGTTTGAATGCGATTTTGCCGCGTACACCGCGCGCAACCTCCTGCCCGAAATTCGGTATTTCAGCCTTTTGCGGCCGTTTTCGGAATTGCAGATCGCAAAGCAATTTGCCGCGCTGCCGCAGTTCCACACCGTTTTTCGCTCCTGCAATCGCGGCAGCAAGCAAAATATCTGGTGCGCCAAATGCGCCAAATGCCTGTTTGTGTTTTCCATTCTTTCGCCGTTCATGGCGTATGACCGCCTGTGCGCGATCTTCGGGGCGGATATGCTCGACGACAAGGAGCTGCTTGCCGATTTTGACGGGCTTTGCGGTTTTGCGAAAGTCAAGCCCTTTGAATGCGTCGGCACGGTCGAGGAGATCACCTTCGCTTTGCGCCAAACGGCGGCGCGTTTTTTGCAAGAGGGCAGAACGTTGCCCGTGCTTCTGCGGCATTTCTGTGAATGCGACCGCGCGGACGGCATGGACGATCTTTTGCGCGCCTATAATCCGCAGCACAACGTACCCGAACAGTTTTTGCCTGCGGTAAAGGAGATGTACGCCTATGTATCCGAAAATCGCTGAATATCTTCGCGAAAAGTCCGTCCTGCTCGTCAGCTTCGGGCGTGAGGGGCAGTCGTCCTACCGCTATATCCGTCGATATTTTCCCGAAAAGCCGTTGACCGTCGCGGACAAAAACCCCGTCTCTCTCGACGACCCGTTTGTCACTTTGATCGAGGGCGAATCGTATCTCGATACGGTCAATGCGTTTGACGTGGTACTCAAAAGCCCCGGAATTTCTTTTAAAACCGTGGACATCGACCCGCATACCGAGGTCACCTGTCAAACCGATTTGTTTTTGCGCTTTGCAGACTGCCGAAAGATCGGCATTTCGGGTTCTAAGGGCAAAACGACCACTTCAACGCTTTGCTATCGGTTCTTAAAGGCGGCGGGCAAGGACTGCCGTCTCATCGGCAATGTGGGTGTACCCGTGTTTGAGGTGCTCGACGATCTGCGCCCCAACACGGTCTGTGTGATCGAAATGTCCTCGCACCAGCTGGAATTCACACGCTGTTCGCCGGAAGTCGCGGTGCTGACCAATTTGTATGAGGAACATTTGGAGCATTATCGGGGCGGATTCGCGGGCTATGCGGCGGCGAAATCGCATATCGCGCTGTACCAAAAGCCGACCGATCTGCTGATTTACAACGCCGATCAGGGCTTGGAGGTCTTCCCGCATCTTTCGGACACCCCGTCGCAGAAATGTGGCGTTTCTGCGGACGACGCACTGCCGTTTCCCGTGGATAATGAACATTTGGCGGGCGTTCACAATCGGCAGGATATTTTATTTGCCCGCGCCGCGACAAGGCGTTTCGGCGTTACGGACGCGGACTGCGCGCAGGTCGTGCGAAGCTTTGCGGGCATCGAGCATCGCATGGAAAAGGTCGGTACGTATCGGGAAATTACCTTTTATAACGACTGTATCGCCACGATCCCGCACGCGGTGATGTGCGCGGTGGATGCGCTTAAAAAGGTGGATACGCTCATCATCGGCGGTATGGATCGCGGGCTGGATTACAGCGGCTTTGTTGCCGAACTGCAAAACAGCACGGTGCGCAATATCATCGGCCTGCCCGACACGGGGCATGCCATTGCAGCGGCTTTGCAGGAAAAAAATGACGATAAAAATATCTTTGCCGCCGCCGATTTGGAGGAAGCGGTGCGCCTTGCCTATGCGCATACCGAGGCGGGTAAAATCTGTCTGCTCTCGCCCGCCGCGCCGAGCTATAACGTCTACAAGAGCTTTGAGGAAAAGGGCAGACACTACAAATCCCTCGTGCGGCAGTACGGAGAAAGCACGGAGTAGACAAAAATTAGCTAAAAATGCAAATAGACAAAAAATAACTAAACCGCAAAAGCACCGACCGAGGGGCATGAGAGAATGCGGGTTGCTACGCATTGCCACAAGGCAACAGCAAGAGTTTTTCGCCCGCCTTTTTCTAAAAAGGCGGTGAGGTGTCGGAGCAAAGCTCTGACTCGCAGCCCGCAGGCTGCGAAATCCCAAAGCGTCAGCGGGATCAGGAAGGGCGACAAAACAGTCCGGTGGACTGTTTTGTCGCGGGAATTCTCGCCTGCCGGCTCGGTCGGCGCTTCTGCCTTCGGCAGAGGTGTCCACTGGACACCCGCGCCCCTGCAAGGGGTTTCCCGATGTGCCGCGTAGCGGCGCATTTGGCAAGAATGGCCATTTTTGCATTACGATATATTTTTTCAAGCATTTCCCCATATGCATTCTGCCCCTTATCATAGGGAGGAAAAAGCGAAATGCCGTATAGTATATTACCCCGCCGACCGATTTGGCGGAGGGAGACGTCGGCAACAAACCTATAATATCGTCGCCAAAACCAGCATTTCCTCGATTTGCGCGTACAGCGCGTCGAAGCTTTGTTGGGTTTGCATGGCTTCAAAAGCGTTTGGGGTGATCTCATAGACGGGCTTGTCAAATTCCCCCGCAAACCATTCGGCAAAACAGCCGTGGCGGGCGTCCGCAGGCGAATCGGCAAGTTTGTATCCGCCTGCGGCCGCCAAAATTTTCGCCGCCATCGGCGCGTCATGCTTTTCGGTGGGCGCGTCGGGCGCGGCCCAATGCACATAGCCGCCCGTACCCGAAAGCACAACGGCGTGCCGAAAGGTCTCCCGAACGCATAGCCGCACGAGCGCGGCCGTTTCCGCTTCACTTTCCGCCACAGGGCCTGCGTAGGCGCATGGCGACGGCTGCGGCAGGCTTCCCTGCGCCGCGTCTTTCGGCAAAATTGGCATATGGGCATACGCGAAATTGTGCGTGACATGCACACCCCGCGCGTTCGCGCACCAGTTGGCATAGCTTTTGCCTGCGGCGCGGCCGACCAACCCCGCGTAGCAGCCTGCACCGAGCGCGCCGAACTGCCGAATTTCATACGCGTCGGGATTCAGGCAGGGAATGACGGTCACGCGCCGTTCGCGTAAGGTGTTGCGAATTTTGACCGCACGAAGCGTTTTGTCGCGCTGTTCGCTTCGGCAAAGCCGCTCCAAAAAGCGGTACAGGATCAGCGGCGCGGCGGCGTCCTGTGCGCTAAGCCCCCCGACCAGCAATACATTCTCAGCACCCGCGCCGACCGTATACGCAAAAATCCCTCGCTTTGCCCAGCTTCTGCCAAGCACATAAAGCCCCATGCCGGGGTATGTATTTTGCAGACGCTCTGTGATCTGCTTTGCCTGTGTATAGAAAAAAGGTGCGCACGAAACCGCCATTTTCATCCTCTGCTTTCTTGTCAAAAATTCGGGACGACAGATTGTCCCATGTTCATATGTATGCAAAGGAGCGTTTCTTTAGTATGGATCTGACCGAAAAACCCATCGCGCAGGAATATATCTACAAAGGCCGCATCGTCAACCTGCGGGTGGACGATGCGCGATTGCCGGACGGCGGTACGGCAAAACGCGAGGTAATCGAGCATCCGGGCGGCGTGTGCATCGCCGCGCTGACCGACAAAGAGGAGCTTTTGTTTGTCGAACAGTTCCGTTATCCGTACAGTGAAGTCGTGCTGGAGCTGCCTGCGGGCAAATTGGAGTACGGCGAAGACCCGTTTGCGGCGGGCAAGCGGGAGCTGCGCGAGGAAACGGGCGCGACCGCGCGGCATTATACCGACCTCGGCAAGCTCTATCCCACCCCGGGCTATTGCGGCGAGGTCATCCATATGTATATGGCGACGGGGCTTTCCATGGGCGCGCAGGACTTGGACGACGACGAATTCTTAGAGGTGCGGCACATCCCGCTCGAGGAAGCCTACAGGATGGTCATGCGCAACGAAATTCGCGACAGCAAAACGCAGGTCGGCATTTGCAAGGCGTATTATCACATCAAAGGCGGGGTGAACGCATGAAGCTGATCCTTGCTTCCAATTCGCCGCGCCGCGCGGAAATTTTGACGCAGGGCGGCTTTTCCTTCCAAAAACGGGTCGCCGATACCGAAGAACGCCTGCCGCCGGGGCTGTCGCCCGCCGAAGCGGTCGAGCGTTTGGCTGTGCAAAAGGGCATGGCCGTTCCCCGAAACGCGGATGAAGTCATCCTTGCGGCGGATACCGTGGTGGCGTTGGATGGGCAGATTTTGGGGAAGCCGCGAGACAGCGCGCACGCCGCCGAAATGCTGCGTCTGCTTTCGGGGCGTCGGCACAGCGTATTTACGGGCGTATACATCACGAACGGCGAAAAAACCGTGTTGTTTCACGAAAAGACCGCCGTATGCTTTTTCCCGCTGACCGATGAAGAGATCGCGGCGTATGTGCAAACGGGCGAGCCGATGGATAAAGCGGGCGCTTACGGCATCCAGGGACGCGGCGCGCTGTTCGTGGAAAAGATCGACGGCGATTATTGCAACGTCGTCGGGCTGCCGCTGGCGCGAACGGCAAGATATTTGCGGGATATGCTCGGAGAAAACGGCAAATCACAAAGAGGTGTACAGATATGAAAACAGGTTTGGTATTGGAAGGCGGCGGTATGCGCGGGATATACACCGTGGGCGTGCTGGACGTGCTCTTGGACGAGGCGATCGGATTTGATTATGTGATCGGCGTGTCGGCGGGCGCGGGCAACGCGGCTTCCTTTCTCTCGGGGCAGCGGGGACGCGGTTATCGCGTGAATACCGGTTATGTGCATGACAAACGCTACATCGGCTTAGACCCGATCCTGCACCAAAAATCCATGTTCGGGCTGGATTTTATTTACGATACGATCCCGCAGGAGCTTGATCCCTTTGATTACGACGCGTTCCATGCGAATGCCAGTGAATTCATCACCGTGGTGACCGACGCCGAAAGCGGGGAAGCGGTATATTTCGACAAAAGCAACATTGTCGGCAAGGATTTTACGATCCTCAAAGCCTCTGCGTCGATCCCGATGTTTTCTCCGCCCGTCCAGTACAAAGACAAGCTGTATTTCGACGGCGGTGTGGCGGATTCCATCCCCGTGGAGCGCGCTTTGGCGGACGGTTGTGACCGATTGGTGATCGTGCTGACGCGCAAACGTGGGTATGTAAAACAGCCGGAGCGGCTGCGCCTCGCCTATACCCGCAATTTAAAGGCGTATCCGCATATAGCCGCCGCGCTTGACCGCCGCCACATCGGGTACAATGCGTCGCTGGAACGCTGCTACGAACTCGAGAAAGAGGGAAAGGCGGTCGTGATCGCGCCCGAATATGCGCTGCCGGTGGACAAATTCGGCACGGACAGCGAAAAATTAGAGCGTTGTTATATGGAGGGCGTTCGGGATTGCAGACACGTCCTGCCCGAGATCGACGCGCTGCTGAGCGCCGATGAAAAATAGAATAATACACAAAATATGGGAACATATTTTAGGTATGCTCCCATATTTTTTGTAAATTCCTGTAAACGCCTTGCAAATCGGGTCGTTTGTGGTAAAATAAATGCATAACAAAATGCCGTTTCGTCCTCTCTACGGTCAAAAGGGACAAGAACGGCGCAGGACAGTATTTTGTGCAATGCACAAGGAAGTTAGGAGAAAGATATGAATCGTCAGATTTTCAAACGGGCGGCAGCGGTGCTTTTGAGCCTTATGCTTACCGTAACGATTTTTTCCGCCTGCGGCAAGGAAAAAAAGGATTATGAACCCGAATCCCAAAGCACCCAACCCTCGACAACGGAAGCCGTGCCTGTGGCGAGTGCAACGGTCAATCCGCTGACGGGTCTGGAGCTGCGCGCCGACGCCGTGGGCAAGCGCCCCGTGGCGGTCATGGTCGAAAACTCACCCGATGCGCGCCCGCAGTGGGGGTTAAGCACGCCCGACATCGTCATCGAGGGCGAGGTCGAAGCGGGCATTACGCGTATGATGTGGCTGTACGCCGACGCACAGGATATCCCGAAGGTCGGCCCTACGCGCAGCGCGCGGCACGATTATGTGGAATTGGCCGAGGGCTTTGACGCGATCTATGTGCATTTCGGCGGGAGTACATACGCGTATGACGCCATCAAAAGGGACGGCGTGAACGACATCGACGGCATGAACGCCGGCTCGACCTTTGCACGCGATAAATCCCGCAAGGTAGCGAAGGAACACACGGCGTATACCACGGGCGAAAATCTGCAAAAGGCGATCGCGAGCAAGGGCTACCGCACAACGGCGCGGGACGGCGGCGTTTCGACGTTTGTTTTTGCCGAGAACAAGCAGACCCTGTCGGGCGGGACGTGTTCGAGCGTCCGTGCGGTATTTTCCGGGAACTATAAGCATACGTTCCGTTATAACACGCAGGACGGCTTATATTACAACTATATGAATTCCTCCGAAATGAAGGACGCGAACGGCAAAACCATGGCGGTCACGAACGTGCTGATTTTGTATACGAACGTCAGCCCCGTGCAGGGCTCCAAGAGCGGCCACGTCGATTGGGATCTGTCGAGCGGCTCGGGCGTGTATGTGTCCAACGGTACATATCAGAACATCAAATGGTCGAAGGGTACGTCCTCCACGCCTACTGCGCCGCTGAAGCTGACCGATGCAAACGGCGGCGAATTAAAACTCAACAAGGGCAAAATGTGGATCGGCTTCGTACCCGCATCCAACAGCGGTTCTACGCAGATCGAGGCTTAAAGGCTCTGCGGCGAATCAAAAGCATTCTTTGAGTTGTGCCGCGAAAAGGAAGGCCTTGGGTGGCGTCCATGCAACCCGCGTCCTTTTTAAGAACCGGTTTTTCGGGAAAGAGAAACAATAACGGACAAGACATATGCCTTGTCCGTTATTTTCGTGAAAAGCCGGATTGTCCCGCCGTGCCATGGCGGGGAGGAGCGCAAAGCAAATCCGACTGTTTTCGATGGCAGAAACAGGGATATTTGTAGTGCGTCGGATGCCGAAACGCCCGAAAAATCGCAGGGCTTTTGGGGAGAGGGGAAGCGACGGCGTGCGTGAGAGACGCCGTTTATACAAAAAAACGCCGTCGCGAACGATGCAATGTCCGCGACGACGTGGTGGTGGACCCGAAGAGGATCGAACTCTCGACCTTACGGATGCGAACCGTACGCTCTCCCAGCTGAGCTACGGGCCCAAACAGTAGTTAGATTATAAATCAGCATCCGCAAAATGTCAACCGAAATTTTGCTTTTTTTCAAATTCGGGCATTTTTTTCAAATTCGGGTTTTCATTCGGCGCAAACACCTGCCTGAATATGCGGAAATTGCGGCGACGCGCCGTGTTTTGGGCGGCGTTTGCGCCTGTTTTTGTATATATCGCTGAAATCTTTCAATTATAGTTGCTATTTTACGAATTTTAGTATAATATATACAAATAAACTGATCTAAACCAAAGTGGATTTCGATATTTTTTGGAGGAATATATGAATTACGCGTTGTCAAAGAAGAAAGCAAAAGACTTGCTTTGCGCAAAGCTGTCGCATTTTATGGGCGTAAGCCCCGAAGAGGCGACCGACGAGCAGTACTACAAAGCGGTCGCGCTCATCGTGCGCGATATGATGGGCGCGGGCAGAGCGGAGTTTTCCCGAGAGTCCGCAAAAACAGGCGCAAAAAAGATTTATTATCTCTGTATGGAATTTTTGATGGGTCGTTCCCTCAAAAACAACCTCTACAACCTCAATTTGACCGAGGTGTTCGAGAGCGTTTTGGCCGATTACGGCGTCAAGCTTGAAAGCTTATATGACTGCGAGCCGGACGCGGGACTTGGCAACGGCGGCCTCGGGCGGCTTGCCGCCTGCTATTTGGACGGTCTTGCCACGCAGGGCTATCCCGCGCGCGGCTATTCCATCCTTTACGAAGCGGGGATTTTTAAGCAGAAACTGGTGGACGGCTGGCAAACCGAACTGCCCGATTTTTGGTTGCCCGGCGGCGAGGTATGGCTCGTTCCGCATGAGGAGAGCGCCATCGAGGTGCGCTTCGAGGGCGAAGTACATGACTCCTGGGACGCACAGTTCCACCACGTGGAGCTTGTGAACTATAAACCCGTGCAGGCCGTGCCTTACGATATGTATGTTTCGGGCAAGGACGGCAAGGGCATTTCGGTGCTTCGTCTCTGGTCGGCGAAAGCCCCGGCTTTGGATATGTCGCTGTTCAATCAGGGCGATTACATGCGCGCCATGGAGCAAAACGCGATGGCGCAGGTGATCTCCAAGGTGCTGTATCCCGCCGACAATCACCCCGAAGGCAAATCTCTGCGGCTTCGGCAGCAGTATTTTCTGGTTTCTGCGTCCATTCAGGATATTGTACATCGGCATTTGCGCACTTTCGGCACGATGGACAATTTTGCCGAAAAGGTCGCCGTGCATCTCAATGATACCCACCCAACGCTTGCTGTGCCGGAGCTGATGCGTATCCTTTTGGACGAATGCGGCTACGGCTGGGATGAAGCGTGGCGGATCGTCACGGGTGCGGTGGCATACACCAATCACACGGTTATGAAAGAGGCGCTGGAGTGCTGGCCGGAAGATCTGTATCGCCGCTTGATGCCGCGTATCTGGCAGATCACAAAAGAGATCGACAACCGTTTCCGCAATTTCGTTTGGCAGGCGACGAACAATGCCGATCAGGTCGAGCGTATGGCGATCATATCCAATGGCGTTGTGCGCATGGCGAATCTGTGCGTGGCCGCTTCCCATTCCGTCAACGGCGTTTCTGCACTGCACAGCGAGATTTTAAAAGATTCCGTGTTTCATGATTTCTACACGCTCACGCCCAATAAATTCAAAAATGTCACCAACGGTATCGCGCATCGCCGCTGGCTGTGTCAGGCCAATCCCGAGCTTTCCGCGTTTTTGACGGAACTTATCGGCGACGGGTTCGTTCGCAATGCGGACGAACTGCAAAAGCTGCAGGCCTACCAAAATGACACGCGTGTGTTGGAGGAGCTTGCGCGCATCAAGACCCACAACAAGGAACGTTTTGCGCAGCGTGTTTACAAGAGCACGGGGATCGCGCTTGATCCCGCGTCCGTATTTGACGTGCAGGTCAAGCGTCTGCACGAGTACAAGCGCCAGCACCTCAACGCACTGAATATTTTGACCGAATACCTTGCGATCAAGGCAAATCCCAACGCGGAGTACGCGCCGCACACCTATATTTTCGGCGCAAAGGCGGCTTCGGGCTATTACATGGCGAAAAAGATCATTGCCTTTATCTGCGCGCTGGGCGACATGATCAACAACGACCCCGACGTGCGCGACCGCCTCAAGGTGGTATACTGCGAGGATTACAACGTCACCATGGCGGAGCGTCTGATGCCTGCGGCGGACATTTCCGAGCAGATTTCGCTCGCCGGTACGGAAGCGAGCGGCACGGGCAATATGAAGCTGATGATCAACGGCGCAGTTACGCTCGGCACGATGGACGGCGCGAACGTCGAAATTTTCGATGCGGTCGGCGAGGACAACATTTTCATTTTCGGTATGCGTACACCCGAGGTCGAGGAATTGCAGCGCCGTGGGTACAACCCCATGCAGTATTACAGCAACAACGGGGAACTGCGCAGTGCGATCGATTTTATCAACCAGAACGGCATTGCGGGCAAACCCTTCCCCGAGATCGGCGGCACGATTTTGCATCACGACCCGTACATGGTCTTGGCGGATTTCGCGGATTATCGCCGCGCACAGCAGCAGGCCGTACAGGTGTATGCGGACAGCGCCGCATGGAACAAAAAGTCGCTGATGAACATAGCGGGTGCGGGTCGCTTTGCCGCAGACCGCGCGATCAACGACTATGCGCGGGATATTTGGCACACCAAGTCCGCATTCCAAAAGGAGACGACAGCCACGGCGGCAAAACGCACGGCTGCCGGAAAAGCGAAATAACAGGGTCTGTTCGACCATCCGCAGCGGAGCGCGTAAAGACGCGTTCCGCTGTTTTTTATCGGAGAAAAAGGATGCAAATTCCGTCGGGGTATGCTACAATGGTTAGCAAGGAACGATGTTTGAATCGCGTGTTTTAGGAAAGAAAAATTTCGGAAGTGGTGACTATGCAAAAAACCGCAATCGTTTCGGGTGCATCGGGCGGCATCGGGCAGGAGATTGCCTCGGCTTTGGCCGAGGACGGCTTTGCGGTGGCCGTACTTTATCACCAAAATGCGGACGGCGCACAAAATGCCGTCCGGCGCATTACCGAAAGCGGCGGCAAGGCGATGGCGTTTTCCTGCGATGTTGCCGACAGCGCCGCCGTGGAAGCCACGGTCGGACGCGTGCGGGCGGCGTTCGGCGCAGTTTCGGTACTGGTCAACAACGCGGGAATTTCCGAGCAAAAGCTGTTTACCGAAATTACCGACGCCGATTGGCACCATATGCTGGACGTGCATCTTTCGGGCGCGTTTTATCTGACGCGCGCGGTGCTTCCCGATATGCTGCATGAAAAGGCGGGGCGCATTGTCAATATCGCTTCCATGTGGGGTGAGACGGGCGGCTCGTGCGAGGTGCATTATTCCGCGGCGAAGGCGGGATTGATCGGCATGACCAAAGCGCTTGCCAAGGAGCTTGCGCCCTCGGGCATTACCGTCAACGCGGTGTCTCCGGGTGCGGTGGATACGGCGATGATGCAAAAGCTGGGCGCGGAGACCTGCCGTATGGTGTCCGAAGAAGTGCCGCTCGGCAGGCTCGGCACACCGCGCGAGGTCGCCGACGCCGTATGCTTTTTGGTGAGCGAGAAGGCCTCCTATATCACGGGGCAGGTGCTTTCCGTCAACGGCGGCGCGGTTATTTGAACGGTCTCCCGACACACAAACCTTTTGTTATGTTGAAACCTTGCTTTTTTCGACGCTTTCGGGTATGATGAGTATAAAGAGGTGGGAAACGTGGATTCCGAAGGGATTTTATCCATACTTGCAGACGACCTTTTCCTGTCCGAGATCAATCTTGCCGGCACGCATGACAGCGCAACGGCCTTTGTCGCGTTCGAGAAGCTCGCCCGTTGTCAGGAGCTGTCCTTTGCGCAACAGCTCGAGATTGGCGTTCGGCTTTTGGACATCCGTTTGTACCAAAAGGACGGGCGGTTTTACCTTGTCCATGGCAGGGCGGACTGCTTCACCGACGCCGGCAAGCGTGAAAAGCTGACCTTTGAGAGCGTCCTTGCGGATTGCCGCGCCTTTTTGCAGGCGCATCCGCGCGAAACGCTGGTGATGAGCGTCAAGCAGGACAGGGGGGATGCTTCGGACGATTTCTTCCCGCCGTTCTATGACGCTTTTATCCGTCCGAATCCGAATTTGTGGTATACCGAGGCGTCTGTGCCGACGCTTGCGGCGTGTCGGGGGAAGATCGTGCTGATGCGCCGCTGTCGGTGCGCGGAGGACTTTCGGATGGCACAGCCCTGCGGGCTGGATTTCTCCGTGTGGGAGGAGCAGAATTCCCGCCGCCAAACAGCGCCCTTTCACACAGCGCCCACCAAGGCCGCCAAAGCCACGGTGCAGGATTGTTACCGCTTAGCGCCGCAAACCAAATGGGAAGCTTGCGCAAAGCCGTTTTTGGAGACTTGCGCGCCGTCCGAAACGCAGATCTGCATCCATTTTCTGAGTACCTGCGGCGGCATGGGCGTGCCGCAGAAGAATGCGGACGTGGTCAACGCCCTGTTTTCGGCATACGATTTGACACCCGCGAGGCCGTATGGGTGGTTTTTCCTGGACTTCCCGACCCGCGCTCTGTGTGAAAAGATCATGCAGTCCAATCTGCCCGCGCCCGCAAACGGCGAGGGCGCATTGTAGGAGGTACGCCATGCAAACCGCGCTTTGGATATGCGGCGGGGTACTGCTTTTGCTGCTTGTTTTGCTGTTGGGAATTTGTGCGTTCATTTTTCAGCAGCTTGTCGGCAGAACTGCGCCGCCCGTTCCGAAATGGATTTTAAAGCAAATCGCGGGCAACGCGCCCGAGGATCCGTATACCGAAAAGGCAAAACGTGCGGCGGCGGATTTTCGCAAAATGCCGCTGGAGGCCGTTACCCTGACCGCCCCCGACGGCGCGGCTTTGCGCGGGCATGTGCTTGTGCCGGAACACCCGAACGGACGGCTTGTTTTGGCATGCCACGGCGCGCACAGCTCGGGGATCGGGGAATTTTGCTTTATGGCGCCGTATTTTTACCGAAACGGCTATACCCTTGTGCTGCCCGATCATCGCGGATGCGGCGAGAGCGACGGCAAATATATGGGCTACGGTACGCATGAATCGAGAGACACGCTTTTGTGGCTGCGCTATGCCGAAAAACGCTTTCCCGACAGGAACATATATCTGCTCGGCGTGTCCATGGGCGGGGCGACCGTGCTGATGATGAGCCGCCTTGTTGAGGACGAAACGGTCAAGGGCGTGATTGCCGACTGCGCCTATACTTCCGCGTGGGCGGAATTTTCCTATCAGCTGCACACCTCCTTTTCTCTGCCCGATTTCCCGATCTTACATATCTGCAACGCCTATTGCCGCCTTTTGGCAGGCTATTCCTTTCACGATGCGTCACCCATTGACGCCGTGCGGCAGGCGAAACGACCCGTGCTGTTCATCCACGGCGGTAAGGATGATTTCGTGCCGACCTTTATGCAAAAGCTGCTGTATGACGCCTGCCCGACAGAAAAATCCATGCTGACGGTGGCAAACGCCGTCCATGCGCGCAGCTATTACACCGACCCCGCCGCATATGAGGCCGCGTTGGAGCGGTTTATGGCGGACTGCGAGGGAGCGACTGTATGACGACTGTATTGGAAACGGAGCTTCGGGTACTGCCCGAGCAGGAAAAAACAAATTTGATTTTGCCGTTCACGCTGCCCTTTGACGCGCAAAAACTGCAAATCACCTATACTTATGCGCCGAAGATCCTCGACGGCGCGCCCGCCTGCGAGAAAGCCGAGGCCTGCCTTTGCCGCGACGCGGGCGAATACCGAGACACTTACCCCGAAGCGGCGGACTATCTGCCCTTAAAAAATCTCATCACCCTGTCGCTCGACGCGCCTGACGGCTATCGCGGCTGCGCGCATCGGCAAGCGCCGCAGCAGATTCATATTCTGACGGAAAACACCGCCTCGCCCGGCTTTTTGCCCGGGAAAATGCAAAAAGGCGCATGGCGGCTCATGCTGCACGTTCACGCGCTGGTGACGGATTTTTGTGTGTGCCATGTAAAAATCGAAGCGCAGGAGGCGGAAAATGGCTGATCTTCATTGGTTTCCCTGCGAACTGCATTGCCATACCCTGCACAGCGACGGTGATTTTTCGGTCGCAGAGCTGTTGCAGACGGCGCATGAGCGGCTTTTGGACGGCATTTGCCTGACCGATCACAACACGACCGCAGGGCTTGCCGAAGCGTCGTGTTCGCGCGCGCCCGTGGTGCTTGGCGGTATGGAATGGACAACATATTTCGGGCATATGCCTGTATTGGACTGTTCCGCATACGTCGATTGGCGGGACGCAAGTGTGGACGGCATCGACGAAAAACTGCGGCAGATCCACGCCTGCGGCGGGCTTGCGGGGGTGGCGCACCCCTTTCAGCTCGGCACGCCCATTTGCACGGGCGGATATTGGGAATACCGTGTGCGGGACTGGTCGCTTGTGGACTATTTGGAGATTTGGTCGGAGGGTTCGCCGTATCTCAACACCTCGAACCGCCGTGCCATCGCGCTTTGGGGGTCGCTTTTGGACAGGGGCTATCGTATCGCGCCGACCTTTGGGCGGGATTGGCATCGCACAGCGGGCAACAAGCTGATTTCTGCGTGTACCTATCTCGGCTGTATGGGGGAGACGCTTACGCCCGCGGGCATGAAAACCGCGCTTCAAAGCGGAAAGACCGTAGTGTCGGCAGGTCCGCTGTTTTACTTTAAGACCGAGCGGGGCGAAACGGTCGGGGATGTGATCCCCGCAGGCAGGAGCGACTGGCGCTTTGTGACCGATTGTTCGCGCGTCGCCAGGATGCAGACGGAAAATACCTTTGTTCCGAAAGAAATTCGCGTATACACAAACGGCGGGCGGATGTGTCTTTGCCTGCCGGCAGAGGGTGAGCGGCAAACGGCGACGCTTGACCTCGAGCCCGCGCATTGGTATCGCGCAGAGCTTTGGGGCGAAACGGACGGGCAGGGCGGCTGTCAGCTTGCCGTGACCGCGCCGATCTATACACAACATCCGTAAAAGGGGGAGATGTTATGCAAACGACCGCAGTTCGCGAAAGACGCTATGTCGGCGTGCGGGAAACCGTGCTGTACGGCGTTGCCAACGGCGGGCAGGTCATAGGCTACAACATGGTGCGTATGCAGTTGACCTTTTTCTTGGTGACGGTCTTCGGCGTGCCTGCGCAGGCGGTTGCGACCATGATCTTTTTCATGGGCTTGTGGGACGCCTTCAACGACCCGATCATGGGGGCAATCGTCGACAAGACCCGCACGCGCTACGGAAAACTGCGCCCGTATCTGCTGTTTGTACCTATTCCGCTGGGCATTGCCACGGTGCTGTTCTTCGGCGGGGCGGAGTTCCTTTCCAATGTGTCCTCGACGGGCGTCAAAATCGTCTATATGTGTGTGACGTATTTTATTTGGGAATTCTTCTACACCATAGGCGACATCCCGTTTTGGGGGCTTTCCGCCGCGATCTCGCCGAATCCCGAGGATCGCTCCCGCGCGATCACCTCGGCGCGGTTTATTTCCAGCATCATCGGCGGTATTCCGGGCATCATCATCTCTGTGTCCATCGACCTTTGTCGCCGCGAGCTGATCCCGTTGGATCTGCGGCAGGTTTTCCTGTTGCTCGGCATCATCGCCGCCACGCTTGGCATGGGGCTGTTCTCTTTGGCGGGGCTTTTCACGCGCGAACGTGTGGTGCAGACCAATGACGAGCCGAAGCTGCTCGACTGCTTTCGGTATCTGTTTAAAAACAAGCCGTTGCTTTTGCTGGTGCTGTCCTCCGTGATCGGCACGGTCGGCGGGATCGCCGATACGTTCACGCAGTATTATTATTCGCTGTCCTTAGGGATCGCCAGCCTTTCGCTTGTGGCGGGCATTCCGGGTACGATCATGGGCTTTTTTGCCTATGCGATCCTGCCAAGACTTGAAAAGCGTTGGAATTCCAAGCAGATCGTGATCCGCGTCACGTTCTTAAAAGCCGTGGTCACCGCCTGTATTTTCTTCGCGGGCTGCCGATTCTATACAGACCCGCGCATCATTGTGCCGCTGCTTGCGCTGCAGGGTGTTTTCACCAGCGCGATTTCCAGCGTGCTGATGGTCGTACCGACGAAAATGGTCGGCGAAACGGTCGATTACATGGAATGGAAAACGGGAGAGCGCAACGAGGGTATTTCGTTCTCCATGACCACCTTTATCAGCAAGCTGACAGGCTCGCTCACCACGGCGATCGCCACAGCGATCATTCCGCTCATCGGCTTGCAGCAGGTCGGCGCGGATATGGTGCTTGCCGAGGGCGGCGCGGTCAATACGCGGCTGTGGCTGTGGGGCTTGGTGACCGTGATCCCGCCGGTGCTCAACCTGTTCTCGCTGATCCCGTATGCTTTCTATGACCTTGAGGGCGACAAACTGCGCCTCATTCATGAAGAAATGCGTCTGCACCGCGAGCAGGCGTCGCAAATGGCTGCGAAACAAAAGGAGGAAACAGAATGAGAAAACACTTCGTCAAATGGTTTTCCCTGCTTTTGACGGTGGCGCTTCTGTGGAGCTTCGCCTTGAGTGCGGCGGCACAGAATACAGCGGGGGCGACGAAATTGCAGTTTCACGACGGAAAATTTAAAATTTTGATTTTGTCGGATGTTCAAGATACCGACACGCCGCAAAAAGAGTCCATGGCGCTCCTGAACGCGGCGATAGACGCGGCAAAGCCTGATTTTATCGTGCTGCTGGGCGACAATATCGCGGGCTGGTGGAAAGGCGTTGACGCCGAAGCGACCAAACGCGCGGTGGATACGGTCGCAAAGCCCATAGATGATCGCGGTATTCCGTTTGCCCTGGTGTTCGGCAACCATGACCACGAGGGACTTTGCTCCGAACCAAGCAACATGACGGAGGAAGCGGCGAAGGAGCAGATCCTTTCCTATTTCCAGGCATACAAGACCTGCCTTGCGATAGAGGGCGAAGAAATGACGGGTGTGGGCAACTACAACCTGCCCATTTTGAACAGCGCGGGCGATAAAGCCGTGTTCAATTTGTGGTTTATGGATTCCAACCCCTATGCGCCCGAAGAAGAGGGCGGCGGATACGGTTATGTGCATGAGGATCAAACCGCGTGGTATCAAAAGACCTCCAACGAGCTAAAGGCACAGAACGGCGGACAGCCGCTGCCGTCTTTGCTGTTCCAGCACATTATTGTGCCGGAGGCTTACGAAATGTTCACGAAGGTCTCGTCGGGGACAAAGGGCGCGGTGCGCGGACACGGCAGCTTCAGCGATAACCACTATGTCATCAATCCCGATTATATTTATCAGGGGTCGTTAAACGAAGGCCCTTGCCCGCCGGATGTCAATCACGGCCAATTCGACAGTTGGCTTGCGCAGGGCGATATTATCGGCGCGTTTTTCGGACACGACCATGTCAACGACTTCGCAGGCGTGTATAAGGGCATTCATTTGGTCGCGTCGCCCGCCGTCACCTTCTACAGCTACGGCAATCATCGCGGCGTGCGCACCATTACGCTCGACGAATCCGATCTGACGACATTCCAAAGCGAGATCCTGACCTATGAAGCGTTGGGCGGCGAAAAGGTCACGAATCTTTACAAGGCGAATCACGGCTATTATGAATACAGACACGTGTTCTTGCCGATTTTCTGCGGCGTTGTCGGGGCTGTGGCCGCCGTCGCGCTTGTCACGACGTTGGTCGTCAAAAAGGTTCGCAAACGCGGGAAAAACAAATAAGCCAACCCAAAACGGCGAATGAAACGGCGGACGAAAATTTTTCGTCCGCCGTTTAAAAGTATATTCTGTTCGGAAAAGGGTGTGTAAAACGGGAAAAACGAAAAAATTTTCCGAAAGTCCGACGGGTCAGCGCTTGAAGCAGGCATCGTATTTTTTGACCCAGCTTGTTACCTTGCGGTCGTCATAGGCTTTCGGCATGGCCGCCGTTACGGCGGCAGCCTCGCTGATCCGAACGCCTGTTTGCAGCAGCTTGGAGCGTAACGCGCGGTTGCCCGCAAGCCCTTTCAGCTTTCGCTTTACCCCGTCGGGCTTTAGAATGCCGAGGATGCTGTCCATGTCGTGAAGACCCACGCTGATCGCCATATCGTCGGTATGGAGTATACCGCTTTCAAATATATAGTCCAACTCACTGCCTGTGCATTTTGCAAGCATTTGCGTGACACAGGCAAGCGGCGCCGTTTTATTCCCGATTTCCTTATAAAACCCGCGCTGATAATTCCACAGTGTCTGTGCGCTGAAAGCCCCGGATTTATCCGCCGTGACAGCGCGGGCGAGGATCGCGGCGGCGCGCAGACTGTTTGCTATGCCGGAGCCGATCACCGGCATGGTCATGAACGCGCTGTCGCCTATGGCGGCATAGCCGTCCGCCACAAGCACGCCGAGCGGTTGGCGCACGGGAATACGGGCAAAACAGCCGCCTCTGAGCAGTTTTGTACCAAGACACTTTTCCGATTGGCGCAGAACTTGCAGGGTGGATTCGACTTCATCCATATCAAACGCATGGAATCTGCCGATCAGCACGTCGGTGTAGTCTTTCTCCGCCGCTACCCAGCACAGTCCCGGTATGTTTTGGTGTAGAAGCAGAAATTTAAATTTATCCTCCGTAATGTCGGCGGCTTTTTCATAAAACCCCCGATAGACGTAGAGCTGTTCGGATTCGTCCACATGGTTTTGGATGCCCAGCGATGCGGGAAGGCGGCTTCGCAGCGGCGAGTCGATCCCCGCCGCGTCTATGACCAAATCGGCATATTCTATACCTTGTTCCGTTCGGATGCCGACCACTCTGTTACCGAAAATCACGGGTTCAAGCACCTGTGTACGGTAGACGAATGTGACCCCCGCCTGCTGCGCATAGGAAATTAGACGGTTATAGATTTCTTTCCTTTCCATTTGGATATCACGCGTATCCGCTGTCGTGCGCTGGCGGACGGGTACGGTCAAAGACGGACTGTAAAAGGTCATGTCCGGCTTCGGCCGAAACGTTCCCTTTTGCGGGTATTCCATGCCGACGGCGGCAAAAGCGCGGCCGTCAAAAATATCCGTCCAGTCATAACCCATAGCTTCGCGTGCGTGCTTTTCGTAAACGGTCACAGAATATCCGCGCCGAGCCAAAAGGGCGGCGGCTGCAATTCCGCCGTGACCGCCGCCCGCAACCAGTATACGATTTGCCATATATACACCCTTTCCCGAAAGCTCAACCAGCAGAATTTTACCACAATTTTTCGATCGGTTCAACGGATAGTTGACCCTTGACGGGGAAACTGTCCGAAGTCGGCTTTTTTCCTGCCGTTTTTGCACCCGCACGGCCTGTGAACGGCATATTTTTTGCCGACTGTGTGCGTCGTCTGCGTCAAAAGGGTTCGCAAACGCGGGAAAAACAAATAAGGACATTGGATGCAAAGAGCAAAACGCACGGTACCATGTTCGGTATCGTGCGTTTTGCTGTTGTATAAAAAGGGAAGGCTGCGCAAAAGATATTTGGTACAGGCACGGTTGCTTTGCTTTGCAGCGTCGCCGCCCCAAAGGAATCTTTTCCGACCATCCAACGCCATTATAAACAAATCGTTTATAAAAGTCAACGGTTTACGATTATTTTTTTATAATTTTGTTTATATAATAAAACAAAGAGGTGAAAAATATGGAAAATCCGTCTACGCCTGCCGAAGTCGGCAAACGTATCTATGCGCGCCGCAAAGCGCTCGGCATCACCCAGGAGGAACTGGCTGATTTTGCCGATACCACGCCGCAGGCCATTTCCAATTATGAACGCGGAGAACGCGAGCTAAAGGCGGGGATGCTTGTCAAAATTGCCGCCGCGCTGCACATTTCCGTGGATTTTTTGCTGACGGGCGTGCAGCAGAACGGATTTGCGCTTCCGCAAACGATTTCCGAGGAAAAGAAACGACAGCTTTACGATATTTTTGAAAAATGCGCGGCGCTGCTGGATACACCGCCGCAGACATAACGGCGAGCCGTGTGCTTCGGCATATTCCGTAAAGAAAGACGCCGATAGCAGGGGATTTGTCCGCAGTCTTTTCGGCTTTTCACGGCTTTTGTGCAAAATTTGTGTCGAAATCAAAAATCCCTCTTGCATTTCAAACGGTTCTCATATATAATATAGAGGCTGTCCGGTCGCGGTGCGCGGATCCCCCGTGCCGCCTGTACGGCAAACGGCTTTGGCTTGCTTTTGAATTTCGGTTGCCTTTGGACGCCGCAAAGATGGGCGCACAGCCTTTGGAAACAACAGAATATGCTACTGTGGCTCAGCTGGTAGAGCAGCTGATTCGTAATCAGCAGGTCGGCGGTTCGAGTCCGCCCAGTAGCTCCAAAAACCTTCACACGGGATTTGTTCGGTGTGAATCAGGCATAGGAAGATGCAGAAGATGGCGCAGACCCGAAAACGGGGCTGTGCCGTTTTCCTGTTTTCCGCAAAGTTCCTTGGTTTAACTGTCGGAAAGGGCGCATTATGGGGGCGCAGGCGGCGTGCATATCCCCGATTCGGAAAGTAAAATTCCGCTTTGGGGTTACACCTATTGACAACGACCCGAAAGCGGAATATAATATGGATATAATTGATTAACAGAGTTTATCAATTGCCTGAAAGGGCTGTTTGGGAGGTCCTATTATGGAGTTTGTGAAATCGCAATCCGGCGCTCGCCTTGTTCGCGGTGAAAAAACGCTTTACGAATTTGTAAGCGGCGCTCCTCTTTGCGTTGTCGGCACGGGCAAAAATGCCTATTCCATGAGCCACGGCAGCTTTAAAATAAAAGAAAAAATCGATTCGCGCACCGAATGTCGGGCAGAACGTGTCGATTTTGAAAGCAACGATTTTATAAAGCTCAACTCCGCTCTCGGCAGCTTGGACATTCAAATCGAGGGCGAGCGTCTTTGCTTTGTTCCGCATTTCCCTGAAAAATACAACAGACTTTGGATCAAACTCCCCGCGCAAAGCGACGAAAAGGTCTACGGCTGCGGCGAAACATTCACCGAATTTGACCTTCGCGGCAAAAAGGTAAATATTTGGGTGGCGGAGCACATAAATGCTGCGCAGCTTGCAAAAAAAGTCGTCAAAACGACTTTCGGACAGCGGGATACCGAAAAAAAACAGAAATTTGCGAATTACGAGACCTATTATGCCGAACCCACATTTTTGAGCTCGCGAAAATATTATTTTCACGCCGCCTCCGGCGCGAGATGCATATTTGATTTCACCAACGATGGCTATCATCTTTTGCAGACGGACTCCATAGCGCCGTTTTATATCGGCTTCGGCGACACGTTTGCGGAAGTTGTGCGTGACCTGACGCTCCTTTTGGGGCGTCAACCGGAGCTGCCCGACTGGGTATATGACGGCGCCATTCTCGGCATACAGGGCGGCACGGATGTCATGATGAAAAAGGTAGACGCGGCTCTGGATGCCGGTACTGCCGTATGCGGCGTTTGGATACAGGACTGGGAGGGCAGGCGCGTTACAGCATTCGGCAAGCAGCTTCAATGGAACTGGGAATGGGATGAGGAGCGTTACCCCGCGCTTGACAAGGCGATCAAGAAACTCAACGAAAAGGGTATTCGCGTACTCGGCTATGTCAACACGTTCCTTGCTGTGGAGCTCCCGCTCTACAAAGAGGCGCACGCGAAGGGCTACTGCGTCAAAAACCAAAAAGGCGAAGATTATTACGTCACCATAACCACCTTCCCCGCAGCTATCGTTGACCTCACAAATCCGGAGGCATACGAATGGCTCAAAAACATAATCAAAAAAAATATGATAGATTTCGGGTTTTCGGGCTGGATGGCCGATTTCGGCGAATATCTGCCCACCGACAGCGTGCTTTTCAGCGGTGAAGATCCGGAGCTTATACACAACCGCTGGGCGGCGATATGGGCAAAGCTCAACCGCGAGGCTGTCGAAGAGAGCGGTAAATTGGGAGAGATCATGTTCTTTACCCGCGCCGGCCATACCGATACCAAAAAATACTCCACAATGATGTGGAACGGTGACAACCATGTCGATTACTCGATAGATTTCGGCCTGCCGAGCGTTATACCCGCTTCTCTTTCGCTGACCTGCTGCGGATTCGGTCTGAGCCATTCGGACGTGGGCGGCTACACGACTTTTATGAAGCTGTGCCGTTCTCCCGAACTCTTTATGCGCTGGGCAGAGATGAATGCCTTTACGCCGCTTATGCGCGGGCACGAGGGATCCAACCCCGATTTAAACGCGCAGTTTGACGCGAACGGCGAAGTGCTTGCCCTGCACGCAAAGATGAGCAGGGTGCATAAGGCGCTGAAACCGTATCTGAAAGCATGCGTTGCCGAAAACGCGCAAAGCGGTCTCGGCGTGATTCGTCCGCTGTTTTTCCATTACGACGAGGAGGAAGCCTACACCGAGAGCTATGAATATCTGCTCGGACGCGACATTTTGGTTGCTCCCGTTTTAAGACCGAACGCCGTCAGCCGCAAGGTATATCTGCCCAACGACGAATGGGTACACCTTTGGAGCGGCAAATGCTATTCCGGCGGCAGGTACGACGTTCAATCGCCCGTCGGTGAACCGCCGGTCTTTGTCAGAAAAGGCTCTGAACATTTTCAGGAGCTGATTGCGGTAAAGGATGCATAACAAAAGCAAATATTCTTTTCGGAGGAATTTTTATGAAATATTTTCTTGACAGCGCCAAAATAGACGAGATTAGAGAGGCGTATGACACCTTTGGAATAGACGGCGTCACAACGAATCCGAACCACATTATGAATTCGGGCAAGCCGTTTTATACGGTCATTTCCCAGCTTGCCTCTTTCGTAAAGGAAAAAGGCATTGAGGGGTGGGAGAAATTTCCGATCTCGGTCGAGATAAATCCGCATCTTGACAACGCCGAAGAAATGACGGAAATGGGGAAAAAGATCTCCGCAATGTGTCCGAACTTTGTTATCAAAATACCGTGTACCGAAGCGGGTATCGCCGCCGCAAGGCAGCTTGAAATGTGCAATGTCCGCACGAACCTTACGCTTGTGTTTTCGCCCTCTCAAGCGATTATCGCCGCAAAGAACGGTTCTCTTTTCGTTTCGCCGTTTATCGGGTGGAAAGAGAACAGCGGCGAGGACTGCGTCAAATACATTCACGATATCGCAAAGATTTACAAAAACTACGGCTATCGCACGGAAATCATCTGTGCCGCCGTCAGAACAGGCAAGCAGTTCGTGGACTGCGCTGTAGCCGGAGCGGACATCGTTACCGCAGGGCTTCAGGTTTTCAAAGACAGCTTTTATCATCCGTTCACCGATTACGGACTTGCGAAATTTCAGGCCGCATGGGACAACACAGTGACAGAATAACATATTCTGCGTCAGAAAGGCATGACTCAAATGAAAATAGGATTTATCGGTCTCGGCATTATGGGCGAATCCATGTGTGAAAACATCATTCAAAAGCATGATGACAAAGTTTATGTAAACGATATAAACCGCGCGCAGGTCGAAAAGCTCGCGGCAAAAGGGGCTGTTGCCTGCAAAGACAACACGGAGGTAGCCAAAAACGCCGACGTCATCCTCACCATGCTCCCAAAATCGGAGCACGTTCGGGCAGTCTACAACGAGATCCTCGACGAACTGCGCGAAGGGATGATATGCATCGATATGAGTACGATCGACCCGCAGGTTTCCGTCGAGGTCGCAAACACCGTCAAGGCAAGGGGCGCACAGTTTGTGGATGCTCCCGTAGTCAAATCAAAGCCCGCTGCGGTAGACGGCACGCTCGGAATTCTTGCGGGCTGCGATGAGGAGCTTTTCCCTGTGATACTGCCGATTCTTCAATATATGGGCTGCAACGTCATCCGCATGGGCGGCAACGGCAGAGGACTTGTTATGAAAATTTGCCACAACGCTCTCTGCGCCGAGATACAAAACGGCGTGAACGAAACGATGCTGCTCGCGAAAAGCTTGGGCGTCTCGGCGGAGGATTTTCACACTGCGGTGTCCTACGGAGGGGCGCAGTGCTTTTACCTTGACGCTCAATGGAAAAATATCGATTCGGAAAATTGGGCGACTGCGTTCTCGCTTGAAAATGAGAACAAAGATCTCGGCATTTGCAAACGCCTTGCGGACGAAACCGGCGTAAAAATGCCCGGCATGGAAAATGCGAGAAAGGTTTATGCCAAGGGTATGCGCGCAGGTATCGGCAAAGAGGACTGGCGCGCAACAT
Organism: uncultured Clostridia bacterium; assembly: GCA_947628665.1. Lineage (GTDB taxonomy): Bacteria > Bacillota > Clostridia > Oscillospirales > Acutalibacteraceae > Fimenecus. Next base: position 43,670 of record CANRAU010000014.1, read on the forward strand.
ATAAAATCGTCAGAGGCGATTACGATGCTTGAACGACTCAACAGCGTCAATGCCGTAAAAATTTATTCGGTTTCCGACGACGTGTTCAAAACGTACGGGCGCGTTTTTGAAGGATATGATTTTTCCGCCCTGATCCATTATATGGAAAAGCACACGGATATCCCGAAGGACGGCAACGTCTATCTCCCCTCCTGCCCGCACATGGAAAACACCCCCGAGCGTCGGATAATCGAACGGAATATTTTCGGCGGTATGCCCATTGAGATCGGCTACTGCAACGGACGCAATACAACATATAACGGCTTTGAATATCACAAGTGCAGTGAATTGAATATCGCCGTGACGGATTTCATGCTTGTTTTGGGACACGTTTGGCAAATCGAAAACAACAGCTTTCTCGTCGGGAACGAAAAGGTTTTTTACGTCCCAAAGGGAACGGTGCTGGAGATGTATCAGACAACGCTGCATTTGAGTCCGTGCCGTGTGTGCGACGGCGGATTCAAAGACATTGTCATTCTCGCGCGCGGAACGAATACGCCCCTTTCGGGCGAAGCAACTCCCGTAACGGACGAGGACGCGCTTTTGCTGCAAACAAACAAGTGGGTGATCGCCCATAAAGAAAGGCTCCCGCTCGTCAGCCAGGGCGCGCACGTCGGGCTTATCGGCGAGAACAGGGAGCTTAAGTATTGAGGTAAGATTATGAAATTTGAATGTGCATATATCCCCATCGGCGTGCCGACGTTTCACATCGAAAGCGCGCAAAAGGAATTCGAGAACTCCAAAGCGCTGCTTGAATCGCTCTGCGACGCCGTCCAATGTCCCGATGAAATGCTTTTGTCAGTCGAAAAGCTCAGCGAATTTTTGCAGACGGTAAACCCGCAGCTGGCAATCGTTCAAAATGTCACTTTTGCGAATGCCGCGTACATAAGCGAGGTTGTCAAGCGCTTGGACTGCCCCGTGCTTTTGTGGACTTTGCGCGAGCCTGTCATTGACGGCGGCAGGCTCAGACTGAATTCCCTGACCGGAGCGTTCTCCGCAGGGAACACATTGGCTGCTATGGGCAGGCGGTTTGAATATGTTTTCGGCTCTCCTGCCGAGGCGGCGGTCAGACGCAAGCTTACCGCCGCAATTGACGCGGCAAAGCTCAAAGCGTCGCTGCAAGAGCTTAACCTCGCCCAAATAGGGCATACGCCGCAGGGCTTCGGCTTCGGCAGAGCGGATGACTGCGATATGCTGAGGACGTTCGGCGTCACGCTGCATTCAATTGAGGCGCGCGAACTGATCGAACGTGCAAAAGGGTATTCCGACGCACAGGCGGCAGAATATCTTGGAAAAGCGGAACGTGCGATAACCGGCCTTTCGGCCATACCCGAAGAGAACAGGCTTGGCTTTGCGCGGCTTTACAAGGCGTATTTTGAATATTGCGCCGAAAACAACGTCGGTGCGCTCTCCTCCCGCTGCTGGCCGGACTTCTTCACGTCGTTCGGCACGCCCGTTTGCGCGGTGCTCGCCATGCTCAACGATTTCGGGATACCCGCCGCGTGCGAAGCGGATTCCTACGGCGCACTCTCCATGTACTGCGCCCAGGCTCTTACGGGTTCGCCTGCGTTTTTCGGCGATCCCGTCTCGATGGACGAGGACAAAAACACAATAACATTTTGGCACTGCGGGACTGCCGCCTGTTCGCTTGCCCGCAGTGACACCGGTGCGGTAGCGGGCGTCCACTGCAACAGAAAAATAGGCCCGACGCTTGATTTCGGCTGCAAGCCGTGCGAAAGAGCGACGATCCTTCGCATAGGCAAAAAGCCCGGCGGAGACTTCAGGCTCTTTCTCGCTTGCGGCGAGATACTTGACATGCCCAAGCAGTTCAACGGAACGTCGCTTGTCGTTAAGACCGATTCAAATGCCGCAAATATCATAAACAACGCCGTCAAAGACGGCTGGGAGCCGCATTTTGCGGTAAGCTACGGCGACATCTCCGCCCAAATGATCGTGCTCGGCAATATGCTCGGCATAGATGTCATTTCTTACTGATGCGCAATAACATAATCTTTGAAATCATAGTTTTTTTGTCGAATATCGTTCAGTGCGTAACGGGATTTGCCGGCACGGTGCTTGCAATGCCGTTTTCGGTGATCACCGTGGGCTACGGCGTCGCAAAACCGATACTGAACGTGTTGGGCATTGCCGCCTCGGTCGGCGTCGTCGCCTCCGCTTACAGGAGCATAAACAAAAAAGAGTTTTTAAAAATCGTTTGCGTCATGCTCGCGGGCATTATAGCGGGAATGTACCTTGTCACGTTTTTTGCGGGAAGCGAAGCGTTGTTATACAAGCTGCTCGGCGGCGTGGTCATAGCCTTTGCTCTCATCAACGGGTATCAATTTCTCCGCAAAAAAGAGAGCAAAGATATGAACGGCGTTTGGTCTTTTCTGTTGCTGGCGGTCGCGGGGGTCGTTCACGGAATGTTTGTCTGCGGCGGACCGTTGCTTGTGACATACGCCTCCGTCAAGCTCAAAGACACAAACGAATTTCGCGCAACGCTTTCCGCTGTATGGATCGTTCTCAATACGGTTATTCTTTTCGGCGACGTAAGAGCCGGATATTTCACCGGTAACGTCATCATTTTGCTTGCCGTGTCGCTCGCGGTACTCGCCGCGGCGGTTATCATAGGCAATATCATCAGCAAACGGCTCAGCAAAAACGTGTTTCTCTGTTTGACATACGTTTTGATGCTGATAAGCGGCGTTTCGCTGTTTTTAAAGTAGGTGAGGGCTTTGCGGGGATTAAACTTACGGGACATCAAATATTCCAACAAAACCGCAGTCCTGTATCTTTTGAACAGCCGCCCGAAGCTCAGCCGCAAAGACATTGCGGAGGCTCTTGACCTGACTCCGGCGGCAGTAACCAAAATATGCCAGGGACTCATAAGCGAGGGGCTTATCAAAGAGATCGGCGAGGTCTGCGACGTCCATAAGGCGGGCGCCGGTCGAAAGAAAATATCGATCGACCTTTGCCTTGACAAATACTACACGGTCGGCATAAACGCGGAGATAGACAAAATCACCGTCTCCGTCATTCGGCTTGACGGCAAGCCGGTTTTGTCCGACAGCCTCCCGCCCGATTCGTCTGTAGACGAGATCGTGTGGTCGAGTCGCGAGACGCTTTATGCCGGCGGGATAGACGCCGAAAAGTTTTTGTGTATCTCGCTGTGCGTTATCGGTTCTCCATGCGATAACCGCTTCGGCCTTTGGAATATCGACGAGATAACCGACAAGGCGAGCGCTGTTTTAAAGCTCCCCGTAGTGGTTGAAAACAACATTCGCGCGTTTGCCACGGCGCAAATGATTTACGGCAAAACCCCGCCCGAAAGATCGCTGCTGTTTTTAAAGTGGGGACCCGGTATCGGTTCGGCAATATCCTCCAACGGCGAAATCGTTACGGGCAGCGACGCCGGCGTTGCGGAGATCGGGCATTACATTGTCCGACGGGACGGTCAAAAATGCCGCTGCGGGCGGTACGGCTGCCTGGAGACGGAGGTATCCTCCGCCGAAATCATGCGTGAAACCGGCCTCCATTCCGTGCAGGAAGTATTGGAGAGCCGCGATAGCGCCGTCATCCATATTCTCGACTCCAAAATAGACACGGTCGCGCTGGCGCTTACCAACACGGCAACCATACTCAACGCCGAGAAGATTATACTTTTTGGATCGATGTTCAAAAGCGACGACGTTGTGGAAAAGCTCGTGCGGCAGTGCCACAGGTACAACATAAACTTTAAAAAAAATATCATGGTTCTTTCCGAACTGAACGACAAAATATCCTACATCGGAGCGGCGGCTCTGGCGGCAAAGCAGTTCTTTTTTGAAAAAGACAAAAACTGAAGATTCCATGAGAATCAGGCAAGAGGGGAATCGAAGAAAGAATTGCGAAAAAACAAAAAGAAACGGCTGAGCATTCGGCAAGTAGCCAATGCGCTTGCCCCGCATCCTACGGCTATTGTATCATGGGCATCCCAAAGCCCGCTGATATTTTTGCAAGTGTACTAAGCAGACCCACTTAAAACCGTCTGCAAATCTTAGTTATACGAGGAGAATTTCCATGGTGGAAGCAATGCAAACACACGGCATTAAATTCAAGGATAAATTCGGGTATGCACTCGGCGATATGGGCGGTCTTTTCACCTTTTCGCTCATCGCGGCATTCCTCAATATGTTCTACACCGACGTTCTTGGCATCTCGGCGGGAAAGATAACCGTACTGATGATCGTCGCAAGGGTGTGGGACGCCATCAATGACCCGATGTGGGGTTCGTTTGTGGACTCCCGCAAACCGACGCGGTTCGGGCGGTTCAGACCGTATATTCTTTGGGCGTCCTTCCCGATGGCGGTCGCCGCGTTTTTGATGTTCTTTAAAGTTCCCGGGCTTTCTGAAAATCAATATCTTATTTACGCTTACATTACATATATCTTCTACGGTATGATGTATACCGGCGTAAATATTCCTTACGGCTCGCTCGCTTCCACCATCACGGACGACGAGATCGAACGCTCCTCGCTCTCCATGTGGCGCTCAATCGGCGCCGGCTTCGGCGGGTTGCCTGCACAGATCCTTTTGCCGCTTGTGGTCTATTCGGAGATTGCAACGGCGGACGGCTCGACCGTAAAAGTTCTTGATCCGACGAAGCTCTCTATTGCGGTCGGCATTCTCGCCGCGCTTTCTGTATTCGTTTTCCTTTCTCACTTTAAGCTTACGAAAGAGCGTGTTCAACTACCGCCGACGCAAAAGCAGGGCGATTTCAACGTCCTCAAGACCGTCAAGGTATTGCTTAGAAACAAGCCGTTCATCGTGCTTTGCATCATCTCCATGCTGCTCATCTGCTTCCAAATGTACACACAGACGATTTATAACTATCTTTTCAAGAGCTATTATGAAAAGCCGGGTCTTTACAGCGTAGTCACAATTTGCACATATCTGCCCATGGCCATGTTCCTGCCCGTTATGGGCAAGCTCGTCCGACGCTTCGGCAAAAAAGAGATATGCGGCGTGGGTCTTGCGTTCTCGGCAGTCGTCAACATACTTATGTACCTTGCCGGTTTTACTTCGATCGCTCAAAATCCGATGATCTTCCTTGTGCTTCTCTTCTTCTCCGGCGCGGGTCAGACGTTCCTTGTGCTTGAAGTGTGGGCGCTCGTGATGGACGTTATCGACTATCAGGAATTCCTTTCCGGCAGGCGTGAAGAGGGAACGTCTTACAGCTTTTATTCGTTCACCAGAAAGCTCGGTCAGACGATTGCGGGCGCAGGCGCGTCTGCGGCTTTGGGGCTGATCGGCTACAACGGCAAGCTTGCCGTTCAGCCGACGGAGGTTCTGCCAAAACTCTATACACTGGCAACGCTCGTTCCGGCTATCATTTTGATGATTATGTTTGTTCTGACCGCGTTCTGCTACAAGCTCTCCAAGGGAGAGATCGAGAAATTCCACGCAGAGATGGCCAAAAAGGACGAAGCATAAAATCCTGTTTCAAGCATTGCACCAACCGTTGCGGGGAGCAGCGACGCCAAGCGCATGGTCTATGTGTTCGGCAACCACGACTTACATCATGAACCGATAAAGCACAAAAACTAGGCGGTCCGATTTGGACCGCCTCAGTTTGACGATAAACTGTTTTGCGATAGAAAAACAACCAAAAGTTTTCGCCCGCCTTTTTCAAAAGGCGGCGGGGTTGAGGGGCGGCGCCCTCATCGCAGCCCGCA
>CANRAU010000015.1 GCA_947628665.1 uncultured Clostridia bacterium
TTGTTACTTATAAAAGGAGGTCTACTTTATAAACGAGCTATGGCCGGTCGATAAGGAGTTGAGCCATACAAATTCCAGTTTGTAGGGGAGATTAAGCAAGGCGGGAGCACAAAGGGCGGCTGTGTTTCTGTCGGATTTGGAGAACGACCCCGGCGAAAAGCACAACCTTGCGCAAGAATTGCCGGAGCTTTGCGCGGAGCTGACCGCTGCGGCTCTAAAATGGCGGGAGGACATTGAAGAGACCTGGAAAGAAAAATTTGCGCAGAATTACAGCTTGACCTAAACGGCTGCTCCGGGAAAAAGAATAGATAAAAAATATGGGGAGACTTTTCGCAAAAGCTCCCCCATTTTTTATATTTTCAGAACACAAACTGCACGAGCAGCATATAGCAGACCGTCCCGCCCGCGATGGACAAGAGCATTTGCCGCTTCCACAGGTGCAGAAGCACGACAACAAGGATCGCGATCAATTCCGGCAAGCCGTGCGTGCCTGTCAAAACACTGACGTTCCTCAGGCTATAGATCACCAGCAGGCCGAAAACGGCGGCGGGCAATACTTTTCCGAGATACTGTATGGATTTGGGTGTGGGTTTGCCTGCCGGAAACAGGAGGAACGGCAGAAAACGCGTGAGCATTGTGCCGAGGATGACCATCAGGATCGTGATGATGCGCTGCGGGAATGTCATTGCGTCCGCACCTTCCTTTCCAGCGGGCTACGCAATAGCATGAGCACCGCAAGGATCGAAGCCATAGCCGGAATGAGAAAACCGTCCGCTTTAAACAGGAGCAGGCACAAAAGCGACAGCCCCAGTCCCAAAAGAGCGGGTGTATGTGTTTTGTCTTTCAACCATTGTTCCAAAAAGATCACCACAAACATGGCGGTCATAACGAAATCCAAGCCCTCGGTGTCAAATTGGATCAAAGACCCGAACAACCCGCCGAGCGTAGAGCCCGAAAACCAGTAAAAATGGTTGAGCAGTGTGACAAAAAACATGAACCATCCCCTGTCCACATCCGGCGGGACATTTGCCGTATAATTGATAGAAAAGCTCTCGTCGCAAAGGCCGAAAATCAAATAGGCTTTTTTGCGTCCCGTATTTTTATAGGTATCCAGCATGGAAATGCCGTAAAACAGGTGTCTCGCGTTGATCATCAGCGTCATGGCAAGCGCTTGCAGCGGATGGAACGCGCCGAGCAGCATATCCACCGTCACAAATTCTACAGAACCCGCAAAAATCGTCAGGCTCATAAGCATGGGATACAAAAAGCGAAAGCCCGATACGTGCATATAAATACCGTAAGTCAGTCCTAAAAACCAAAATCCCGCGAAAATCGGAATCGTATGCGGAAAGGCCGCTTTAAACGCTTTTTTGCGGGTTTCCATGCGCACACGCCTCCCCTTTCCGTTTGTTGAATCGATTGCATACATTTCGTGTTTCTTACGATTATACACATTTTGGAAATTTCTGTAAAGCCAAAGCGGGAAAAATGCAGTTGTGTGCCGACATAAAATTGCCCGCATTCCTTTCATTTCGACAAAGCATCTTGCAAATCCTGTTCGCATAGACTATAATCGAATCGGAAGCGCGCCGCCCGTGCAAGCGTCGGAAGCGCGAAATCAGCTTGAAGAGGTCAATGCAATATACAGCGCGAAGCAGGGAAAGGTGGTTTATATGGCACAGAAAAGCAGGTTGACCAAGCGAAAAAAGACGGGTTATGCATTGGGGATTTTTACCGAATCCCTGATCTACAATATGTTTTATACCTATTACCTGACTTTTTTGAATGAGATCGTCGGCATTCAGCCGAAGTACAGCTCGATCATTATTTTCATTTCCATTGCATGGGACGCAGTCACCGATCCGATGATCGGCAGTTATACCGACCGCGTCGGCGTAGACAAGCGCAAGTTTATGCAAAAATCGCTCTTTCCGCTTGCTCTGACTTTTATTGTGGCATGGACGAGCATCGGCGCGGGATTCCAATCGCAGACGCTCAAGATCCTGCTGTATACGCTGATCTCCATGGCGATTTGGGTGTTCTACACCATGTATACCATCCCCTATTATGCCGTGGTTGCAGAGCTTACCGAAGATTACGACGAACGGACGCAGATCCGCTCGCTGTCCTCCCTGCTGAACGCGATAGCCGTGGGGCTTGGCAATATTCTGCCTGCGCTCGTGCCTACCGTGGCGATCCTGCTTGGCGAAAAATACGCAAGCAACGCTTATGCCGTGATTGCCGCCGTCATCAGCATCTTGGCGGTGGTGTTGGGCTTCGTTTGCTGTAAATCCCTGCAGGGCGTTTATGAACCCAAAAAGGCGTCCGATGCATCCGACGAACAAACGGGCTTGAAAGGCACCATGCGCGCATTCGGGCAGATTTTAAAATTAAAGCCCGCAAAATACTTTTTCCTGTTCGTATTCTTTTTCCTGGCGACGTCTTCCATGATCCAGTCCAATCTGACCTATATGGTGATCGACTGCATCGGTATGGATTACGATACAGGCATTGTTTTCGTCATTCTCTCCATGGTCGTCGCCATGGCGATCACTGTGCCGTTGGTCGAAAAAACTGCCGAAAAGAAAGACAGAAGATTCGCGGTGATCGTGTTCCTGTCCATTACCCTCGTCGGCGAAATCGCGCTGAAAATCATCGGCCTCGACGCGGAGGTCGGCGGCTTCAAAATCATGTGCATCGTAAGCCCCGCCCTTTTGGGCTTAGGCGCGGGGACGTTTTGGACGCTGTTCTATTCCATAGGCTACGACCTTGTGGAATTGGATGAGTTGAAAACGGGAAAGCGGCGTGAATCCATTATCACCGCGTTGCCCCAGCTCGTCCAAAAATTCGGTTCGGCATTCGGGATTTTGGCGGTCGGTCAACTGCTGTCCTTCTACGGATACAACTCCGCCGCCGACCCCGCCGGTTCGGAGTCTCTGATCCAAGTGGTCACCGACCCCAAAATCGTAAACGGTATGGAAAATATTTCCACGGTCATCCCGGCGGCGTTGCTTGCCGTTTCGATCCTCTCCGCCATTCTCTACCCCATGACAAGAGAAAGGGTAAATCTTTTGATGGCAGCGCTGCACAAAAAGCGCAACGGCGAAGAATATTCGACAGAGGGCTTGGAAAAGTTGCTGTAATTTTCTTATTTCGGAGGTCATTTTTATGCTGCAAGCGGTTTCTCGAGAGCGCGCGGAGGCGCTTCTCAAAAAATACAATCAAGATGCGTTTCATTTACGCCACGCCTATACGGTCGAGGGTGTGATGCGCTGGTTTGCCAACGAATTGGGTTACGGTGAGGACGCCGATTTCTGGGCGCAGGTCGGGCTTTTGCACGACATCGATTTTGAACGTTATCCCAACGAGCATTGCCGAAAAGCCCCCGAGCTGCTGCAAGAGATCGACGCGTCGCAGGAACTTGTCCACGCCGTTTGCTCACATGGCTATTCCATTACGGTGGATATTGCCCCCGAGCATGAAATGGAAAAGGTGCTGTTTGCCGCCGACGAGTTGACAGGGCTTGTTTGGGCGTGCGCGCTGATGCGACCCTCCAAAAGCACCAAGGATATGGAGGTCAAAAGTCTCAAGAAGAAGTTCAAGGATAAAAAATTCGCCGCAGGCTGCTCACGGGACGTGATTCGACAGGGTGCGGATATGCTCGGCTGGGATTTGGACACGCTGTTTGAAAAGACCATTCTCGCCATGCGCGCCTGTGAGGACAACGTAAACGAAACGATACGCGCGATCGAGTAAACTGCGTTTCGTCCCGCCCCCCAAACGGTATAGAAGGTTTTTAATATACGCTTATTTTCACGGTATGCGCATGAAGAAAGCCGCCCAAGTGTCACGCTCGGGCGGCTTATTTTACATTCGCTTTTTACCGGTTCGGGTTCGGTCGGTTTCGTTCACGCGGATCAGAAAGCCTTACGCCGACGGGCTTGCATGGCTGTACGCATTGATCCGATACCGACGAGCACGAGCAGAAGCGTTTGCCATAAAGCACCGACTTCTGCGCCTGTCTTGGGAATATCCGCGACGTAACGGGGGTCGGCCTGACCGCAGTTTACGCACTTGCCTTCCTTGTAAGTATGGCCTAAAGCCGCGATGTCGGTAATATCCTTGGTTGCGGTATAGGTTTTTCCATCAAAAGTCACGGTCGCCGTATAGGTCGTGACGCCGACTTCGGTGCAAGTGGCAGGTGTTTTTACGGTGTCGGTCACGGTCGCTTCCACCGTTTGTGTATGAGAATTGTCCGTCGCGCAGGTGAAAGTCGCCGTCGCTCGTTTGCCGTCGTCAGACCAGGTAAAGGCCGGCGCACCATAGGTGTGTCCCACAGCCGGAATGTCCGCGACCTCCTTTGTTGCGGTAAATTCTTCGCCATCTAACATCACGGTCGCTGTATAGGTCGTGACGCCGTCTTCGGTACAAGTGGCAGGTGTTTTTACGGTGTCGGTCACGGTCGCGTCCACTGTTTGTGTATGAGAATTGTCCGTCGCGCAGGTGAAAGTCGCCGTCGCGCGTTTGCCGTCGTCAGACCAGGTAAAGACAGGCTCGCCGTAGGCGTGCGCGCCGTAGCCCAAGTCCTCGTATTTCGTGGCGATCTCACAGACCGTGCAACGCGAGCGAATATGGCCGCGAACCAAGCAGGTCGGTTCAACGCGCTCGGTCTCTGCGTAGGTGTGCTCCGCGTTGAGCGTAACATGAACCGTCAGGGTGTTGCCCGCCTTGTCATAAACCACGATCTCCAACGCGCCGAAGATCGGTTTGTTCATAGACCCACTCGTCATGGTAAAGCCGTTGCCATTGCTGCCGAGCGCCATTTTTGTTCCGTTGACAAGTATGCGATCCATATTCGCCTCGTCAAATGTGCCCGTGAGCGTCAGGCAGTATACCCCGCCTTCCTTCAGTTTGCTGCTGCTCTTAATGGCGGGCGCGGTCTTGTCGAGCGTTACCGTAACGGCAGTGCTGTTGCCCGCCGCGTCAGCGGCCGCAAGTGTGTATGCGCCGTCCGCACCGTCCAAAACAAACCGATTGTTTGCGTCCAACCGCGTGGCCGTACCGTTCACGGTGAACGTATCTGCATACGCTTCATTGACCGTCACAGTGACCGGATGGTTGTAATAAGCACCGTCCGTAATGCCGGAAAATATCGATTCGGCGTCAATTACACGCGCCCGGGATTCGGACGCGATCTCCTCGGAAAGTGCGGCGCTTGCCGTCGCATCCGAAGCGCCGACGACCAATACCTGCATACCGAAAAGCAGCCCGGTTGCGAACAGCAATACGGCCAAACGCAGAAGTATTCTTTGCTTACCCATAATGGTTTCTCCTCTCTGTGGACGTGACAAGTCCGCTTTATGCGGAAAACGTATCACGGATATAATGTACCACAAACGGGCGCAAAAAGAAAGTATTTTTGCATAAAAATGGATTTTCTGCATTCTGCATGAACTTGCACGCATTTCGCATACCGCAAAAGGAGGTGTTGACGCTTGCAAAAGAGAACCGCCCCGCTCTGCCGCCAAGCATATTCGACAGAGGGTTTGGAAAAGCTGCTGTGAGCGATTGCCGGGGTATTCGCCGCACAGCTTGCGGCGACACATTTTAGATGAAATAGAAGCACAGTCCCCGTCCTTCTGAACGCGGACTGTGCTTCTATCTTATGATATAAATCATTACGGCCGCAATTTTTTCATAAAGCGAATTTGCTCTTTTTCGGAAGTATAGCCGAGATTCCTATAAAAATCATGGGCGTTTGATCGGTCTTTACCCGAATTCAGCCGCATCATTTTTATGCCGTTTTGAAGCGCCCACGCTTCCGCCGCGGCGACAAGCGCCCGCCCGACCCCGATATGCCGATACGCCGACCGAACCGCCAATCCAAGAATATTCGCCATGGTTTCAAAGTACAAAACATCATATTTTTCCACATGTACATATCCGACCACAGCCCCGCCGGCCACAGCGACATATACGGCTTCGCGGCGCGGGTCGAGGCTTTCTAACTTGCGCCGCACCAAAGAAACCGTACACGGATAGCCCAAATCCGCACTGCATATCGCGGCAATGGCATCCGCATCGGAAACAGCCGCCTCTCTTATCCCAAATTCGCGCACAATATCACCCTGCAAAATCTGATTTTTCTTATATAGTACCACCCGAAAAGTCGAAAAGCAATGCCCGCCGAGCTTTCCTCTCAGACGCTCGGCGGGCATGTTTTTCATAAAATACTATATTGCGTTCTGCTTTGATGCCAATTAGCTGCGGTTCTGCGCTTCCACCAGACGAACGCCGCAGTACATTTCACGCAGCTTGGGCTTTTCGATCTTGCCCGTGGCGTTGCGCGGCACGTCGGCGAAAATAATCTTGCGCGGACGCTTATACCGCGGCAGATCCATGCAGAATCGGTTGATTTCTTCTTCCGTACAGGTTTGACCCGCTTTTACCTGAATGATCGCCGCAGCGATCTCGCCGAGTCTCTGATCGGGCAGACCGATAACCGCCACGTCATGAACTTTAGGATGGGCGGCAAGGAAATCCTCGATCTGCACAGGATACAGGTTTTCGCCGCCGGAGATGATGACGTCTTTTTTGCGGTCTACTAAGAAGATAAAGCCGTCTTCATCCTGCATGGCCATATCGCCTGTATGCAGCCAGCCGTTTTCCAGCACTTCGGCGGTAGCGTCCGGGTCTTTATAGTAGCACACCATCACGCCCGGCCCTTTGACGCACAGTTCGCCGACGTCCCCTTTCGTAACGGGTTTGTTCTGTTCGTCTACGATTTTGGCTTTCCAGCCATAGCCGGGGATGCCGATCGCACCGACCTTATGTACATTCTCCAGCCCCAAATGGACGCAGCCGGGGCCTGTGGACTCGGACAAGCCGTAATTCGTGTCGTACTGGTGATGCGGGAAATAGCGGAGCCACTGCCGAATCAGCGACGGCGGAACGGGCTGCGCGCCGATATGCATCAACCGCCATTGCGAGAGCGCATAGTTCTCCAACCGAAGCTCTCCCCTGTCGAGCGCCGCCAAAATATCCTGCGCCCACGGCACCAAAAGCCACACGTTGGTGCAGCCTTCACTCGAAACAGCCTCCAATATGGAAGTGGGCGAATTGCCTTTCAGAAGCACCGCCTTGCTCCCCGTAAACAGAGAACCGAACCAGTGCATTTTTGCGCCCGTGTGGTAGAGCGGCGGGATGCACAAAAACACATCGTCATGCGTGGTCTTATGGTGCAGCGCCTCCATTTTGGCGGATTGGGAAAGCGCCTGATGCCGCAGCAAAATGGCTTTCGGGAATCCGGTCGTACCTGAGGAATAGTAAATCGCCGCCTCGTCGTCCTCCTCAATGAGCACCTTCGGCGCAACGCTGGAGCAGTTTGCCACCGCCAAATAGTAATCCTCTGCAAAAGACGGACAGTTCTCGCCGACGAAAAGCAGCAGGCGTTCTTTCCCCAGTTCGTCCGCGACGTCCTCTACCCTGCCGATGAATTCGGGTCCAAAGAAAAGCACGTCCACATCCGCCAGCTTCACGCAGTAAGCGATCTCATCCGCCGTATAGCGGAAGTTCAGCGGTACGGCGATTGCGCCCGATTTCAAAATACCGAAGTAGATGGGCAGCCATTCCAGACAGTTCATCAGCAAAACGGCCACCTTTTGCCCCTTGCGAATCCCCCGCGCGATCAGCAGATTCGCCACCCGATTGGCCTTTTCGTCGAAAACAGACCATGTGATGGCACGCCGATAAGGCGCAGTCCCGCTTGGCTGGATGAGTTCATACTCCTTCCAGGTGACTCGCTGTACCTCCTGCACCTCGGGATTGATCTCCACCAAGGCGGTTTCGTCGCCGAACAGCTTGCTGTTGCGCTCCAACAGATCGGTAATAGGCATAAGCTCGTTCCTTTCCGATGCGGGCAATAACCCGTGTACTTTATCAATTTTAACTACTAAATTATCATAGCCGAATCCCCGCAGAAAGTCAAGAGAAAGCACGAAAAATGACAACGGCAAAAAAACGGAGATCGTCTGCGCAACGATCCCCGATTTTCTGCATTTTAATATGGTATTTTCAACAAGAAACCTACGGCGGGTCAGATCTTGCGCTTGTCGATCACGCGAACCGCCTTGCCCTCGCTGCGGACAATGGACTTTGGTGCGACCAAAGTGACTTTCGCAGTAAGCCCCAGCATGGAGCGCAGCGCATCCACCAGCTTTTTCTGACGGCGGGCGATCTCGTCTGCGTCATCGGTGTAAGCTTCGGGCGGCATCTCGACCTGTATATCCAGCGTATCGGTGTGGTTGACACGATCCACGATAATTTGATAATTGGCGGGATAGCCCTTGTTGAGCAGAACCGTCTCGATTTGAGACGGGAACACATTGACACCGCGAATGATCAGCATATCGTCGCTGCGACCCTGAGGCTTCGTCATTTTGACATGGGTGCGCCCGCAGGGGCAGGGTTCACGCGTCAGGGTGCAGATGTCACGCGTGCGATAGCGCAACAGCGGGAACGCCTGTTTTGTAATGGAGGTAAAGACCAATTCCCCCTGGCTTCCCTCGGGCAGCACTTCCCCGGTGTCGGGGTCGATGATCTCGGCGATAAAGTGATCCTCATTGATATGCATACCCGTCTGGGCGGAGCATTCAAACGAAACGCCCGGGCCGGAAAGCTCGGTAAGGCCGTAAATGTCATAGGCTTTGATGCCCAGCGTATTCTGAATATCCTGCCGCATTTCCTCGCTCCAGGCCTCCGCGCCGAAGATGCCCGCTTTCAGCGGGATCTGATCGGGCGTCAAGCCCATTTCCTTCATGGATTCGCCGATGTACGCGGCATAGGAAGGCGTGCAGCAGAGGATGGTAGCGTGCAAGTCCATAATGAACATGATCTGCCGTTCGGTGTTGCCGGAGGAGGTCGGGATGGTCAGACAGCCCACCTTATGCGAACCGCCGTTGAGACCCGGGCCGCCCGTGAACAGGCCGTAACCGTAGGAGACCTGGCACACGTCCTCATTGGTGCCGCCTGCGGCTACAATGGCACGGGCGCAGCATTCATCCCACAGATCGATATCCGCCTGCGTGTAGAACGCCACAACACGCTTGCCGGTCGTGCCGGAGGTGGACTGAATACGCACGCAGTCCTTTAACGGCACAGCCAGCAGGCCGTAAGGATATGCCAAACGCAGATCATCCTTCGAGAGGAAGGGCAGCTTATGTAAGTCCTCGGTGGAGCGAATATCCGCCGGCGTCAAGCCCTTTTCCTCCATCTTTTTGCGATAGTAGGGCACATTGTTCCAAACGTGCTGCACCTGCTTGACGAGACGCTCGTCCTGCCAGGCCTTGATTTGCTCTCGGGACGCGGTCTCAATTTCGGGTTGGTAGTATCTTTCCATGGGAATCCATCCTTTCTTATCTCATATCACAAAAGCGTCAGGCATTTCTGCCGAGCGCAAAAGCCTTTTTGTTCAGCTCCAAAAATTTCGGCGGCACGACGGCTTCGATCGCGGAAAGCCATTGCGCCTCGTCCACGCCGAAGTAGTGCGAAAGTCTCCCCAAAAGAACGATGTTCACGGCCTTGCTGCTGCCCGCCTCTTTGGCCAAAGCCAGACAGTCGAGCGCGTCCACCCGAACGCCGCTTGCTTTCATCTTCTCGACCAAATTTTCAGGGTACGCCGCCGCGCCGGTGATCACGGGCATAGGGTCGATTTGCTGGGTAGAGGTCACGATCTGCCCGTCGGGCTTTAAATAGGGCAGCCAGCGCGCGGCCTCCAACAGTTCAAAGGAGACGATATAGTCCGCTTCGCCCTTGTCGATCACGGGCGAATACACCCGATCGCCGTAACGCACATAAGTGACCACGCTGCCGCCGCGCTGGGACATACCGTGGACTTCGGACACTTTCACGTCATAGCCCTGCGTCAAAAGCAAATGCCCCAACAGCTTGGAGGCGAGCAAAGAGCCTTGACCGCCCACGCCGACGATCATGATATTTTTCGTTTGCATCGCTTATGCCTCCTTCCCGACGCTTTGAAACGCGTCGAATTTGCACAGCTGTGCGCACACGCCGCAACCCACGCATTGCGTGGCGTCGATACGCGCCTTGCCGTTTTGTTGGGAAATGGCCGGACAACCGATACGCATACAGGCTTTGCAGCCCTTGCATTTCTCGAAATCAACGGTCAGGGGAGCTTTATGCTTGACATACTTTAACAGCGCGCAGGGTCTGCGGGAAATAATGACCGACGGCTCTGCCGCCGCCAATTCCTCTTTGACCGCCGTGTCGCAGGCTTGCAGGTCGTAGGGGTCTACCACGCGCACACGATGAAAGCCCATGGCTCTGCACAGCGCTTCCAAATCGATTTTTCCGGCGGGGTCGCCCTTGATGTTGTAGCCCGTGGTGGGATTTTGCTGATGTCCGGTCATGCCCGTGATGGAGTTATCCAAAATGATCACGGTGGAATTGGATTGGTTGTAGGCGATATTCGCAAGCCCCGTCATGCCCGAATGCATGAACGTGGAATCGCCGATCACCGCCACGGTTTTGCCCTCCGTTTCCGCACCGCGTGCCTTGTTAAATCCATGAACGGCGGACACGGAAGCACCCATGCACAGCGTCATTTCCATAGCGGAAAGCGGCGCGACCGCGCCCAGCGTATAGCAGCCGATGTCGCCCAATACAATGCACTTGTTTTTGTTGAGCGTATAGAAAAGTCCCCTATGGGGGCATCCCGCGCACATGACCGGCGGGCGGTTGGGGATCGCTTCGTCCAAAGCGCAACCGGTATGTACCTCCCCGTCCAAAGCGGCGGCCACCATGTTTTGCGAGAACTCGCCTTCCAGCGGCAGCACGTCCTTGCCGACGACTGCAAGCCCCAAAGCGCGGCAATGGTTCTCGATAATGGGGTCAAGCTCCTCCACCACGGCGAGCTTCTCCACCTTGGCGGCAAAATCCAAAATCAACTGCACGGGCAAGGGATTGAGCAGCCCTAACTTCAAAACGGAAACGCTGTCCCCAAAGACCTCTTTGACATACTGGTAGGACGTGGAGGATGTGATGATCCCCAAATGCGTACCGCCCATTTCCACGCGGTTGATCGAAGCCGTCTCCGCCCATTCGAGCAGCTTTCGCGTGCGTTCCTCTACCACGGGGTGGCGGCGGATGGCGTTGCCGGGCATCATAACATATTTGGCGATGTTCTTTTCATAGGGTTTTACAGGCGGCTCTATGCGTTCGCCGACGTCCACAACCGATTGGGAGTGGGACACGCGGGTACACATCTTCAAAAGCACGGGCGTGTCGAACGTCTCGGACATTTCAAACGCGAGCTTCGCAAACGCCAGAGACTCGGCAGAGTCGGCAGGCTCTAAAATCGGCACTTTGGAAGCGATGGCGTGATGGCGGGAATCCTGCTCATTCTGCGAGGAATGCATACCCGCATCGTCCGCCACACCGATCACAAGCCCCGCGTTGACCCCGGTATAGGACATGGTGTAAAGCGGGTCGGCGGCCACGTTCAGCCCGACGTGCTTCATGCCGCAAAAGGCGCGCTTGCCTGCCAAAGACGCGCCGAAAGCCGTCTCCAGCGCGACCTTTTCATTGGGAGCCCACTCGCAGTAGATCTCGTCGTACTTCGCGGCCTCCTCGGTGATCTCGGTGCTGGGCGTGCCGGGATAACTGGAGATCACACAGCATCCGGCCTCATACAGCCCGCGGGCAACGGCGGCGTTGCCCAGCATCAATTTTTTCATCCTTCTGTCATACACCTTTCCCTGTACGGTATCGAAATTGTACGAATTATACTAATACTATCATATTCGCGCGTTTTAGTAAACAGAAAAACAAAAAATTTGTCCGATTGCGTGTCGAAAAAAAGTGTACATTCCATGGAATTCCCCCGAAACAATTCTTGTTTTTTGGTAAAAAGGGGTCTATAATGTGACGCATAAAAAATTTTTTCCATTTTTTTGCAATAAAATCCATTTCCCATGCATTTCTATGATGACAGGAGTAAAAAGCGATGCTGATAGGAGCAGTCATCCAAACCATGGAGCAGGAGATCCCCGACCGACAGGCCTTAGATCGGCTGCTGATTTCCACAGCGCACGGAGAGCAAGAAGCGTTGGCCGAATTATACAGCCGCACACGCGGCGCGGTATACGGTATGTCGCTGTCTATCCTGAAAAATGCCCACGACGCCCAGGACGTCACCCAGGACACATTCGTGCGGATTTGGGAGAGCGCCGAGCAGTATAAATCTTCGGGATCGCCCATGGCATGGATACTGACTGTCGCCCGGAATTTGGCTTTGATGCGGCTGCGGCAATCCTCCCGAATCGGGGGGCTCACCGAGGAGGAATGGGATGCGATCCCTGCAGATGCCCCCGCCGTGACCGCCGAAGATCGGGACATTCTCCAAACGGCTCTGGCAACGCTCAAGGATGCGGAACGGCAGGTCGTTCTGCTCCACGCCGCTTCGGGATTGAAATTCCGCGAGATCGCCGCGCTTTTGGAGATGCCCGTTTCCACCGTCCTGTCCAAGTACCATCGCGCTATCCAAAAAATGCACGCCCATCTGAAAGGAGTTGAAACCCTGTGACAGAGCGAAACCCCGAACAAATGCTGGCGCAGGCTTTGAACCACGCCGCACCCGACGATCTCCATACGGTTCTCTCCCAATGCGGGGCGAAGAAAGGAAATGTGATCGACATGACAGAAGCAACCGAAAGAAGCACAAATAAGAAAAAATGGACGCTTGGGCTGATCGCCGCTGTTTTGGCGCTCGTCCTTTTGGGCGGCGCAGGCGGTATCTTTTACCATCAGTCCTATGCCGTCGCGAGCGTAGTCTCTTTAGACGTCAACCCCAGCATTGAACTGCGGGCAAACCGAAATGAAAAGGTTCTGTCCTGCGCGGCCATGAACGACGAAGCCGCCGCTCTCCTTGCGGACATGAACGGCGGGGCGGATCTCAAAGGCACAGAGCTGGATGTGGCTGTGAACGCCATTGTCGGTTCCCTGCTGCGCAACGGTTATTTGGACGGTCTTTCCTCCGCCATTTTGCTCTCCGTTGAGGACGATGACCAAAATCGGGCTGTCCGCATTCAGGAAGAACTGGTCGCTATAGTGGACAGCGTTCTGAAAGACTCCTCGAACGAAGCGTCTGTCCTCAGCCAAAGTCTGACGGCCGATTCGGAATTGAAAGCCCGTGCCAAGGAAAGCAACATCTCCTCCGGCAAAGCGTATTTGATCGATCAGATCATCGCCAAGAACGGCAATTTGGAATTTGACCGTCTTGCCACCCTCTCCGTCAAGGAACTGCGCGACCTGCTTAAGGCGGGCGCACCCGGGATGCCCATCGGGATAGAGGCCGCAAAACAGGCGGCTTTGGAATACGCGGGCGTCAAAGGGAACAACGCCGTGACCGCCGACGTGGACGCGGAGCTGGATGACCCCGCACCGCACTATGACGTTGATCTGTATCTTTCCGGAAATGAATATGAGTACCATATAAACGCTTATACAGGTGAAGTCCTCAGCGGGCAGAAAAATATTTTGAGCGTAAAACCGACCCCCGACACGCAGACGCCCTCCGGCGGCAATATCGGCACGCAGACACCCTCCGGCGGCAATACCGGCACGCAGACACCCTCTGGCGGCAATACCGGCAACAGCGGCAATACAGGCAATACAGGCAGCGCCGGCAACAAAACGACCGACATCGGGGCTTCCGCCGCAAAAGCCGCCGCACTGAAGCACGCGGGCTTACGCGAAAATCAAGTCACCAACCTGCGCGTCAAAAAGGATTACGACGACGGGCATATTGAATATGACGTGGATTTCATCTATAACAACACGGAATATGAATACACCATTCACGGTGTAACGGGCGCGGTGATTGATTGTGAGACCGAGCTTATTCACAAAAAGGCTTCCACAGGCAATGGTAATAGCAGTAGCAGCGGAAACAGCGGGAACAGCGGGAACAGCAGCTCCTCGACCGACATCGGCGCGGAAGCCGCAAAAGCAGCCGCGTTGAAGCACGCGGGCTTACGCGAAAATCAAGTCACCAACCTGCGCACCAAGAAAGATTATGACGACGGGCATATCGAATACGACGTGGATTTCATCTATAACAACACGGAATATGAATACACCATTCACGGTGCAACGGGTATGGTGCTTGACTGTGATACAGAACCTGTCCGCGGGCAGTCCTCCTCCGGGAACGGTGGAAATGGTGGAAGCAGCAGCTCCACCACGACCGATGCCGGCGCGGAAGCCGCAAAAGCTGCCGCTCTGAAGCACGCGGGTTTGACTGCAAGTCAAGTCTCCGGCCTGCGGGTCGAACGCGACTATGAGCGCGGCCGCCTTGTCTATGAGGTTGAGTTCCGTTATGGCCGTATGGAATATGATTACACCATCGATGCGGCCAACGGGGCAATCCTCGACCACGAGCGGGACTACGACGACTGATGCGCGCAAATGGAATCGTGCCGTTTGAAAGCAGACTGTAAGCTTCACGATACACCGTAAATATCAGCAATCTCAAAAAGGCCGTGCCTCATTCCGAAGCACGGTCTTTTCTATTCTTTTCCCCGCTTGATACGGATATCGTAACCGTCCGCAAAGCCCAAGCGGAGCTTTCGCCGACGTCTGCGTTTTCAGCGACAACACAAGGCTAAGCCAAATGTCCCCGCGCCGATCGCGGCAGGTGCAAGCATGCACAAATAGAAATTTTGGCGGTAATCATCCCACAGCAGTTTGGAAAATATAGGCGGATCTACACAGGTGGAAAAGATGAAAAGCAATATAAAAAACACCGCCGCGATCAAGATCCCCTTTCTGCTTGTGGGAAGCGGCATATAGTAACGGTGTGCGAGCCGTCCGAAAATCGGACAAGCCACCAATGGCGTCAAAAATAAAATCGGATAATATAGCAGAAGGCCAAACAGCAAAAGCGGGTCGAGGATATCGAAATGGCGGTTGAAATACGTATAGACGTTACCGGGCATGAGCAAAAGAAGGATGATAATCGCATAGACATAAAATTCTTTCAATTCAAAGAAAAAATACCTTCTCTCGCGTTTGAATACGGCAATATAAAAGGCGACTGCACCGACGATTGCCGGAAGCAGGGTCACACAGCCAAGCAAAACCGGGCTGTACTGTGTATAAAGCGGGATCACCGGCGTACAAAACAGCACAAAAGCAAGGACACATACAGCGACACAAGCGAAAAACGCGTCCTTTTTGGAAAGCTGTGCCCTGTCGCGCAGACGAAATCCCAGCCACGGGCAAATCACAAGCGGATATAAAAAGAGTGCAGGCGTGTACACCGTGACCATCAACAATTCCGCCGTGTTTGTAAAGTTAAGTCCGATAGAAAGCGCAAACACAATATAGAAAATTTCGATCACCAAATCACATCGTATGATCTCTTTGATGTTTTTCATTCTCCTATGCACAGCTCCTTTCCGCGCGAGCGAACGGCGCATAAGCGGCCACGCACAACGCAGAAGCGCGCTTGAAAGCGGCTATTTCTGCCCTTTCAAACGCGCCTTTTCCAAAATACCTTTTCCGACACGCAAAAGATACTGCACTTCCGGCTTCTTTCGATAAACCAAAAGAAATACGGCCGGAACGCTGATCCCGCAAATCAGTACATGTGCAATCACAGAGAACCATCCGGAATTCGGCAGGATCAACTGCGTACACAAGTACATATCAATCGCGCCCACCAACGCAAGCAACAAGATAAATTTTATGTTCTTTACGTAATATACGCTTGCCGGTTTATAATGCTGAAAACTGTATTTGTGTAAAATGTAGGGATCCACCAGAAGATTCGTAAAGAAATCCGCCGTTAACGTGCCGATAATCACGCCATAGATCCCCAGCTTCTGAACCAGTGCAACTGACACAATTAGATTCAACAGGACGCTGATGGCCGGTCTGTACCACATTTGCCGGAAAGCGCCTGTGGTATTCCGCACATTGCCGAGATTGGTTTTTAAGCCGCAAAAGAGTATCTCGATCCCCATTAAGATGGAAAACGGCTGCTTGATAATATAATCCGCGCCTATCCAGCATTGAATCAACTCATTGGCCACAACGCTCACGCCGACACAGGCGGTTCCGTAGAACACAACGGATATGAAATTCATGATCTCAAAAACCAAATAGTTTTTTTCGACCCCATCCGTTACAAACAGATTCCCCATGCTGGCTCTGACAGCCTGATAGATTCTGGACAAAGAAGATTTGATCGCTGTATAAAAAAGCAGATAATTTGAATAAAGCCCTACAATGGTAAGCCCAAGAAACGAGCTTAACACAATATTATCCGTTGCCTTTAAAATGACTTCATTGGTTCTGAAGCCGAACAGAGAGCCGATGTCCTTAAACGTATCCTTGAGTTCTTCCCTGCTCATCTTGTTTTTCGTCTTTTTGAATGCGTAGGGATAATAGTGGTTTGCTATACAGGCGTTGATGACATTTTGTATGATATTAAAAGCCAAAATGGATACGGTGTACAAGAGAAAATTGCCGGAAATCAGCAAAATCGCAACCTGCGCTATGCAGGTAACGAGTTTTACGGCGTAACTTGCGACATTCAGCATGTACTCCTTTTGATCGGCTCTGACGATTGCGCTTTTGAACGCCCAAAACCAATAGGACGAAACGCTCTGCATCAGATAAATCAGGAAAATAACGGCCGCGTTTACGCCTAAGCCCTCCAGAGAATCGTAGTCCCGGATCAAATGCGGCAATGCGGGGATCAGCGCCACTCCTAGCAACAGAATCGCAAGCCCAACAATCCGATATGCCGTTTTGTAAAACTTCACCAGCACGCGCACGCGCTCTTCATCGTGTTCCGCCAAAGGCTTATACAGCTTGAAGTTGATTGCCGTAGCCAGGCCGAGTTCGGTCAGAGACAGCATATTCAGGATGTCGGAAAACAGACCGTTGATCCCAAGGTATGCTTTGCCCAGGGTGTGGATAAAAACCGTTCTTGTAATGAAGTTTACCAGGATAATAAAAAGCTGGCCGCCGATGCCGGTTATTAAATTCATCAAAGTGTTTTTAATTCTTGATGATTTATTCATGGAATCTATCCCTTATTGCGAGATCGCTTTCGCTTGAAAGCGGCAAGGCTTACTTCATATGCAAGAGCTTGTTATAATGCGGCAAAAGCCCGTATAAAAGGCCGCATTCCATGACGTTCGCAGCCGCGTTTTTGTTTCCTTCGATCACGCAGAGCTTATGATCCTTCGTCATGGTAATATCCCATCCGACGTACCGCACGGTGGGGAATTTGCCGGCCAGCTCTTTGGCGAATTGCACGTATTGATCCCAGTCCGGAATTTTATAGCCGACGATTTGCTTCCCGCTCTCCGGATGGACGGCGTAATATTTGCCCTTCAGATCCAGCGCACTGCTGGTAACGATCCCGGTATCGACGTCAACCGGCGCAGTCATCCCACCGGCCGTGTAATTATCCACGCAAGAACCCTTGCGTCCGACCCGGAACATCGCCCCGGCAAGATGCACATTGCCGCCGTCATCGATGATCGTAACAATACGGACGGTATTGACCGTTGTAAAATCGGAAAACTCCGCCAGTTCATCGCATTGCACGATCGGCTCTTCTATAAGCATGGGCGTCTGCATGCACTGGGCATACAAATTTTTCTTGTCCTGCTCGGTCTCGGTCGGCACCAGGTGAACATCCTTTCCGGCACAGCTGTCCGGGATCTTTATAAAAATAGATTTTTTACCTTGAAGAAATTCAGAAAATTTCTCATAGGGTACAGTTTCGTCAACACTCATCCATTTGCGTTCGAGATATTCCGAAAAATTCTTATAGAATTCGCGTTTATCTTCAAAAACAGGCCAGAATTTCTTTTCCTGTATAGCATCCCGCCATGCAAATCTTGCGAACGTGGCAAAGGACTCGTCCCGCACATAATCGCTTTTTCTGTACATTTGCGTTTGGAAATAATCGGTGATTACCGACCCGTTATATTTCACATAAAAATGGCAGTAATCGCGGAAGCACCAGTTCAGTTGCCTTTTGGTCGGCGCTTTCCCCTCTCGGAACTCCAGTTGTTCATAGATGCGCGCCCTCGTCCGTTTCGTTCTTGCGACGCAGAGGATCGCGCGGCCAAATTTGGTACGGCTTAATGTGTGTACGATTTTAGATGTGTTCATATTTATTTCTCCTCGATCAGATTCAAAAATTTTTCCAAAATATATACAAGCCACTTTTGATCGCCTGTCATATGATCCGTACAATGCGGCCAAAATTCCGGGCGTGTGGGTCCTTGCCAGTTTGCCATCCATTCGTTCATAGGACGCGGCATGGGCGTTTTGGCGGGTACTTCCCAATTGGGATAGAGGCTGGCGAATACCTCTCTGACAATATATTTATTTTCACCATTTCTTACTCGGTTATAATCCAGCGGCTCAGCAAAAAACGTTTCGGAATACGGCGCTTTTAAACCGATTCCCGCGCATTGACAGGCATTGGTATAGCTTCCGAATCCCTCTTCCAAAAAAGTGGTTCTGCAAAATTCATGCGCATCCACTTTGCCGTCTTTTTCGACCTTCAAATACGGTTCCAAAATCAGCTCGGCGTCCTTCAAGACTTTATAAGGAAGAATATAGGAATATCGGTCAATGAATTCTCCGAGCAACCAGTCTTTGGAGAGCAAACCGTTCATCCCACCGTACGTAACGTCGCTGCTTTCTCCGAACAGCAAAGTATCGAATCCGTCTGCTTTGATTTGGAGCGCAGCCTTGTAGATTTGAACCTCGATAGAATGCATCGGCATTCCTTTGTGCCGCATCAGAATCGGCGCATATTTTTCAAAGTCCTCCCAGTAAATTTCAACGACATGATGCTCCAACCCGCATTCTTCCGCATAGCGTTTGGCCGCAGGCGTTTCATCGGTTACCTCGATGTCGGGAACAACACATTTAAACGTATATGCGGCGGAACCCTTCGGCATAAATTTTGCCAAAATAGCAGAGTCAATGCCGCCGCTCAACGCCAACGCCACTTTCTTTTTGGAACAGATTTCCTCCACTTGATTGCGCAGGTATTCTTCGAGTTCCCGACTCGTATGTATCGGGAAAAGATTTTTCGGCTGGCGGTATAAATTCGGGGGCGTATCCTTTAAAAAGCACTTGTTTTCATCCGCAATTGTCCGAAACATTAAAAACGAATTCATGCAATATTTTTTATCGACTGTCATCTTATTCACCTCTAACCGCATTCAATGCTTTCGTGATCTGCGTAGAAGAAATACCTTTGGTATATGGAAAATAAATAATTTTGATTCCCTCTTCCGCAAATTTCTTTTCGTATTCCTGCCACTTTTCGGTCGCGTACCAATCGTCACCGACAAACATTACGGACGCGCCGAGTTTTTTGCAGGCCGTCAGCTTGTCCATATCATACTGCGGCACGGCGGCGTCCACATATTTACAGCTGCGAACGATTTCGATTCGATCCTCAAACGGGATCATCGCGTGTTTGCCCTTGTAGGTAACAAGCTCGTCCACCGTAACGCCGACAATGAGCTTGTCGCACAGACCTTTTGCGTTTTTCAGCAAATTTAAGTGCCCGATATGAAACAAGTCATATACGCCTGTCGTATATCCAATCGTCATACTTTAAGCTCTCCTTTTTTCGCCAAGTCTGCATAGTATGCGTAGGGACGCTCAAGATCCAAAAGAACCACATGATGCCCGCTCGCCCGCTGTTCCTCCGGCGGCAGTTCCATATAGTTATGAAACTGTTTGGTAAGATAGTCATGCCATCCTACAGGGCAGCGAACGGTCGTACCCGCAAACGGCATGTCCACATAATCGGCAAACCACTCCTTCAAAAAAAGGCGGCTGTCCGCCGTGATATGCAGCGACCATACATACCCGACATATTTTTCGGTATCAAACTTATATTTCGTAACATAGTGATACCATTTGTGATAGAAAAAATTGCTGCCTGCGATACGGCTGAATCGACGCAAAATGCGGTTCATTGCTTTCTTGATCCCCGTTTCTTTCAAATGGCATCGGGCATAGATATTGAATTCATGAAAGAGCCAGTTCATTTTACAATACAGCTTGCGTTTTGCCGGAACACCGCATAGCGGCATAATATCGACAAAAACCCCTTTATATAAGTCCGTATGCTCCAATTCATGTTCTTCTATATACGTTGTACGGATATTCTGAACCTTGCTGTAGAGCGCGGCGGATGACGGCGTATTTTCCGGCGTGCGCAATTTCAGATGCGCGGGAAGCTCCTGCGGCGCTACGCGCAGAAATTCCGCATAATCTTTTTCCGGCATGGCAATATCCATATCGTTATCCCACGGAATAAAGCCTTCGTGCCGAACCGCGCCCAGGCATGTGCCGCCGATTGCAAAATACCGAAGATTGTGTCTTTCCATGATCTTCTTGATTTCCGTAAATATATTCAGGATCTCATTTTGAACCGCTTGATTGTCTGACATCGCGCTCGTGTTCTCCTTTTCCATGGACGATACGCCTCCGATCCCGTTGTGCCTGCGAAATTTTACGGCCGACATACGGGCGTCGTCCTTGCCGGAGCGTATCCTCGTGCCTATCTGTTCCGCACCGACACGCATAGCAAGAAATTTATAAATTTGGAACTCGTCGCCATTTTCCCCGAATCCAATTCGATCTGCTTAAAGAAAACAGACGCGGGGCTTGTCATCTTGACCAGCAAAGCGACCGCAAAAAGCAGAGGAAAAGGACAAGCAAACCCCCCGCTATATCCAAAAAACGCTTCAAAAAAGAATATACTGCGCCTCTCCTCTACACGATCAGGTTTTTCGGAACTGCTCTGCAGACAAAATAAGTATACTTTTTTTCACGAAAAAGTCAATATATAATGCCATTTTTGCCGAGAAAGCGTGTGTAGGTTTACAATTGATCCATTGTAAAAACCCCAACAAGCCGAATAAATCGCGGAAAAAGGCTTGACTTTTCAAGGGTTAGCCTATATAATAATCGAGTAGCTTTTCAGATGGGCCATTAGCTCAGTTGGTTAGAGCATCCGGCTCATAACCGGACGGTCCGGGGTTCGAGTCCCTGATGGCCCACCAATGCTTTAGCAGCACGTACATAATTTGAACAAAACATAGGGGTATAGCTCAGTTGGTAGAGCAGCGGTCTCCAAAACCGCGTGCCGAGGGTTCAAGTCCTTCTGCCCCTGCCAAAATCGCGGCTTTGCCGCAAAAGAGGCCGTAATCATTATGCGGCTTCTTTTTTGTTTGAGGTGAGTTTCTTGGGATTTATGGATGCATATAAGAATCTTGAAAAATTGTGCGGCGAAATGTACGGACAGCAAAACGGGGTCAGTGCCTACATTGACGAGATGAAGCAAACACCTCGCGGTTCTCTTTGCGTGAAAAATTGGGATGAAGACCTGGAAAACCTCAAGCATTATCGATGGGTCAGAAATCAAATTTCTCATGAACCGAATTGCAACGAAGTCAATATGTGCGAACCGTACGACACGGTTTGGCTCGAACATTTTCATGGCCGCATCATGAACCAGTCCGATCCTCTTGCACTTTATCAAAAAAGCTCTGTGCCCAAAAAGGCTACCGCGTCGCAGACCGATCACGATCAACCGCCGCAGACGCCGGTTGCGACGAATTCCCAATCCGCCAAGTATGCGCCTTCGCCATTAAAGCCGAGAAAGCACTCCAAACGAGTCGGTTATCTGGTTTTTCTCATCCTCGCTTTCCTTTTGGCTCTGGCAGCGTTTATCGTATATAAAGCGCATCTTTTCTGAATTTTCCTTTCACCTCGCATTTGCCGGTACCGTTTCCGTCTGCTACATCATCAAAAAAGCATCAATCGGCGGCAGTGTTTTCGCCCGAGTTTTGCCTTTTCTTTGTTTTCTGCGTCGCAAATTTTGACCGTCCGAGTGGCTCGCCCGGACGGTCATTTTTGTCAGATCTCAAAGGCGCCGGTGATGATTTTGTTGCCGAGGGACGGATAGATTTGGTGCTTTGCCGTACATTCGTAACGGTCGTAGGTCGACCGCTCGACCGATGGGAATTTGAACACTTCCAGCCAGTGTTGCATACTCTCCCGAAGTGTTTTCTTTCTGCGACCGCAGGTAGCCGAGATAGAACGCTATCGCCTTGCAGACGAACTCGCCTTTCGATTTCACGTCGGCATCGCCGAGCGCATTTTCGATCTCCGTTACCATCGACAGATACATCCAATAGGCGTATTTTTTCTTCTTTTCTGTCATATTTCCTCCTGAATTTCATAGACCCCTCGGACGGCGCTTGCACAATCCCTTTGGAAACACCCAAACGGTCGGCTCTGCCGTCTGATGCGACTCGTGCGGCCGACACCGCACTTTAACCTGCTTTCCATTATGGCACCCATCAAATTGCCTTTTTCGGGTGTTTACGATCGCAATTCGCTCGTGCTACGCCCTTCTTTTCAAAAAATTTTTCCGACACAGTCTTGATGAGAATTTGCGCGCCTTTTTGCGCTATGTAAATATTTTATGCGTTACAAAAGCCGGACCGAGTCACTCTACTGACCCGATTCGGCTTTTTCTTTGTTTACCGCGGCGCAGATTTTAATCTATCCACGTAGATGTTATGGCTCCATCTTCAGTTCAACTGCGCTCTCAGTTCTTCAAAACTTTTCAATGCGCTCTGAAGATTTTCTATGATTCCGTCGGCGAGTTCTTCCGGGGAAGGGAGGTTGTCCAGATCGGCGAGGGATTTATCCTTGATCCAGAAAATATCCAGGCTTGTTTTATCCCGTGCTTTGATCTCATCTGCGCTGAATTTGCGCCACCGACCGTCCGGATTGCTGGGCGACCATGTTTCTTTTCGCTCGCGGCGGTTCTCCGGGTGATAACAGCGGATAAAGTCCTCTAAATCCGTGTCAGTCATGGGGTGTTGCTTCAATGTGAAATGAATATTCGTGCGAAAATCATAAATCCAGATTTCTTTTGTCTGCTCCTCTGCGGAGGCGGGGCGCTTATCGAAAAAGATCACATTCGCCTTGACACCCGGCTTATAAAAGATCCCGGTAGGCAGGCGGAGGATCGTGTGCAGATCGGTAGTTTCCAGCAACTTCTTGCGGACAGTCTCGCCTGCGCCGCCCTCAAAAAGAACGTTGTCCGGCACCACGACAGCGGCTTTGCCCGTCGCCTTCAGGATGGTATTGATGTGCTGGACGAAGTTGAGTTGCTTGTTGGAACTGGTCGTCCAAAAATCCTGCCGGTTGTAGACTAAATCCTCGTCCTCCTGTTCGCCTTCCTCGTTGGTGAAGGTGATGGAGGACTTTTTGCCGAACGGCGGGTTTGTCAGCACATAATCCACGCGATAGCCGGGGTCGCTCAGCAAAGCGTCGCCCAGCGTGACGGGAACGTTCCCATAGATGTCGCCGATGTTGTGCAGATATAGGTTCATCAACGCCGTTTTGTAGGTAGCTGGGACGATCTCATTGCCATAGAACGTTTCGTTTTTGAGAAATTCCTTCTGCTCCCGCTCCAGTGTGTAGTTTGCAGGATCGGCAAGGAAAGACTGCGCTGCTAGGAAGAAACCGCCGCTTCCGCAGCAAGGATCGGCCACGGTTTTCATGGGTTCGGGACGGATACAAGCTACCATGGCGCGAATCAGCGGGCGGGGCGTGAAATATTGACCCGCGCCGCTCTTGATGTCCTCGGCGTTCTTTTGCAGCAGCCCCTCGTAAATCTCGCCCTTGACATCTGAGGACATGGATACCCATTTCTCCCGGTCGATCATCTGCACGATGCGGTAAAGAATCGCGGCATTGCTGATTTTGTTGACCGCACCCTTGAAGATTTGTCCAAGGATTCCGCCTTGTTCGCCCAGCGTTTCGAGGATGGTTTTATATTTTTCCTCCAACTCGGCGCCCTTGAGCGCGTTCATGTCCGGCCAGCGGTAGCCCGCAGGAATGCCCGCGTCCCGCTTGTACGGCGGCCTCGAATACTCGTCCGCCATTTTGAGGAAGATCAGATAGGTAAGCTGTTCCAGATAGTCCCCGTAGGAGACGCCGTTGTCCCGCAATGGGTTGCACATTCCCCACACGCGGGAAATGATGGAGGAAGTTTGGTCAGGCATGATGTTCTTCTCTCGCTTTCTTTCTGGCAAATATATACATCTCTTCTGTTGGATAAATTTCGGAATAGGGGTAGTCAGCAGAGCAATCCCATTCTAAAGCAAAGTATTTGGGAAGATATTTTTCAAATGCAGGTTGAGATCTCATCCTATCGAGGTACTCTTTACTCTCTGCCGCAGAATAGTGTTTAATATAGTTATCACATACCTGCCATAAGGCTATTCCATGTTTTTTAGCATATAAGGTTGCCCCATTTTGGAAACCAACCGTAGAAATCAGAATTCCCTTCTGCGCCCCAATACTGTGCAATTTTGCATCTAAAGCGGCAACAATTCCCCTTTCTACGCTGCGGGATTGTTTTTTGCATTCGACAATCACCGTGTTTTTTACGCCGAGTGCAGTATATTCAGCCAATACGTCTATCTGATACGTACCATCATCTGTGGAAATCTTTTGATTGTGTTTGATTGTAAAGTCGGTTAGATTTTCCCTTTTTGCATATGCTTTTAGAGTTTCCATACAAAAAATCTCAAAATCAATGGGACCTATCATAGAGTCTAATTCCCGATACGGGTTGACGTCTATTGTCAAATCAATCCCCCCTCAAACGCTTTTTTCAAGATGCTCTGCCGCAGAACTTCGGCTTGTTGCAAGGTGGTGTCAATGGTTTGTTCGATGCTGTTGTAAATTGATAAACGGTTTTCTATAATAGAAACAACTTTAGTTTGCTCGTTATTTTTACAGTATGGAATCACTATTTTTCTGAGAACAGACAATGTCACCGTTTTTTGAGCAGTTCCTGTCGCTTTTTCAGTGGCCTGTTGATAAACATAAGGGCTTTGCATAACGTAATATAAATATTTCTGAAGTATATGCTCATTGGGACGAAGCAAAGCTATATGGCGTTGAAAGCAAAAGGCTTTGTCAAAATCAACAAGGATAGGGATTCCATAAGAACCAGTAACGGTGTATAATACATCTCCTTTTACAGGAGTACGCTTTTCGCCGATACTGTTATAGTAATCTTGGCTGACATAATATGTGTTTGACCAAGTTATTTTTTTATTGCTAATGTTTGAAATTATAATGAAAGGAATTCCGTCGGCAGATTTGGGAGGAGGAAAATGGTCCCCGTCGGTGACAACTGAGCAGACCTGCTCGACCGTTTTTGTTTCTTTGCACCCTTCAAATACCTCTTTCAGCACCGCCTGCCGGTACACCGCCAGTTGTTGCTTTGCTTTTTTCAGCGTTTCCACGCCGTTGTCCAGTTGAAAGAATAGCTCCTCAATGCGGGCAGCAATGCGCTCTTGCTCAGGGAGAGGGGGGAGTATGATTTCCGCTTTTTTTATAATATCGACATTCAGATGGGGCGTACCTGTCCCCTTTTTTTGTGTGTTGAGTAAAGTATATATACTTTGAATGAAATAACGAAGATACTCTGTAGAAAGACCGTCGGCGAATATTTTTGCGAGGGTAGACCCAACAACTCCTTTTATAGCTTTTCCGGTAAGCCCAGAGCGAGAACCATCACATACAATAAGTAGGTCGCCGTCTTCGCATAGCAAACTCTTTTCGGCAGTAGCATAGTTGTCTATGATTCCTTTTTCAAATGCTTTAATATCTACATATGGAAGGTAACCACTTTGAGGTTCTTTGCTTTGCATTGTGGGCTTTCTGCCTTTGTCTATATGAAGAACGTTTCCAAGCAACACTCGTTCCATATTGAACTCCTTTTTACGCTACCAATTCTCTATTCAACTCCGCCAGCACCGCTTCGTACTGATCCCCGAACACCTCGTAGAACCGCCCCAAACCGCCCTTGCTGTCAAAGGGGCTTAGATCCAAGTCGTTCGGCTCAATGCTCAGCGACGCGGCGATGTGGTCTTTTACCAGCCGCAGCCATTCCATCTGCTCGTCCGTAAAGTGAACAGAACCGGCGTTGCGGCGGAGCGTCCACTGCATGAAGTTGTAGTTTACCCGGTCCGCAAACGGCGCGAGCCGGTCTGCGTATCCCATCTCAAACCGTATGACGGAAACAAGGTCGGTCAGCTGTGCCGTCGTGCTGCGCTTGACCTTATCCGGCCGTTTGATGGCATAGCAATCCCACAGCCGCTCCACGGTGACGCCCTTCGCCTTCAGTTTTTCATACAGCGCCTTAAGTTGCCCGATCAACATCGGTCGGTCCTTATACGCTTCGCTGTAAACGATCCGCAAGGCGATGATCTCGTCCTTGTTTTCCTCGATGAATTCCCGGAAGGTTCGGAGCACGCGGTCGGCATTTTCTTCTTTCTGCGCGTCGAATCCGGCGAACAACAGCGTGTCGAGGTTGACGTTGTCGATAATCTGCTCATGGCTGCGCCGTACCGTTTCGATAAACTCCCGTGCCGCCGGATTGCAGAACGGTGTGGCCGCCTCTTTGGTCAGTTCTTTCTGCACCGTGGCGCGTTGTTCTTCCGTTGGCTCCGATGTGCCGAATACCGCCTGCGCCCTTTCGCTGATTACGTCCTCGTCAAAAGCGTTCAGCAGATTCTCCGCCGCCTTTCCGGCGCTTACGCCGACGACGGTTTCAAACTGTTTGCGCTCCGAATTTGTCATCTGGCTGTTCAGCCGAATGATGCGGTTTGCAAGGGAAGTGAGCGTGTCTTCGTCCCGTGCGCCGAGCGTCACGTTCATCATCAACTCCTTCAGACTGACGGTCGGCTTGCGCTCCAGCGGTCGGGTGTCGCTCTTCTTGGATTTCGTCACGCCCACCGCGTCCACGATGACAAAGTGATCCTTGTTTTCTGTGGCGGAGGGGGTGACCTTTTGCAAATCGTCCTTGTTCAGCGTGCGGGTGCCGCGGCCTTTCATCTGTTCAAAGTAATTTTTGCTGCGAACGTCCCGCATGAAGATCAGGCACTCGATCGGCTTTACGTCCGTGCCGGTGGCGATCATGTCCACCGTGACGGCGATTCGGGGATAGTAGTCGTTTCGGAACGAACTGAGGACCGATTCCGGCTTGTCCACCGCGTAGGTGATCTTGCGGCAGAAATAGTTGCCTTCCCCGAATTCCTCCCGGACAATTTGCACGATGTCATCTGCATGGCTATCGGTTTTTGCGAAAATCAGCGTCTTGGGAACCTCTTTTCGGCGGGGGAACAGGGTTGTGAAGAGGTTCTCACGAAATGTGCGAATCACCGTGCGGATCTGGCTTGGATTCACAATGTCCCGATCCAACTGCGGAGGCGTGTAGTCGATATCTTCATCCATCTGCTCCCAGCGCTTTTCACGGGAGAGTCGGTTGCGGTACTCGATGACCTGTTTCAGCAAATGCGCCCCGTTTTTTGTAACGTCGGTTTCAATCAAGAAGACGTCCTCCCCCACGTTCACGCCGTCTATAATCGCTTGCTCGCGGGGATACTCGCTGACGATATTCTGATCGAAAAACGCAAGGGTGCGTTTGTCCGGCGTGGCGGTCAGTCCGATAATGAAGGCGTCGAAGTATGTAAGCACCTGGCTCCACACGTTGTAAATGGAGCGGTGACACTCGTCGACAATGATGCAGTCGAAGAACTCCGGCGGGTATTTTTCGTTGTAGACGACCTCTTTTGGCACCTTGCTGTCCGCGGTCTGATATTCGGCAAAGGACGTCTGCTCCGCTGATTCGTCCAGTTCTTCGCCCCGTAGAATGGAGTACATCCGCTGAATCGTGCTGATGCAGATCTGCACATCTGTGGGTATGTAGGAGGATTTCAACCTCCGCACGCCGTAAAGCTGGGAGAAGGAACGCGGATCGTCGTTGGGAGTATAGGCGAGAAATTCCCGCTCTGCCTGTTCGCCGAGCGATTTGGTGTCTACGAGGAAAAGAATGCGATTCATTTTGCCGTATTTTAAAAGACGATAGGCGGCGGTAATCGCGGTGAACGTTTTGCCTGCGCCTGTGGCCATCTGCACCAGCGCCTTTGGCCGGTTCTGGGCGAACGATGTGTCCAGATTCCGGATCGCGTCGACCTGGCATTTGCGGAATCCCGTTTCATCTTGCGGAGGGAGATGTTTCATATTGTTGCGCACGGTATCGGGTTGGGTCAGGAGCGCTTGCAACGTTTCCGGTCGATGGAAGGAAAAGATCGGGCGAGAACGGAATTTGATATCCTTATAATCCGTAAACCGGATCAACTTGTCGGTCGCCTCATAGGCAAAGCGAATGGAATACTGCGCCTTGATCCATTTGAACGTGCTGGCCGCATAACGGGCAGATTGCTCTTCCACCGTTGTGATATGCTCTCCGGCTTCTCTTTTCTTTGCCTCTACCACACCGACGGGCTTCCCATCTACGAAAAGAGCATAATCCACCGATCCGGTGCTGGTGGGGTATTCCCGAACCGCAACGCCGAGAGATGCCATTGGATTGATATTTTGTAAATCCTGCAAAATCCAGCCAGATTGCTCCAGCCGGACGTCAATAATCTGGCGTGCTTTTTCCTCCGGGGACATTCCACAAACCTCCATGACTTTTTCGTATTTTCCGGACTCCTTTTGAAGTGGTTCTTTCTGCCATTTTTTATCGTCCACATCCGGCTGCCTCGATTTCTGCGCCGGAAAGAATGCAGTCGAATCAGCGGATGACGGTCAGCGGCAGGATGACCTCGCCGTATTCATGTGGCTTATACACACCGGTCAGTTTGTCGGCAATCGCCCAGATCAGATTGGCTTTTTCGTTGATATTTGAACTCAAACTCATTATATAAACCTCGAATCTATTATCGCAAGTATCATTATCGCATAAGTACTGTCCCATAAAACGGACTTTTCATTACTACCTTTTTCAGAGGATATTGATTTCTCTTTCCAATTGAGCAATCCCTGATAAGATTTCATCAAATTCCGGCTTCTCGCCGAAAATCATATTCTGCATGTGCTCATAGTCATCGCGGAGTTTGGCGATGTTGTATTCCGGCGGCATGAGGCGCATAGTGCCTCGCTTGGCAAGATCGTAGTGAGCCCAGGGACAGCGGTAGAACTTGTCCTTAAAAGCGACAACACGGTCGAGCAGATTGTTATTGGCAAGGGCGCGGTTTTTGACCGGAGATTTTGCCATACAATACAGATCGTAATAGTGCCTTGAATACCGGCTGGGAAGAGTACTGCTTTCCACACGGAACGCTTCTCGATGTAGGATTGTGATTTTCTCCCAGAAGGTACGCTCCGGTAAAACCGTCAAAACCTGTGTGGAAGGTTGTTCAAACACTCTTCCGTAATATTCGGCGGCGTAGGGCGTAATCGTTTGCTTTGCGGCGGGCGTCCACGCGGCGAGCGCGCCAATCTCCAAACGGATTTCCTGAAGGATCGCAGTATCGGAAAAGCTGTTCGGATACGTAAATTTGACCGTTTGACCGTCGTGCGGATCGATCTCGCATTTGACGGGAAGTGTCAGTTCTTCGGTCAGATCCTTTTGAATTCCGGCAGAAACGCGTCGCAAAGGAAGGCTTCCGCGCGTTCGTTTGCCTCTTTGTTGAAGGCGTCCTGCTTGGTATTGCTACGCTACTCCCACGGCTCGTCTGTCCCGTATCCGAGCACCCGCCAATCAAGAATCAGGTCGATGTCTTCCGAAAATCGCTTGATAAGATTGTAAGCCTTTGACAGACTTGTTCCGCCCTTGAAAGCGAGGCTGTTTTTCCACGCACAACGGTGAAAAAGATAGTCGAGCATGTAGCATACCCAAAAATCCTTTTCAATCACCGCTTCGCTGACGCCCATTTTGGCGGCGGTATTGCGGAAAAGCGCCTCTCGCTCTTTCGCTTCTATGACAGCGATTTTTCTCATCTTCTCACCTGCAAATCGTTTTGATTACTTCATAGATCCACGCCGTAGCGTATTGCGCTTCGGTCAGCATTGCTTTTCGTTCATCGGACGAGATCTCCGTTCTTATTTTTTCAACCGTTTCGCTTCGGATGTTGTTCTTACCAAGCGTCTTTAACGCTTGAATCACCAACGCGGTTTTTAAAGAGATTTTAGAAATTTCCTTGTTAGTCGTGTGCTTGTACTGAATTGTCGTATTGTCGTATGCATACTGTTTATACGGACCGTCGCTAACGTAGGACCAAACGGCGGGAACTTGTGTTGACAAGCCGAGAAGGTTCAACGCCGTGTCGCCGCAGGGAATAATGCTCCATCCGTAATTACGCGCAATCGCATTTGCGACGGCGTCGGGATCGGGAGCGATATACTCGTCAAGCAGCGCACTGTATTCGGGCTTGTAATACACGCCTCGCATGACGCATTTCACCGTATTGTCGGCAGACAGTCTCGCTAAATATTCACTGATCCGCTTGGTTTCCGTTATGTCAGCAAAGTCTGAAGCAACAAAAACAGAGCCGATTTCGACGCCTTCGATTCGGCTTCTTATCTCTTGCATATAGGTAGATTTATTCATACTGCACCTCGCAGAAAAAAGTATATATTATTTTCTGCAATTTGTCAAAAAAATCCCTTTAGGGTGATTTTGTAAAAATTCTCATTCCGTTTTTCTGAAATTCTCATATCATCAAAATAGCATCAAATTTGTTTTTGGCGTGCGGTTGACGAATTGAAACGCAGCAACGGCGCGGATTTTCGGGCGATAGATGTTCTCCTATGTTTCACCCACAGTCGCTCCAAAACCGCGTGCCGGACAACGCCGCCGAGCGCTCCCGGTGGGCGAAACAGCGAGACGGCGTTGGCATAGCGGTCGAAAAAATCGAGGAACAGCGCCGGTAGGCGTCCGAAGGCTTTTTCGGGCACCGCAAGAGGGGTTGCAAAGCAACTTCAAGTCCTCCTGCCCCTGCCAAAACCATTCCTGCCACTTCTGCGGCGGGGATGGTTTTTGTTGGTCTTCAGCTTCAACCGGGGGTTTTGTCTTTGCTTAAGGCCAAAAAATCAAAGCGTCCGGGTTATCCGAACGCTTTGATTGGACTGTTTTACCTTTACCGACTCCGCGTTTTGCCCGCGTCGCTACGTTTTGCCCGCCATCTGCCGTCAATGTTCCTGGAACGGTTCTGTCCGGCAGTCGGACCAGTTTTGACAAGCGGGCCGTGATTGTCTTTTGGACTTTTACTTGCCGAGCCTTGATTTTCTGCCATATCGCGCCTCCTTTCTTCATCAACGGATTTTCGGGTGTCTTGCAATACGAAACACTTCGCATCGCGGTTTTGCGAGGATTATCTTACTTTCATTTCCCGCTGAGTTCAAAGAATATAAGTTTAACCAGGAAACATATCACCTTAAACACAATCTCACTTCCTTTCTTTATCGACAAAGTTTGTGTTCGCGATTCCGCTCACCGCCCTCATCTTTTTGGTTTTCCGATTTGCGGTTTTTGCCGGGGAATCCCCTATGCTGCCAGCATCTCGGCATGCGCAGAAGTTCGGCGATTTCGGGAGTAATCCAGTCGGGTACCGTCACATAAAAGGTTCTCCCACACACCACACACTTCAGCATTCGTCTTGACATTCGCATATTCAACACCTTCCTTTCTTTTTGTTCCATTGCGACCAGAACGCTTCGCAAACCGGATTACTGCGCCATTTTCAGGACTTTCGACCCCTGTTGCATCGGGATAACCCTTGACTCGCTTCGTTCCACTTTCTCGCGGATATCGTCTAATTTGATGTGATTCATCCCCATTTCCCGAATCAATTCCCTTGCGGTGCTGCATTGTGCGGAGATCACCTTAACCGTCTTATTATTAGACTGCAGGTATCGAATGACGCTGATAAAATCACCGTCGCCGCTGACTAAAACGGCCTCGTCATACTGACCCATAAACTTTATCATATCCACCGCAATTTCCACATCCATGTTCGCCTTTTGGGAGATTAGTCCTTTTTCCGGATCGATCATGGTTTTCACCGGCTTGGTAACAAGCGAATATCCCACATGGGCCAACTTGTCCAGAAACTTACATTGGCTGTCGTCTTCCGCGGTGCCGGTATAATATATGGCTCCGACAACATCGCCGTTTTCCCTGCAATAGTCGAGCAGCTTCTGCATATCGACCGTCCATCCCAATTCCTTCTGTGCGTAATAGCAATTGGCTCCATCCACAAATAATGCAATTCTTTTCATTTCGATTTCTCCTTTTTTGATTTTTCCGATTCGGTCGCAAAGGCGTTATGCGGTTCGCTTTTCTTTGTTTCCCTCTCGTTTGATTCTGTCATCATTCTATCACACGGGGGTTTGCCGTTTGCAGAATCTGTTTGCAAAACCGATTTGATTGCAAAGGCGTTATGCGGTTCGCTTCTCACTTTGTTTCCTTCTCGTTTGATTCTGTCGCTATTGTAACACACGGGGGAGCACCGTTTGCGGAATCTGTTGCTTGTTTTTATCTGTTTCCTGAAAGGCTATATCTAAAAACCCAAAACCTCGCTTGAGATTTGGGGTTTTTAGACAGACTGAACCGCCCCTTTCGGAGCGGTTTTCTCGCGAATCAAATATTATAATTTTTTAACGCCGTGGTTATTTGCGCAGTGCTTTCAGCCTTTCGGCGACCTCCGTTGTTTTGGGGTGATCGTCGCCGAACAATTCCCGCCGGATCTCCCACGCCGTTTGATAATGATCGGTAGCCGTCGCAAGGTCGTTTGTCTGTTCATATGCTCTGCCTAAACGGAAATCCAGCGCCGCCGTCACTCTATCGTGCGGAACATACAGAATCCGCGCCATGTCGAGGGCTTTTTCCAAATGTGCCTTTGCATCGTCATACCTGCCCATCTCCAAGTAGGCCGTTCCAAGTCTATTGTAGCAAAACAAAACCGTACTGTTGACTGCCTGATTGCCGTATGCTTCTTTGGCACACGCCAGCGCCTGCTCTCCGTGGTCGAGCGCCTCAGGATAGCGTTTCCATGCAGTATATAATTGGCACAGATCGTAATGCGCGTATGAAATAGCTCCTATCTTGTTTCGCCGCACGCGAAAATCGAGATTTTCAAGCAACAATTTTTCGGCCAAATCGTAGTTTTTAGCATTGATATATAGAAAGCCAAGTTGCCGCATGCAACTATAATATTGGGGGCTGTCGGCGCCTTTTTCCTTGGCATAAATTTCCGCCGCCTCTTTCAAAACCGATTCCGCCTCGTCAAATCTTCCGGATAACCAATAGGTGCCGCCGAGGGTTTTCAACGTGACCGCGTATGAAATGCCGCCCTGTTTTCCCATCTTCGCTCGGATTTCCAGCGCTTTTCGTGCGTGCTCTTCCGCTTGTCTGTATTTCCCGATACCGTTATACAACGATGCGAGACGGCGATGTAGGACGGCAACGCTCTCCTCTTCTTCTCCAAACAGTTGTTCTCGAATCAAAAGAGCATTCAGATCACATTCCTCCGCAAACGACGGATCTACGTGCAGGCTTGCCTTAGCCGAGGAATCATCGTACAGTTCACCTAAGTGACTATATATATCCGCAGTCCTTCGGCTGATTTTGCCGTAAAGCTTTATCGCCATATCCAGGGCTTTTTCCAGATATTCCTTTGCTTCGGCAACTTTTCCGGCATCCAAATGTGCATGTCCCAAAAAGATATAAGACTGCATGATGGATTTATGGATTGCTCCTTTTCCATATGCCTTTTCCGTAAACTCTATGGACAATTCCCCGTGTTCAATCGCCTTTGCATACAAACCCATGGAACGATACAGAATACATAGCTTCCGATGCACACTTGCAATATCGGCAGGATCTTCCTTCCGGATACGAAATTCCAGCGCTTTAAGCAGCAATTCTTCCGACAAATCGTATTGATCGGTCAGGGTGTATAAATTGCCAAGTCCTTCCAAACAATCATAATAGGATGAGCTTTCATCACCCTCCGCGTTCAAAAAAACGTTCGACGCTTCCTGATAAGCCAGCTCTGCGTCCTCATATTTATCCGATGACTTGTAAACGTTTCCAAGTCCTTTTAATGCTAACGCATAGGAAGTGCTGTCTTTTCCTTTAAGCATGGCAAAAATGTCCAACGCTTTGCGTACATGCTCCTCCGCCTGCTTGTATTTTCCGATATCGTTATAGAGCGATGCTAAATAACGGTGAGACATAGCAACGTCCGAGTTTTTTTCCCCGAATATCCGCTCCCGAATCGCCAGTGCTTTCAGGTGGCACGTTTCTTTCAATGCGACATTTATGTATGAGCCAATCCGAGACGAAAATTTGCGCAGAAAATCGGCGGTGGCGGCGGTATCAACCGCATGCTTGCAGATATTGGCCAAAAGGTCGGTATAAATGGCGAGTAGCTCGTTTCGCTCCTCATTCGGCATTTCTCCGAGCTTGTGTTCCTCGGAATAGGCAAGCACGTTTTCCGCCATTTTTTTATACGGCTCATCCGCATATTCCACAGTTCCCGCCACTAAATCCGCGATCACCGGATGCAGCGAGATCCGATCTGCCGATTTATCGTGTCGAATCCATCCTCCCTCCGTCAGGGAGTTGACGGTGTCGTAATCCGATAGCTCGCACCAATCGTGAAACAGTTCGGCGGATATACCCGCGTGGGAAATCAGCGAAAGGTTTGCAAGAATATATTTCTCGTTTTCGTCCAGTCTCGAAAGGTCAAACAACATTCGGATATGCTCGTATGCGCTTTGCGCGGAGAGAGTACCGTCTTTTCCGGAGCGCACCTTTTCCTTTCCGCTTTCGCCGATACCGCCTTCTTTCAGCTTTTCGAGCATCTGTTTCGGCCGGATACGACCCGCCGCCATCTGCTTTGCCAACAGTTCAACGGTCATGGTATGCCCGTCAAACAGGTCGATCATCTGTTCGACGCAGTCGTTTTCCTCCGCAGTCAGCGGTTTGGTATAATATTGATCAAAGATTTTCCGAACGTCTTTTTCGTCCAATAACGTCCCCACGGTGAGCGATGCGTATCCGTATTCCGAAAAATCACGCCTTGTGGTGACCAATATTTTGCAGTTCAGATCCAAAAGCGATTTCAGATCCGGATCGCCGGAGCGTTCTAAGTCGCGATCCATATTATCCACGATCAGAAGCGTCCTTTCGTCGCAAAGTTCGCGAAGCTTGTACATCTTTCGGGCATAATAATCCTCAAGAGCTTCTTCGTTCCCGCGCTGGAACGAAGAAATCGGAATCCCGACGTCGTCCGTAACAAGCGAGCGTGCGTCGCTGATATACGGTGCGAAAAGGACCGTGTCGTAGTCCTTCAAATGTTTCAGGGCATAACGCTTTGCAAGCTCACTTTTCCCAATACCGCCGATTCCCGTTAAGAACAGAACGCCGGTTTCGCAGAGTTTTTCGTGAATTTTTTCCAGTTCTCCGTCACGCCCCACAAAGAACTCCCGCGCCGCCGGAAGGTTGCTTTTCAGATACGGCGTTTCGGGATTCGATACACGAATCAGCTCGTCTAAACTTGCAATCAGCTCATCTGCCGAAGAATATCTTTTCTCTGCCGATGTGCAGATGGTGCGGCGGAACAAATTGTCTAAAAGCGGGAAGATCTTGGGCGATACATCTCCCGAAATTTGAATTTCACGCGGATAGTCTGAAAAGCTGCGGCGTTCCCAGCGCTGAGAATGTCTGCCAAACAGTTTGAAAAAAATAATTTCACCAACGGCAAACAAATCCGTCGCCGGGCAAACCGGCTTTTGAAGAATTTGCTCGGGAGCCGCCCAGCTTTGGGTATAGGAAAGACTTTTGGTGTTTTCCGACCCACAAATCGGCGTTACGCTGTCAA
Source organism: uncultured Clostridia bacterium (assembly GCA_947628665.1). Classification (GTDB taxonomy): domain Bacteria; phylum Bacillota; class Clostridia; order Oscillospirales; family Acutalibacteraceae; genus Fimenecus. The sequence goes on from CANRAU010000015.1 coordinate 35,850, forward strand.
AATCGAACAGCATTACGTCCTCCACGGTTTGCGATTCCGGGCGGACAAATATATTGTCCGGTTTGATGTCCAGATGCAGAAAACCCGCCTTGTGGTAGTTGCCCAACACCTGTGTCAAGGTTCGCATACGCCGCATCAGGTCATAGACGGAGCGCTCGGAAACACCGTCGTAGGTTCGTCCGCTGAAACAGGTCATATCGATATATTTCGTGCCGTTTGCCGAATAATAGCCCTGCACGTTACAGGTATAATTCTTTAACTGGACTTCGGATAACCGAATCGCCTTTTGCCGTTCGCAGCCCTCACGGAATCGCTGCAATCCGCGGTCAAACAGATCCTTTTTATCCTCCGGAACGATCAGTCTGCCCGATTCATCCCTTTGAATATCCATATGCTTGGGATAATATTCTTTAAGCAGATGCTCGGTATTGTCGAAACAGACGGCGCGATACACGATGCAGGACGCCCCGCGACCAATCTCCTCTTTCACGGTAAAGTAAACGTCACTTCTTTCCGTGAATACAATGGTGTTGCTGATTTGGTTAAGCGGGATTCTTTCCATCTTCTCATTCCTCCTGTGAAGCCATTGTATCACACGGGGCGGTCGCTTTTGCGAAAAGAGTTTGTAAAGCCGGAATATGTGGTCTTCTTTGTGTTTGCTTATTCCTCTGGCTCGTCCGCTTCTTCAAAATCCCGCAGATAATATTCTTCGATCAGATCGTGCAGCGTGTCAAGTGGGTCGGTCGACATCGCGCAATATCCGAACATACAATCGAAGGGATTGAGCCAGTAAAGCCGACCGTATCCGCAGCGAGCCAGCATTTCGTTTATCTCGTCGGTCAAATCGTCATAAATGCCGCTGTTTTCTAATTCTTCCTTGTTATTCAACTTCACCGTGGCTGTGTAATCATAAAATTGCAGCACGATAAGCGCGCGACGAACAACGTCAAAAGAGGCGATCCCCTTTTCGATCTGCGCAAACTGTTCCTCCTGCGGCCAGTTTTTGCGTATGTATTCCGGAAATCTGGATTTGTTAATGGAGCGGGAATATACCGGCTTCCCGTTTTTCGTTGCCCTCGCATTGTATCCGTATATAACTTGAAGCAGGTTGCCGACGCTTTCAACCTGTTGAAAATCATACCGATCCGGTTCTATTGCCAAATCGCGATCCACTTCTTGCTGTGCAATCTCTTTGCAGTGCTCCAACAGGTTCGCAAATTCCTTTTGCGCGGTTTGATTCTTCTTCGCAAAACCTGCGCGGTTTTCACAAATGTAGGCAACAAGCTCGTCTTTGTCTTTGATTTCACAAAGGCGATCGCGGATCTGCGCGGTTAGCTCGTCCGCATCGGGATTATCCGAAATTTCATCCGGAATATTTTTAATGATCTCTTCGGCGTCTTTATATTTCAAGCCGTTCCTCATACAGAAAAAATAGACCGCTTCTTCTATATTCTTATGGTAAAACGGACGCTCCAAATACGCTTTCAGGAAAAATTCCTTCGTCTGTTTTTCGTTCATATGCAGTGCAAAGCATAAACCGTAAATGTTGTTTCTACCCTTTTGATCCGATTTTGGCATACCCTTATTCAACCAGTTTGAGAGTGTTTGCCGACTTATTCCGACGCCTTCCTCCTTGCACCGATCTAAAACAAACTTTACCAGTAGGTCCGTGTCTTCTTTTTTGCCCTCGTAACCGCAACACTCACAAGCCATTTTGTGCACATAGCGGACAAAGTTTTTCAAAGGATCGAATTTCTCCATCTTTTCCCTGCCCGGTAGCTCTTCCTTTTCAAAATCATATGCAAAAAATTCATCTTCAACCATTTGCGTCAAGTCGTTATTTGAATACTCCAACCCTTTCACCCTCCGTTGATCATTGTATATTTTTCGATAAATATGCGTGTGATCAAAATGAAAACATACCATGGTATGATTGTAACATGAAAATATACATTTTTCAATTTGAAGATTATCCGTTTTCCTCCAAGGTACCGCCACGGTGGGGATTGATGGTGTTTTCCACTTCGGTATAATATTTTTGATTGCTGGCAGTTCTCGTATAACCACTATTTCATCCGCACAACACGACATTTGTTTGCCTTTATAATGATGAGATCGATACTGAATAAATACCGATCCTAATAAAATACGATAAAAAGTTTCATTTTTCTAAAACATTATCGACTTTTCGCCTATTTAAAATTTTTCATATCATCAAAATAGCATCAAACCGGCGGTAGCGTGCGTTAATAACCAAAAACTCCGCAACGGTGCGGATTTTGGGGTGATTAGATGTTCCCTAATATTTCTCCTACAGTCGCTCCAAAACCGCGTGCAGTGGGGCGCGGGTTGCCGGTGGCAACCTCTGCGCAGGCAGAAGCGCCGACCAAGCCGGCAGGTGAAAACAAGTCCTTCTGCCCCTGTCAAATCTATCCCTGCCGCTTTTGCGGCGGGGACAGATTTCGTTATGGGTAAAAGACGAAGCCTAGGCACGCGGTCTATAGGTGCATCCGTCGATTTTTCGGCTTGATCGGAGGTCTCTTTGTCCGCTGTCTGACCATCGTCTGGCTTTTTCTTCTTTTCTTTGTTCATTTTTTGTCTCCTTGCTTAAAAATGGGTATGAAAAAAGCACCTATCTTTCGATAAGTGCTTCTATCAACAAATCAAAATCCTTTTACGATTGAAAATTTAGTTTTTATTTTTCCGCATGTGTTCGGGCAAATAACTATCTTCAATACCCGGAATTTGAACGTAATGTGGGCAATCGAAATGGTGGCCGTCCAAGTATAACGGTTTTTCTCCGAAGATATCACATACCGGCTCATCCCATGTGCCATATTTCATATCAATATGTGTACAGCTTATGCAAAGTGGTGTTATTACTCTCCCCAAAAGCGGCGCTTCAAGATTGCTCTTTGCCTTGTCGCACTCTTTGCGGTACTCTTCCATGATTTCTTCACTAAATTCATTCATGGTTAAAACACCTCAGCAACAATAATAAATTTACCTTTGAATTTCTGTGCTTCTATTATACGATATTCCGCTCTGTTTTGCAACACAATTTCGTATTCAGACGTTTTCCCGTTTAAACGGTTATAGGAGATTTCTTCCACATAAAGAGCACCGCCTTGTCCCTTTCTTTTTACAAGGACAAGCTGTGTATGCGTTTTTACAGATAAGTGCAGAATCAAATTCACGATTTGCACAAAGTGTCACACAAAAAGAAATGCAACCCTAAAAGCCCGTCTTGAGGATTGGATTTTTCCAACCCGTGAGGCGAGTTTCGTTAATCCGCAAAAATTCAAGTCGCGCAACCATGCGGGTTTGCGCGATTTTCCTTGTACAATTCGAGCCGATCAAAAGAGCTTTGCAACAAAAAGAAAAATTTTCTTTCAAGGTATTGACACGGTGTCAGAATAGTGCTATGCTAATTGTGCTGACATGGTGTCAGAACCAATTTGCAAGTCAGGAGGGGTCGGATTCATGAAGAAAAATGTCGGATCGTTGCTTGCGCTTTATCCCACGCCGGTGACGATCATCGGCGCTATGAACGGCGAAAAGCCCACATGGACTTTGGTCGCGCATGTTGGGATTATCGGCCATGACCGAGTACTGGTCAGTCTTGACGCACCGCACTTCATCAATAGGTGCATTCGGGACACGAAAAAGCTCTCGATCAACCTTGTGAATGAGGTTATGCTGCCGGAGGCAGACTATGTAGGCTCGGTCAGCGGCGCGAAAGCAGATAAGTCCGCTGTGTTTGCATATGATCTTGGGGATGCGGGAGCGCCGATCATCCGCAAATCTCCGCTGACCATGGAGTGCAGCGTCGAGGATGTCTACAACACCCCAAATTTTGAGAGCTTCATCTGCACCATCGACAACACCTATGTTGCAGAGGAACATTTGAATGAAAAAGGCAAGGTCAATTATGAGACCCTGAAACCGGTGCTGTTCGAGTTTCCTACCTACCAATATCTGAAAACCGGCGAAGTGATTGGAAAATGCCTGTCTTTCAAAAAGATGACGGAAAAATAAGGAGGACGCAAGATGCCAAAAGGATCACCGGAGCTGACCGAGGCTCGCAGAGAGGAAATCATCAACGCCTGCGAAAAACTCTATCAGACGATGAGCTTCAAGGAAATCACCATCAAGGAAATTGGGAACGCAACCAGCTTTACACGCACCTCCATTTACAACTACTTCCAGACGAAAGAGGAAATCTTTCTCGCCCTGCTGAAGCGAGAATATGAACTGTGGATCGCGTCATTGAGAAAGACAATGGAGCAGGTCGATACGATGACCAAAGATGCATTTGCCGCTATGCTGGCGCACTCTTTGGAAGAACGGGCGCAGCTTCTGAAAATCATGTCCATGAACCACTACGACATGGAAACCGGCAGCCGACCGGAGCATTTGAAAGATTTTAAGGTCGCGTATGGCGAATCCATCCGCACGGTCATGGCCGCGCTCCATCAGTATTTCCCCGATATGGCAGTCCGGCAGAAACAGGATTTTATCTACACCTTTTTCCCGTTTATGTTCGGTATCTACCCTTACACATTCGTCACCGAAAAGCAGCGGACGGCGATGGAGGAAGCGGACGTCAATTATGTGTTTCTGTCGATTTATGAGATCACCTATAACTGCGTGAGAAAGCTGTTAGGAGGCTGAAATGAACATCCCCCCTCCCCACCTCCAAGGCGGCAGACTTCATTTTCGGAATTCGTGCGGCCATTGCCGCACCTTGCCGCGCTACATAAGCGGGTAACCCCCATATGGAAAGGAGAATTGACTATGTTGGAAGGGCTGGCGCAAAGTACGCTTGTTATGACCGGCGGCTATAAAACACTTACCCACGACGAGATCGTGGAAATTTTCAGAAACAGTTTATAACACATTTACGAATTTAAGGAGTGAAGAAACATGCGTAAAACATTGGTAGCGTATTTCAGCGCCGGCGGAACAACGGCGCGTGTCGCAAAGGAACTGGCGCAGGCGGTGGGAGCAGACCTCTATGAAATCAAGCCCGCTGTGCCGTACACGAAAGCCGACCTCAACTGGATGAATAAGAAATCCCGCAGTTCTATGGAGATGAGCGACAAATCAAGCCGTCCCGCGCTGGCGGATCAGGACGCCAACATTGCAGCGTTCGACACCATCCTGCTGGGCTTTCCCATCTGGTGGTATGTCGCGCCGACGATCATTAACAGTTTTTTAGAGAGCTATGATTTCTCCGGCAAAAAAATCGTGTTGTTCGCTACCTCCGGCGGCAGTGGGTTCGGGAAGACCGTGGCCGGATTGAAGCCCTCCGTATCGGTGGATACTGCCATCGTGGAGGGAAAGCTGCTGAACGGCAGACAGACGGCGGCAGAGCTCAAAAAATGGGTTGCTTCTTTTTCTTGAAAGAGAAAGAAGCAAAAAGAACTTTAAACCCGCGTCAATGGGTTGCTGTCTCTACATTTTTCGCACGGTAACGACAGACCGATAAACTTTAAGGAGGATTTTACCATGGAAAAAATCACACAGACCGCAGGCAGAAATCAGCTGGGCGACTTCGCGCCGGATTTCGCCCATTTCAACGACGACGTTCTCTTTGGCGAGAACTGGAACAATCCCGACATCGACCTGAAAACGCGGTGCATCATAACCGTGGTGGCGCTGATGTCGTCGGGTATCACGGACTCATCGCTCACCTATCACCTTGAAAATGCCAAAGCGCACGGCGTGACGAGAGCGGAGATCGCCGCCATCGTCACCCACGTCGGCTTTTACGTCGGCTGGCCGAAGGCGTGGGCGGTGTTCCGCCTTGCAAAAGATGTTTGGAGCGAAGCCGAGCCGGAATTGACGGAAAAGGACAAATATCAAAACAGCATCCTCTTCCCCATCGGTGCGCCCAACGACGGTTTTGCGCAATATTTCATCGGGCAGAGCTATCTCGCGCCCGTATCCAAAGAGCAGGTCGGCATTTTCAACGTGACCTTTGAGCCGGGTTGTCGGAATAATTGGCACGTTCATCACGCGGATAAAGGCGGCGGCCAGATTTTGATCTGCGTCGGCGGGCGCGGGTACTATCAGGAATGGGGCAAACCCGCCGTAGAGATGAAGCCGGGCGACTGCATCAATATCCCCGCAGGCGTCAAGCATTGGCACGGCGCTGCGCCGGACAGCTGGTTTTCGCACCTTGCGATTGAAGTCCCCGGCGAAAACGGCTCCAATGAATGGCTCGAGCCTGTCGATGCCGAGCAATACGGAGGGTTAAAATAAAATGAAAAGGCTGACAGCGGTTTTCCTTGCAATCGTTATGGTACTGTCCCTCGCCGCCTGTACCGGAGGAAATGAACCGGCCGACAATGGCGGCAACACCGAGCCGTCGCAAAGCCATACGGAAGAAGCAATAGCACCGAACACAACGCCTGCGGGCAGCAAAATCCTTGTGGCCTATTTCTCAGCCACGAACAACACCGAGGGCGTGGCACAGCAGCTTGCAAATGGACTTGGCGCAGACCTCTACGAGATCACGCCGGAAAAGCCCTATACGGACGAAGATTTGGCCTACGGCAACTCAAACAGCCGTTCGTCTGTAGAAATGAACGACCCCGCCGCCCGACCCGCGATCTCCGGCTCTGTCGAGAATATGGAGCAGTACGACGTGGTGTTCATTGGCTACCCCATCTGGTGGGGCGAAGCGCCGCAGATCATAAGTACGTTTATCGAAAGCTATGATTTTTCCGGCAAAACCATCGTGGCGTTCTGCACCTCCGCCAGCAGCGGATTTGGCAACAGCGATTCGGCCTTGCGTTCAGCCGCAAAGGGAGCCAAATGGCTTGACGGACACCGTTTTGCCGCAGGGGCTTCCGCCGACGAGGTCATGGCGTGGGCAAACGGGCTTGGAATCAACTGAACAAGAAATGATTTGACATGTCCTGTGCCGATGAAAATCGGCGCGGGACATTCCCCCATCCACCCGCCCGGTGGAGACCCGGAAGTTTCGCAGGGCGGCAGAAAAGGAAAAAGCACAATGAAGCAACAAAACAAATCGATCATGGACGAACAGAAAATCAAAACATTTGCTGACCTGATACAAAACAGCAAAAGCACCGTCTTTTTCGGCGGTGCGGGCGTCTCGACCGAAAGCGGGGTAAAGGATTACCGAAGCGAGGACGGCCTATACGGGACGGTCAAGCAGTACGGCGTGTCTCCCGAAGAAATATTGAGCCATACTTTTTTTGAGAAGCATCCCGATATTTTCTATGATTTTTATTACACGTATTTTCTCAAAACACAGGTCAAACCGAATCCGGCGCATCTTGTTTTAGCGGAACTGGAACGTCGGGGACTGCTGGACGCGGTCATCACGCAAAATATAGATGGATTGCATCAGGCCGCGGGAAGTCGGCATGTTTTGGAACTGCACGGAACGGTCTATCGCTATCACTGTTCGCATTGCGGCAGGGAATTCCCCATGCAGGCCGTCAAGGAACTGTCCGGCGGGATCCCGATCTGTGAAAAATGCGGCGGCGTGATCCGTCCCGACGTCGTGCTGTATGAAGAAGGGCTGGACGACGATACGGTCAGCCGTGCCGTTCGGGCAATCGCCGGGGCGGAACTGCTGATTATCGGCGGAACATCGCTGGCCGTTTATCCTGCAGCCGGATTCCTTCGATATTTTCACGGAGAAAATGTCGTGCTGATCAATCGGGACGAAACGCCCTATGACAGCCACGCCGAGTTGATTTTTCGAGATCGGATCGGTTCAGTGATGTCCGCCGTCATGGAGCGTATCCCGAAATGATGTGCGCTGTACTTTTCCTCTCTACCGCCCATAAAGCTCGATCTATATAGCGCTTTTCTTCCTTACTATTAAAAAACGCCGAAACCCTTTGCCTATAAAGGGTTTCGGCGTTTTTGCTTTTTACAAACAGGAAAATATCCCTAAATGCTCTTTGGCGTCTTTCCGATTCCATGGACAGGATCATGAACGCTCTACTCGGAAAGCGCACGCTTTTTCCAAACGGCAAGTGTCGTCAGCGATCCGCCGAATATAAGCATCAAAAGAAGCCAAATGTACAGACGGTTGGCATTGCCCGTTTGCGGGTTTCTGCTGTCGTCCACATCGACATGGGGATCGGTCGGTTGCTGGGATGCGGCTTTCACTGTCACGGTGAAGTCGGTTTCCATATCGCCGTAGCGAACCTTCACTTCCCGCTGACCGGGGGCGCTGAAGTCATACGCGACCGTCCAGCCTTCGGTAACCGTTTCCGTCGTGCCGTTGTCATAATAGAGTGTGACTTCCATTCCGGCGTCGTTGAACTCGGCATTTTCCGTGTACGCCGTGTTGCTCGGCATTTTTGTGACTTCGATTCGGGTCAAGGTCTTGGCGATGACATTCACCGGCAACGCCGCATCGTGTCCCTGATAGGAGACCGTCACGTCGCTTGTGCCGACCTTGTCAAAGTTGTACGCAAGCTCCCAGCCCTCGGTCAAGGTCTCGGTCTTTCCGTTGTTGTAGTAAACGGTGATCTCCATGCCCTGCGGGTCAAACTTCGTCCCCTCAACATACTCCGTCCTGTCGGGGTTGCGGGTGATTTCAATACGGTCAATGTCTTTGGCCTGCACCGTTACCTCGAATGTCGCCGTAAGGCCGCCATAGGTCACGGTCACCGTCTGTTTGCCGGGCTTCGTGTTGTCAAACCCGCCTGTAACCATCTCTGCCGAAAGATCAATTTCCGCTTGGGTATCGTTGTTGTAATAGAGGGTGAGCTTGCCGCCGCGGATATCCAGTTCTTCCGAATCTTCCAAATAGACCTGTTTTTCGGGAGGCGTGGTGACCTTGATCCCGATGAGGGATTTTTCCGTCACCGTCACCGTCAGGGTCGTCGATTTCCCGTCATAGGTGATCCGAACGTCCTTTTGACCCGGACTGCTGAAATCGTAGGCATCGATTTTCCAGCCCGTCGTGACGGTTTCAGTCGTTCCGTTGTCATAATGCAGGGTAAGCGCCATGCCTGTATCGTCG
>CANRAU010000016.1 GCA_947628665.1 uncultured Clostridia bacterium
TTTTGACCACTTGAAGGTGGTCTGCTTTATTGCGCTCTTTTTTACTCTACCGTTTGTGCTTTATTTTTCAGACTTACTTCCTCCAACAAACTTTATTTCATTTCGTTAAAAGGACAAATCGGAACGCCACCGTCGCAACGCCCCTTCCATCCACGAAATTGTAAATCAATCTACCGCCACTGCCCAGTACACAGCGTATGCCCCAAGCGGTATCTTAACCGCAAAACGTACCTTTCAATTTTTCATCGGTGTTGTATCCAACTCCGCAAGATGATCTTTCAGTTCCGCGTACAGCGCGAGATATTCCGCTTCGGTTTGGGCGGGCGTTTTGTCGGACTCGATGGAAATATGCAGTTCGGGCGGTTCCGGGAACAGCGCTTCGCCGTGGAATTGCCGAAACTCGTGGTATAGGAGACTGTCGTCTATCGCCTTGACCGCCTCTATTTCCGCAGGGGTGACGTCGGTCGTCGCAAATTTCTCGAAGATCAGCGTCTGCAAACGCCGCTCGATTTGGGAAAACGCGGGGATATGCCGCCGCAGCGGGCGCGTCAGATCGCCTATGTAGCTTTCCGCGCTGTCGTGCAAAAGCGCAAACAACTGCACCCTTTCGCCGTACCCGCGCGCTTTGGCTTCATACGCGCAGTTCAGCGAATGGCGCGCCACCGAATAAAATTCGCGAAAATGCCCGTTTGCGCGCGTCAGCATCGAAAGCGCATGGGCAATGTCCTCCATGCACAAATCATCCGCCGAAGCTTTCGTCGGATCAAAGGTGTGCCTGTAAAAGGTCGAAATACAGTTTTTATCGATCATGCTTCCTGCTCCCGTTTCCTGCGGCCGCGCTTTACGCTTAGCAGCGCGGGTTCATTTCTTTTCCAAAAGCGGCTTTAAATATCGTCCCGTATAGGACGCCTCGCACGCGGCGACCTGTTCGGGCGTACCCTCGGCGACCACCGTACCGCCCCTGTCTCCCCCTTCGGGGCCTAAGTCGATGATATGGTCGGCGACCTTGATCACGTCGAGGTTGTGTTCGATCACCACCACCGTGTTGCCGCCGTCCACCAGCTGCTGCAGCACGTCTATGAGACGGTGGACATCCGCCGTGTGCAGCCCCGTGGTAGGTTCGTCCAAAATATAGATCGTTCTGCCCGTGGGACGGCGCGAAAGCTCGGTCGCCAGCTTGACGCGCTGTGCCTCGCCGCCCGAAAGGGTGGTGGCGGGCTGTCCCAATTTCACATACCCGAGTCCGACGTCGTAGATCGTTTTGATCCGCCGATAAATTTTGGGAATATTCGAGAAAAAGTCCATCGCCTCTTCGACGGTCATTTCCAGTACGTCGTAAATGGATTTGCCCTTGTATTTCACCTCAAGGGTCTCGCGGTTAAAGCGCGCGCCCTTGCACACGTCGCAGGGCACATAGATGTCCGCCAAAAAGTGCATTTCGATTTTCACAATGCCGTCGCCCTGACACGCTTCGCAGCGTCCGCCCTTGACGTTAAAGGAAAAACGGCTCGCGGAAAAGCCGCGCATTTTGGCTTCCTGCGTCTGCGCGAACAGATTGCGAATATCGGTAAACACGCCCGTATACGTCGCGGGATTGGAACGCGGCGTCCTGCCGATGGGCGACTGGTCGATGTCCACGACCTTATCCAAATGCTCCAAGCCAAGAATTTTCTTGTGCTTGCCGACGGGCTTTTTCGCGCCGTTCAGCTCGTTGGCGAGACGCTTATAGAGTATGTCGTTGACGAGCGAGGATTTGCCCGAGCCGGAAACGCCCGTGACCGCGATAAATTTGCCGAGCGGAAAGGTGACGTCGATGTTTTGCAGGTTGTTCTGCGCCGCGCCGACCACCTTGATCGCCTTTTTGTTGCCCTTGCGGCGCGTTTCGGGGATCAGAATTTTCCGTTTGCCGCTCAAATACTGCCCCGTGATCGATTCGGGACAGTTTTTGATGTCCTCCACCGTACCCGCACAGACCACATGCCCGCCGTGTACGCCCGCCCCCGGGCCGATGTCAATGATATGATCCGCCGCGTACATGGTCTCCTCGTCATGCTCGACCACAATGAGCGTATTGCCGAGATCCCGCAGGTGCTTGAGCGTGTCGATCAGCTTGGCATTGTCCCGTTGGTGCAGGCCGATGCTCGGTTCGTCGAGAATATACAGCACGCCCATCAAAGACGAGCCGATCTGCGTAGCCAAGCGGATGCGCTGCGCTTCGCCGCCCGAAAGCGTCCCCGACGCGCGCGAAAGGGTCAGATATTCCAGTCCCACGCTGACCAAAAACTGCAAGCGGCTGCGAATTTCCTTTAAAATCTGCTCGGCGATCTGACGGTCGCGCGGGGAAAGCACCAGATGATCGATAAAATCCAGCTCGCGGACGATGGACATTTTGGTAAACTCGTAAATGTTGATGCCGCCGACGGTGACCGAAAGCGTGATCGGCTTCAAGCGCGCGCCGTGGCAATCGGGACAGTCGCAGGCCGTCATGACCTGCTCGATCTCCCAACGCGACCACTCGCTGGTGGATTCCTGATAGCGACGCTGCAAATTGCAGATGATGCCCTCGAACGGCGCGTTGTAGCTGCCCGTACCGTACACATTGGTGCGCTGCATTTTGAGCTTTTCGTCCCCCGTGCCGTACAGCAGCGCATGGAGCGCCTCTTTGGAAAACTCTGCAATCGGCGTGTCGAGCGTAAAGCCGTATTTCCTGCCCAACGCCGTATAATACATTTGCGCGATCGTGCCGCCCTCGGCATTCGTCCAACCGCTTGCGCGGATCGCGCCGTCGCGGATCGACAGCTTTTTATTCGGGATCACCAAATCGGGATCGACCTTCAAAAAAATACCCAAGCCCGTGCAGGTATCGCACGCACCGAAGGGATTGTTGAACGAAAACATACGCGGGGTCAGCTCGTCCACGGAAATGCCGTGTTCGGGGCAGGCGTAATTCTGCGAGAACAGCATATCCTCGCCGTCCAAAAGGTTGATGACCACCGTGCCGCCCGTCAACGCCGTTGCGGTTTCAATGGAATCCGCCAAACGGCTGCGAATATCGTCGTGAATGACCAAACGGTCGACCACAACGTCGATGTTGTGCTTGTTGTTTTTTTGCAGCTTGATCTCCTCGGACAGATCGTACAGATTGCCGTCGATGCGCACGCGCACAAAGCCCGAACGGCGCGCCGCGTCCAGCTCTTTAACGTGTTCACCCTTGCGCCCGCGCACAATGGGCGCCATGATTTGGATTTTCGTGCCGTCCGCAAGCGCCAAAACGCGATCCACAATGCTGTCTACGGACTGCCGGACGATCTCCCGCCCGCAAACGGGACAGTGCGGAATGCCCACGCGCGCATACAAAAGCCGCAGGTAATCGTAAATCTCGGTCACCGTGCCGACGGTGGAACGCGGATTCTTGGACGTGGTCTTCTGGTCTATGGAAATGGCGGGCGACAGGCCGTCTATGGAATCGACGGCTGGCTTTTCCATTTGGCCTAAAAACTGCCGCGCATAGGACGACAGCGACTCGACATAACGGCGCTGCCCCTCGGCATAGATCGTATCGAATGCCAAAGAGGATTTGCCCGATCCCGAAAGCCCCGTCAGCACCACGAGCTTATCGCGCGGAATTTCCACATCAATATTTTGCAGATTGTGCTCGCGCGCACCTTGAATAACGATATTTTTGCTTGCCATCAGCGTTTTCCTTCTTTTAATTCCTTGATTTTATCGCGCAGCATGGCCGCGTGCTCAAATTCCAGCAGCTTTGCGGCGGCGCGCATCTCCGCCGTCAGCTTCGCGATCTGCTCCTGCCGTTCGCGTTCGCTCAGGCGTTTGCGCGGCTTTTTGTCGTCGGCGTGCGTCGAGATCTCCAAAATCTCGCGCACATCCTTTTGAATGGTGCGCGGCGTGATGCCGTGCGCCTCGTTGTATTGCATTTGCTTTTCGCGGCGGCGGACAGTCTCTTCAATCGCGCGTTCCATGGAGGGCGTGACGCTGTCGGCGTACATAATGACCTCGCCGTGCGCGTTGCGCGCCGCGCGTCCGACCGTCTGCACCAAAGACGTCTCGGAGCGCAAAAAGCCTTCTTTGTCGGCGTCGAGGATCGCGACAAGGGACACCTCGGGAATATCCAAACCCTCGCGCAAAAGGTTGATGCCGACCAGTACGTCGAATTCGCCCAAACGCAGATCGCGAATGATCTCCATGCGTTCGATGGTATCGACGTCATAGTGCATATAGCGCACCTTGACGCCGTGTTCGTCTAAGAAATCGGTCAGATTTTCCGCCATTTTTTTGGTCAGCGTCGTGACCAAAACGCGCTCGCCGTGCTCAATGCGCAAATGAATTTCTGAGATCAAATCTTCGATCTGCCCCTCGGTGGGACGCACAAAAATTTCGGGGTCTAACAACCCCGTCGGGCGGATGACCTGCTCGACGATCTGCGCGCTTTTCTGCCGTTCCAAATCGCCCGGGGTCGCGCTGACAAAAATCTTTTGTCCCACGCGCGCGTAAAATTCGTCAAAGGTCAGCGGACGGTTATCAAACGCCGAGGGCAGGCGGAAACCGAATTCCACCAACGCCTCCTTGCGCGAGCGGTCACCGCCATACATACCGCGCACCTGCGGCAGCGTCACATGGGATTCGTCCACAAACAAAAGGAAATCCTTTGGGAAATAATTGAGCAGCGTAAACGGCGCAGAGCCGGGCGCGCGCCCGGACATCACGCGCGAATAGTTTTCAATGCCCTTGCAGAAACCCGTTTCACGCAGCATTTCCATATCGTACTCGGTGCGCTGGCGAATGCGCTGCGCCTCCAGCAGCTTCCCCGCTTTGGTAAATTCCTCCACGCGCTGCTCCATTTCGGCGAGAATCTCCTCGATCGCCTTTTCGAGCCGCTCGGGCGCGACGACATAGTGCGACGCGGGGTAGATCGCAACGTGCGAGATCACGTTTTTGACCTGCCCCGTCAGGGCGTTGATTTCGGAAATGCGGTCGATCTCGTCGCCGAAAAATTCCACGCGGATGGCGGTGTCGTTGGAATACACGGGGAAAATCTCGACCACGTCGCCGCGCACACGGAATTTGTTGCGGATAAAGTTGACATCGTTGCGCTCATACTGAATTTCCACAAGCTTTTTCAGAAGCTCGTCCCGACTTTTGGTCATACCCTGCCGCAGAGAGATCACCATATTGCGGTAATCGATGGGGTCGCCCAGGGTGTAAATGCACGAGACGCTCGCCACGATAATCACATCGCGGCGCTCGGACAGCGCGGAGGTCGCGGAGTGCCGCAGCTTATCGATCTCGTCATTGATGGCGGAATCCTTTTCGATATACGTATCGGTCGTGGGGATATAGGCTTCCGGCTGGTAGTAATCGTAATACGACACAAAATATTCTACGGCGTTTTCGGGGAAGAATTCCTTGAATTCCGAGCAAAGCTGCGCGGCAAGGGTCTTGTTGTGCGCCAGCACCAGTGTCGGCCGCTGCACCCGCTCGATGATATTCGCCATGGTAAAGGTCTTGCCCGAACCCGTAACGCCGAGCAGGGTCTGCTCCATATCGCCGCGCAGCACCCCTTCGCTCAAGGCCGCAATGGCCTCGGGCTGATCGCCCGTGGGCTTGAAAGGCGCATGCAATTTAAATCTTTGCTCTGCCATACATCGATTTCCTTTGTCTTTCCGAAGCTTTCCGAAATCAGCCGCTTGACGCGGGAAGCATCCCCGCCGCCGCAAACCGTTGCGTTAGAACATTTGTTCTTTATTCTTTCCTATTATACCGCATTTTCACAAAAAGTCAACCCGCCGATCAAAAGCCCCAAAAACGGAAAAGAATCCGCACAAACGGCGAATTCTTCTTCGTTTAATTCCGAAACAGCATGGCAAATTTTTTGTTTGTGGCCATGGAAAACCAATCGTCGCCCGCCACGATAAAATGGTCGTTGACGCGGATGCCGAGATTGGAAAGGGAATGGATCAAATACCGCGTCGCGTCTATATCCGCCGCAGAGGGTGCGGCCGCGCCCTCGGGATGGTTGTGCGCCAGCAGAATATTGGACGCGTTCGCGTGGATCGCCGCTTCGGTGATTTTCCGAAGCCGAATGGCGGTACTGTCCGCCGTCCCCTCGGAGATTACCACGGTGTTGATGACCTTGCATTTGTGATTCATCAAAACAGCCAGAAATTGCTCTGTGGAGCGTCCCGAAAACTGTGAAACGAAATATTCGCCCGCACGCTCTGCCGTTTTCAACACCAGGGCGTCCGAGCGTGTCTTATCCTGCACATATTTCGCATACATCGCAGGGATCAGCTTGATCAGTACCGCCGTATTTTCGCCCACGCCCGCAACGTGCATCAGGGATTCCAGCGGCGCGTCAAACACGGCGGAAAACGAGCCGAATTCCTCGATCAGCTGATGGGCAAGCTCGTTGGTGTCCCGCTGCGGAATGGCGTAAAAGAGCAGCAATTCCAGCGCGTTATGATTTTCAAAGGCGTCTAAGCCCTCCCGTTCAAAGCGCGCCCGCAGTCTCTGTCGGTGTCCGCCGTGCGCGTGCGGCTGTTTTTCTTCCCCTGCCATTCCGCTCACTTGATCTTGCGGCTGCCGGGCTTCACGAGCGGCAGTTCGCCCGTTTTGCAAAGCGGGCAGTCATCGGCTTCCCAGGAGGTCACGTCCGCCGAATAAACCGCCTTAAACGGTACGCCGAAATCGATCTTGCCGCCGGTACGATCCACGATCGACCCGACGCCAACCACTTCGCCGCCTGCCGCTTTGACCAAATCAATGACTTCCTTCACAGAGCCGCCTGTGGTCACGACGTCCTCCACGATCAGCACCTTTTGCCCGGGTTCGACAACGAAGCCGCGCCGCAGCGTCATTTTGCCGTCCTCGCCGCGTTCGGTAAAGAAATTCTCGCATTGCAGCGAACGGGAGACCTCGTAAGCCATCTGCACCGCGCCCATGGCGGGACCGATGACGACCTGCACGCCCGCATCGGCATATTTTTCACCGAGCGCCGCGCAAAGCTCCTCGCTGTATCTGGTGTTGCGAAAAATCTTTGCGCACTGCAAATAACGGTTGGAATGTCTGCCGGAGGTCAGCAGAAAATGCCCCTCCAACAATACGCCCGCCTCTTTGAGGATCTCTACGACACGTTCTTCACTCAACATACTTTACACACTCCGTTTTGGATTTTTTAGCTTGTTTTTATCGTTCGCCGTCAGAATCTCAACAGCTTGCGAAACGCTTTTCGCCATTTCAGCATATATACGGTGACGAGCCGCGAGAGCGCAATGTCATAGACGACAAACACCACATTGCCGAGCGCCAAAAGCCCCCACACGGCAAAACGCCCGTATTCTTCCATTTCTTCAAAGGGAATTTGGAACACATACAAAATGACCAAATACGCCGCGACGACCGACACGTTGAACAGCAGGAGTTTGAATACCCACAGCAAAACGCCCCTGCATTTTTCCTCCAAGATCGCTTTCAGGATCGGATAATGCCCGAAAAAGAATACATACATAACGGCGGCTTCCTTATCGGGCAGCAGGAGAAGCGCCAATATGCTCACCGCCGCATACACGCCGAACGCCCATTTTTTGCCCACGTCGATGACCATCACAATGAGCAGCACGCCCGCCGCCGCAGGCAGTGCATAGGTAAGTGTCGGGATCACCGCCGTCAGAAACATCAGCGTTACGGAAAGCGCGGCGACAATGCCGCCGAGCGCGGTTTTAGAAGTGTTGCGAAAGCTTTGATTGCGCATAACATCAGCATCCCGGGATCAGATCGCCGCCCATACATTCACAGCAGCAATCCGCACACAAAAGCGACGAACAAACGTCACAGACGGAACAGGAGCTGTCGCCGCGCGTCTGCCGATACCCGCCGCGCGCGTTGTTGTTGAGCGCGTTGAACGCCGCCGTATATTCCCCATTGCCGGGGTCCATTTGGCAGGCTGTCGAATAATTTTTATAGGCTTCGTCGAACCAGCCGCGGCGCTGCTGGATCTGCCCTTTCAAAAAGAACCACTCCGCCGTCCGTTGCTCGCGGGGGACGCCGTCAAGCAGGGTCTCCGCATCATCTATGCGTCCCGCGCGAATTTTGGCGCGAACGTCCCCGAGCGGCGAACCGCCGTAAGCCCCGTAGCCACCGTTTGCATAACCGCCGCCCGCGCCGTAATATTGCCCCGAATACGCGGCGTCGCCGGACGCTTGCCCGCGGCGCGCGGCCACGACCGCATCGTAGGCACGATCCAGTTCTTCCATCTTCTGCCGCGCAACGTCGGCAAGCGGACCGTTCGTTAAGCTGTCTTCCTGATACTTCCGTGCAAGCCTGCGGTATGCGTCCTTGATCTGTTCTTCGGTCGCGTCTGCGGATACGCCCAAAACGGAATACGGATCAGCCATCCTGTTTCACCTCGTCATATTTTCTGCGGACGGTTTCGGCAGTCATTTCCAGCCCGTCCTGTAAAATATTCTCCAGTATCGCGCGATGCACGCCGCCCGTAAGCAGCTCGAAGCTCACGGCGGCCTCGTTCGCGGTCATGTGCAAAGAACGCAAAATGCCCTCTTGTGTTTGGGCAGCCGAAAGATCGACGCTCTCGGCGACCCCATATTGCAACAAAAACGGATTGTATGCGCCATTTTTCAGGTCGTCGCGCATATCGTCGTAAGCGTCGATCAAATACACCCAACGCCCCAGACAATAGGCCACACGCTCGACAACGCGTTTCTGCGCGCCGTCCGCCATCGTTTCGGTACACAGCGCGGCGAGAGCGGAGGCGGCAGGGTGTGCCGCTTCGTCTGCGCAAGCGCAGTTTGCCTGTTCGAGCGCCGCCTGATCCTCCATTGTGCGCGCGACGATCTCGGCAAAGCGCGGATACCGTTTTTGCGCTTTTTTATAATACGCCGAAATCAGAGGATATATCAGCGCGGCAGCCGCTTTTTTAAGCGATTTTTCATCGTGCAGATTGTCACGCACCTTGTGATACGTCAAAATGACGGTAAGTGCGGCGGCGGCGCGGTAGCTTTCCCCGCAGTTCGTCTGATACGCGCAGCGCTTGGCGGGATTAAACGGGCATCGGCCGCGTTCATAGGCGGCTTCGGCGTTCTCGGCGCAGTCGTGCAGCAGAATGTAAATGACCGCGTCGTAATTCAAGAATGCCCGCGCGCCCAAGCCGTATTCCCGCCCGAGAACCTTGCAAAGCGAACAATACACCGCCCGATATTCTTCATATTCGCGCACCTTCAGCTCCGCCTTGCAGACCCTGACATAGCCAAACACGCACGACGCCTCCTTCTTACAGGATGGACGAAAGATTCGACAGGATCGCGCCCGCGACCTCGGGGCGGTTCATGGTATACACATGGATGCCGTTTACACCGTTTGCGATCAAATCGATGATCTGTTCGGTGGCGTAGGCGATACCCGCCTGCCGCAACGCGTCGGGATCGTCCGAAAAGCGATCGACCATCTGCCGAAAACGCGAAGGCAGCGTCGTTCCCGAAAGCGCGCAGGAGCGCTTGATCTGTTTGGAATTGATAACGGGCATTATGCCCGCAAGCACAGGCACGTCGATGCCCTTTTTCAAAGCGCGGTACAAAAAGCTGTACAGCGCGCTGTTGTCAAAAAACATTTGGGTGATCAAAAAATCCGCGCCGCAATCGACCTTGGCTTTTAAGTTCTCCAAGTCCCTTTCGGGGCTTGCGGCCTCCACATGACCCTCCGGATAGCACGCCGCGCCCACGCAAAAGCCGCCGATTTCACGGATGGCGGCAATCAATTCGCCGGCATAGCGGTAATGCGTTTCGTCCGCCTCGTACCCTTCCGGCAGATCGCCGCGAAGCGCAAGGATATTTTCAATCCCCCGCGCCTTTAAGTCGCAAATGATGCTTTGCAGCTGCATTTTGGTTCCCGACACGCAGGTCAGGTGCGACAGCGCGGGAATATGCAGGTCGTTTTCAATATGCGCGGCAATTTTCGGCGTATTCACCGAAGTGCCGCCGCCCGCGCCGTAGGTCACGCTGATAAAATCGGGGGAAAATGCGGAGATGCGGTCGATCGCCGCCTCCACGGGCGCGTAAATGGCGTCGTTTTTCGGCGGGAACACCTCAAAAGAGATCGTCGTCCGACCCGTATGTAAAATTTCGGAAATGCGCATAGGAATTCTCCGTCTTGCCTGTCCGCATACAAAAATATGATATATCTGTATGCTGTATTTGTAATATCATACCATAAACCGAAACCGAGGACAAGCGGCAAGATTTGATTTTCCGCCGTTTTCTCGCGGAATTTACATTTTGTTAATAAACCCGATGGCGGCAGCCGATGCAAGCCCGCCCTATGCCGCTAAAAATCAAAAAGCGAAGCCCCGAAAGGAGCTTCGCCAAAATGACGCATAAGGAATACAAAATTATGGCTTTACACCGCGCACGAAAGGAAGAGATCAGCAGAGATCGCCGCAGAAGCCGTCGATCAGGGGACTTGCGGTATTGCCGAAATACCGACCGCCCGTGCGGATGATCTCCCGGTCGCTTGCCGTGTCCTGCGTGCAGTTTGCCAATGCGCCGTGTTTGAGCAGTTCCGCAATTTGCGCGGCTGTTTGCGGTTCTGCGCCCGAGAGCGCGGCGAGCGCCGCAAGCGCGGTCGGAAGCGGCGAAGCCACTGCGGCGCGCTGCACGGCAAAGGTCGTTTCGGTTTTGAGATACGTGCCGTCGTTCGCGGTAAAGGGCGCGACAAACACCTGCGCGTCCACGCCCTCGGCGGGTGCATTGGACAGCGCCACGGTAAACTGCGCCGTAATGGACGCATTCTTTTTGCAGTCGAGCAGCAAAACCGCCTTTTCGCCGCGATAAGCGGTCACGGACGGGATGCCGAGCTTGCGCGCGCCGACAAAACCGGCGGCTGTATTTTGCATATCGGCATAGACGTTCGGGAAGTGCATAAGCGCAAAGGCTGCTTCCTCAAGCGTCGTGGTCGGGCCGAGCACCACCGCCACGTCCGAGCCATACGCCGCGATTTGTTCGCGCAGTGCGGACAGCTCGGCTTCGGAAGCGCCTTTTGCCTCCCCGTTCACCGTGAAAAGGCCAAAGCGTCCGCCCTTGCAGAGCAGTCCCTGTTCACCGTAAGGCAAACAGCGCAGCACCGTATTGCCGACATAGCGTACATCGGTCTTGCAAAGCGCCGCACACAGGTTGCACACGGACTCCACGCGCCGTTCTTTTACGGGGACGCGCTTCTTTACAGGCTCTTTTTCCAAGAGCGCGCCCGTCGGGCAGACGGCGGCGCACTGGCCGCAGAACATACACGCGCTCTGTTCGAGTGGCAAGCCGTATGCGGGGCTTATGAGCGTATGGAAGCCCCTGCCGACGAAGCCCAAATTGGTTTTGCCCATGACCTCGTCGCAAATGCGCACGCAAAGGCCGCAAAGAATGCACTTATCGGCGTTGCGGATGATCAGGGAATCGAGGTTTTCCGCGTTACGGTGGTGTTTTTCACCTGTAAAGCGTTCAGGCTTTACATCGAATTCGTTTGCATAGGCGATCAGCTTGCAGTCGTAATAATCCTGACAGCCGCAGGAAAGACAGCGCATCGCCTCTTTTTTTGCCGTTTCTTCCGTAAATCCGAGCGTAACTTCCCCAAAATCCGCTTTTCGCGCGGCAGGCGCACGCGTCGGCATTTCGGCGCGCGGCGCTTTCTGGAATTGCTCGAAATAGGCTTCGTCAAGCTCGCGTTCCACATAATAGGGCTTTTTATAGCCGACCGTCTCGCCGTTTAGGAAACGGTCGATGACCGTCGCCGCCTTTTGCGCTTCGCCAATGGCTTCAATTGCAATGGATGCGCCCTTGTTGGTCATATCGCCCACGGCAAATACGCCGGGGAGCGACGTGGCAAAGGTACTCTCATCCGCCGCGACCGTGCCGCGCTTGGTCGCCTGCGCTTCTTCAAAGCCCGTCAAATCAGGATACTGCCCGATGGCCATAATGGCCGTATCAAGCGCGATCGTTTGCGTTGCGCCCTCAATAGGTTCGGGACGGCGTCTGCCGCTCGCATCGGGTTCGCCGAGCCGCATTTCCTGCAAAACAGCGCCCGCCAAGCGGCCGTTTGCCTCGGTAAACGCAATGGGCGCGGTCAAAAACTTATACTGTACGCCCTCTTCCTCGGATTCCCTGATTTCCAGATCCTCCGCAGGCATTTCGTCGCGCGTGCGGCGGTAAATGACATATACCTGCCGTGCGCCCAAACGCACCGCCGTGCGGCAAGCGTCCATGGCGGTATTGCCGCCACCGATCACCGCTACGGTTTCGCCGACGTCCGGCGCTTCCCCAAGGGCTACGGCGCGCAGGAAGTCGATGCCGCCCAGCACACCGGGCAGATCCTCGCCCGGCACGCGCATTTTGCTGCTGTTCCATGCGCCTGCGGCAAGCACCACCGCGTCATATTTCGCTCTGAGCGTTTGCAGATCGACATCCCTGCCGATTTTGACATGGTTTTGCATTTGCACGCCGAGCGCTTCGATGCTTGCGATCTCGCGATCCAAAATCCGCTTGGGCAGACGGTATTCGGGGATGCCGTAGCGAAGCATACCGCCCATTTTCGGCATCGCGTCCAGCACGGTCACGCTGTGACCGAACCGACGCAGGAAGTAAGCCGCCGTCAGTCCCGCAGGGCCGCCGCCGACGACCGCCACCGTTTTGCCCGTATCCGGTTCGACCGACGGCACATACGGATGGTCGCTCGCCATATCCATATCGGAGGCAAAGCTCTTTAAATGGGCGATTGAGATCGGTTCGTCCACACGCGCACGGCGGCACTGCTTTTCGCAGGGGTGCGGGCAGATGCGGCCGATGGAGGACGGCATCGGAATTTTTTCTTTGATGCGCTCGACAGCCTCGGTGTATTCGCCGTTCGCGATCAGCCCGATATAGCCCTGGCAATCGGTATTGGCAGGACACGCTTTCGTGCAGGGCGCTTTGCAGTCGCCGTCATGGTCGGAGAGCAAAAGCTCCAACGCCACCTTGCGTGCACGTACCACGCGAGGCGTGTCGGTATGTACCACCATGCCGTCCGTCGCCTTGGCGGAACACGCGCGCAGGAGCTTGCCGACACCCTCGGCTTCGACCACGCAAAGTCCGCACGCACCGTACAGCTCCACGCGCCCGTCATAGCAAAGGTTGGGGATCTTCAATCCGTTTTGTGTCGCCGCCGCAAGCAGGGTCGTCCCCTCCTCCACGGTCAGCTTATGCTCGTCTATCGTAATGGTAATCAAACCCATCAGCGCACCTCCACCGCGCCGAAACGGCAGTTTTCGGCACATTTTCCACACTTGATACAAATATCCGCCCGAATGGTATGCGGCTGTTTGACCGCGCCGTCGATTGCGTGTACGGGACAGCCGCGCGCGCATTTGGTACAGCCGATGCACTTCTCAGGGTCGATCGCATAGGAAACGAGCGCGGTGCATTCTTTTGCGGGGCAGGTCTTATCCTTGATATGCGCCTCGAATTCGTCGCGGAAATAGCGAATTGCGGTCAGTACCGGGTTGGGCGCGGTCTGCCCCAGTCCGCACAGCGCGCCGTCCTTAATGGATGCGCAAAGCTCCTCGAGCAGTTCAATGTCCCCGTCTTTGCCGTTGCCGTCCGCAATGCGGGTCAGCACTTCCAGCATCCGCTTCGTCCCCAAACGGCAATGCACGCATTTGCCGCAGGATTCCTTGGCGGTGAAATCCAAAAAGAATTTCGCCATACCGACCATGCAGGTGTCCTCGTCCATGACGACCATGCCGCCCGAACCCATGATCGCGCCCGTCGCGCCCAGCGCCTTATAATCGATTACCGTATCGAGCAGTGACGCGGGGATACAGCCGCCCGAAGGGCCGCCCATTTGCACCGCCTTGAACGTCTTGCCGTCGCGTATGCCGCCGCCGATGTCGAAAATCACATCGCGCAGCGTTTTGCCCATGGGAATTTCCACAAGACCGCCGCGACGGATTTTGCCCGTAAGGGCAAAAACCTTTGTGCCCTTGCTGCCTTCTGTACCCATGGCGGCAAAGGCCTCGCCGCCGTGCAGAAGGATCCACGCCACATTGGCAAAGGTCTCCACATTGTTGATGTTGGAGGGCTTGTGCCAATAGCCCGCCTGCGCGGGGAAGGGCGGTTTTAAGCGCGGCATCCCGCGGCTGCCCTCCAGCGATTCGATGAGCGCGGTCTCCTCGCCGCAGACGAACGCGCCCGCGCCCGCCTTAATGCGCATTTTGCAGGAAAAGTCGCTTTCGAAAATATGCTCGCCGAGATAGCCCTTTTCCTCCGCCTGCCGAATGGCCTTTTCCAAACGGCGAATGGCCAGAGGGTATTCCGCGCGCACGTACACGATGGCTTCCTTTGCGCCGATGGCATACGCGCCGATGAGCATACCCTCAATGAGACCGTGCGGGTCGCCCTCGATCACGGCTCTGTCCATAAACGCGCCGGGGTCGCCCTCATCCGCGTTGCAGATCAGATATTTCTCGTCGCCTGCCGACTCCCGCGCCGCGTTCCACTTGAACCAGGTCGGGAATCCCGCGCCGCCGCGTCCGGCAAGCCCCGAAATTTTGATTTGTTCAATGACCTCCTCGGGCGTCATGGAGGAAAGCACCTTGCGGATGGCTTGATAGCCGTCCGTGCGCTCGTAGTCCTCCACGTCCTCGGGGTCGATCACGCCGCAATGGCGAAGCGCAATGCGGGTCTGTTTTTCCAAAAAAAGCGCGTCCTCGGGGTCGATCACCAAATCGGCAAGCGCGGAAACATCCTCCCGCTTCACGGCCTCGGCAATACGCGCGGCGTCGTTTTCCGACACACGCACCAGACGCGTCAAAGCGCCCGCGCCGTCATACAGATCGACGATCGGCTCTAAAAAGCACATCCCGTTGCAGCCCGTGATTTTAAGCTCCGCCGACGATACGTCCCGAAGCGCAGCGTGCAGCGCGTCATACACCTTTTGCGCGCCCGCCGCGATCCCGCAGCTTCCCGCGCCGACAACCACTTTGGTCATACCGTCGCCCCCTTTTCCGCATTTTGCGCCAATGTGCGCAAAATCTCCCGCGTTTTATCGGGGGTCAGCGAACCGTAGGTCTCGGCGTTGATCATCATAACGGGCGACAGGCTGCAGCAGCCCAGGCACGCCACGTTTTTGAGCGTAAACAGGCCGTCCTCGGTCGTTTCGCCGTCGTGAATGCCCAAGGTCTCCGTAATGGTTTTTTCAATCAAATCCGAATTATTGACATGGCACGCCGTACCTTTACAAAGCTGAATGAGATATTTGCCGACCGGCTTCAAACGGAACTGCGTATAGAAGGTGGCGACGCCCAAAATTTTGGCTGCGGGGATCTCCATACGCTGTGCGATGTGCTCCAGCACGTCCTGCGGTAGATAGCCGTAAATCTCCTGTGCCTTTTGCAAAACCGTGATCAGGCTCCCCTTGACGCCCGCATATGTATCAAGTACGGGTGAAAGCAACGTCAAATCACTGTGCGCGGCACTGCAACTGCAATCCATATCCTATCCTCCATAGACTAAACTTTTATTATCATACTATAAAACGTGCGGAAATGCAATTTGAAATTTCAACCTGCGGCGATAAGAAAACCCGCCGGAAAACCGACGGGTCAGTCTGTCGATGAACTGTTTTGCGATAGCAAGATAACGAAAAGTTTTCGCCCGCCTTTTTCAAAAGGCGGCGGGGTTGAGGGGCGGCGCCCTCATCGCAGCCCGCAGGCTGCGAAATTTTTGTCCAAAAGAGCGCAGGAGGGGCGAAAAACAGTCCAGTGGACTGTTTTTCGGTGGGGAACCCTCGCCGGGGGTTCCCCATAATCTTACTCCTTTTGTGCATATTGCCAAGGGACGCATACTTTTTCTACACGCTGACCCGCCGGAAAACCGACGGGTTTTGGAAAATTTATGCGAAGAACATGTTTTACCAAATATATACGTCCGCTTTATCTGCGACCTGCTTTTTAAGCGTCTCCGGCATTTGATCGGCGGAAACATACATACTGGTTCTGCTTTCTTCTGTGAAGAAGGTGACCATATAGTCCTGTGGCTGTGCTATGGCGCGCGGCACGGCGGCCGCATAAAGCTGTTTGATTACGGCTGCGTCCGTGCTGGAGACCATACCGTAGGCATCGGTGTTATCATCATATTCGCCGGTCGGAGCTGATTCCGCCAAAAATTCAAATCCCGCATTGTCCCGATTCCCGTTGATCCATGTAAGATACGGAGGGAAAACGTATGCGACCTTCTGAATTTTTACCTTTTGGATCTCGGGCTTTGCAGAGAGCGCATCAAAATACCCCGCGTCCTTTAAGAACTGCACAGTGGCGGGCATATCGCTCGTCAGCAGGAATACAGGTATATTGTCCATCCAGTACAGCCCGACAAAGTCGTCCATTGGTACTTCCTTGCCGTCCCAAACAACCGTACCGTCGTCGGACACTTCAGCGCCCTCCACGGCCGTAACCGACTCGCCGTCCTCATACTCGGCGGCGGCCATATCCGCTCTCGTAAAGGAGATCGCGCCAAGCACATTTTTGCCGGCATAACGGTTCTCTGCAGTAAGTGCGGAAAGATCCTTGTAAAGACAGTCGAGCAAGGTCTGCTTTTGCGCGTCCGTCAGCTTCGGCATGGTCGAGACGGAGAGCGATTTATTGTAGATACGGATGATGTCGCTTTCACGAAGCTGGCGCATATACTTATACTGCATATACGCATTGTAGTCGCCCGAGGTCACTCTGCCGAACTCGTCGCGCTTGGGTTCTTCGACAGCCTTCAGCGGTGATTTGAACAGCTTGTCAAGCTCCGATTTGTAATAATCGGTCTCGCAAATCTTGGTAAGCTCCCGGAGCGTCGCCTCGTCCACCCCGTAATAGGCGCGGCGAATCACCTTGCCGTTTTTGAGCACATACTCCATTTGCACGGCAACTTGACGCGTCCCGTTGTAATCGTCGTTTAAAAGCTGCGGGTCGGTTCTGCCCGCCTCGACCAGCTTTTGATGCACGGAGCGAATAAATTCGACGTCCCGCGCGCTTTCATATTTGCCGAACGGGATCGAGGTGGGCTGGATGAAGCTGCTGGAACCGATATAAGTAAAATCATTCATATATACGGTCTGTTCTTTATAAACAGAATCGGCATAAACGGAGGAAATCCGCGCGTAGGAAATGTCCCCCGCTTCCGGCACACGGTTTGCCGCGCCAAAATAGCCCGTCGCAAAAAAGGCGAAAATCAGGGCGGTCACAACAAGCTGGATAGGCAGCGCGACCAAATCTTTGGCAAACTGCTTGAAATTGCGCAGCAGCAACAGGCTCAAAATCGCATAGATCACGCAGAACACCGCCGCGCCGACGGCGATTGCCAACGCCATGCCGCGCTCGTTCAAAATATTGTATGCCTCTGTAAAGCCGAAGAAAGCCACGATAAAAATGCCGATAAAGTTCAGCGCTTTGTTCGTGCCGATAAAGCCGCCGATCTCGGCCTTTCTGCGTTTGTAAAGCAGTACGCCGAGGCCGAACAGCACGACGGTGAAGGCCAGCCACAAAAGCGGGCGCAAAAAGCTCGGCGCGCTCCACGGGATGAGGTTTCCGGAGTTATAGTCGGTCAGTTCATGCTTTGCCGACGCCGCCGAATAGACGTACAGGCCTTCGGAAAAATACCGAAGCGGATTAAACGGCTCAAAAGAGCCGGCCAGTTCCATTCTCTCCGAACCGAACACGAACCCATACGGCGCACCGACCACGAGCTTTTGAATGAGAATACCCAGACAGGTAAAAAGCATTTCGGGGAAGAGCAGCAAAATGGATGAAAACAGCCCGCCCTCAAACACCGTACCGACGGTGGTAAAGACTGCGGCGGTCAAGGTGTAGGCAAACGCGGTCAAAGAGAACATACCCACGGTTTCATACAAAAACGCCGTCAGCATATATTTGTTTACGCCGAGATAGACGATATTGAGTACCAGCGACCCGAGCATGGGGATAACCACCGAAGCGCACAGCAGCGTCAAGCCCGAAAGGTACTTGGCGGTAAAGAGCTTTGCGCGCGTAATGCCGAGACTGTAATAGACGTTAACGGTTTTTTTGCCCGTGATAAACCGAAACGCCTGTATGCCCGTCAGCACGCCGGCGATCAGCAGCACCGCCAAAACAAAATACCGCGTATATTCGAGACCCGACGAAAACAGGAACGCGTACTGCTTTTTGAGGTCTATGGTCTCAAACTGGCCGCTTTCATTCTCCGTCACGGTTTGCCGAAAGACGCCCAAAAGCGGCTGTAACACGAAGAAAACCAGCAGGATGCCCGCGTTTATCACAGGAAACAGGACGTTGCTCCGCAAGCCCGTTCGATACGCATAGCCGAAATTATTTTGAAAAGATTTGCGTGAAGTCATAATCTGTTCCCTCCATTTCATCCAAAAATACTTCCTCCAAAGACAACGGCATCTCCTCTATGAGCGCAGGCGACAGCGCGTTGAGCCTTTCGGTTGCCTCTTTTGCGTCGCCCTTCATGGTGATCACAATGATTTTGCCGTCCTTTTTAAAGGATTTTAAGTCGATGCCCGCCGAGCGGATCTGCTCCTCGGTCACGTCGTCGTTAAAGACCAAGCGGAATTTGGCGCGGTTCTCGCTCAATTCGGAAATGGAGGAATCCAGCGCCAGCTTTTTGCCGTTGATCAAGCCAAAGTGGTCGCAAAGCCCCTCCAGCTCGTGCAGATCGTGCGACGAAACGATGATCGAAGCGTGTTTTTCCTGCATATATTCGTTGATAAGGTTTTTGATCAGCGCACGCTTGGCGGGGTCTAAGCCGTCAAAGGTCTCGTCGAACAGCATGAAGCTGGGCTGTGTGGCAAAGCCGAGTACGACCTCTGCCTGCCGCTGCATCCCTTTGGAAAAGCCGTTGAGCCGTGCTTTGGTATCCAATCCGAACACCTCGGCGAGCTTGCGGAACGTCTCAAAGCTGAAATCGGGATAATAGCCGTTATAGAATTTCGCCATGCTCTCCATGCTGGAATACGGCTGAAAATAGATGTCGTCCGGCACATAGAACATATGCTGTTTCATTCGCTCATTGTCGAACGCGTCTTCGCCGTCGAGCAGCACCTTGCCGCCGTCCGCCTTGTATACGCCCGTAATGGTTTTCAAAAGCGTTGTTTTCCCCGCGCCGTTATAGCCGATCAATCCGTACAGCGAGCCGTCGCCCACCGTAAAGGAAATCTCGCTGATCGCGGTAAAGGAACCGAATTTTTTGGTCACGCCCTGTACTTCAATCATCCAAAAACCTCCTTTGGTTTTATTTGCAAATTCAACATACCATTTGCAAAACAGATTGTCAAGAAAATACGCCGCATTTTTACTTTTCCGTAAGAATACGACGCAAATAACACAGGGTATTAATTTTTTTGTAAGAATTTAAGCTGAGGGAGTCCAACACAATAAAGAGCCAAAAAGAACCGACGTGGAACATATTGGGTTCGGCTCCCTTACTCAGCAATCCCCACCGCAAAATCATCCTGCACGTCCGTAATGCGCACGCGCACAAGCGCCGAAGGATGCGAAAGTCCGCCCAAAATGCGCACGGGCGTGTAGTTGGCCGTGTAGCCGAGGGCATCCCCGTCCGCCTGCCGCCGTTCGGGCAGCACGAGAACCGTTTTGCCGATCTGCCGATGCAGAAAATCCTGCCGCAGATGCTGTGCCGTCTCCAAAAGCCGGGCGGCACGGCGCGTTTTGACCGCCTTTTCGATTTGCCCGTCGAAACCGGCCGCCCGCGTACCCTCCCGCACGGAATATGGGAACACATGGATTTTTTCAAACGCCATTTCCTCGGCGAATCGCACGCTCTCCAAAAAATCCGCTTCGCTCTCGCCGGGGAAGCCGACCATCATATCGGTCGTCAAGGTGCAGTCGGGAAATGTCGCGCGCAGTTTTTTTGCAAGCGCGGCATACTGCGCCGCCGTATAATGTCGGTTCATCCGCCTAAGGGTATCGTCGCAGCCGCTTTGCAGGGAAATGTGGAACTGCGCGCAGAGCTTCGGCAGAGCCGCAAGGGATTCGATCACCTCGTCGGTGATGTGGTCGGGTTCGAGCGATCCCAGACGCACGCGCAAAATGCCCTCGGGCGCGCAGGCGGCCTTTACGGCGTCGGCAAAGCGTTCGCCGCTGTCCTTGCCGTAGGCGGATAAATTGATGCCCACCAGCACGATCTCCCGAAAGCCCGCAAGCGCCAATGTCTCGGTTTCCCGCCGTATATCGGCAATCGGCTTGGAGCGCACTCTGCCGCGCGCGGTCGGGATGATACAGTATGCGCAAAAGCGGTCGCAGCCGTCCTCGATTTTGACATTCGCACGGGTACGCTCGCCGAAATCGGTGATCGGGTCGCCGCGAAAAGGATCTCCGCTTTGGTGCGGCGACACACAGAACTGCCGCTCGCGCTTTAAAAAATAGCTCCGTAAAATTTCAGGCAGCTGTGTATTGTTCCGATTGCCGAGCACCACATCCGCCGCCGTCAGCGCCTTTGCCGCTTCGGGGAAGGCCTGCGGCATACAGCCCGTAAGCACCACCGTGCGGTTCGGAAAGGCGCGCTTGAGCCTGTGTACCGTTTGGCGGGTCTTGCGGTCGCTTTCGGCGGTGACAGTGCAGGAATTCACCAGAAAAATATCCGCCTCTTCGTCGCGAAGCGTGACCGTATATCCGTTTTTCAAAAGCAGTTCGGTCAATTCTTCGGTTTCATACTGATTGACCTTGCATCCGAGGGTGTAGAGCTTTACTTTCATGCCAAACCTCTTTTTTTCGTTCTGAAGCCGCGCTTATGTATTCCGAGGATTTTTTATGCGGCGGCCGCCGCAAATTCAGCGAAAACCGTGCGGTTTTGCCAGTCCTTGGGTATAGCCCGCCGCCTTTTCGGCAAAACTATTCCCCGAGGGGATCGTATGAAACGGATTCAGGAAATTTTTTGCGTCTATTCGTTCGGCGCGGTGGTATACTGCTTCATTGAAGTGCTGTTCCGCGGCTTTACCCACTGGACAATGGGACTGACGGGCGGCGCGGCGCTCGTGGGCATTTACCGCGTCAACGAAAAATACAAGCACGTACCGCTTTACAAGCGATGCTTAATGGGCTGCGGCATCATTACGACGCTCGAACTGCTTGTGGGACTGCTCGTCAACAAGCTGCTCCATTTGCACGTATGGGATTACAGTGCGCGGCCGCTCAATCTGTTCGGGCAAGTTTGCCCGCTGTTTTCTTTTTTCTGGTTTTTGCTCTCATTCCCGGCCTGTTTCCTTTGCAAGCTGCTCAAAAAGCAGTTTCACACATAAGTCAGGGGCGTTTCACGCGTCGAACACGTTCTTTAGGAAAGCAAAGGCCGCGTCGAACCAGCCCTCGGCTTCCAAACCTTTGGCAAGCCCCACGCCGTGTCCGCCGGTCTCATAAAGCCGCAGCTCGTGCGGCACGCCGTTTTTTTGAAGCGCGTCACGCATATAGACGCTGTTGCGATAATCGACGGAGGTATCGTCCCGATTGTGCCACAGAAAAGTGGGCGGATAGTCCGCCGTCACAAGCCGTTCGACCGAGGCGGCGTTTCGTTCGGGCGAACCCGACAAAATCCCCAACAGACGGCGGCGGGATACCTTATGGGTCAGCTCGCCCATGGTGATGACGGGATAGCAAAGCACCACGGCGGCGGGCTTCAGTCCATAGATGACGCCTTGATACGGCACGTCAAAGCGTTTATGCGCCGCGGCAAAATATGCCGCCAAATGTCCGCCCGCAGACGATCCCATCAGCGCGATTTTTGCGGGGTCAAGTTCCCACTCGATAGCATGGCTTTTCATGTATTGCAGCGCGCGTGCGACGTCCTCCATCGGCGCGGGAAACCGTGCGGCCGCACCCACGCGATACCACAAAACGAACGCGTTATATTGGCGCGCGAGGAATTCCTCGGCGAAGGGTTTGCCCTCATTGAAATCCGATACCATCGAATACGCGCCGCCGGGCAAAATCAGCACCGAGGGTGCGTGCGCGCCGACCAAATACGCGTCTAAGCGCACCGCCTTTTTCTGCGGGTTTTCTTTGATCTCCCGCTTGGAATACAGCGCATGGGTTTCCATAGATAAATCCCCCTTACGGCGTTTCGTTTTGCAGCCGCACCGATTGCAATTCCGTTTGCTCCAATCGGCGCATGGCGCGGAATTCCACCAGCACCATGATCCCCGACAGCGCCGCCGCGACGAAGTCCGCCACAGGCCCTGCATACATAACGCCGTCGATCCCGAAAAAGATCGGCAACACGATCAACAGCGGCAAAAGGAAAATCACCTGCCGCGTCAAAGACAGAAGCACGCCCCGCCCCGCTTTGCCGATGGCGGTAAAGAAGTTCGACGAGATCGGCTGGATCGCGTCCAAAAACAGGAACAGCAGGAATATGTGGATATAGGCTTCGGAAAAGGCGAAATAGCTGTCGCTCCCCTCGCCGAAAAGCCCGATGATCTGCCGTGGGAAGGCTTGGAACACCGCATAAAACAGTATGGCGATCCCCGTACCGAAGCCGACAGCCAGCCGCATGGTTTTGCGCACGCGTGCATATTGCTTTGCGCCGTAGTTAAAGCCTACGATCGGCTGCAAGCCCTGCGAAATGCCGATGACGAACGAAAAGAAAATCATGCTGACTTTGGCGATGATACCCGAGCAGGCCAGCGGAATTTCCGCACCGTAGTCGGAACGCGCGCCGTAATAGGTCATGGTATTGTTCATCACGATCTGCACGACCATCATGGCGATCTGATTAAAGAACTGCGACATGCCTAAAGACATGATTTTCAGCACATCGTACGTATTGGGACGAAAATGCCGTTTTTGCAGACGGACGCTGCGGAATCGAGACAGGTACAGCACCGTCAGCACGGCGGAAACGATCTGACCGATCACGGTCGCGATCGCTGCGCCCGCCATATCCATATGGAAGCCGAAAATAAACAGTGGGTCTAAAACGGTGTTGATGATCGCACCCGATAACGTACACACCATGGAATACCGCGGGCTGCCGTCGGCACGGATGAGCGCGCTGCCGCCCGTGGTCAAAATCAGGAACGGGAAACCGTAGGAGGTTATGCCCGTATAGGTCAGCGCGTACTGAAGCACGTCCGCCGTCGCGCCGAACGCCCGCATTAGGGGCGACAGAAAAATACGCACGATAACGGCGATCATGACGCCCACTATCCCTAACAGCAGCGTTGCGTTTCCTGCCGCCTTTGCCGCTTCCTCTTCCTTTTTCGCGCCCAGCCGCAGGCTGAACGCCGAAGCGCCGCCCACACCGAACAGTAGCGCCGCCGCGACGCAAAGCGTACTCAGCGGGAAAGCGACGTTCGTCGCCGCATTGCCGAGCATACCGACGCTGCGGCCGATAAAAAACTGGTCTACAATATTATAGAGCGCCCCGACGAGCATGGAGATCACGCTCGGGACGGCATACGTGCGCAGCAGTTTTCCGATTTTTTCCTCACCTAAAGGGTTCTTTTCCATATCTTCTCTCGATTCTTTTCCTTTGCCGGATTGTGTTCCAAATGCATGCAACAGTTCAATAGTTATATAGTATACGCAAGAATCGACAAAAAATCAAGGGGAAGCTGCGGGGAGTCGAACCCGATCTTGTAGGTGTTACAATGATGTGTTACAAATAAAGAAAAAAGTAGCGAATAAGAGAGACCTGTGTTAAGGTAGAGTTGCCAAGACAAAACCGAAAGGCAGGTGTCACCCTTATTCGCTATGGATAAGATAACACAAACCCAACTCTACCGTCAATCCCTGATTTTGTATGCACAGAAACACGGCGTCACACAAGCCGCAATTCGATACCGTACAAATCGACAATATATCTATCGCTGGATGAAACGCTATGACGGAACACTCCCGTCTCTTGCGGATCGGTCACACCGTCCGCATCATCCCAACCAGCATATGTATTCGTACTCAGTTGTACCCACACGCCAAAATGGAGCGTTTGGGGAAGAAAAAAGCGCCCAAGTTTTTACACTTGAACGCTTTGATTATGTCCTATGCAGTTGGCGACACACCGAAAAAATATAAATTTCTAATTTGCACTTTCTCTGCGTCTTCTTTCTTCATAAAACTTATTAAATGTTTCCGTAACTTCTTTTGGGTCTCGAATAGTATATGAGTTGCCGTATTCGTCACAACTGTATATATTCTTAAAAACATCCGGCATGGCATCATATTGTTTTTCTAATTGTTCATTGAAGTCCCTGAAGCATTGATAATAATATTTTTCGATTAAGTACGGCATCAAAAATTTCGAACGCATAGGTTCATATTCCTGATAGTCATAGGGGGTCCGCTCTGGTCTTCTTTTCAACAGTTCCAGCATTTTAGACATGACAATTTCCACTTCTTCTTCGCTTGCATAAAAAGCATAGCCCCTGATTGCAGTGAGTTTCATGTCCAAATAGCGTTCTCTTTTGAAAGCCCGGTAAAAGAAATCTTTTGCATCCGGCGGATAAATTAAAACCAATTCTCTCAACAGTTTGTTTCTCTTAGGAATATCTTTTGTCTCAAAATACTCTTTCATTTTTTCTTCCATAGTATAGTATCATCTCCCAAAACACTAATTTGTAATTATTTTTCACCAAGGCTTTCTGTCTTCATCAAGTCTTGCAATAACACCATTTCACCCACAGTTAGGGTAACTCCTTTTCCATACTTTGTGTGTTCTTGATTCCAAGTCCGAATATCATAAACCGGTTCCCTGTTATTCCAAGATATGAAATTAAGTTCTTTTACATATCCATTATTTATATAAGACAAGTTACCTATATGTTGAACGATTTTAAATTTATTTTCCAAAGTTATTTTACACGCCTAACGATATTCCGATTTCCCTATCCTGAAGTATCCGTCTCCATGATATGTGTCAGCAAAACAAGTAAAATACTGACCGCAATTTTTGCATTTTATCACATGACGCATCACATCATTTATCCAATGTTCGTTTTCATCCTTCACTTTATCGGTATCGCAATCTTTCAATTCAAATTCAAAATCTCCGCTATCCACCAAAGCTTG
This sequence comes from uncultured Clostridia bacterium, assembly GCA_947628665.1. Classification (GTDB taxonomy): domain Bacteria; phylum Bacillota; class Clostridia; order Oscillospirales; family Acutalibacteraceae; genus Fimenecus. The sequence goes on from CANRAU010000016.1 coordinate 25,106, forward strand.
TATGTATCTCAGACAGTCAAAATATGCTTTGGGTGCAGGGTAAAAGTGATCGACCGTCTTTACTTTTTCGCATATTTTGCACACAGACAGTTCCTTGTTTTCTATAGGTTCATCCGTTTCCCGATAAACAATGACCCAGCTATCATCCGGCGTTTTTCGCTCTACTTGACAACCGCAGGGGATATTCTTCAATGCACCGATGGAAGGGTCTAAATCAAAAATCTCTTTTAAGGCTATCAGTTTTCCATCGCCTGCTTCATGAGTTTTCCCACACAGGAATTGCCACATTCCGTCATCCAAATCATATGATGCATACAAAATAGGCTCTTTTCTGTTGATTACATGACAGCATACAAGAGCCGCTGTGTTCGGCGGAACATCAAATGGGAAATCCCTGTTTGCAGTCTCCGGCTTATCTTTACCTTTCTTAAATCTATCAAACAGTCCCATCATGAGGCTCCTTTCACCCATCAGATTTTGTCAAACAGTCGCCCATTCAACATCTAACATTATACACCCGAATTGTGAAGAAATCTACTGTGCGGTAAACGAAGATTGCCATCTCTTATTTAACACAACTAATCCAAAATCTTTTGACAATTAGGACAATATCTTTTTTCCTTTACCTCATAGGTCTTCTTTAAACTTCCATAATCTGCCCCAGGAAGAAGACTAAAGCCTATATAAGTACACTCTTTAATCCATACAAGTTTTGAGCCGCAAGTGGGACATTCCTTTTGCTTCAATCTACGGATAAAATCTTTTATTCCCGGAACATTTATTGTCCGGTTCCATTGCTTACCATCTCCTAACTTATCATATTCTTTTTGCGTATATCCTAATTTTTCATTGATTTCTTGCTCTTGTTCTTCGGTATATACGAAAAACTTTTTCATAAGCCCACCTCTTTACCAACTTTCGGATGTCCATCTTTTAAAATATTATTATACACCCGAATTGTGAAGAAATCTACCGCAAGCAGCGATCCTCGGTGAGAATATCCCCTCGACTATACTGCCGACTTTATGACTTCTTGAACACCCGCTGAAAAGGAAAAGCCGCCATCGGTTGACAGCCGCAATTCCTGTTAAGCGGGTATCAGTTGTAAATCAAATCGTTGTAAACGACCTCTGCGGCTCGGTTGCGGATATTGTTCATAACCTGCATCAACGCCATTTGGTCTTGCGCTTTAAGCTGTTCTGTCACGCCCCCTTTTCGGCAAGTTCCTTTACCAGCCGGAAAAACATTTCCTCTGCCTGTCGGTCGATGTCGGCAAGGTAGCTGTTCAGCTTGCAGGTGGTCAGAAGGTTGTAGTACAGAATGCGGTGATGCTCCTTCAAATACCGCCTGCACCACTGGTCTCGCCTGCCGGCTCGGTCGGTGCTTCTCCTTCGGCAGAGGTCGCCACCGGCGATCCGCACCCCCAAATACCTATGGGCTGTTCTTCCTCGGCGGGTAATGCAAGAGCAGGCAGATAGTATGCGCCTTACAGGGTGTAGCGAACGCCCGTCTTTTCATCGGTGATTTGTCTGTTCATCGTGTAATCCCCCAAAATAAGTTTTCACTTCAAAACCCACTTCGCTGCCATAAAACACGATTGTTTTGTTTTTCGTCCCTATCTGGTATAACTCATCAATTGTAAATCTACAAAGCTGCGGGGAGTCGAACCCGATATTGTGTTGGGCTTCCTCAGCTTATCGAAAAATTCCCTTTGCACAGCGCGCGTTTCTGCGGTACAATGGGAGCATACAGACCGAATCGGACGAAAGCTGGTGCAGGATGCAGGACAACGACGCCGCGCTGCGGCACAGAATGGAAGAGCTTGCCGACCGTGCCGAAACGCGCGGCAAGCTTGTCTATTCCAATTTTCTGAATCTTTATGAGCAAAGCGTGGTGCAGACGCTGCGGCTGCCCGTGCCGCTCCTGCTTTGGGGCGGATTCCCCGGCGCGGAACGCCGTGCGGCGGTATTCGGCGCACAAACTGCGGAAGAAGCGGCGGAAAACGCGCCGTTTCAGCTTTTGTGCATCGCGCCCGCCGCGCAGAAATTTGCGGATACGCTCTCGCACAGGGATTTCCTCGGCAGTATTTTGGCGCTTGGGCTGCGGCGCGAAATGCTCGGCGACATCGTGCTTTCGGGCAACTGCGGGTATGTGTTTTGTCTGGACAGCGTTGCGGCGTTTATTACGGACGGGCTTACGAAGGTGCGCCATACAACGGTGCGCTGTACGCGCGTTCCCGCCTTGCCCGAGAATTTGGCCGCAGAACCCGAACCGCAGTCTCTGGTGGTCGCATCCGAGCGGCTGGACGCACTGTTGGCGGCGGTATTTCGGCTTTCCCGCGCCGAAGCGCAAAAGCTGATCGCGGGTGAACGCGTATTTTTGGACGGTCGGCTTTGCACGCGCGCAGAGCAGTCCCCCAAGGCGGGTGTGCTGGTTTCAGCGCGCGGGTTCGGTCGTTTTCGGTACGACGGGCAGGATCGCGAGACCAAAAAAGGCAGGCTGCGCGTTACCGTGCGGATCTACCGTTGAGTTTGGCATACAGCGCCACTGCTAAGGATATGGAACCGACGACAAGCAAGGCGTCCGTGCAAATGCACGGACGCCTTGGCTGCATAACCATCAATATGTTCAATATGAAATTATGCCTTTTCTTCTTTCATCTTGGCAAAGCATTCGCTGCAATATACCGGACGATCGTCGCGGGGCTGGAAAGGCACTCTCGCCTCTTTACCGCAAGCCGCGCAGGTCGCCGTGAACATTTCTCTTTCGCCTCTGACCGCATTTCTTCTGGCATCACGGCAGGCCTTGCAGCGCTGGGGCTCATTGACAAAGCCTTTCTCCGCATAGAACTCCTGCTCGCCGGCGGTAAAGACGAATTCCTGACCGCAGTCTTTACAGATGATTGTCTTGTCCTCGTACATGTTGGTACCTCGCTTGAAAATATTTTTACCCCCGAGCGGGTTTGCACCGCCGCATAATGTCCATGCTCTCCTATGAGAAAGGGTTTATTTCGCATGAAAGACCTTGCTGTTTTTCAGCTTGCGCCGCACTCTTTGCAGCGCGTTGTCCACGGATTTGGGCGTTCCCCCGATCCGTTCGGCGATCTCGCGATAGGAAAGGCCGCCGAGGAACAGGTGCAGAACGGCTTTCTCGCTTTTGGACAGCTCATTTTGTGCAAAGTGCATAATTCGCTCGCAGGCGTCACGCAGATCCTGCTGTTCCTCCAAGGGCAGAGAAGCATCCGAAAGCGTATGGGCATCCAAGCTGACGACGTCCCCCGCGCGCACACTCTTTCCGCCCGCAGCTTTGCGCAGTGCGGAAAGGATCTTGTTGTTTACGCACGTCCGTGCATAGGCCTCAAAAGGAATGCCGCGATCGGCTTTATAGGTGCGGACGGCCGAAATCAGGCCGAGCATGCCTTCCTGCATCAAATCGTCGCGGTCAAGCAGCGTGGCAGAATACCGCGCCGCGCTTTGGCGCACAAGCGGCATAAGCTCCGCCGCCAGACGGGAAAAGGCCTCGCGGTCGCCCTGCTGCGCAGACAAAACCAGTTCTTCCGAAGAAGCGGGAAACTTGTCCGTCTGCCCTGCCAAATACCGTCACCTCGCCGCAATACCAGAAACTACCACACTTAATAATTACAAAAATATTGTACCCATAATTTCTCTTTTTGTCAATAATTTTTTTGTATAATGTGTATAAAAAAGGTGATTTTGTCGAAAATAAGGAACCGCCCGCCGATTTTTTGCACATCGGCAGGCGGTTCTGTTGATTTTTGTCGCTGCGGTTTTGCGGATTTTGTCTTTACAGGTTCGCTATGACATTGGCAAGCACGGTCACCGTTGTGCCGAGCATCAGCACGGCAAGCACGATGGCGATCACGCGGACGGCAAGCTGACGTTTCATCTGCGCTTTCCCCCTTCAGACACCGAGACGTTTTTCCATATCGGCGGCGATCTCTTCGGCGCGGGCGGAGGCTTCCGCCTTCGTTTTGCTCACGGAAGTGATATACACCTTGATTTTGGGCTCTGTACCCGACGGGCGGACGATCACGCAGTCGCCGCTTTCCAGATCATAGCGCAGCACATTGGATTTCGGCAGGTGGATCTCGGTCTGTGTCCCCGTGTACATATCCTTTGCCACGCTCTCCTGATAGTCGGAGATCGCCGTGACGCGCGCGCCGGCAATCTTTTTCGGCGCATTTGCCCGCAGAGAGGACATCATATCGTGCATTTTCTGCATACCTGCCGCGCCCTCAAAGCCGAAGTTCAAAAGGGTGCTGAGATACATCCCGTATTTTTGATAAATACTCTGCATGAAGTCGTAAAGGCTCATGCCCTTCTGCTTGTAATACGCCGCCATTTCGCAGATGAGCATGGAGGCGACGACCGCATCCTTATCGCGCGCGTGTGCGCCGCGCAGATAGCCGTAGGACTCCTCGAAGCCGAGAATAAAGCGCTCGGTCTCGCCCTTTTGCTCCAGCTTCGTGACCAGCTCACCGATGTATTTAAAGCCCGTGAGCAGATCGACGGTCTGCGCGCCGTAGTGCGCGGCGACCTTTGGGATCAGCGGCGAAGACACGATCGTTTTGACGACCAGCGGGTCTTTGGGCAACTTCCCCTGTGCCTGCAGGGAGGAAAGCAGGTATTCGGTCAGCATAATGCCGACCTCGTTGCCCGTCATGAGCTTGTATTCGCCGTCATCGAGTACCGCGATGCCGACGCGGTCGCAGTCGGGGTCGGTCGCCAGCAGCAAATCCGCCTTTTTCGTTTCGCTCAAATGTATGGCGCGCTCAAAAGCCTGCCGAATTTCGGGATTCGGATACGGGCAGGTCGGGAAATTGCCGTCGGGCAGTTCCTGTTCGGGGACGACGGTCACATCGCGAATACCGATCTGCCGCAGAATTTCGCGAACGTGCAGATTGCCCGTGCCGTTTAAAGGCGTATAGATCACGGAAAGATCGGACTGCGCGCAAACCTCGGGGTTGACCTGCGCCTTGCGCACTTCCGCATAAAAGGACGTAAACACGCTGCGGTCAATGTATTCGATGTCCCCCGCCCGCATGGCAGTGTCGAAATCCACCGTTTTGACGTCCTCAAACATATCCACCTTTTGAATATAGGCATAGGTTTTCGCCGCCGCCTCGTCGGTCATTTGGTAGCCGTTCGGGTCGTAGCATTTGTAGCCGTTGTATTTGGACGGGTTGTGGCTCGCGGTCAGGATGATCCCCGAGCTGCAATGCAGAACGCGCACCGCGTAAGAAAGCATGGGCGTGGGCACAAGCTCCGGGTACAAATAGACCTTGATGCCGTTCGCCGCCAAAACCGACGCCGCCGAACGCGCAAACACATCGGATTTGATGCGGGAATCGTAGGCAATGGCGATGGAAGGGTTCTCAAACGTCGCGTTCAGATAATCGGAAAGCCCCTGCGTCGCCTGATTGACGGTATATATGTTCATTCGATTCGTGCCCGCGCCGATCACGCCGCGCAGACCCGCCGTTCCGAACTCCAGATTTTTATAAAAACGGTCGAGGATCTCCTCCTCATTGCCCTGCACGGATAAAAGCTCCGGCAGTAAATCGGGGTCGTCGGTCGCTTTTTTACACCAAAGCGCATAAAGCGCATGAATATCATTCATTCCTAAAACCTCCCAAAATTCTTATTGATTTGCATTTCCAAATTTTGCAGATACAGTATACTACAAACCGTTCGGAAAAGCAAATCAAAAACGGGCGCTGAATTCCCTAAAAATTGGGTGCGCCCGTTGTGCAGGTTGGCGGAGCAGGCAAAAACGCTTTCTGCAAATTTAAACTTAAGCAACGGTGCGATTTCAAAAATCACACCGCTGCTGCTTTTGCTTATAAAGCGACAAGGCAGAGATTTTCCTTGCTGTAACATTGCTCAATTTTTTCTGCAAGCTCATGCGGCAAAGGCTTATATTGATTTTGAGAATCCTTTAAATACAAAGTCCCATCTTCATCCCGCACGAGCCAATACTGGGTATCGTGGGTCACTGTCAAACCGTCATAGCAAATCTCGTCCGTACTCTTTAATTGAAAAAGAAAATCCCATAAAATGCGTGCGCCGTTATCGTAGGCGACATATTTTTCTCCCGGTATTTCCTCGGTCTGCACTGCATCGGATAAAAGAATTCCGGCAAATTGGGTGATTTCCTCTTTTGTGAAATTGGGGACAAACTTGATCGGGTCTTTATTCGTCAAAGCCTCCGAGATCGTAACTTCGGAAACCATATCCGCCGTTATATCGGACGTAAAGGGCGCATCCTTGCGTATATATAATTTATCGTATGAACTATAGAGAATATCATAGTTATCCCGATACACCCAAAAATCCGCATCTCTTTTTCTTTCCTTTACCTTTGCGGTCAAGGAATCAAAATGCCAGTCACTCAAATAAACGCATTCGTAATCACGGATGTTATACGGCAATTCGATTTCCGTACTCGGCAGAATTTGGTTGTATGCCTTTATATCCCCCTGAACCAGAAAATCAGATAAAATTGCCATAACAATATAAAATATTAAAATAATCCCAACGATGCACGCGATCAAAATCCCAATGATTTTAAAGGCTTTTTTAGATCTACTTTCCATAATACATCAACCAGTTCTCCCATTCAGTATCATATTCATGCGTGATATTGCCGTTAGCATCGTAGCTGTAGGCAAACCCGTATTCGCCCTTTGTTTCGCCCTGCAAAATGCTCGTGCCGTAGCTTAAGCGCGTGCGCATGGTATCCACACGCCCCTGCGCGACCGTCTCGCCGCCGTCTTCACCCGTTAAGAAGGTATAATCCGTCACAGCCGCCGCGAAAGGTCAGAAAATGCAGAGAAACCGCACAACAGAGAAATCCGCACTGTGCCGTAATGGTACAGTGCGGATTGTTTGTTGCAAAAACTTCCCTTGAATCAGACTTTTCTATGCCGCACACTCCGCAAGTACCCTACAGGCTCATTGTAGCAAACAGCAAATATCTTGTCAATTCGACAAGTTCGCTAAAAATTGGAAATGCACGTTGTGCAGGTTGGTCGCACATTTTTCGGAGAGAGGCTCAAACGAAATGTGTATCCATTATAACAGCGGCTTGCTTTTCTGCCGTATAAGTAAAATTGCAACAATACATACCGCTGTCAAAGCTAATGCAACTATACATGCAAATACTATTCTATAGGCATTGACAGTATATACGGTTAATACCTCATTGTTTGAAATCTCCAACTTGGTAAAGTCCTTAAACATCCTATTTTTTACTTGGAAATCATTGGATAAATTCCGTATATTGCCCTGCGCGTCCACAAAAGCTAATTTACATTTTCCCCTTTTGGCAAGATAATCAAGTAAGTCCTGATTCTCTCCGTAATAAACCGAAACGGTGTCACTATATTCATCGGTATAAACAGATATGGTGCTATCTTTAAAATGAAACAGATAGCTGTAATACGCCTCATCATAATTTGCAATTTCACTTGTGTTTTCTATTTTTATAACGGAATGATCGGAAATGTCAATCAAGCTTTCACTTTCCTCTTTTTGCGGAACATATGCCTGATCGTCCGCCTGAACAGGCACAAGCAAATCAATATATGATGTGCCTTGCGGTATTTCACTTCGATTCACATCAACACTCAAAAAAGACGACGGTTTATATGCATATACAGGAATATTTACTATGCAAAACAGCAGCAGCAAAATGTTGTAAAAGCAAATTATCCGTTTTCGCATGAGCCAGTTCCTCCTTACCATATCCAATATCCAACAATCATTTTAAATCCATCTTCTTTGACGAGTTGAGATATAGACGATACAATATGTACTGATTGGGAGTTATTGTATCTATTGTTAAATTGGTGTAATTCGATCACACAGCTACCGCGAAAGACTGGAGATTGCAAAGCGCAGGAGAACTGCACAACAGAGAAATCCGCACTGTGCCGTAATGGTACAGTGCGGATTGTTTGTTGCAGAAACTTCCCTTAAATCAGACTTTTCTATGCCGCACACTCCGCAAGTACCCTACAGGCTCATTGTAGCAAAAGAAGTATTGCTCGTCAATTCGACAAGTTTCCTAAATTTTGGATATGCGCGTTGTGCAGGTTGGCGGAGCAGGCAAAAGCGCTTGATAAAAAGAATCCTGCCTGCGCGAAATGCGCAGGCAGGATTCTTTAGCCGAGAATGTTCAAGCTTGGGTATTTGCGGCGTATGGGTTTCGACTCTCCTCGCTATGTTTTAAGTGCTTTCAAACAAGCCTGTGTTGCATGTGTAAACCGCCTCGTTGTTTTGATTGTAGCCGACCATGCTTTCCAATCGTAAATTTCCGCGCATTTCGGGTACACAGCAAACAAACGGCGCATTCGGATCGCAGGAAAACCGGTGGGTCTCCTGTGGCCCTGCAAACGTATTGAAAACGCACACCATTTGGCTGATCTGCAAATCATTTTGGCTGTAAAAATACCAGTCTATCGGCTCTTTTTGGGAATCACTCGGCGCAAGTGTGGAGAAAAACCCGACTTTTTCCATGACCGAGGCGTTATGCTTCAAGACGATATATCGCTGTACATTTAAACAATGCAACCAAGGCCGATTTTGCAGCAAATACATTTCCTGTATGCCGTCTGCATTTTGTGTGGACAGATACGCAACACAATCGTGATCTTCCGCAGTGGTATTGCTTATTTTCTCCAGTTTGGACGCTTTTGCGTACGGATATGCCAAACACTGGCTCAAAGTTTGCGTATCCCGAATAAAAACAGCTGTGTATGTGAAAAAGGATATAAGAATAATTCCAATGTAGATAAATCCAACAACATACTTCCTATTAAAATGCGGCACTTTCGATAAAATATTTTTAGAAATGAAATGTGACATAACTGTATAACTCCCTATGCTTAAAAGTTGAACGTGACATAACTGTATAACTGCCAACTTTTCTCGGAAATACTCGGTGTAATTTCTAATAAAGCCTCTTTATTAGAGTGTAGCGAAACAGATACACTTATATCCATGTCTTTCCATGTATGTACATAATAGCTGTTAATCGTTCTTAAGCCGCCTGAACTGGAACTCTGTGTTGTACTTAGCAGACACATAGCCAACCGACTAAGTCCCAAAGGATCATCTTTCATTTTTACCTTAAGATATGTATTTCCTCCATCCGAAATAGTATATTCTTTTCCCTCCACTCCAGTATATACACCACTTGTTAAATCGGGATTGTTGCTTGTGTTGTATATACTGGTAAAACTATGTTTCAATCTTGAAAAACTATCAGGTACTGATTGTAACAAATAATCATAACCTGAAGCAGGATATTTAGATCCTCCAATCCAAGAACCTTTTTCCCATGTTGCCCATGAAGTAGCAATATATGTACCATCCGTTTGCTTGGAAATCATTGTAAAAAATGAAAAGTTCTGTTCTGCTTCATACGCAATATCCCCTTCCTCAGTTTGTACTGCGTTTGCAATTGGGAAAAATGCAGATAATACGCGCATCAAAATCGTTGGTTTTGATTTCTTTAATACTCTTTCGGAATGATCCTTGTAAATGCGAATTGGAGCTTCTGTGTAAGCAATGGCACAAACTTCCTCTCCCTTTTGCAAGGTTTGAAAAATAACTGATTCAACCTCAGGGTATTTTTCTAAAATAGCGGACAGTTTCTGTTGTTCTCTACCGCCTAAATACTTACATATAACATTATCATCCTTAACTTGTAAAGACAATTCTTCATTATTTGTATTTAACTCTATATGTTTTATATTGATTTGCTCGTGTGTTTCTTCATAAATGCTATCATTGTCCGTAGCACTGACATAAAAGTTACACATGGTCAGCATAAGAACAATTATTAATAATAACGCTGCACTTCTTTTTACTTTTTTCATTTTTACTTTAACCCTCCAATAAAGCTATAAATCATCTCAATTATAAAAATATGATCGATCAACACCTCCCATACGCCGCCGCTTTAGTATATATCACTCAAAAAGCGTTGTCAATATAATCCATAAAAAATTGCGCTTTCCATTTAAATATTTATACAAATTCACTGATTTGCGCTTTTCACGGATATATGCTACAATAAACTATCTTTTCGGGGGAGGCGTTTTTTTGTTTGCAAGCGTCAACAGCGTGGGGCTGTTCGGTATGGAGGCGTACTCGGTCGAGGTCGAGGCGGATCTTTCGGGCGGGCTACCGCGTTTTGATATGGTAGGGCTGCCCGACGCGGCGGTTTCGGAAAGCCGCGAACGCGTGCGCGCCGCCATTCACAACAACCATTTGGATTTTCCCGTATCGCGCGTGACGATCAATTTAGCGCCTGCGGATATTCGTAAAGAAGGCCCGATCTATGACCTGCCCGTGCTGATCGCCATTTTGAAAGCGACGGGACAGCTCAAATGCGACACCGAAGGCCGCGCGTTTATTGGGGAATTGTCTTTAAGCGGCGAAGTGCGGCGCGTCAACGGCGCGCTGCCGATGGTCATTCAGGCGCGCAAGGCGGGCTTTCGGGAGATTTACATTCCGTACGCCAACACGGCGGAGGGTGCGGTGGTCGAGGGCATTGCGGTATACCCCGTCAAAACCGTAGCCGAGCTGCTCGGGCATTTGCGCGGAGAAGCGCCGCTTTCGCCCGTGACGGCCAAGGATTATGCCGAATACACCCTCCCGCCCGATCTGCCCGATTTTGCCGACGTCAAGGGGCAGTATGAAGCCAAACGCGCCTTAGAGGTTGCGGCTGCGGGCGGACATAACGTAATGATGATCGGCCCTCCGGGGTCTGGCAAAAGCATGCTCGCGAAGCGCCTGCCGTCCATTTTGCCGGATATGACCTTTGACGAGGCGCTCGAAACCACGAACATCTATTCCGTATCGGGCAATCTTCCGCCCGATGTGTCCTTAATCAAGGTGCGTCCCTTCCGTTCGCCGCACCACACGGTCTCCCCTGCGGGGCTTTCGGGCGGCGGCACAGTACCGCGCCCCGGGGAAATTTCGCTCGCGCACAACGGCGTGCTGTTTTTGGACGAGTTGCCCGAATTTTCACGCGCGGCCATGGAGATCATGCGCCAGCCCATAGAGGACGGCAAAATTACCATCGCTCGCGCGGCGGCGACCTTTTCATACCCATGCTCGGTCATGCTCATCTGCGCCATGAATCCGTGTCCCTGCGGCTATTTCGGGCATCCGACCCGCCGCTGTACCTGCCCTGCGGGTGCGTCGCAGCGGTATCTCGCCCGTGTTTCCGGACCGCTTTTGGATCGTTTGGATATTCACATCGAAGTCCCGCCCGTGGACTTTGACGCACTTTCCAAAACCGACAAAGAGGAATCCTCCGCCGCCATAAAAGCGCGTGTCAACGCCGCGCGCGCCGTGCAGCAGACGCGTCTTGCGGGTACGGGTATTTCCTGCAATGCGAAAATGGATTCGGCGCTCACCCGCCGTTTCTGTACGCCCACGCCCGAAGCCGCCGCACTTTTGAAAAACGCCTTTGAGCAGTTGGGACTGTCCGCCCGCGCATATGACAAGGTGCTGCGCGTTGCCCGCACCATCGCGGATTTAGACGGTGCGCAAACAATCGACGTGCCGCATATCGCCGAGGCAGTGCAATACCGCAGTTTAGACCGAAAATTCTGGAAAGCGTAAATACGTAAATAGGAGCAAAACGATGAAAATGGAAAATATGGTCGGCGACCGTTTCAAAGAACGGCCGTCGGATTGCGTGGTAGACAGCCACGCCTATATGGTGCGCGGCGGGTATATGAAATCCGTTGCGAACGGTATTTTTTCCTCGTACCCCGTATTAAAACGGATCACCCGCAAAATTGAACAGATTTTGCGGGAGGAAATGGACGCGGCGGACGGGCAGGAAGTGCAGTTTCCCGTGGTCATGCCGGCTTCCCTGTGGCAGGAATCCGGACGATACGCCTCCATCGGGAAGGAAATGGTGCGTTTTACGGACAGAAATCAAAGTCCGCTCGTGCTCGGCATGACCCATGAGGAGGCCGCCGTACAGCTTGTGCGCGATTACGGGCAAAGCTATGCGAAATACCCGTTTATGATCTATCAGATCCAAACGAAGTTCCGCGACGAGGCAAGGCCGCGCGCAGGGCTGATCCGTGTGCGGGAATTTACCATGAAGGACGCATATTCCTTTCACACAAGTCAGGCGGATTTGGAAAGCTACTATGCGAGAATGCACAAAGCCTACGAGCGCATTTACGAGCGTGTGGGACTGCCCCAGGTCGTTTCCGTCGCCTCGGATTCCGGCATGATGGGCGGCAGTGTTTCCCACGAGTTCATGCTCCTGACGCCCGTGGGAGAGGATTCTATCGCGGTTTGCCAAAATTGCGATTATCGCGCGAATGTGGAAACGGCGGAATGCATCTTGCCGTCAAGAGCGCAACGGGAAGCCGAGGCGCTTACCTCGGTGCATACGCCGAACATCCACACGATAGAGGAAATTTGCGCGTTTCTGCACAGCGACCAAAGGGATTCCTGCAAGGCGGTCGTATATCAGAGCAATGCGGACGACCGATATATCGTCCTGTTTTTGCGCGGAGATTTGGAAGTAAACGAAGCGAAGCTCACCAAGTTCTTGGGTTTTGACGTGCATCCCGCGCTGATCACCGAGGAAAGCGGCCTTACCCCCGGTTATATCGGTCCTGTGGGGCTTCCAAAAAACTGTACCGTACTGTATGACCGTTCGCTCCAAGGCACAAACAACCTTTCCTGCGGTGCGAACCAAGAAGAATACCATTATACGGGGCTTTGCATGACGCGCGACGTCGGGAACGTGGAATATCACGATTTTGCCAAGGCACAGGAAGGCTGTCTCTGCCCGCATTGCGGCAAGCCCACGATCCAAGTTTCGCGCGGCATCGAGGTCGGCAATATTTTTCAGTTGGGTACAAAATACACGCAGTCCATGGGCATGACCTTCATCGACGCCGAGGGGCATACGCAGTATCCGATCATGGGATGCTACGGCATCGGCGTCGGGCGTTTGGCGGCGGCGATCTGCGAGGCGCACCATGACGATTACGGCCCGATCTGGCCGATGTCCGTCGCGCCGTGGCAGGTGCATTTGTGCGCCGTCCGCGCCGATCATGCCGAAGTAAAAGCCTATGCCGACGCGCTGTATCAAACCTTGCAGGACAACGGCGTGGAAGTGTTGTACGACGACAGAGCCGTGCGCGCAGGCGTCATGTTCTCGGACGCCGATCTGCTCGGCGTGCCGCTTCGCGTGATCGTAAGCCCCCGCAATGTCGAACAGAACATCGTAGAGGTCGTCTCCCGCGACAAACGCCTGTCCTGCACGCTCGATATGCCCTGTGCCGCAGAGGGAATTCAAAAGCTCCTTGCCGCGTGGGAATAGGGAGCATCCGTCTGCGAAGATTCGGTATGCGAACAGAAAACAGCATCCCGATCGACCGATTCTTTGTTGTTTTTCGCGTTGATTCGTGCTACAATAATCATAGTTCATTGAATGAAGGAGATGTTTTTCTATGGCGTTAGGCGAAAAAGTGGAAATATCTACCGGCAATCCCCAATTGAAACTGGAAATTTACAAAGGGCACTACGCGACCGCCCACGGCCACTCGAATTATTATATCGACATCGCGAACAACAAGGCGAATCTCGCACAGGCAAAGGCGGTGGCGAAAGCGCTTGCCGCAAAATACAAACACCATACCATGATCGACACGATTTTGTGCCTCGACGGTATGGAGGTGATCGCGACCTGCCTTGCAAACGAGCTGACGGCAATGGGGTATGTGAATATCAATTCCGGCCGAGATATTTTCATCCTTACCCCCGAACACAATGCGGGCAGTCAGCTTTTCTTCCGCGATAATACCGCGCCTATGATCCACGATAAATTTGTGCTGATCATCGCGGCTTCGGTCGCAACGGGCTTTACGGTGAAGTCGGCGGTTGAGTCGATCAATTATTACGGCGGCAAGCCCGTGGGGATCGCATCCATTTTCGCGACTGTTCGGGAGATCGACTCTCTTGAGGTCAATTCGGTGTTCAATCCGCACGATCTGCCCGGCTACAAGACCACCCTGGCGCACGACTGCCCCATGTGCAAAAGAGGCGAAAAAATCAACGCGCTTGTGAATTCGTTCGGCTGCTCGCAGCTTTAACGCGGCGCAAGGAAAAATTCCGCCGCACCGCCCAAGGTACAGCGGCGAAATGCCGCAAAGCGAACAGCAAACAAGGCATTTTGGACGCCGAAAGAGGATAAATAGTATAAAAACACAGCCTGTCTCCTCATGGGGACAGGCTGTGTTTTGGTGCGGATATTCATAACCAATCTTAAATAAAACCGGTGGCGCACACATTTCCCCGCACATTTGTCGTAATAAGTCCTCTTTGATACGATTATATCACAAGATTTTAAGGAGGATTTTTCGATGAAAACAATTTTTGAAAAAACAGGTCTGAAATATGAGATGCAAGGCGATTACAGTCTGCCAAAGCTTAGAGCGGAGAATATCCACGAGCATTACATCGGGATTTGGGGGCGCGGGTGTCCGCTGGACACCTCTGCCGAAGGCAGAAGCGCCGACCGAGCCGGTAGGCGAGATCAACGATATCGTCGCTATTTGAAAGAACATCATCGCATCATCTACTATAACTATCTGACAGCAGGAACGCTCTATCAGTATCTTGCCGAAGCAGATAAGCGAGCAAATGAAATGTTTGATCGGCTTGTAAAAGAACAGTCTGCAAAGTATAACTGTTGAACCAACTGAAAATCGAGAAGAAGCAAAGGCAGACGAACGGAAAATCGAAGCGGTAAAATCCATCTATGATTACAAATTTGAAGTAGCTGCCATACAGCAAGAATTGATTGCCATCGGCACAGAAATGGGACTTGAAGTAGATAGCAGTCTCACCCCCATCCGACTCGTCGTGGGGCAATCCGGTAATTGCTTCAAAAGATTTTCAGGACAAAAATCTTGAACGAGCCTTGAAAGATTATGTTCGCTCAATGCTGGAACTGATATTGGCATACGGTGGCGAACCGATACAGTATTTCAATATCTACGCAGAGCCGATTGGCGACGGCGGTTATTATTTCTACTTTCTGTACTAAAAAAGCAAGTGAAAAGATGACGATGGCGGGAGCAAAAACGCTCCCGCCTTTTTCATTGCGCAATCTTAGCGAGCAGACCATTTGTATATTCAAACGGTAAAACTGCCCGCCGAATGGGCATTCTTGGCGAGCAGTGTATTTGTAAGCCGGCATACAAACACCTCGTTAGGGTTGCACCCTAAGACCCGTTATAATTTGCATTATGAGAAGTTCCAAGACGGCAGCGTGAAATGTATCGAGGACGAGATACCGTTTGAGATTGCGCAGGGGTGGGAATGGACAAGGCTGGGCATAATCGGAAATTGGGGGGCGGGCGCAACACCAAATAGAAATAACCCAGATTACTATAACGGAACCATTCCATGGCTGAAAACAGGTGATTTAAATGACGATTATATCACTGAAATTCCAGAATCAATCAGTGATTTAGCATTAAAAGAAACCTCTGTCAGGCTTAATCCAGCGGGTTCGGTTCTGATTGCCATGTATGGTGCGACAATAGGTAAATTAGGAATATTGACATTCCCTGCAACGACAAATCAAGCCTGCTGTGCTTGTATTACATTTGATAATATAGAAAAAAAGTATCTATTTTTCTTTTTGCTATCACAAAGAGATTCGTTTATTTATCGTGGTGTAGGAGGAGCACAGCCGAATATATCAAAGGAAAAAATTATTTCAACTTTATTCCCTTTGCCACCGTATAATGAACAGTGTCGGATAGCATTTATGCTTGATAATATATCTTCACAAGTTAATAATATCTCAATAGGACAAGATGAAATTGTCAGTACGATTGTTAGTTTGAAAAAGAAAATTCTTGACCTTGCAATCCGAGGAAAACTCGTTCCGCAAGATCCGAACGATGAGCCTGCTTCTGTGCTGTTGGAACGCATCCGCGCCGAGAAAGAAGAGCTGATAAAGCAGGGCAAAATCAAGCGCGACAAAAAGGAATCCGTCATCTTCAAAGGCTGTGATAACTCTTATTAT
>CANRAU010000017.1 GCA_947628665.1 uncultured Clostridia bacterium
CGCAGGATGTGCTGGGCGAGTATGTGCGGCGCGGATGCGTGGGCGAAGCTCCCACGCTCGTGGATTTCTATAACCGTTTACGAGCGCAGGATGACGGTGACGCCGGAGAGCTTGCCCTCGCACTGGAGGCTTACGCGACGGGACGCCTTTCCACATTCGCCAAGCAGACGAATATCAACCTGAACAGCCGCGTGATTTGCTTTGACATTCACCAGCTTGGTCGCTCTCTAATGAGCCTCGGTATGCTCGTGCTGTTCGATCATATTCAGCAACGCATGATCCGCTCCCGTGCTACGGGCATAACGACGTCAGTGATCAACGACGAATTTTATCTCATGCTCGACAAGCGCTTCACCTCGGATTTCTTTTTCCAAATGTGGAAGCGCGGCAGGAAGTACGATTGCGACTATTCCGGCATTACGCAAAACGTCGAAGACCTTTTGCGCAGTGAGAACGGACGTGCAATTATCAACACGTCCGAGTTGGTCGTGATGCTCAACCAATCCGCACTGGATGCGGCGCAGCTCTCGGAAATGCTCGATATTTCGCCCGTCCTGCGCGGCTATCTAAAAGACGCAAAGGAGGGTTCGGGGCTTCTCAAATTCGGCGGTGAGATCGTGCCTTTCGAGAATGACATTCCGGCCAAATCGAAGATTTATAGGCTTCTCACGACGAAACCCAGCGAGGCAATCTACGACGCTTAGACCTGATGTAAATCTGCAGGGGGCGCTTTTACGGCGTCCCCTTCTTAACGAAATCACTTGTTTTTTTCGTGCAATCGTGTATACTTACCAAAAGCGGAGAATCCGAGCCGCAAAGCAAGTCGGAACGCAAAAAAGCGGAAAGTCTGCGCCGAAAAGCAGACCTTAAAAAAGCGGAGATCCCTTGCCGTTAAGTAGGGCTTAAAAAAGCGTCGGGATAGGCAACCAAAATGTGCGCCTATCCCGTTTTTTGGGGAAAAATCAGCAGCCGTGGATCGGCTGCTTTTTTTATACATATCAAAAGGAGGAAACATCATGGCAGAGCATAAAATCACGCCCGTCCCTAAAGAGGTCAAGTCCGCCAGTGGTGCGATTGATCATTACGCAGATCAGCGCACCGCCGAAGTTATAAAGACTGCTCCTACAAGGTCGGAATCGGCGCAAATCCCGCCGCCTTTGCATTCTGCGGCGGCGCAATCTGATAATATCGAGGCTACACATCTGCAGCCCGAGCCGTCCGAGCCGATCAAAACCGCAGAATTTGCGCGCATAGGCGCGGAAATCCCGCTTTCGGGGCAGTCCGCGCTATCCCTACAACCTGCGGCGGTAATACGTGCCGAGGGCGTCGCTGCTCTCGGACAGTCTGAGCCGTCCGAGCCAAACCAAGCACCAAAAAGCGCGCGCACGAGCGCGGCCACCCCGCAAGCGGAGCAGTCCACGCCACCTTTGCAACCTGCGGCGTCGCGAGCTGAAGGTATCGCTACCGAACAGCCCGAACCGCACATCAAGACTTTTAAACCGACGTTGAAGACCGCAGCATCGGTATCGATCAAAGCCGCCAAAAGCACGCTCGCCGCCGAGGCCAGAGCCTTCGCGGCGCAGTCTGCTTCGAGTGAAAACGAAGGACAGGCTGCGACCGCAGCCGTGGGTATGCTGTCCGCGCCGCCAAAGGCGGTTGCCGGAACGGCAGCGAAAATTCTTAAAAAGACGGGTCACAACACACTTGCACGAACCGCGAAAGGTGTAGCTATTGCCGCCTCAGCAGCTGACGCGCTCGGCGCACAGGCACAGGGTGACAATGCCGATGGCGCTCCTGCGGACGTGGTGGCGCTTTCTGTACAGCGCGTGGTCGGCGCAGGTGGAAAACATACCTTGAAAAAAGTTCTGCGCCCGATCCGCACGGTGCGGGAAGCAAAGGCGGCCACAAAAAAGGCCAAAAACGCCGTAAAGGCATTCAAGCCGACCGCCAAAAGCACCATCAATATAACCAAGACGGGTGCGGCCAATATTAAGGTATCTTTTCAGTCTGCCCGCGCTGCATTGAAAGCGACGGCACAGACTGTGAAGACGGCAGGTGTTGCATCCCAAGCCACAGCTGCGGCAGCGAGACGTTCCGCGATTGCTATTAAAGATGTAGTGACCGCATCCGCAAGAGCGACGGTGCGGTCGGTGAAAGCCGCCATTGCCGCCGTGAAAGCTACGGTGCAGACGACAGGCTCTCTGATCGGCGCTGTGGCGGCGGGCGGCTGGGTTGCCGTTGTGGCAATTATTCTCGTTGTGGTTCTTGTGGCCACTTGCGCATCTGCCTTTTCCATTTTTGCCAATTCCTCCAACCGCGCGTCAATCCGTTCGGTTGAAAATGAAATCATCGATGAATACTGCGACAAAGAACAGGATATTTTGCAGCGTGCAGGGAATCCCGAATGGGCGATTTCTGAGGGTACGCCGCCCGATATGCGAGATGTTCTCGCGGTTTACGCCGTAAAAGTGACGACCGATCCGACCAACCCCGATGAAGTGGCCACCATGACCGATGTGAAAGCGCGCACCCTGAAATCGATCTATTGGGATATGTGCTCACTGTCCTCGTACACAGAAACACGCGCTGTTGTGGAACACTTGAGCAGCTACGACGGCACGCTCGACGCGTGGGTGCAGTACGATCAAGTAGTGCAAAAACCGATTTTGTGCGTAAAGACGGTTGCGAAAACCGCAGCACAAGCTGCCGATTTGTACGGCTTTTCCGCCGATCAGCGGGCAATGCTTGCCGCGCTGTTGGATTCTAATACAGCAGATCAATGGGATGCCTTGCTTGCCAACGACACCACATCGGATCGCGAAGCCTTTTTGAATGTGGCTCGTTCCCAACTCGGCAATGTGGGTGGCGAGGCATATCTTTCCCGTCTCGGCATTGGCTACGAAATGCGGATGGACTGGTCAACGTGTTTCGTTTCCTATTGCGCTAACGAATGTGGGTACGTCGCCGCAGGGAAGCTCCCCGATGAATGGTGGGCGCCTAATCTGCAAGAGTTCCTCGTCCTGCGCGGTCGCTTCCGTCTGCCCTTGCTTTACAGACCCGCACCCGGTGATATAGTGCTTTTCGACCGTGCCGATGCAAGCGGCAGTCGGGATGGATGGGTCGATGCCGCAGGAATCGTGGAATCCGTTGAGGACCAAAACATTTGCGTGATTGAGGGCGATTCCTCAAATGTGTGCTGCCGCAATCATTATAACCTCTCATCGCCCGATATAGTGGGCTATGGGACATATTAAGGAAAGGAAAAATGCATATGGCACAGGAGAATATTATTATTGTCGCCGACGCTTTGCAAGCGCTCCAAAGAATTGTGAATAACACAATCGACTGCTGCATCACTTCCCCGCCATATTATGGGTTGCGAGACTATGGGGTAGCTGGGCAGATCGGCCTTGAAAATTCCCCGCAGGAATACATAGAAAAATTGGTCGAGGTTTTTAGAGAGGTACACCGTGTACTAAAGCCGGATGGGACGCTGTGGTTGAATATATCGGACAGCTACGCGGGATCCGGCAAGGGAGCGGCGAAGTACCCAGTGAACGCCACAAAGTACAAACAAGGGACGAACCACGGCATGATGGGAGCGGTAGCCACGACCCAGACGAAGACGCCGGGGATAAAGCCGAAGGACATGATCGGGATCCCGTGGATGCTTGCCTTCGCCCTACGCGCAGACGGTTGGTTCCTACGGCAAGACATCATATGGTACAAGCCGAACTGCATGCCGGAAAGTGTAAAAGATCGATGCACAAAAAGTCATGAGTATATTTTTTTGCTCTCCAAATCCAAGCGTTACTATTTTGACGCCGCCGCGATCAAAGAACCCGCAGTCGGATTTGACAATTGTCCACCTGCAGGGAGCATCGGGACTTTGCGACCAAATTCTCGCAGGAGGAAGGGAAATGCGAGGTCATTCAGGGGCGGCGGCGCTTATACATCCAACATGGCGTATGATAACTCTGCCATTGTTGAGCGAAAGGCGCACGGGAATGTAGAGAACACTACAGGACTGCGGAATAAGCGCGACGTATGGTCTGTTTCGACACGAGGATTCAATGGCGCACACTTCGCGACATTTCCCGAAAAGCTCATTGAACCGTGCGTGCTTGCCGGATGCAGAGAGGGCGGCGTGATCCTCGACCCATTCTTCGGTAGCGGCACGGCAGGAAAGGTCGCGCAAGACAATGGCCGCGCATTCATCGGCATTGAGATTAACCCTGAATACGGCGAGCTGGCGGCCAAGAGAACGGGCGGCAATCTTTTTATAAACTATGGGCGTGCAAAAAAACATGAATGGTAACAGGGACGCACCCGCCCCTGATAATGACCTTGACCGCGACCAATCCCCCGCAGGGCTTCGGCTCTGCGGGGGATTTTTTTATTTTCAAAAGCCTTAAAAAGTATTGACATTCCCGTGATCCGGCGATAGAATAACCAATGACGGGTGCGGCTCGGTTGAGATTGAATTTCTACTTTTGTAGATGAAAAAACGCGCTTGAGTGTAGTGTCTCATAAGGTGACGAACCGCACCTGTCGCCTATTGGTTGAAATTGAAAAGAAAAAGCGCCTTGCTTTGCAAGGTGTTTTTTTTGCCTTTTTTGCCTATACCACACGAAAAAAGCGAAAAAACTTTATAAAAAAGCATTGACAAAACGCCAAAATTGGAGTACAATGTAAATGTAATCAAGAGAGGCGCAACCCCTGATGAGTCGCTGAGGATTGCGACGAAACACCCTGCAAAGGGCGTCGGGCTTAAAGCCAAATAGCGAGAGGAGAAAAAGCTATGACAAACGAAAAGTATGAAGGTGGGTATAGCGGACATAGTATGAGCAATAGGGCGATAAATGCGTATAGTGCGGGTCAAATGCCTTATAGCAAGTGGACAAAGCAGAACATTATAGAGGGTATTCAAGAGTATGCGGAAGCTAACGATATTGATATTAAAAGCCTTGGAATAGAGCGACTGACTGCTCGTGAGCTAAAAAATATATTTTTAGAGTATGCTGCATGGCATCATACAGGAAAGTTTTATAGTGCCACCGACTTTTATGAGCTGCGCGCAGAAAAAATCGAGGATCTGTCAAAAGAAGAAATCGATGCCATAATACAATCTCGAAAGACAAGGAATTTGTCCGAGGAAGAACGCCGAGAGCGGAGAGAAAACAAAGAAAACCTTGAATCTGCCAAAGACCTTTATCGCCATTTAGAAATTATATTTTATTCCGGCATTACAAACCTGAAAACATTTCAGGGTGTGATAGATAGGTTTACCTCCGGCCGTATGAACCTTGCCGCCGCATACCAAGAAGCATTGGAAGCGATAAAAAAGACAAGCGCTCCGAAAGTTGAGCAATGGTCAAAACTGCCGAAAGACCATTGGAGGCAGAATTTCGTGTGCGCATATAATAATGACATCGAAAAATATGCTAATATGCTTTTTTGCAAAACCGACCTTGATCACAAGGGCAACCTGCACACATTACAACGGCTGAAAAAATATATTGCCGACCAACGAGCGAAAGAAGAAACCGCCACAAAGGAGGAAGATGTTTAAATGAGACGACGTTACGGAGATTGTGTGCGGCAGGACGGGAACTGCACACTTTGCAATCGTGTAAATCATGGACGAGACTGTCACGACCGCAAGATAAACCACTTTGTCTGGACGCGTATGGCGGCAGGATTAGATCAGCCGACGCTCGCAAAAGCAGCAGGGGTAAACATCAGCCAAATCCAAAAACTTGAGCGCGGAGAAATCAAGATCGAAAATCTAACCGCCAAAAATCTATTTGCCCTCGCTGACGCGCTTGGTTGCGATCCGAAAGAGTTGGTATATGGCGTCACAGAGCCAAGCAATTCCGAGGTAGAAGCGCCCTAAAAGGGCATTTCCCCTCTTGATGTGCGATTTTTCTAAAAAAAATCAATCGCACATTTGCAGCGCCCTATTCTGTATTGTATAATATAGGTGATGTGGGCGGAAGCTCATGTCGTCGCCATTAAAACCGATGGCGAGGCACTCCTTAGCGACCAACCACATCAACATATATCGCACCTTGAAAATTGAATCCCATCGCGTTAGGTACGGCGACGGTCGTGCCGTAACTCATGATACGACGCTCGGAAAGAATAAACCGCGAAAGCGGCGAAAAAGTTGTGCGATGATACGAGCCAACCGAGAGCAGGAAGAAACCGCGAACTAAGTGGGTTAAGCGCATTTGCGTTGGATGAACAAGGAGCGCGATGAGCGTTGCTTGCCGCGAGGAACGGGGTCACGATGGGGGAACAAAATCACAACGGAGCAAAGCTCAAACAGTCTAAGGGGATATTCTTGTGGTTAGGATGATTGACAGAGAACTCGCAAAATTAAGGCAAAAACTGATTCTTTTTTGTGATGCTGAAAATATCAGCATCGACTCCGCCGAGCGGCAGATCGCCCCCGCGCTATTAGAAACGGCGGAAAACATCTTAGGGGCATTATATGAGGAAAAAGATCGAGAAATATTTAACGACAAAGCCCTGCGCAAGCAGTTAGGGCTAAAATCACAACAAAGAAATCAAAAACGCTGCCTTCTCACAATGCTTGGTAGCGTTTCTTATCATAGAACATCTTATCGGGACGCATCAGGTGCGTATGTTTATCCGGTCGATCAGCTGATTGGTGTGGAAAGCCGCCAGCGGATCAGTAACAATGTGTGCGAGGCACTCGTGAGTGAATCCACGAAGAACTCGTATCACGCTGCAGCAATGGCAATCACCGGTGGGCGCGTGAGCCGCGCCACCGTCTTGCACAAGATTAGAGAGGCCGAGCCAAAAACCGCTTGTGTCCAAAAAAAGAGCGTCCCCATCCTTCACATAGACGCGGATGAGGATCACATCAAACTTCAGAACGGAAAAAGTAAAAACGTACCGCTGATCAGCGTATACGAAGGCATAGACCGTGCGAATGGTCGCGGTTCTTGCAGAAACGTATTCCACATCGCTGAATATGGGAAAAATCCCGAAGCGCTATGGGAACAAGCCCTCGAAGAGACAGAACGGCGATACGATCTATCTAAAACAAAAGTGTATTTGCATGGTGACGGTGCTGCATGGATTAAGACAGGCACTGAATGGTTTTCCGACTGCACCTTTGTTTTAGATAGATACCACGCAAACAAAGCGTTAAAACAATCCGTGAGCGGTATTTCCGCCGAAGATGGAAGAATGTATCAACGCCAGCTGCGCAAGGCGCTCTACAATGGCGACGAACAGGCATTCAGCGAGGTGCAGCAAGATATGCTGTATAGATACACCGATCACGCTGAAAATATTTGGAAAAACACGGAATACTTGCGAGCTAACATGGACGCGATCAGCGTGTACAGTCGGGACAGCGAAGCTTTTAACGGCGGCGCTACAGAGCCGCACGTTAGTCACAAGCTCTCGTCGAGGCTTAGCACACGCCCCATGGCGTGGAGCGAAACGACCCTAAAAAAATTCGTCCCGATCATCGCTGCGGGCGGCTGTACCTTCGAGCCCAAGGGAACGACGGCCGACGCCCGCGCGGCCAAAAATGTTTTTGGCCGCGCGAAGCCTACAAGCAAGCCATTTGCGGCCAATTCTTTAGGCGCACCAAATCCTGATTTTGCTTCCAATCTACTCGGTGGCAAGATCACACCGCTCTACAGAATCTTGAGAAACTACGTCTGAATCTATGCTTTTTAAAAAGTCAAAAGAAATTAAACACCGAGTTCAAGGAATCCGAGAATCCGACGAAACGAACGACGCGTCGTTCGCCAGATAAAAACAGAACTGCACACAGCAGGGTACGGTTTCGTCTCCGCTTGATGTAGTTTGTGTTAAATTGCAATAAGAGAATTGCCCGTTATTTAACGTGCCAAACGCGGTATGAACCATGAGAGCAATCGGCGGTGACTATTCCGCACTGATTATAGAAAAAATGCAATCCGCCACCATAGTGGCGGCGGAAATCTTGCCTATGCTATAAGCTTTATGCCAACGGGTCAAAGCTTTGTTCGGAAGTTCCTTTCAATACAGCAGCGTGTTCTTTCGCCAATTCCAAAGTAGCCGTTTCAGAGGAAAACGGGTTTTCCGTTTTTTCCTTGTTAAAGTCGCTGTTGCGGTCAAAGAATTCCCGCGGCGTAATATCAGCAAGTTCGCTATACAATCGTTCCACCTTGGCGCACACATATTCCGTATTGAATTTCTTTCGTTCCTCAATGGCAAGGCTGTAAAATGTCGGGAGCAAATTCAGCATATAACGTAAACCCGCCATTTTAGAAAAAGAGCCCAAATCATTTTCCCGTTGTGCCATTTTTGAGCCGACCGCTTGTTCCCAGCCGATCAGATAATTAGAAATCAAAGCCAAAAGTTTTTCATCGTCCAAAGGCGGTTGTGTGATGGATTTAATAGCAGCTTTGTGCATCACTTGGATAAGCTGACTGGCCTTAATCCCACCGATAATTCGTTCCGCGCCCATGATGATTCGCCCTCTCAGAGGCGAGCAAGATTCTTCATTTAATAAACTAACCACACGATGATAGGCTCTTTCACGATCAGTCAGCAATCCTAACTTATCTCGAAACCACATTAAAAGGTTTGGTGCGACCGATTTTTGCTTTTCATTTGTATTTTTGAATATCAGTCTTTTTTCGCGCATTGTGGGCGTTAAATACAGTTCAAATGAAACAGCATAGGGCGTGTCTTTGGCAATCTTACAATATTCCGGCAAAAAGGAAAACAGCCGATGCTGACCGTCCATTAATTCAAAAACATTCTGCATTTTTGCAAACTCCGGCTCAGTTTCGGGAAACTCGGTATAATACAGTTCCCCCGCCTCAGGAAATTCCTCTATCAGGCACACTCGTATGCGATCGTCAGTCGTACCAAGCACCAAAGAAGTGGACAGCGTACCCCCGCTTTGTACAAAGGAGGAAATTTCCTCCAGACGCTTGGGTTCAATTGGACGTTGTGCGTCTTGCACAGCGTTCATTTCTGCCTTTTTAGACATTCGAACTAAGGTACGGGGATCTGCACATCCCAAATAATGCACACTGTTGTCTTGCACAACCTTTAATAAGTATATTTTTTTCATAATAATAATCCTTTCTAAACTAATTGTAATAAAAACCGAATTTGATAATCCATTCTTGCATTTTTGCGGGAATTACAAAGGCTACAAAGCACCTGATAATTATCCTGCAATTCGTCTCCCACGTATTTAAACGGCACAATATGATCTACCGGATCATGATCGCCCACATCACAGCCACAGAAAGCACATTTATTTCCCTGCTGATCCAGAAGTTGCAGCCGTACCGTCTGTGGAATCGGTAAACGATAAGATTTCTTGCTAAAAAATGCTTCGACAAGCTCCAACATGCGCTCTGCCTGCTGCGGCGAAAGAGAAAACTGAAAACGGTCTTCAAATATGCGCATGATTGTTCTTGTGCGATCTGTGCTGCGGTGTAAAAGGCTTCTGATATTTTGCGCATAAACGGGATTCTTTGTCAAATGGTCACAAAATTTTTTGAAAGCACCCAATAGCCCTGCCGTTTCAGCCGCATCGGTAATTTTCTGTATTTTGATCATTTGTACTCCTCCTTTCTTTTAAATTGTACTATAAATAGATCTAAATTTCAATACTTTTGTATAAGATCTAATTATAAATTCCGAAATGCTCGCTGGGGTTCAAATTTCTGAATCGCAATAGGATACAGAAGGTATTGATCGAGTCATCTCATACAACAAGTATACATTTCAGATTTTTTCAAAGTGTAGATTTACTGTGTAAATAAAATAAAGCCTGCCTCCATTTTTCGAGACAGGCTTTGGATTGAATATACTCCATCGATCCCTGCCCTATGCAGGGGTTCACTTCGGGCAAGGAATTATTCCGAGAACATCGGTGTCGAAAGATAGCGTTCGCCGGTATCGGGTAGCAGCGCGACAATCGTTTTGCCCTTGTTTTCGGGGCGCGCCGCCAATTGCGCGGCAGCCCAGACTGCCGCTCCGGAGGAGATACCCACAAGCAGCCCCTCTTTATGCGCAAGGGTTCGACCCGTTTCAAACGCGTCCTCGCTTTCCACGGGGATAATCTCATCGTACACGCTCGTATCCAAAGTATCCGGCACGAAGCCCGCGCCGATCCCCTGAATTTTGTGCGGTCCCGAAATGCCTTTGGACAGCACGGGAGAGTCTGTCGGTTCTACGGCCACGACTTTGATATTCGGATTTTGGCTCTTGAGATATTTGCCCACGCCCGAAAGCGTGCCGCCCGTGCCCACGCCCGCGACAAAAATATCGACCGTGCCGTCGGTATCTTTCCAAATTTCAGGGCCTGTCGTGGCAACATGCGCGGCGGGATTCGCGGGATTGGTAAACTGGCCGGGAATAAAGCTGCCGGGCAGTTCTGCGGCAAGCTCCTCCGCTTTGGCGATCGCGCCTTTCATCCCCTTCGCCCCGTCGGTCAGAACCAACTGCGCGCCATACGCCTTCAAAAGATTGCGGCGTTCCACGCTCATGGTTTCGGGCATGGTCAAAATCACCTTGTACCCGCGCGCGGCGGCCACCGCGGCAAGACCGATCCCCGTATTGCCGCTGGTCGGTTCGATAATCACGGAATCAGGCTTCAGAATACCCTTTTTCTCCGCGTCGTCGATCATGGCTTTGGCGATCCTGTCCTTTACGCTGCCGGCGGGATTGAAATACTCCAGCTTGCCGTAAACGAATGCGCCCAAATTTTTCTCCTTGGCGTAGTTCGTCAGCTTTAAAAGCGGCGTTCCGCCGATCAGATCGGTAATGCTCTCATACACGTTCATCGTCTATCGCTCCCTTTTGATTCGGTCAGGTTCATACAAAACCGCAAGCCCGTGTTTTTGCGCGCTTCCTTTTGTATTTGTCCTATACCCTATAGGTTTTGTAGGAAATAGTGTAGCACCACGGTTTTCTTTTGTCAACCCCTATTTGTAAAAAATTTGCGGCCTCCCGTAACTGCTTGAATAAGCGCACGGCTTGACAGCCTGTGCAAAAGAAAATATACTGATTCTATACAAGGTATGTACAAGCCCTCTCCGTCTTTACAGGACGCACACACTTTTTCGAGATCGCCGTCATAAGGAGTTCCCCGTATGCAAAAGGATTGGACACCCTGTCAAAAAATCGAGCGCAGCATCCTCAAAAAATACAGAGACGAGCTGTGGAATCCGTTCATCGGCGCAATCAAGCGATATGCGCTGATCGAGTCCGGCGACAAAATCGCCGTTTGCATTTCCGGCGGCAAGGATTCCATGCTTTTGGCGAAGCTCATGCAGCTGCTGCACCGTTTCACCGAAGTCCCGTTCGACCTTGTCTTTTTGGTGATGGATCCGGGCTACAGCGCACAGAATCGGCAAAAGATCGAAAGCAACGCGGCGCTTTTGGATATTCCGATCACGGTGTTTGAATCCGATATTTTTTCCGTTGCCGAAAGCGCCGAAAAATCGCCCTGCTATTTATGCGCGCGGATGCGGCGCGGCTATCTTTACAGCGAGGCGCAGGCGCTCGGATGCAACAAGATCGCACTCGGTCACCACTTGAACGACGTAATCGAAACAACGGTCATGGGGATGTTTTACGGCGCGCAGCTGCAGGCGATGCTTCCAAAGCTCCACAGCCAAAATTTTGCGGGCATGGAGCTGATTCGTCCGCTTTATCGCGTGCGCGAGGCCGATATTTTGGCATGGGTACGGTACAATCGCCTGGAGTTTATTCAATGTGCCTGCCGTTTCACCGAAGCAAGCGCGGCGTGCGCGGGCGATACGAACCCTTCCAAACGCCAAGAGATCAAAATGCTGCTGGAGCATTTAAGGCAGGAGAACCCGAATATAGAAATGAACATTTTCAACAGCATTCACACGGTGGCCTTGGATACCTTCCCCGGCTACAAGACCGACGGCGTGCGGCACACCTTTTTGGAGGGGTACGCCCCGACGAAGCCGGAATAAGTTCGATCCTGCCAAAAAAGGGCAGACGGCGGGAAGTCCGCCGAAAGAAAAGCATAGAAAAAGCTCGGCAGCTGCTTTCCAAATAGGGGGATTGGAATGTTCGCTGCCGAGCCTGTTTAGGCGCACAACAAAGATCTTTAAAATGCCTGCCGCAATTCTTCGATATGCGCCGCCGCGTCTTTTTTGGGCAAGGGGACACGGCTCAAATATTGTTACCCTCTGCGTCAGCGTATCGCATCTTTCTGACATCCTGCAAGCGATTTTTACAAATTGCAAAAAAATCATACACAATTGCAATTGGGGTTTTTGCCGCGCATTTCGGCGCACGGGTACATACGCTTTTGGAAAATTCGGTAGTCCTAAGGTGCGTGCGAATTTTTCGCATTTTGGTTTTATGCGAAACCAAAAGCCAATATAAATCCTTTCGCTTGCAGAGACCAGACGAAATAATCGGATACGTTCCGGATGGGCACGTAAAAATCGGTTTTCCCAAAGGACGGCGTATAAAGCCGCAGAGGAAGGAGAAGCAAAATGGCAAATTTCACAAAAAAAGCAATTGAGGCATCCTTTTTAAAATTGCTGACGGAACGGCCTCTTTCCCAAATCACGGTAAAAGACATTGTGGCGGACTGCGGAATCAACCGCAACACCTTTTATTATCACTTTGAAGATATTCCGAAGCTGATTGAGGATATGGTTGAGGAGGACGCGGAAGCGATCATCCGAGCGTATCCTACCATAGAAAAGTTTGAGGATTGCTTGGGAGCGGTTCTGGATACGGCTCTGTCTAAGAAACGCGCGGTATTGCATATCTATCATTCGGCAAGCCGCGATATTTATGAACTGTATCTTTGGAAGGTCTGCGACCATGTGATCGACGTGTATCTGGCAACTGCCCTGAACGGGCGAAGAATCAAGGACGAGGATTTGTGCGTCATCCAAAAGTATCTTTCCAGTTTGGCTTTCGGCATCATTTCCAACTGGCTGAAAGACGGTATGCCCGACAATATTCGCGCCGTGTTTGCACGCCTTTCGGAAATCAAAAAAGGGATGATCCAAGAGATGATTTCCCGCTGTGAGGAACAATAGAACCGAGTAAATCGCGTATATGCGCCCAAAAATCAGACACACCGATACCCCATGCCTAAAAATCAGGCATGGGGCATTTTATGTCCGTATACAAAGGAGAAGCAAAATATTATACTGTTGCAGAACCCTAAAGGAGGTTTATAACTATGAAAATGCGTTCTGTCACACCGATGCGCATTGCCAAAATCGGATACATAATCATGTCCATCCTGTTTTGCGTTGCCGGCATTCTGTTTATTGTACGACCGGAGATGTCTACGAAAATCATGGGCATTTGCATCGGCGTCGCCATGATTCTATTCGGCGTTGTAAAGCTGGTCGGCTATTTTTCAAAGGATTTATTTCGGCTGGCGTTCCAATTCGATTTGGAGTTCGGAATTCTCATGGCCGTATTGGGCATCATTGTGCTTTTAGATGCCGAAAATCTGATGGCTTTTATCAGTGTAGCCCTTGGGATTTCCATTTTGCTCGACGGTCTGTTTAAAATCCGAATCGCCATGGATGCAAAGCAATTCGGAATCGGAAGCTGGTGGCTGATTCTTGCTTTGGCGATTGTCACCGGCGCTGTCGGCGCGGTTTTGGTCTTTGATTCGGTATTCGGCGCCAAGGTGTTATCGGTTCTTTTGGGCATTTCCTTCCTTTCCGAGGGAATTTTGAACCTCTGCACGGTCATCAGCACCGTTCTGATCGTCAAAAACCAACTGCCGGACGTCATCATTGAGGCGGAAGGCTTCGAGACCACCGAACAGGACGAGTGAAGATCATTCGTCCCGTTCGCACGGGCAGTCGCCGTTCCCCGCTTCGCCTTGGTGCAAAGCGTTTGTCAGCCGCTCCAAAATTTTTGCCTTGTCCGCTTCGGTACACAGGCGAAAACGCGCGATCAACATTTTTTCATCGTCCGATAAGTTTTGAAGCTCCATATGCACTCCCCCAAACTTTCCCCTTTGTTTATACAACAAAATCGATTTTTTTGCAAGAAATAGTCCAATTCGCCATACTTTGCGAAATTGATTTTTTTCTTAGAAAAATTATTCGGAAAAAGCGGGAAAAAATTTGAAATATCTCCCATTTTATGATATATTATAAATTGTATTGGTTTACGAGGTTTATCGCGTTAAGGAGGACGCTTTTTTATGGATATGCTCACTGAAATCAAGGCCGCCGAAGAAAAGGCCGAGAGCGTAAAGGCCGACGCGCGCGAACAGGCGAAAGCGCTTTCCCGCACTTCGCAGGAGGAAGCGCAGAAGCTCGCTTCGCAATGGCTCGAAAAGGCCAAGGCGGACGCGGCAGAAGCGCTCGAACAGGCAAAAGCGAAAGCCGCAGCGATCTCGGCGGACGCCCGTGCCGAAGCCGAGGAGGAAAAGCAGGCGCTCAGCGACCGTGCCGACCGCAATCGGGCGCAGACCGTACAGTGCATTCTTGCGATGCTCAAAGCATAAAGCGTGTCTTTAAAGGGAGTGAAATAATTTGATTGCCCCTATGAAATTCGTCACGCTCGTTGTGCTGCGTGACGACCGCGAGCAGGTGTTGCAGGCGCTGCAAAAAAGCGGCT
Organism: uncultured Clostridia bacterium; assembly: GCA_947628665.1. Lineage (GTDB taxonomy): Bacteria > Bacillota > Clostridia > Oscillospirales > Acutalibacteraceae > Fimenecus. Next base: position 14,644 of record CANRAU010000017.1, read on the forward strand.
GTCTGATGCTTTGCGAGCGTGAGGGCGCTGTTCGCGCGGACGCCGAAGCGGCGGAAGCCCTGCGCCGCATGGAAAAGCTGATCGCGGACATCAAGCCCTACAAGCCGAAAAAAGGGCTGTTTGCGGAAAATCCGCAGGTCGAATCGGCAACTTTCGATACGCCGCAGGCGGAGGATCTGCAAACGGCGGAGAAGCTGGAAGAACTGCTCTCGGCGCTTGCGCAGAACACGCAGCGATGTAAGCAGCTTGCGGATACGATCCGAACGTTAGAGCCTTGGGAAACGCTTTCCGAACCTGTGGAGGCGTTGCGCGACACCGTCTATACGCGGTTTACCATCGGCAGGATTCCAATCGCAAAACGCGCCGAGCTGCAAAGCCTGTGCGAGCAAAACGATGTGCATTTGCAAGCCGTATCGCAGGACGAAACAAGCGCCTATGTGATTTTGGCGCAGTTTGCGAGCGACCCGCCCGTCTCCCTTTCGGAGATCGGATTTGAGGCTGTCACCCTGCCGCTGCAAACGGGGCTTGTCTTCCGTGCGCTTGCGGACGCGCGCGGGCAGTTGGAGGAAACACAGGCGCTCGCCGACCGCCAAACAAAGGAATTGCAGACGCTCGCCGAAAGCACCGACGCGCCGTTCCTGCTCTGTGAGCAGTACCGTGCGCAAAGCGATTTGGAGGACGCGCCGTTCCTGCAAACGACCGAAACGGCGATCTTGGAGGGCTGGACGCCCGAAAAACGCCTGAAGGATCTCGAAAAGGCCGTGCAGAGCGTGACCGAAATTTACGATCTGTCCGCGCGCGACCCCGAAGAGGGCGAGGACGTCCCCATCGAGCTGCAAAACAATCATGTGGTCTCCCAGTTTGAGGGCATCACCAATATGTTCAGCGTGCCGCAGTACGGCGGATACGATCCGAACGCCGTCATGGCGCCGTGGTACTGGCTGATCTTCGGCATGATGATGGGTGACGCGGGCTACGGGCTCTTAATGGCTGTGCTGATTCTGATCCTCAAAAAGCTGATGAAGCCCAAGGGCGAGACCGCGAAGCTCATGCAGGTGCTGTTGTATTCGTCCGTCACCACCATTCTGTGCGGCGTGCTGTTCGGCAGTTACTTCGGCGAAACATGGCATCCGATCTTATTCTCGCCGCTTGACGACCCCGTCAAAATGCTGATCGTGACCTTGGGGATAGGCGTTGCGCATATTTTCACGGGTCTGATCGTGCAGATCGTCAATCAGTGCCGCGCACATCACTTTGCGGACGCGATTTTCGACCAGGTCTCCTGGATGCTGGTGATCGGCGGAATATGCCTGATCTTCCTGAAGCCCGCGCGCACCGTCGGCATCATTTTGGCTGCCGTTGGTGCGGGGATCATTCTGTGCACCGCAGGCCGCGCCAAAAAAGGCGTTGTCGGCAAGATCACAGGCGGCCTTGTGGGGCTTTACGGGATCACCAATTATTTAAGCGACATCCTCTCCTATTCGCGTATTCTCGCGCTTAGCCTCGCGACGGGTGTCGTCGGCATGGTGATGAATATGCTCGCGGGGATGATCCAGGGCTCTGTGATCGGCTTCATCCTTTCCCTGCTCATCTACATCGTCGGCCATGTGTTTAATTTGGTATTGGGTCTGTTGTCCGCCTATGTGCATGACTGCCGACTGCAATATATCGAATTCTACGGCAAGTTTTATGATGGCGGCGGCAGGCTCTTCAAGCCGCTCTCCATCAACCCCAAATATATCCAAATCAAAGAAAACGGAGGAAATTAGTATGTCAGGTATTTCTATTGCGATCATCGGCGCGGCGCTTTGCGCGGCACTTGCGGGCTGCGGCTCGGCCATCGGCGTTATGGCGGCGGGCAAAGCCGCTGCGGGCGTAACGGCGGAAAAGCCCGATCTGTTCGGTAAACTGCTGGTGCTGCAGGCACTGCCCGGCACACAGGGCATTTACGGCTTTCTGACCGCCATCCTGATCATGGTACGGATCGGCGTACTCGGCGGCAACGCGGCCGAGCTGACCGTTTGGCAGGGTTTGCAATTCTTCGGCGCGGCTATGCCGATGGCGATCACGGGTCTTGTCTCGGGCATCTGCCAGGGCAAAGCGGCTGTCGGCGCGATCCATATGACCGGCAAACAGCCCGACGCCTCCGGTAAAGGTATCACCATGACCGCGCTCGTCGAAACCTACGCGATTTTGGCGCTTCTGACTTCCATTTTGTTGATTTACGGCATTCAGCTGTAAGCCACCGGCAATTCAACAAGAAGGAGCAAAACGGTATGAGCGCCAACACAGTCATACAAAAAATTGAAGAAAAGGCGAACGCACAGGCCAAAGAAATTTTGGAAAACGGCAAACAGCGCGCCGAGCAGCAAAAGCAGGAAATTTTGGACGCCGCAAAGGCGCGTGCGGATGCCATTCGCAAGCAGGCCGAAAAGGACAGCGAACAGTTGCTGCGCGCCGGTCGGCAGCAGGCGTCTTTGGACAATAAGATCGCGTTGCTCAACCATAAGCACGCGCTTTTAAAGGAAGCGCGCAAGGACGCCGAAACGGCGCTTCGCGCTTTGCCGCAATCCGAACTGCTGTCGCTCTATAAGCCCCTGCTCACCGAATATGTGACGAAAGAGGGCGCGACGATCCGGTGCAATGCCGCAGGGCTTGCGTCGGGCGCGGAAGCGTTGCTTGCTTCCGTTTTCGCAGGTACGGACGCGGTGTGGACGCTGTCGCAAACGCCTGCGGACATCAGCGGCGGATTTTTGGTAAGTACCCCGCAATATGACGTTGATCTCTCGTTTGACGCGCTGCTTTCGGAGCTGTTCGAGGAACACGAGAAAGAGATCGCCGACGTTCTGTTTGCCGACGAGGTCAAGGTATGACGGAGTATAATGTCTACGGCAAAAAGTCGTATGCCTTTGCCATAGGGCGGCTAAGCGGCACAACGCACGCCGTGTTGCGGGAAGAGACGCTTGCGAGACTGCGCGAGGCGGACTTTGACACGGCGCAGAAGCTGCTCATCGACTGCGGATACCCCGCCGTCACAGACGGCAAAACGGTATACGACGCCATCGAAGAAGAAAAGAACGCGGTTTCGGCGTTCGTGCGTGAAATTTCGCCGGACGAGGAATTGACGCAGCTTCTCTTTTTTGAAGAGGATGCGCTGAATTTAAAGTTGCTTTTGAAATCGGCGGCTTTGGAGCGCGAGGCGGACGATTCGCTTTTGTGCGAAGGGAGCTTTCCCACCGAGCTTTTGCGCGTCTGCGTGCAGGTGGGCGACTATTCCCTGCTTTCGGAAACGATTGGGCAGATGCTCGAAGGCATCGAGCAGGAAACCGACCCCGGCCGCATAAGCTGCCTTGTCGATAACGCCATGTTTGCGCACGCGCTGCACACTGCCGAAAAAAAGCACTGCACGCCGCTCGTGCGGCTGTTCACGGTATACGGCGAGGGCAAAAACCGCCTGACGGTGCTTCGCCTGCGGCGGCTGCAAATGCCGATTTCGGAGTACGGGTTTGCATTCCTGCCCGTCGGAACGCCCCCAAACGAGGAGGATCGGGATGAAGAGACGATCCTCTCGGAAACGCGCGCGCAGCTTGAAAACGTGCTGACCGATCTCGGCTATGACGAGGGCATCGGCGCAATCGCGCAATATTACTTTCGCAAAAAATCGGAAACGGCGGCGTTGCGTCTGCTGTTTGCCGAAAAGAGCGCGAAAGAGACAGGGGGAAGCACGTCTTGACAAACGCAAAAATTGCCGCAGTCGGTCGGCATGAGTCCGTCCTCCTGTTTTCGGCGGCGGGTATCGAGACCGTATTCGTAAACGACAGCGCCGAGGCGCTTTCCGCCGTTCGGACGCTGGTCAAAAACGGGACACAGGTGATTTTCCTGACGGAGAATTTCGCCGCAGAGTTGGAGGACGCGCTCCGCAAATACAGGCAGAACGCCTACCCCATTGTACTGCCCATCCCCGAAAAAAGCGGGCCGAGCGGCTACAGCATGGAAAAAATCAACGCCAATATGGAAAAAGCATTAGGCACAAATCTATTTAATAAGGAATAAAGGCAGGTGCCGGAATTGACAGAACAAAAAAGCGCCGGAACGATCCGAAAAGTCGCAGGGCCGCTGATCGTTGCGGACGGTATGCGCGACGTACAAATGCACGACGTGGTACACGTCAGCGACAAGCGGCTGATCGGCGAAGTGATCGAGCTGCGCGGGGACAAAGCCTCCGTGCAGGTATACGAAGATACCGCGGGCATCGGCCCGGGCGAACCCGTGTATTTGACGGGCGAACCGCTGACCGCCGAATTGGCCCCAGGGCTGATCGAGAGCATTTACGACGGCATTCAGCGTCCGCTGACCGAAATTTACAAGGCGGAGGGCGACCGCATTTCACGTGGGGTCGAAGTCCCGAAGCTCGACCGTGAAAAGAAATGGCAGTTTGTCCCCGTTGCGGCGGTCGGCGATACGGTCTCGGCAGGCGATGTGCTCGGCACGGTCAAGGAGACCCCCGCCGTCACGCAAAAGATTTTGGTACCCTACGGTGTTTCGGGTACTGTGGAATGGATCTTCGAGGGCGAGGCGACCATCGTTGAACCCATCGTGCGTCTGCGCGATGAAAAGGGCAACGAAAAAGAACTGCCCATGCTGCAAAAATGGCCTGTCCGCCGTCGCCGTCCGTATGCAAGCAAGCAAATCCCAAAAGATCCCATGATCACAGGGCAGCGCGTGATCGACGCTTTGTTCCCCATCGCCAAGGGCGGCGTCGCCTGCGTTCCCGGGCCGTTCGGCTCGGGCAAGACCGTTGTGCAGCATCAGCTTGCCAAGTGGTCGGATTCCGACATCATCGTCTATATCGGCTGCGGAGAACGCGGCAACGAAATGACCGACGTTTTAAAGGAATTTCCGGAGCTGCACGACCCGCGCACGGGGCTGCCGCTGATGAAGCGCACCGTTTTGATCGCCAACACCTCGGATATGCCCGTGGCGGCGCGCGAAGCCTCCATTTACACAGGCATCACCATTGCGGAATACTTCCGCGATATGGGGTACAAGGTCGCCATCATTGCGGATTCTACCTCCCGTTGGGCGGAGGCTCTGCGTGAAATGAGTGGCCGTTTGGAGGAAATGCCCGGTGAAGAGGGCTACCCCGCCTACCTTTCCACCCGTTTGGCGGAATTCTATGAGCGCGCGGGCAATGTCATTTGTTTGGGACGTGATCGCCGCGAGGGCGCAGTCACGGCCATCGGCGCGGTATCCCCACCCGGCGGCGACACCAGCGAGCCGGTTTCGCAGGCGACGCTGCGCATTGTCAAGGTGTTTTGGGGCTTGAGCGCAGATCTTGCCTATCAGCGCCACTTCCCCTCGATTGACTGGCTGAAAAGCTATTCCCTTTACACAGATACGCTCAACAGCTATTTCAACACCCACATCGACGAAAACTGGTCCGCTTATATGGACCGCATCCGCGCGCTTTTGCAGCAGGAATCGGAGCTTAACGAGATCGTGAGTCTGGTCGGCTTTGATTCTCTCGGCGAAAAAGACCGTCTGACGCTGGAATGCACGCGTATGATCCGCGAGGACTTCTTACAGCAGAACGCTTTCCGCGAGGTCGACCGTTTCACCCCGCCCGAAAAGCAGGCGGATATGCTGCACATCATTTTGGAATGGTATGACCGCGCGCAGGTCGCCGTGCAAAACGGCGCGGACAGTGGGGAGGCCACGCCCGAATCGCTGCTGGTGCGCATTGCGGCCATGAAGTATGAGCCGGATGAAACATGGCCGCAGTATAAAGAAGCGTTGCTTGCCGATATTCGAGCGACCTTTGCAGACAGCGTAAACGAAGGAGGCGCCGACATATGAAAAAGGATTACAAAACCATTAAAGAGCTTGTCGGCCCTTTGATGCTGGTAGACTGCGTAGAAAACGTCAAGTACGACGAATTGGTCGAAATTCACGAAAAGGACGGCTCTGTGCGCCTCGGTAAGGTTTTGGAAGCGGAAGACAACAAAGCCCTTGTGCAGTTGTTTGAAAGCGCGGACGGCTTGCAGATTTCCGACGCCAAAGCGCGCTTTTTGGGACACGGGCAGGAGCTTGCGGTCTCGCCAGAGATCATCGGCCGCGTGTTTGACGGTATCGGCCGCCCCATCGACGGCGGCGCGCCCATCCTTTCCGATGAAAAGTTGGACATCAACGGCACGCCCATCAACCCCGCCGCGCGCGACTATCCCGCCGAGTTTATCCAAACGGGCGTTTCGGCCATCGACGGCTTAAATACCCTGGTGCGCGGGCAAAAGCTCCCGATCTTCTCCGGCTCCGGTTTGCCGCACGAACAGCTTGCGGCGCAGATCGCGCGGCAGGCCAAGGTGCGCGGTACGGACGACGAATTCGCGGTGGTATTCGCGGCGATCGGCATCACCTTTGAGCAGGCGGAATTTTTCCGCGAGGACTTCCGCCGCACCGGCTCGATCGAGCGCTCCGTGCTGTTTTTGAATTTGGCGGACGACCCCGCCGTAGAGCGTATCGCCACCCCGCGTATGGCCATTACCTGCGCGGAATACCTCGCCTACACGTTAGGGATGCACGTTCTGGTCATCATGACCGACATGACCAACTACGCCGAGGCGCTGCGCGAAATTTCGGCTTCGCGTAAGGAAGTTCCCGGGCGGCGTGGGTATCCGGGCTATTTGTACACCGACCTTGCCTCTTTGTATGAGCGCGCGGGGCGTATCAACGGCAAAAAAGGCTCGATCACGCAAATTCCGATCCTGACCATGCCCGAGGACGACAAGACCCACCCCATTCCCGACCTTACGGGCTATATCACCGAAGGACAGATCATTTTGTCGCGTGATTTGTATATGAAAGGCGTACAGCCGCCCATTAACGTACTCCCCTCTTTGTCGAGACTGAAAAACAAAGGTATCGGCGAGGGCAAAACGCGTGAAGATCACGCCGACACCATGGATCAGCTGTTTGCCGCTTATGCGCGCGGCAAGCAGGCCGCGGAGCTTGCCGTGGTTTTGGGCGATTCGGCGCTTTCGGACATGGACAAAATCTATGCGAAATTCGCGACCGAATTCGAGCTTCGGTATGTTTCCCAAGGCTATGAGGCCGACCGCAGCATTGAGGAAACGCTCGCCATCGGCTGGGAGCTTTTATCCATGCTGCCGAACACGGAACTCAAGCGAATCCACCCCGAATACATTGAAAAATATATGCCAAAGGGCGGTGCGTAAGCGTGGCGACTGTCAACCCGACCCGCATGGAGCTGCAAAGGACGAAAAAACGCCTTTCTACCGCGTCCCGCGGGCATAAGCTGTTAAAAGACAAGCAGGATGAAATGGCGCGGCAGTTTATGGTTTATATTCGCCGTGACCGCGCGCTGCGCCGCGAGATCGAAGCGTTGCTCGGCTCTGCCATGGAAAAAATGACGCTGGCGGAGGCGCAAATGGGTACGGCGGCGCTCGAAGAAGCCTTGATGATCTCGGCGTCGGCCAAGAAACCCACCTGCGGGGAAACGCATATCATGAGCATGAAAGTGCCGCAGATCGAAGCCGCACCGCAGGGCGGCGGCACGATCTCCTACGGTTTCGCTTTTACTTCGGAAAAGCTGGACGCGGCGTATCTTGCGATCAACGCGCTCATCCCAAAGCTCTACGAGCTTGCGGCGGTCGAAAAGACCTGCGATATGCTTTCGGACGAAATGGAGCGCACGCGCAGACGCGTAAATGCGCTGGAATACGTGATGATCCCGCAAATGGAAAGCACGATCAAATATATCACCGCAAAGTTGGAGGATAACGAGCGCAGCAGCACGGTGCGTTTGATGAAAATCAAGGAAATGATGCGCACCTAACGTGCCGTTTGCAAAAATCTTGCAGTTAAAAGCATCCCCGCACACGGATTCAAAACGTGTGCGGGGATGCTTCTGTTTTATCGGAAACTATTCGCTTACAAGCCCTTTGCCTTACTGCGCATGGTGATGCTCGTAGTGGCAGGAATCCTCTTTAAAGAGGGCGGGGTCGTATTCGATACCGTTTTTGTCGTAATAATCCTTGACCGCCGCCTTGATGGCTTCCTCGGCAAGCACCGAACAGTGAATTTTGACCGCCGGCAGGCCGTCGAGCGCTTCCACGACCGCTTGATTCGTGAGTTTCAACGCCTCGGAAACGGGCTTGCCCTTGATCATATCGGTCGCCATGGAACTGGTGGCGATTGCGGACGCACAGCCGTAGGTGTTGAATTTTACGTCGGTGATGATGCCGTCATCCACCTTGATATACATTTTCATAATATCGCCGCATTTGGCGTTGCCGACCTCGCCGACGCCGTCCGCGTCCTCGATTTTTCCGACGTTGTGCGGCCGCGCAAAATGCTCCATGACCTTCTCGCTGTATTCCATTACTGATTCCCTCTTTCCTTTTGGATTCGCTCCCACAGCGGGGACATACTGCGCAACCGTTCAATGATTTCGGGTACGCAGGCAATGATATAGTCTACTTCTTCTTCGGTATTGCTCTCGCACAGAGACAGCCGCAGCGAACCGTGCGCGATCTCATGCGGCAGGCCGATGGCGAGCAGCACATGGCTCGGGTCTAACGAGCCGGAGGTGCAGGCCGATCCGGAAGAAGCGGAAACGCCTTTCATATCGAGATACAGCAGCAGACTTTCGCCCTCGACGCCCTCAAAGCTGACATTCACATTGCCGGGCAGACGGTTTTGCCGGTCGCCGTTCAAATGCGAAGCCTCGATTTTTAACAGTCCGTCGATCAAACGGTCGCGCAGCTTCCGCATTTTCGCGGCATTCTCCTCCATATGCGCGCACGATTCCTCCAGCGCGGCGGCCATGCCCACCATGGCATATACGCTCTCCGTCCCGGCGCGGCGGCCGCGTTCCTGCGCGCCGCCCTCGATGAGATTCGGCAGACGCACGCCCTGCTTGCAATACAGCGCGCCGATGCCCTTAGGCCCGTGGAATTTGTGCGCGGACATGGACAAAAGGTCGATGTTCTGCGCTTTGACGTCCAGCGGCACATGCCCCGCCGCCTGCACTGCGTCGGTATGGAACAGCACGCCCTTTTCATGGCAAACCGCACCGATCTCAGGGATAGGCTGTATCGTGCCGATCTCGTTGTTGGCGTACATGATCGTCACCAAAGCCGTATCCTCGCGGATCGCGTCGCGCACGTCCTGCACATGCACAATGCCGTTCTCGTAAACAGGCAAATAGGTGATCTCGAAGCCCTGTTCCTCGAGCCTTTTCACCGTATGCAAAACCGCGTGATGCTCAAAGGAAGACGTGATGATGTGTTTTTTGCCCTTCTTCGCCATCAGCTCGGCAACGCCTTTGATCGCCCAGTTGTCCGCTTCGCTCCCGCCGGAAGTAAAGTAAATCTCACTCGTCTGCGCGTTCAGCGCTTTCGCGATCTTCTCGCGCGCCGCCTGCACGCCGTGGTGTGCCTCCTGCCCGATCCGGTAGAGGCTTGAGGCGTTGCCGTAAATGTCCGTTAAATACGGCATCATCGCATCCAGCGCGGTCTTAGACAGCTTGGTCGTCGCGGCATTATCCGCATATACCTGCATATGGAAACATCTCTTTTCTGAATTGTGGGATTCCGTTTATTCATAGTATTTTCCTATGAATTGAATATATGATATAACAAGGCAAACGGAATGTCAATACGGTCAGATGTCTAAATTTGCCTTATTCGGAAAAGCATTTTTCGGCATATCTGACAGAACCCATGGCGTCCTTGGAGTAGAAATCCGCGCCGATGCGGTCGGCATAGTCCTGCGTAAGCACCGCGCCGCCGACCATGATTTTGCACGCGGGATATTTCTCGCGAAACAGCGCGATGGTGCGTTCCATATTGGCGACGGTGGTGGTCATCAGCGCGCTCAAGCCCACCAGCCGCACCTGTTCGCGCACGGCCTTCTCCAAAATGACCTCGGGGTCGACGTCCTTGCCGAGATCGATCACGGAAAAGCCGTAGTTTTCCAAGAGAACCTTCACGATATTCTTGCCGATGTCGTGAATGTCCCCTTTGACCGTGGCAAGGATGATTTTGTGCTTTTGGGCGGGTTCGGACGCATCCTGTGTACGCGCCAGCGCCTGCTTGATCTCCTCAAACGCCGCCTTTGCCGCGTCCGCGCTCATGAGCAGTTGCGGCAAAAACACCGTTCCCTTTTCAAAGCCCTGCCCGACCTCATCCAGCGCGGGAATGAGTTCTTGGTTGATAATCGCAAGCGGTTCTTCGGTCAAAAGCATTTGCCGCGCCTGTCTGCCCGCTTCTTCTTTTAAGCCCTTGAGCACCGCCGTTTTCAGGCTCGGTGCGGCGGCCGCTTCGGGTGCGGCGGCGTCGGTCACACTGCCGATATACTGCTCGAAATTCGGATCTAAGCCTTTCAGCGCACAAAACGCGTAATAGGCGTTGCGCATGGCGTCGCTTTTGGGGTTGATAATGCCGGCGGAAAGCCCGCGCTCCATAGCCAGCGTGAAAAATGCGGCGTTGATGCTGTCTCGCTTCGGTAAGCCAAACGAGATATTGGAAACGCCCAGCACCGTATGCACCCCCAGCGTATGGCGGATATAGTCCAAGGCCTCCAAGGTGATTTGGGCATTGTCCGCGCCCGTGCTGACGGTCATGGCGAGCGTGTCGAACAGCAGATCCTTTTTTTCGATGCCGTACTTTGCGGCTGTTTCCAAAATTCGCTCGGCAATGCGAATACGCCCTTCGGCGCTTGCGGGTATGCCGCTTTCGTCGAGCGTCAGGCAGACCACCGCGCCGCCGTATTTTTTGGCGAGCGGGAAAACCGTTTCCATGGATTCGCGCTTGCCGTTGACGGAATTGATGAGCGGTTTGCCGTTGTAGATGCGCAGTGCGCGTTCCATGGCCGCAGGGTCGGAGGTATCGATCTGCAGGGGCAGGTCGGTGATCCCCTGCAAGCCCTGCACGGTGCTTTCCAGCACGGCGGGTTCATCGATGCCGGGCAAGCCTACATTGACGTCCAAAATATGTGCGCCCTTATCCGCCTGTGCGACCGCTTCGGCAAAAATATAGCTCGTTTCCCCCGCAAGCAGGGCTTCCTTCAGACGCTTTTTGCCCGTGGGATTGATGCGTTCGCCGATGAGGACGGGCGTGTCGCCGATGCGCACGGTTTTTCCGTAGGAGGTTACTGCTGTAAAGTCTTTTTTCTTTACAGGAACAGGCGAAATCGCCTTGCACACCCTGGCCGCCGCACCGATATGCGCGGGGGTCGTCCCGCAGCAGCCGCCGACGGCCTGCACGCCCGCACAGCTTGCGATTTTGAACAGTTCCTCGGCAAATGCTTCGGGTGTGACGTTATACGACGTGACGCCGTTAACGCAGACGGGCAGCCCCGCGTTCGGATTGACCGCCACGGGTGTGCTCGTATACCGCAGAAGCTCCTGCACAAACGGCAGCATCTGCCGCGGGCCGAGGCCGCAGTTGAAGCCGAGCATATCCACGCCCAGCGCTTCGAGCGTGACGAGCGCGGTTTCAATGTCCGCCCCCGTCAGGAGCTTCGCCTGCTCGTCAAAAATCATGGTGACGACCACGGGCAGATCGCTGTTTTCCTTGGCGGCAAGCACCGCCGCCTTGATCTCATACAGGTCGCCCATGGTTTCGATCAAAATCAAATCGGCGTCCTGCGCGCCCGCAAGTACCTGTTCTTTGTAAAGCTCATATGCTTTACAAAATTCCAGTTCTCCGTAAGGCTTTAAGAGCTTGCCCGTCGGCCCCATATCGAGTGCGACCAGCACCTCGCGCGGTGCTTTTGCGGCGGCACGTTTGGCGATCCCAACCGCGCTTTGGACGATTTGCTCGACCGTATAGGGCGTGCCCTCGAATTTCAGCGCGTTTGCGCCGAAGGTATTGGTTTTTAGGATGTCACAGCCCGCCTGCACATAAGCGCTTTGAATATCCGCTACGTCGTCGGGGTGGGTCAAGTTCCACACCTCGGGCAGCTCCCCTGCCCCAAGGCCGCGCGCTTGCAGCTGCGTACCCATCGCGCCGTCAAACAGCAGCATTTCTTTGCCGAGTCTTTCAAGAAATCCCATATGCTTACTCCTCCGATCGATACGCGCATTCGCGTGCGTCACAGGCCGCACAGCCGCGTTCGGCGCAGCCCTTATCCCGCGTCAGGCCGATAAATGCCGTCACGGACTTGGTCGGCAGCATAAAACAGGCGTCATTGAGCGTCACGCCGATGCGCTTGGTGATCTCCAACAGAGAAAACAACTCCCGCTGTGCCGTCAGCGGCAGATCCGCATACCCGGGGGAAAAGCGCGGGCGCAGAAAATAGCCGTTTTTCCCCTCTTCTTTTGCGATCTGCGCACAAATTTCGTCGCAGTAGCCCTCGATCATGGCGGCAAGCACCGCCTGTGCCACGGCGGCTTTCGCCGCGTCGTCCGCCAAATACCGCCGCACCAGCCTGTCCGCCGAAATGCCGAGCGTGGCGGCAAACACCAAAATGCGGTCGCTTTGCTTTAAATGCGCGCGCAGTTTGCGGCTGTGAAACACCGTGCCGCCGATCTCGGTGCGCGCATCATCCAAATAGCGAAGAGACACTTCCCGATAGATGCTTTTCGGCTGGACGCACGCAAGCGCTTCTTTGGTGACAGCATCTATGAGCGCGTCGGTCGCTTCGTCGGGAGAAGCGGCGTGGAACCCCAAATAGCGCAGCACTTCTTTTTTCCGAATTTCCATACTCAACCCTTATTGCAGCAGGTTTTTTTGTTTTTCTGCCGTTCCGCGAGATAGGCGAGCGTGATGGAATCGACCACATCGTTGATGGCGTCCAGCACGTTCTGCCAAATTTCATAGGTCACGCAGTCGTCGCGGTTTTCGCAGAGGTGTTCTTCTTCCAAACACGACACGGGCGCAAGGCTTCCCTCGGTCACGCGCAGAATTTCGCCCACGGTATAGTTTTCCGGGGCGCGGGTCAGCTTATAGCCGCCCTGCTTGCCGCGCGTGCTTTCCACAAGCCCCGCCGCAGACAGCAGCTTGATGATCTGCTCCAGATATTTTTCGGATATGCCTTGTCTTGTCGCGATGGATTTCACGGAAACACAGCCGTCGTCGGCATACATGGCAAGGTCCAGCATCAGCCGCAGTGCGTATCTGCCTTTTGTGGATATTTTCATGGCTGTCTACCTTTCCCAAGCGAAGACGCGCTTTCCTTTGCACGCCTTCCGTTTTTTTTACGCAGGATTATAATAATACAAAAACAGTAGGAATTCAATGCCCTTTCGGAAATTCTTGACGAAAGCGGCAAAAACAGCTACTATACTCTTGAAGGGAGCGAACGTCTTATGCGCATGGCGGATATTTTGGACAGGAAGCGAAACGGGGAGACGCTCACCCGCCAAGAGATCGAATATTTCGTAAACGGGTACACAAAAGCGCAAATTCCCGACTATCAAGCGTCTGCGCTGCTGATGGCGATTTGTATTCGCGGCATGACGGATGCGGAGACCGCCGATCTCACCGACTGCATGGCGCGTTCGGGCGCGCAAATGGATCTGTCCGCCATCGACGGCATTACCGCCGACAAGCATTCCACGGGCGGCGTCGGGGATAAAACCACGTTGGTCGTCGTTCCTGTCTGTGCGGCGGCAGGTTTAAAAATGGCAAAAATGAGCGGGCGCGGGCTTGGGCATACGGGCGGCACGATCGACAAATTGGAAAGCATCCCGGGCTTTCGCACCGACCTTTCCATGGAAGCATTTTTTGAGCAGGTCAACCGAATCGGGCTTGCCATCACGGGGCAGACGGCCGAGCTTGCCCCTGCGGATCAAAAGCTCTATGCGCTGCGCGACGCAAGCGGCACGGTCAGTAGCATTCCGCTGATTGCCTCCAGTATTATGTCCAAAAAACTCGCCGCAGGCGCGCAAAACATCGCATTGGACGTAAAATGCGGCAGCGGCGCGCTGATGCCTTTGGAATCGGACGCGCGGCATTTGGCAAAACAAATGGTGGAGATCGGCAAACGCTGCGGCCGAAACGTCACGGCGGTCATCACCGATATGGACGCGCCTTTGGGAACGCATATCGGCAACGCCCTGGAGGTCACGGAGGCCTGCGCGGTTTTAAAGGGGCGGGGCGACCGCGATCTGCGCACCCTTTGCCTGATTTTGAGCGCGCACCTGATTGCCATGAGCCTGCAAAAATCGCAGGAAGAAGCTTTTGCGATCGCCGAACAGGCGCTCATGAGCGGCGCGGCGTTCCAAAAGTTGTGGGAAATGGTCGTTTGTCAGGGCGGGGACGCCGCTGTGTTGGAGCAGGAATCCTGCTTCTTACAGGCGAAATGCACCAAAACGGTCTTCTCCCCGCAAAGCGGGTATATCGCGCATACGCACGCAAAGCGCGTCGGGGAGTGCGCGTCGCTGCTGGGCGCGGGTCGGGAGACGAAAGCGGATCGCATCGACCCCGCGGCAGGCCTGATCTTAACCAAAAAGACAGGCGCGCACATAGAGCGCGGCGAACCGCTTGCCACGCTTTTCGCGGCAGACGAAGATCGACTGCAGGCGGGCGAAGCACGGTTTTTGGCGTCCCTGACGTTCTCCCCGCAGCCGCCCGAAAAGCGGCCGCTGATTTTCGATACGATTTCTTAAAAACAAACGCTCGGCCTTTTGTCGGGTATCCATAAGAAAGTTTTAACCCAAAATTTGATAACTGCGTCTGTCAGACAGGGTTTGGACAATAAAAAAGTACGGCGTATAGGCTTGATTGCCTTACCCGTACTTTTTTGATGCAGGTGTTTGAATACTATGGATTTCAGCCGCCGTCATGGAGAAGCGTAAAGTCATGTGGAACAACCAAACCACGAATCTGCGGGAACTGCACAATGGCGGACACCCTGTATATGAAAATAAACACACCCGGCAGGCTACCGAACATATGGAAGAATGGAACTCACATCAGGGGAACGAATCACATAAAGAAGAACCGGAGATAAACCCGAAAGTCACTTTTCGATGAGAACCGGAACAACGATAGAACCGGGAGTAAGGATAGATGATCAAACGGAAAAATGATGAAAGCAAAAAAATGGATGATGTAAAATCATAGGCGGATCACCGATCTGCTTTTTCAAGTCTTTACAGTTCAAGTTGCTCCAACAGTTCCTTGATCTCGATGTTTCCCGGGGTGGACTTCAGGCTCTTGATCTCGCCCACGGTTCGCTTCATGCGCCCGGTAGCGATCATATCGTACCAGCGCCGCAGCTGCATCACAGGCGTGAGCCATTTGTGTTTTTGCAGGATCGGATAGACATTTTTCAGCCGTTCATATGGCATAAAAAGTCTACGGAATATATAGTGAAGCCACCCGCCGTCCTGATTTTTCTGCACGGCGACCATATTTTCAATGTTCCCGTACATTCCACTGCTGAGCACATATTTTTCAAGGAGCCCTGTCAGCTCTGTCGGCTCCTTGTCGCCAAACCACACCTCCGAGAGCGTTTCGCAGGCTTCGGAAAATTTGAGAAGTCCTCCTTCCCGTAGGAGCGCGGTTTGCTTTTCCCGGTCAAAAGTCAGCCGATGATTCAGAATCCACAAATCGATGAAGGGACGCACCCCACAGCCGCCATTTTCAAAATGCTTCGCCATATGCGCAATGTGATAAAAATAAAACAGTTCGTCCGGCATAGTGTACCGGCAGGTTTTTTCTACTGCCTCGGCTTTTTCCCAAACGCCGGATAAGACGTCGGACGCCCTTGCCGCCCTGTTTGCTTCCACAAGGCTGTGATGCAGTTCAATATGTACCTTTCTTTCCTGTGTTTCAAAAGAAATATCGTGGGGCGTTCTGCCGGTCAGCACATAGGAAAGTTTTTCCGTCAGAATATCCGATGCCCGCGTTGTATCCTCGGCGCGTATAAGAATATCCACGTCACAGCTTGTCCGCATCCACGGTTCCGGGTAATACTGCCTCATTTGCGCGCCCTTGAGAAGTATGTACGAGATTTTCTGCGCATCAAACACCTCGCGGATACACCGGATCTCGTAATCCATTTGCTCATAACGGGTAACGGCTATATACAGAGATTTTCTAAAAAAAGTTTCAACAATACTGTCAGTTCTTAATGTATTATCCGCCAGCAATGCGGCAGCTGCAATTTGAGCTATATCATACTTCTTTGCAAAAACATATACCGATTGCAGCATTTCCGGCGATAATTTGTTTCTGCACGCATCAGGAAGAGGAGTGTCGGAAACAGCCGAGCGAAGTATTGGCAACGTAATAGTCCATATTTCGGATATCGTATTTCCCATTTTCGCACGCTCTCCCTTCTTCGGTTATGCTTGTTTGCAATAATTATATAGCCCTGCCTAAACAGCGCTAAGCAATTTGCGACAATGCAAAAGATTATTTTTTCTTCAATATTAGCTTTATGTAATTTACTATATGATTCGGCAAATACCTCATTATGAGATATTTGCATTTTTGTTTTGTACCCGAAAACTCGGACAGCTTTGTCATTTCCCCCGTCAACTTATCCATCGCAGCAGACTGCGAAGAATCAGTTACCCTGAATACAGGCGTTTCCAGAAACTCTCTAAAGCACCTTTCCAGACCGATTTCGGGCGGTTCAAAATTACACTCGCCGGCTGCCTGTAAGAATTTACTGTTATCAAATCTGCGGTCAAACATTCTGTCGTAAATCATGTGATACTTATTTCCCATAGCCTCATAAATCGGCTTCGGATCATCGGCATACCTGACCTTTATCTCTTTACCGGTTACATCCCGGAAAACTCTCTTGTAGAGCGTAAGTACGTCGTCCCACTTGATTGCCTCGTCGGTCGTTATGTGAAATGCCTGTCCCATTGCATTTTCATTGCCGATAAGGCTTGAAATTCCCCACGCAACATCCTTACCGAGCGTCATAGTCGTGTACTTCTCCGCTATTGCCTTCGGGAAAACAATCGTTTTATCATGCAAAGCCCGATATAGCCAAAGTTCCTTTTCATACACGCCTAATTGCAAGCGCCGATTGCTGTAAGTTATATATGGACGAATAATTGTCCAGTTTGTTTTGCCTGATTCCCGGAGCAGATTTTCCTGCCTGGCTTTTGCAAGAGCATATTGGTCGGTTTTCAGATATTCCGCATCCGTTGTAACATCTAACAATCGAGGAGAATCTTCCGTGATCGGGGTCTTGGAATTGGCGTAGACACGGCTTGAACTCAAAAACAGGTATTGCTTCGTCGCGCCAAGAAGCAGGTCGCGCCTTGCTTTGAATTCATCGGTGTTGTAGAGCATAAAGTCCACGATGGCATCATATTTTTCGCACAGAAGCGACTGCATAAATGTCCTATCGTGTGCATCGCCACGAACATATTGAATGTTATTGCATTCGGATTTTCTTTCGGAGCGGCTCGTGACAGTCACATTTTCGCCACGCTCGCCCAGAATTTTTACCAAATCGACGCCCATTGCGCCGGTTCCGCCTAAGACAAGTATTTTCATGTCGGTTTCCTTTCTCACTTTTGCGTTGTTTATGTGTCAGTACCTTTTCTTTTTAAGAGCATATTTGTAATGACAGAAAACTTTTTTCTATTGATGACTGCAACAATCACCAGGAAGGCAGCAAAAGCGTACCGAATGTACCAAAGATCATAAAAAGGCAGGAAAGCGAAGCCAAGCATGAAAAAACCTGCTGAAATCCCCAAAATAGCCCTATGGCTGAACACTTTCGCGCCATCCATGCAATTTCTGCAAATCTTACACATAAATAAGTAATGCACCAGGGCATTAACGGCATAGCAGAACAAAGTTGTATAGCCGGCCGCATAATAGCCAAACTTGGGAATAAAAATATAATTCAGAATAATATTAAGAATGGAGGCAACAATGCTTGCAAGCATCATAAAACCTCTTTTTTCGTAATATAATTCAAAATCAACGAACAAGTTATAGGCATATATCGCATATACGCTCATAGATATAGGTGGAATCACCCAAATCGCATCGTAATATTCCTTCGGAGCAACAATTCTAATGACCTCTGGAGCAAAGGCAATCAGCAGGATATTGACCACGGCTATAAAAATCAAAGTAACATATGCGACAGATTTTATATCGGACACCTTTTTTGCCTTGATTTTTTGAAGTATCCACGGAGTGATAGTTTGAAGCAACGCACTATTGAAGATGAGCATAACCTGAGATAACGAGTACGCCACGCTATAGATTCCGGCTTCTGAATCCCCGATCAATCTGCTGATCATAATTCTGTCAGCAGTATTTAATAAAGTCTGTGACAAGTAGTGCGGAATGAGCGGCAAATTAAATAAGATTGCATGTTTCCAGAAATGTGCATCAAAGAACCGCTTTCCGCGCTTCATTTGCGCGGCAAAGAGCCAAATATAACAAACCAATTCCACCAGTACGAGGCCAAGGATTCGTGCAGTGACCTTGTCTTCCGCAAAACTCACAAATATGATCCCGACAATTGGCTTTGCCAGTGATGTCAAAACAGTAAGAATAACAAGTCCTTTGTACCGATATTTGACTCTTTGTTCCCCTGCCCAAAAATTAAATACTGCGGTGGTCCATATCATCACCAACATCGCCAACATCTGAACCGTTGTCAAGGAAAACAGCGAATTCCAAAAATCGTGAAATAGCAGATATACAACAGTCCAAGCCGACACCAGACTCAATACCAAACCTTGAAGCGAGGAGGAATACACTTCCTGCTGACCATCAAATTTTACAAGGCCTTGCGTATAGACGCCTGCGTGCAGGTACAGTATGATAAAAATGGTCAGAATGCCCTGCCATGAGCTAAAGACATTTAAAAGACCGTATTCCTCTGTGGAAAGCAGTCTAGTAAAAATCGGCGTGGTAATAAATGATATCCCCTTCTGCAAAAAGGAGCATATCAAAAACCATGTTGAAGCCCTGAGTTGTACAGGAAGCGAATTATATTTTTTGATTAGTTCTTTAATCATAGTCTCTCATGTCCGTTGAAACTTAGCTTTGAGCCGTTTTGCGTTCTCTGCTCCGATCAGCCTGTTAACGGCTCTTTTCAGAAATACATACACATGAGCAAACCAAATCGGCGGTAATTTCATATTTCTTTCTTTTGCGAAAACAATATTATCCTTAGAAAGAGGAGCGTTTTTGCACTTACATAAGGTATCACAGATATTTTTAAACCTAAGCTTTTGATACATCTGTAAATCAAACACGTCCGCGAACTCGTCCAATTTGCCTATTATATCTAAAGTAAAGCAAGTTCTTAAACATTTTTCACACGTCGTACAATTCTCAGCCGTGTCTTTTTCTTTCAGGCAAACATTCAGGTGTTTCTTTGCTATTTCCCAGTCAGCGATATTCATCACTTTTTCAGTTCTCCGATGCTGTGCACCGTCATATATCAGTTCCAGCGCATCTGTTTGGATCAGTGGCACTAAGTACATGCCGCAGAATTCGTCAAGATCATGATCATGATAAATATTATGGAATGAGATTATTTCCTCATAGGACAGGCAACTGGCAATATAGTATCTCCGTACCTTTTTCTGTACGCTGATAACACATGACCAATTTGAAAGATACGTCAGCTTATATATCCCAAGCACCCCGGTAAATGCATGCAGATTGCTCTGAATTTGATAAAGAGGCAAACCCATTTCATCGGCAGCTTTTTTGTTTCTCTCGTAACGAGCCTGATAGAGCGCCTTCGTGCTTTCCTTATCAATATAGCCATTCCCTCCGCAGTTGAATAGAAACAGCGCGTTGATCTTATACTCGGGAATGGTTTCTTTTACAAACCGATCGTATACCGTAGACAAGCTGTCCACACCGCAGGAGAAGCCTGCCCCAACCAGTGCGCCGTCCTGTTCAACTGTGTCAAAGCCTTCAACATGTAGTTTGACGGGATGTAATTTATCGGAAAAATCCAAGAAAATGTGTTGAATATAGTTTGTAAGATTATGGTACAGCTTTGCAGAAACTTTTCCGCATATCTTCAAATCTTGACCATAATGCATTGCCACATAATAAGCAACCAACAGAAACGGATCATAGACTCTCGTGCTGAAAAAGTCCTCGTTTTCCTTCTTCATCGAAAACCAAATCGTCTTCTCTGTAAAAGGATTCGGGGTATCTCCATTCCATTCGAAATCACATACAAGGCGAGTCCACTCTCCTGCTTGTTCTGTATGTAAGTTAGATAATATAATCATCTCTAATGACTCCTTCTCTGCAAACCACCTTGGCAAGTGCACACATAGCATCAGAAAACAAGAGGCTGATGATCACCCCTGCCCTCGGATACTTAGAAACAGTTGTTACGCAGAACATATTTTATCCTCTGTTTCTTTATTGTGAAAACGCAAGGTGTATCTGTTTTCTATAGTTTTTTAAGCTTTGGCTGATTAAATAATCACAATTATTTACTTCCTTTTTATTTTTCAAGCATCACTGCTCACTTATTCAGGATTTTCTTTACCAGCCGTACGCCTTTGTCGCCAAGAACATCCTTAGCCATATCTTTAGCCATATTCTTTGCCGTGCCTAAAGGACTTTTTTTGAGATTATATATTATATTAAGCGCCTCACGCTCATCACTTGAATCTGTAAAGACCTCAAACAAAATCGGAGCATCTCCCATTTCCGGCGATACAAATTGCTCGATGCATTTAAGGTATTCTTCTTTGTTCGATGCAGAAAGATAAGTAAATCCCAAATCCTCTGCATAGTGCTTTACAAGCTGCCGTGACTTTTTGCCGTAATGTCCCCATGCGGAAATATAATCAACCGCGCCGGGTTCAATGCCGGCTTTATAAGTAAAATTATCTTTAATCGTAAACTCTGTGCCGCGGCCATTATTTACGAGCATGATTCGCAAATTCTTTCCAACATGTCTGTTCCCAAGCGAGTTCATATCGTAAAAGAAGGACAAATCGCCAACAATTCCAAAATACAATTTCTCAGGGTGTGCTAACGAAGCGCCTATTAATGAGGAGACATTTCCATCTATGCCAAATCCGCCTACATTTGCATAACCGAGTACACTTTTAGGCGGTTCAAAAAAGCTCCAAGACCTGAGGGTATTGTAAATCCCAAAGTGAATGATTGATTCCTCCGGAATCCTCGGAAGCGTGTTCATGGCAATCCATGGATTGGAAAATGGGACTTCATCATTTCTTTCCAGCGCAATTTTATATAAACTGTCATACTCTGTACGCCATTCATTATAGAATGATGTCGAAGGCTTCGTCTCGACCTTCTTTGTTAAATAGCGCTTGAAAAAGGACAGTTCATCCATTTCAAAGACATAGCGAAGCTTTTTAAACGAATCTCTCAGATCCCCGTCTTCACTGACTCTCCATACTTCATTGGATTTAGCCGCTACACTTGAGCCGGACATATCACCAATATGAATCAATGTGCTGTGTATTTTACACGGCGCATCGTAAAGTTGCTGAAGTCCGACCAGCTTGTGCATTATGCCATATTTGCCTCGATAATTACTCGTTTGATCGCAATGTACTACGGCATTATATTTTTCACAAAAAGCATCTACCGTCTCGGTAAGTTCTTTACTCCATTCCAAATGTGACGCCACAAATATACCGACGCGTCCTGGAACGAGCTCGGGAAGTTCATCTTTCCATGTGAATCTTTCTATTTTACGCACGGCAGGCAGTTCTTTAACCGTAAAATCGTTTGTATATTCGGTTCCTAAATTGATATGAACCGGTCCTCCGCCGTGATGTCGAAGCTCTAATATGGCTTTATTGGCATTTATTTCGCATGCCCAGCGTTCTTTTTCAGTATGGATAACCGGCAAATATACGCTTAACCGCACTGTGTCTTTGGGTTGGACACTTCTGTCGATGATCTGCTGTAATCCATGCCCTATTTCCTCTATCGGTTTTGTAGAAGTGATTGCTAAAATCGGCAGTTTTCTGTAGTATGCTTCTGTTAATGCCGAAAGATAATTGCGGGAGGCGGTTGCCTGTGTACAGCTTAATGCAACCGGCTCTCCCGTTTCGGCGGCCAAACCGCACGCGATATATGCGGCGGAACGCTCGTCAGCAGAGGAATATATTTCAAAATACGGGTCATGATGAACGCTTGCGACAAAGCATACGTTTGTTGTACCCGGGCTTACCACAATTTTCCTGACACCGTGTGCCTTCATTAAAGCGATTAAAATCTGTACGTTTTGCTCCGCCGAATAATATGTAGTAGACATTGTATTCTTCCTTTCCGTTTCACGCGGTTATTGTCGCGAAGAATCGCCGATAATTATTGAATTCTGAATTTTCCGAAAAATATTTTACTGTTCGTTTGAAAAATTGTTTTTTTCAGAGCTTGAAGAAGTCATCACAGCGTCCAAAGCTGTTTTTAAATAATCAACAGAATCGTTTACAAGGGCTTGTCTTGCTTTGTTTACCCGATCATACTCTATCTTTACATCCATCATTTTTATATCTTCTGCTTTTCTGCATATCCTGTCGCTCAAATTCAGCTTGTCCGCAAGATTGTATATTCTTGAATTTTGATTAAAGCTATTATGATTTTTGAACCGTTCAAACACCGTGAACTGTTTACCGAAATTTACGGAAAACGCCATGCCGTGAAAAGAATCTGTGCAGACATAAGCGGCGTTTTTAATAAGTGCAAGAAATTCGGCAGGGCCTATCGGATAAGTAATGCAGCCCTTACGCTCTATGTCATTTTGAAATACGGGAATAATTTTGGCGTCCAAGTTAAGCTTCTCGGCTATATCATATGTTTCCTTCCAATGGGATTCACTTCGGCCGAGCATATAAGCAATAAGATAAGGCGATGCGGGCAATTCACACTTTTGATCTAAAAGTTTATCCCAATCGTCCTCATATAAAAGAAGCGTCGGGTCAAGCACTGTCTTTACATCCCTGCCCGTCAGGTCGTGAATGATTTTCGAGCCGGATTCCTCGCGCGTGGAAAGATAGGCAAATGACGAACACAGTCTTGCAACTTCTTGCCCGACTCTTTTATCATCAATTTTCGGTCTTCCAATACTCGGCGCATACGCTATTTTTTTGCTGTCATCGTATACAAAGTCAAGAAAGTAATGCGGTTTAAAATAAGCCGTTCCCCAAATCTGGTCACTGCCGCAAACAAAGCAATCAAATTTACCATTTAACGCTTCAAGCTCCGATTGCGTTCTGCACTCGTCGGAAAAGTGCAAATGTTTCATAAGGAACTCTTCAAACTTATTTTCCCTTTCCTCCGAGAAATACGGTGAATTTCCGATAGATTTCAGCCGATTAAACACTCTGTGAACAAAAACCTGAATTTTTTGTTTCTCATCATAAGGGTCTACTTTGCTATAATAATATTGGATTACCGTAGGCGAGTATCCTATTTTCTTTATGATTTCCGACATCGCAACGGCTTGCAACGCTGTACCGTAATTGCGATGTTGGAACCATGTCATGATTCCTACTTCAGGCATTGATTGAACCTCGCTGTTATAATTTTTGCATCAAGCCATTAGCTACCCGATTCGGATATTCCCCAATATTCCCTGCCGACTTTCTCCGCCAGCTTCAGGTCTTCCTCGGTATTGATATCTACCGCCTCAAATTTACTGACAAAGTGAATATAAGGCTTTGCGCCTATGCGGCAACGGTACTTTACGAGCGCCTCCCGAGCGATTCCGTACAGTCCTGTCGTTTCTTCAACCACCGGCAGCATATCCTGACTGCGTGGCAGAATACATGGGCGGTAATTTATACTGGTATTGTTCAGCCAGAAAAAGCCCTGATGTTTGATTGCTGTAAAACACGAGTCATACTCGGTGCTGTTCGTCAGCTTATCAACGCACGCTTTGATTGACGAAGGCTGAAGATATGGCGCAGTCGCAAAAAGCTGAAAGTAGTAGTCATATTCGGGGAATTTTTCAAAGTGATAGTTTAAAAGATCATTGCCGTTTGCCGTATTTCGGGCAAGTTCCTCCCGACGCTCTATGACCTTGCAACCGAGTTTTTCGGCAAACTTCTTAATTTCGTCGCTGTTCGTGTCGATAATAATATCGTCAAAAGCGTCGGCTTCGAGGGAATGCTCGATGATATATTCATAAAGTTTTTTACCGTTGAGTACGCGGAAATTCTTACCCGGTACACGCTCGGAATTGGCTTTTATAGGTATAAAGCATGCCGTGCTCATCACGCCGCCTCCTTTCGGAGGTCAGCGGTAAGGGTCAGCCTATAACTGTACCCCCCCCCCGCAGAATTTGCGGGCATGTTCGTCTTTATCCACTCTTTTGCAAGCAAAAGGTCAACCTCTTTATGTATATCTATCGACTCATCAATCTCGTAATAGCCGATGCTGTTGCCCATAAACGCCCACGGTTGCTGACCGTCAGATGCATTTTTCAAGAGGTTATCTACCCTCAACACCCAGAAATTATGCGACAGGAAATAGCATTTTGGCAGATCCTGACGATTGGTCGAAACCTTTCCGGTGATTCCTTTCTCATACATCTGCAAACGACCATTTTCGTCGACGGTTTTCGCGCGCAAAGGGTGGTGATCGTTGTCCTCATAGACCGGAACGACTGCCGTTAAATCGGAATTTTTCTCCATCATCTTCACGCAATCGTCAATCCATTCGGCCTTGATTGTTACGTTGTTCGCAAGCGTTACAACAAGCACGTCCGGCAGTTCGCACTGCTTTTCAATTTCGCCGAGCGCGTGCAAAATGCAGTCGACATGCTGACTGGTCGGCAGAGCAAGCTCCGCCGGGCGTTTGATTGGAGTGTGACCCAAGTTCTGCGCCTCGGCGAGAATTTTATCGTCATCGCTCGAACAGAACAGCTTGTCCACGGTTTTGGCCTGCAAGGCTGCGTTTGCCGGATAGTAAAGCACCGGGCGGCCGAGACAGTCAAGGATATTTTTATCCTTTAAAGTGTTATTGCCGCGACCGGTAAGCAGAGCATAAGCCTTCATCACGCCGCCTCCTTTCGGAGGTCAGCGGTAAGGGTCAGCCTATAACTGTACCCCCCCCCCGCAGAATTTGCGG
>CANRAU010000018.1 GCA_947628665.1 uncultured Clostridia bacterium
GGCTGCGATGAGGGCGCCGCCCCTCAACCCCGCCGCCTTTTGAAAAAGGCGGGCGAAAACTTTTGGTTGTTTTGCTACCGCAAAACAGTTTATCGACAGACTGAAACCTCCCTTTTTGGGGGAGGTTTTTGCATGAAAATACGTGACCTGTGAATAACGCCCGCAGGCGGTCGAAGCCGCTGCGGGCGTTTTCCGAAACCGAGAGAAAAAATCCGTCTTGCCCTTTTGGGCGCGAACGACGCAAGCGGCAAATGCCGCCGACTGCTTACTCCCCAAAGGGGGACGCGGCCAAATAGGCGGAAACGATGTTGTCGTAATTTGCAGAAAGCAAAGCTGTGCCTGCCGTTTCATAAAACGCATAGGCTTCTTTGCCGTCCGCATCCAAATACTTGACGAACGCGATATAGGTCACGTCGCTGTTGGAAGCAAGGCTCGTGATCTCGATGCGCGCGGCGAATTCCGCGTCAGACCCGTCGATGTGCCGGATATAATTGGTGGTCGCTACCGTGTAGTCCCCCTGATCATGTCCGGCCTTGGCTGCCGCCCGCGCCGTCTCCATGTCGAAGCCTTCTATCCCTTTATAGGCCACAAAGCCAAGCTCGGTGATGGCGTTTTTTTGCGCGGCTTGCGGGTCGTTCGAGCCGGTATTTGCAAAATAGGCGTTCCAGTCGGCGTCGCTGATTTTGGAGATCACGCGGAATTGGAAGCGTTCCGCAACGGCGGTCGCACTCGTGCGCGTCATTTTGACCTGTGCTTTCGATTTCTCAACGACAGGACCGTCGGCATGCGCGAGTTCTCTGTCGGTGTACAGGGTCAGATTCGCGGTGACCGGGGTGCTGAAATCGAATGGCGCGCCCCCTATGTCGGTTGCCCATGTCCCGTCGCCCGAACCGAGCGACCACGGCGAAGCCGTACCGTTATAGCCCACGAACTGTTCGCCCAGCGTTTGCGCGTTCTTATCTTTAAACGTCACATGGTAGCCGAACCAGGCTTCCCCGTCCGACCCCGTTCCCACGCCGCAGTTTCCGTTGCTTTCGGCGTTGTCGTAGAAGAAATATTGCCCCGCGTCGTCGGTGTGGAAATCGCCGTAGCCCGCAGTCAGGACAGGTGTTTGCTTCACGTCCGTGAGACGGTTGACGCCGAGCTTCGCGCCGTCGGTGAGTTCCCCTGTCACATGGATATACTCCGTCTCTTTGACAAGGCAGACGTTGCTTTCCGTCCCGTCGTCCGTAAGCGTATTGCCTGTTATGACGGGCGCGCCCGAAACGCCGAACGTACCGCTGTACACGGCTATACCGCCGCCGTAAGACTGCGCCGTATTGCCGGAGATCGTACCGCCTTCCATAGTAAAGGTACTCATCACATGTACACCACCGCCATAGGTTGCACGATTGTCGGAAATCCCGCCGTTTTTCATGGTGAATGTCCCGTTACCCACAGCTACGCCGCCGCCATAGTTCGCATCGTTGCCGGAGATCGTACCGCTTTCCATAGTAAAGCTGCCGCCGTTCTTATCTGCTGCACCGCCGCCGGCCACATATACACCGCCTCCGAAGCCGTATGGAGAGGTTACGCTGTTATCGGACAGCTCGCCGCCTTTCATGGTGAAAACGCCGCTTCCCATATATACGCCGCCGCCCGAACTGCCTGTGTTGCGGGAGAGGACGCCGTTCTCCATAATGAAGCTGCCGCTGCCTACATATACGCCGCCGCCCTGAGCCTGCGCTGTATTGTCGGAGACCGTGCCGCCGTTCACGTTGAAGACGCCTTCGTCTACATATACACCGCCGCCGGTACCTGTTGCGCTGTTGCCGGAGATCTCGCCGTTTTCCATCGTAAAGTCAGCAACGCTGCGTCTGACGTATACCCCGCCGCCATCGGCTGCACGGTTGCCGGAAATTTTTCCGTTTTCCATTGTAAAGCCGTTACGCTCCACATACACGCCGCCGCCTTTGTACATTGCCTCGTTGTCGGAGATTTCGCCGCCTTTCATTGTAAAACTGCTGCCCCATGTCATGTATACGCCGCCGCCCCCGGTGTTTACGACGCTGTTTGCGGAAATCACGCCGTTTTCCATCGTGAAGCTGCTTTTATTCATCATATATACGCCGCCGCCGGCAAATTGTGCGTCGTTGCCGGAAATCGTGCCGCCTTTCATAAGAAAGACGGAATCGCCCGTCAAGCCGTTCATATGCACGCCGCCGCCTTGGGAGCTTGCATGGTTATCGGCAATCGCGCCGTTTTCCATGGTGAAGGTACTGCCGCTTCCTATCCACACGCCGCCGCCGTTGCCTGTCGACGTGTTTTCGGAAATTGTGCCGCCTTTCATAAGGAATTCGCCGCTTTCCACATATACACCGCCGCCGGTGGTTGCGGTGTTATTGGAAATGGAGCCGCCTTCCATAGTGAAGGTACCGCTCGCCATATAAACGCCGCCGCTATATGTTTTGCTTGTGCTGCTTGCCTGGTTGCCGGAGATCGTACCGCCTTGCATAAGAAAAGCGCCGCCTTTCACAAGGACAGGGGTGTTTGTACCCCCGGTAATTACACCTGCGCCGCAATCGGTCAGGGTCAGCGTTGCACCGCTGCTTACGCTGATCGAACTGTCCCCGCTTGTGAGGGTATGTCCGTTGAGACAAAGGGTGACCTCGCCCGCATCCACATAGTATAGCGTTTTGGTAAGGGCTATATCGTCTTCCAAGTAATAATTTCCGCTCGCAATGTACTGTGAGGCGGTCGGATTGAACACTGCCCAGTCGGTATGGTCATGCTCGATCATCGGTTCCTGCGGGGCATCCGCCGCGGCTTGCACAGAATCAGCCGCCCCGTCGGTCGCCCGAACCTGCTGCGCGCCGAAAACACAGGTGCTTAAACACATACAAATGCATAGCGTCCATGAAAGCAAGCGTTTCAGACCCATTCCCTTTTTCATGTCGAAGTCCTCCTTCGCGTGAAGTGTGGGGGTGACGAACTTCTGTTCCCTTTATAAATATTATAATGTGCTGATCTTGGGCTTGTCAACCCTTTTGCGTTAAGTTTAACTCAAAATGGTTAAACTTTTTAGGGTTGAATCGCTATGATTTTATGTGCGGGAGGTGATACCCTTGAACATCGGAGAAGCCGTCAGAGAGCGGATATTGGAGCTGTGCCGAGAGCGAAGTATATCTGTCAACAAGCTGGGCACGATGAGCGGCGTTACGCAGTCCACGCTCAACAATATCGTTAGCGGCCGCAACAACAGCACCACGATCTCCACGATCAAAAAGCTGTGCGATGGGCTGGGCATCCCGATCGAGACCTTTTTCAATTCCGAGCTGTTTCGTGATTTGGAACAGGAACTCAAATAAACCGACAAACCATAAAACGGCTTGAGACGCTGCACAAAGCAGGTTTCAGGCCGTTTTTTCCGTTCCGCCCTTTCCCTCCCACTTTCAAGGAGACAAAACAAAAGTTTTTCGCCCGCCTTTTTTCAAAAAGGCGGTGGGGCGCGTCCGGATGTTTCACGTGAAACCTTTCGGCGGCGAGGGCGGTTCTTCTTTTTGCCGCGGCAAAATTAACCCCTTGTTTTCTTCGGAAAAAGCGAAACAGCGGCCGGATGGGGGTCCGGTCGCTGCTCCGCTGTGGATGTGGGGTGTGAAAGAGAAGGATATGGATATTTAAAACGGGAATGGCAATAGGGGTGATCGCCGTCCCACGTTTTACAAAGTCATGTGCGCCGCGTATCGGCGCAAACGGCGTGTCCGCCGTCGAAGCCGCGTAAAAGGGCTTCTTAAACCGCCTCGCTGTCGGAGGGAAGCGGGAGCTTGATCTGTTCGAGCTTCGGGATCCGCACAACATATTCGATATATTCGGGCGTTTCGCTTTTGGCGGCGTCTGCGTCCACGCCCGCGCGGCGAATGGTATCTACCGCGTGATTCAGCGTATTGATAAACACGCGCACGTCGCGAATGCCGCGCAAATTGTTGCGCGTCTTGCCCTCCTTCGAGAGCATTTGCTCGATCAGCCGTTCGCTTTCCGCCACCGTCAGATGACGGTCGATCATAATGCCGAGCGCACGGTCACGGCGCGCGTCGTCCTCCAAAAGCAGCAGGGCGCGCGCATGGCGTTCGGTCAGTCCCGCACGCGAAATCCGATACCGCATTTCTTCGGAAAGCTGCAACAGCCGCAGTTTATTGGAAATGGTGGACTGCGCCCTGCCGAGCTTTTTGGCTAGCTCGTCGCGGCTCAGGCCGTAGTTGTCGATCAGGCGTTCGATTGCCTCGGCCTCTTCAAAAAAGCTCAGATCCTGCCGCTGTAAGTTTTCGATCAGAGAATAGACCGCCGAGTTTTTGTCGTCCGTCTCGGTCACGATGGCGGGGATCTTCGTCAATCCCACCAGCCGCGCGGCGCGCAGTCTGCGTTCGCCCGTGATCAGTTCAAAGGTGTTCTCGTCGGTCGGGCGCACCGTAATAGGCTGTAAAATCCCGTTTTGGCGAATGCTCTGTGCAAGACCCTCCAGCTCGTCGTAATCAAACCGCTTTCTCGGCTGGTTGGGGTTCGGCACGATCTGCTCCTGCGGGATCAGGAAAATCTGCCCCGTGCTTTTGATTTTCGGTGTACGCATCCGTCTTTCCGTGATACCGCTTTCGGGTATCGTTCCTTTCTCCGATGATGGGCAGGAACAGCTTCCCGTCACGGACTCTCCGTTCAAAAAACCGCCCGTCGGCTTGTCCTGTGACACAAGGATAGCACGGTCGGGCGGGATTTGTAAAGAAAAACCGTTCGCCCAAAAAGGCGGCGTTTTGGCGGTTTTCCCTTTTATTTTAATGGATTTTTGGCGATTTTTGCTGAGGGACGCGGATATTTTGGCGGGGTTTGCGATATTTTCCGCACCGTAACGATGCGTCTGGGCATATTTTTTGCCAAATCGAACAGAAAATCGGACTCGACTTGGCCGCCGAGCAGGTGTATCGCCCCGCGCGCCTTGTCGATCTCTTCCTCGGCGGCGGCGGATTTCATGGCGAGGAACGCGCCGCCTTGCTTTACAAAGGGCAGGCAGTATTCCGACAAAACGGGCAGTGCGGCAACGGCGCGTGCAGTCGCAAAATCAAAGCGTTCCCGAAATTGCGCGTCCTGCCCCGCCTCCTCGGCGCGCGCGTGTACGGTCTCGCCCGTCAGCGAAACCGCCGCAAGCACGTTTTCAATAAAGCCGAGCTTCTTTTTGGTGCTGTCCAAAAACGTAACGGAAAGGTCGGGGCGCACGAGCTTTAATACAAGCCCCGGGAAGCCCGCGCCCGTGCCGACGTCGATAACCGACGCGTTTTGCGGAAATTCGACATAGGAAAACAGGGAGAGGCAGTCCGCAAAATGCTTGATGGTGACCTCGTCCGGCTCTGTAACGGCGGTCAGATTAAACTGTCGGTTCGTCTCGGCAAGCAGGTCGGCGTATCGGTCGAGCCGCGCAAGGGCGTCGTCGGGAAAGCGAAGCTCCAAAGCGCAAAGTGTATCCAAAAGCAACGCACGGTTCAGCGGCATCACATCCCCTCCTTTGCGAGATAGACGAGCAGCACCGAAATGTCCGCAGGGGACACGCCGCTGATGCGCGACGCCTGCCCGACGCTCTGCGGGCGAATTTTGCCGAGCTTTTCGCGCGCTTCGAGCCGCAGCCCTTCGATTTGGTCATACCGAAGCGTTTCGGGAAGCCGCTTGTTCTCCAAACGGCGCATTTCGTGGATCTGCGCCTGCTGGCGGCGGATATAGCCGTCGTATTTCAATTCGATCTCGACCTGCTCAAAAATCTCCGACGGCCAATCGGGACGCGTCGAGTCAAAAGGCGCAAGCGCCGCATAGTCGATTTGCGGACGCTTGAGCAGTTCCGCAAGCTTCACGCCGTTTTTGAGCGGCGATGTTTCACGTGAAACCAAAAGCGCCTGCAAGGCATCGGTCAGCGGGATCGTGGTCTCCTCCGCGCGGCGGCGTTCGGCGGCGATTTGCGCGGTTTTCTCTTGGAATCGGGCATAACGCGCCTCCGAAATGAGGCCGATCTCGTACCCGAGCGGCGTTAAGCGCAGATCGGCGTTGTCCTGCCGAAGCAGTAAGCGGTATTCCGAACGCGAGGTCATCATGCGGTACGGGTCGGAACAGCCCTTGGTCACAAGGTCGTCGATCAGCGTGCCGATATAGGAGGATGCACGGTCTAAAATGAACGCAGGCTTACCCTGCACCTTGCGCGCGGCGTTGATCCCCGCAATCAGCCCCTGCGCGGCGGCTTCTTCATAGCCCGAAGAACCGTTGAACTGCCCCGCGCCAAACAAGCCGTCGAAATCCAAGAATTCCAAAGACGCTTTGAGCGCGAGCGGATCAACGCAGTCATACTCAATGGCATACGCCGTGCGCATGATCTCGACGTGTTCGAGACCCTCTATCGTGCGCAAAAATTGTAGCTGCACGCTTTCGGGCAGGGACGAGGACATCCCCTGCAAATACATTTCCTCGGTGTCCAGGCCGCACGGCTCCAAAAACAGCAGGTGGCGGGTCTTATCGGGAAAGCGCATGATCTTGTCTTCAAAGCTCGGGCAATAGCGCGGCCCGACGCCGTGAATTTTGCCGCTGTACAGCGGGGAAGTGTGGATATTCTCCAAAATCACGCGTTTGGTGTCCGCATTGGTATAGGTGATGTAGCAATCCGCTTTGTTTTCGGGCGGATCGGCCGTTTCAAACGAAAAAGGCACGGGGTGCTCGTCGCCCTTTTGCACCTCCAGCGTTGAAAAGTCCACACTGCGGCGGTTGACGCGCGCGGGTGTGCCGGTTTTGAAGCGACGCAACGGAATTTGTAGGCGTTTGAGCGCTTCCGACAATGCGGTCGCGGGAAACATCCCGTCCGGCCCGCTCGCATACGAAACGTCGCCGACATACACCCGTCCGCCTAAGAATGTGCCTGTCGCGAGGATGACGCACGGCACGGTATAGATCGCGCCCATTTGCGTCGTCAACTGCCAAAGTCCCTGCTCGTTCCGGCAGAGATCGACGACTTCCGCCTGTTTGACGTCCAGATTCGACTGCTGTTCGAGGGTGTGTTTCATCACCTTGGCGTATTCGCGGCGGTCGATCTGCGCGCGCAGGGAATGCACCGCAGGCCCTTTGCCGCGATTGAGCATGCGCGACTGGATCTGCGTTTTGTCCGCCGCCCTGCCCATTTCGCCGCCGAGCGCGTCGATCTCGCGCACCAAATGCCCCTTAGACGTCCCGCCGATGGAGGGGTTGCACGGCATATTGCCGATCCAATCGAGCTGTACGGTAAACACGACGACCGAACAGCCCAGCCGCGCGGCGGCAAGGCTCGCTTCAATGCCGGCGTGTCCCGCGCCGATCACCGCAACATCATATTGTTTTGCGAAATACTCCATATCAATGCCGTCCGATACGTTTTTGCACATCATGTCTAAAAGCGTTTGCGTGCCGTACCGTTTCCTCTCTTTTTCTATGCGATACCGTGCTTGTCCTTATTTGCCCACGCAAAATCGGGAAAAAATTTCATTGACGACCGATTCCGTGGCGCGCGCACCCGTAAGCGTATCCAAATCCTCAATCGCCGCGTCGATGCTGACGTTTACCGCATCGCGCGTCAACCCGCCGTCCAGCGCGGCCTTTGCCTCCTGCAAATTTTGCAGCGCCGCACGACAGCAGGCAAGCTGGCGTTCGTTCATCAGCGTTGCGGCGGACGGGTCAAAGTCCGCCGTTCCCAAAATATCGGCAATCGCCGTTTCCAAAGCGTCCAAGCCTGTCCGCGCCTTGGCGGAAACGCATACCACATGGGAAAACGCCGCGTCGAGCGCGGCTTTGCCGAACGCCTGCGGCAAATCGCTTTTGTTGAGCAGGGCAACGGCTTTTTTGCCCTTGCAAAGCGCGATTAAGGCTTCATCCTCTTGTGTAAGCGGAACGGAGGCGTCGAAAACCGCCAAAATCAGCGCCGCGCGTTCGATTTTTTTCCGTGCGCGCGCCACGCCGATGCGCTCTACCGAATCGGTCGTTTCGCGAAGCCCCGCCGTATCCGAAAGCCGCAGTGTAATGCCGCCCACATTTGCCGTTTCCTCTACGACGTCGCGGGTCGTCCCCGCAATTTCGGTCACAATGGATTTTTCCGTTCCTGTCAAAAGATTCATCAGCGTGGATTTCCCGACGTTCGGCTTGCCGACGATGGCGGTATCCACGCCCTCCAGCACCGCGCGGCCGCTGTCAAAGCGCGAAATGAGCTGTTCCAATGCGGCGGTTGAGCCATCGAGCGTTTTTGCAATGGTTTCGTCCGACAAATCCTCGATCTCCTCATCGGGGTAATCCACCCATGCCGCCAGCGCGGCGGAAACCGCTTTCAGGTTTGCGGAAATTTCGGCGATCCTTTGGGATAGGAGCCCGTCGAGCGCGCCGAGTGCGGCAAGGCTTGCCTGCTCGCCCTGCGCACCGATCAGCTGCATCACGGCCTCGGCCTCGGTCAAATCCAATTTTCCATTTAAAAAGGCGCGTTTGGTGAATTCCCCCGCCTCTGCCGGGACTGCGCCGCTTTGCAATACGGCGCGCAGCACCTGCCTTGTCACAAACAGCCCGCCGTGGCAGGAAAGCTCCACGACGTCCTCGCCCGTATAGCTTTTCGGCGCGCGGAAAACCGTGGCGATGGCCTCGTCAACCGCGACGTCCCCCGCCATGACCGTGCCGAGCGCCGCGCGATAGCCGCCGAGCGTTTGCAGAGATTTGCCCGAATGGGCGCGGAAAACCGCATCGGCAATCGGCAGGGCGTTCTCGCCCGATATGCGCACGATGCCGATGCCCCCTGCCGCTTGGCCTGTGGATATTGCCGCGATGGTAGACATAGTTTCCTCCTTGCCGCGCTTTCCGATCTTGCCGCGCTTTTCGTATGCGGCCGAAGCCGACCGCGCCGCTGTTTGGTTTTGCTGTATTTCCTTTGCCTGCGCGGCGGCCGTTTGAAAAAACAAGGCGAGGAATGCTCCCCGCCTTGTTCCTTTATTCCTCCGTCGTTTCGGGTGCGTCCTTTTTCACTTCGATCTTGCCGTAACGGGAAACGCCTGCGGCGTCGCTGTGCTTTTCGCGATCCGCCGGAATTTCGGGCACATACGGCTCGCGCTTCGGACGGTCATGACGGTCGCGTCTGTCCCCGCGATGGTAATCGTTCTTTGGGGGACGTGCATTTTTCGGCGCGCCCTCGGGCGCTATGATTACGCGGCGGCCGAAATCGACGCCCGTCGAATAGGAAACCACGCCTTCCACTTCCTGAATGGCCGTGTGGATGATGCGGCGTTCAAACGGATTCATCGGTTCGAGCGCGATGCTGCGCCCCGTGCGCAGTACCTTGGCGGCGTTGCGCTTCGCAAGCCCAACGAGCGCCGCTTCGCGCTTTTCGCGGTAATTGCCGACGTTGATCGACACGCGCTTATAGCTTTGATTCGCGTGGCTTTCGACCGTGCGCGCAAGATATTGGATGGCGTCGAGCGTCTCGCCGCGGCGGCCGATCACAATGCCGTAATCCTCGCCGCATTCCAGCTCAAACAAAACCTCTTCTTCGTTATCAAACGCGTGCACCGTGCAGGTCTCTACGCCGAGCGCCTTCACAATGGACACGATATACTGCGCCGTCGCCTCGTGCGCGTCAGACGGGTGCAGATCCGCCTTTCTCGGTGCGGGCGTCGGTTCGTCGTCCTTTTTCGCCGGTTCGCCGTGCGGATTTTGCGCGTCATGCATGGGCTTCCCGGGTTTTCTGTCCGCCTTTTGCGCGGGTTTTGCGGGGGCTTTCCCCTCTTGCGGCGCCTTCGCAGGGCGTGGCGGCCGCTCTTTTTTCGGCGCGGGCGCTTTCTTCTCTGCGGGATTGGGCACCTCTACGGACACCTTGACCTGTGCGTCCGAACCGCCGAACAGACCGAGTACCTTTTTCGTCGGCATTTTCAGAACTTCATAATGAAAATCGTCATCCTCCGTAAGTCCGAGCTGCTGCAAGGCGGCGGTTTTCGCCTCTTCTATGGTTTTGGCGGTACAAATGGTCTCTTTTAACATAGTTTTCACCGTGCGATACGCCGTTTGCACGAACGGAAAGTTCTGGATTCCGTTTGTGCGCGGTATCGCTCCTTTCTGTTTTTCGTTCGATCAAGCCTGTTCGTCTTCGTCCGCCGTGTTTTGCATCGCTTTGATCTTCTTGGTGTTTTCCTCTCTGGAACGGCGGTAGATCGTCTCGTCGATCATCACTTTGGCAAGAACCTTTTTTGGGGCGTAAATTTGGTTGAGAACGATCATTTGCACGAAGGAAAGTACCGTAGACATAATGGTATAAATGCCGACGCTGATGGGGAACAGGAAGGCGAAAAAGATCTGCATGGCGGGCATATACAGCGTCATACAGCCCATCATCGGATTTTTCCCCATTTCGGGATTGGTTTTTTTCTGCCGAAACTGGGAATACAGGCTCATGGCCAGCGCCAAAAGGCCGGAGACGATGGGTACGACCCAATACACGCTGAAATCCTTGTAATTCGGGGTGACGGAAAGATCCAGCCCGAACAGAGAGAACCGCTCCATAAACAGCTCGATTTTGGCGACCATTTCCCCCGTAAGCCCCGGAACGGTCGTGCTGCTTATGATCTCGCGGAAATGCTCGAGCGCGTACAGCTCCATACGGAAAGAGTTGTTCTGCCCCGACGTGACAAACGGCGCGGCGGCGGCTTTAAGCGCTTCCACAACGCCGGAATCGATGCGCAGCACCATGGAAAACGGGTGATAGTTCACCTGAAACAGCCCGATCATGATCGGCAGCTGGATGAGCATGGGCAGACACCCCGAGGTCATGGCGGAAGTCCCCTCGCGCTGATAGAGCGCCTGCGTCTCTTCCTGCAGTTTTGCGCGGTCATTCTTATATTTTTCCTGAATTCTTCTGAGCTTCGGCTGTAAACGCGCCTGCTTGGCCATTCCCTTTTGCTGGCTGATGGCCGAAGGAAGCAGACAGAGCCGCACGATCACGGTCAGGAAAAAAATAGAGAGCAGATAATGGCCCGTCAGCCCGTAAAACAGGGAAATGACGAACCCGAACGGGATTCCCAAGATTTCATACAGTCTTTGCATGTATGTTCCTCCGAAATAAGGGAGTCGCCCTTATTTTGTGTGATTTTCTTTCTTTTCGGGAACCGGGTCGTAGCCGCCCGGAAACAGCGGATTGCACCGCAGAAGCCGTAAAGTTCCCATAAGTCCGCCCCGCAAAACGCCGAACCGCTCAATGGCGGTCAGCATATACTGCGAACAAGTCGGATAATATCTGCACCGCGGCGGAAAAAGCGGAGAGATCTTTTGCTGATAAAATCGGATACCGCGCATCAAAAGCTCTTTCATTTCAAACGGCACCCGCTTTTTTTAACATGCCGAGCATAATTCTTTCCACATCCGTGCTTTTCAAAGCCTTGGTTCTCGCGCGCGCTACAAAGACAAAATCGTAATTACCCGAAATGCGCGGCTCTATTGCCCGATACGCGGCGCGGATGATGCGTTTACAGCGGTTGCGCTCTACGGCGTTGCCGACTTTTTTGCTCACGGTAATACCGATACGACAAATTCCCGCACGGTTTTTTTGCAAATAAACAACCAGTGCAGGATTTGTATAGGTCTTTCCGCGGTGATAGAGCCTTCGGAAATCCCCGTTTCGGTTTAGTGTAGCCGTGTTTTTCAAAACGAACTGCCCTTTTTAATAAGAAAGCTGTTTTCTACCCTTTCTTCTGCGGCGAGCAAGGACCTTTCTGCCGTTCGTGGTCGCCATTCTTTTACGGAAGCCGTGTTCCATTTTGCGATGACGCTTTTTGGGTTGATAGGTTCTTTTCATGCTTCCACCTCCGTTTCTGTCCAAAAATGATCTGCGGAAAGTTATTATATACTACAGTTCATACCTTTGTCAATGTTTTTGTTGGATTTTTGCGCTTTGTGCCGCTTCTCCCTTTCTATATTATAATAGTATAGGAAAAACGCGGCCGCTCTGCTTTCCGTATTTTCCGGGCAAAGTCCAAAATCTCTCCCCCAATGGGGCAATATGTGGTTGAAAAATTTTCCGAAACGTGATATGATAATACATGTATAGGTAGAAATTTGCCCTTGCGCGCCGTTTTTGCCGCTTTGCCCCGTTTGCGGGGTCGGTATACGTTTTTGGGCAAACCGCCTTTTGGCTTTGTTCTGGCGGTTTTT
Source organism: uncultured Clostridia bacterium (assembly GCA_947628665.1). Lineage (GTDB taxonomy): Bacteria > Bacillota > Clostridia > Oscillospirales > Acutalibacteraceae > Fimenecus. Next base: position 12,202 of record CANRAU010000018.1, read on the forward strand.
AAGGTGATCCCGAAAAGAATTCCGTATCTGCGGCGGCTTTTTGAAACGAATCGGGGCATGGTGATAAAACGAAAGGTCGGCGTCGGCCGCTCTTTCAAAATCTGCCATTTTCGGAATCTTGATTCTGTCGAATTTTATGTTGATTGGGGACGTACTATGAATTCGCTGTCTGAATTGTGGGAAGCGGTCTGCACCTATGTAAAGACCGAAGGCGGTCTTACAAATACGGTGTTTACGGTTTGGATAGAGCCTTTGCATATTGAGACGTTCGACGGAGAGACCGTCGTGCTCGGGATGGATAACGAATTTCGTTACGGGATCGTGGAGAAAAAATTCACGCCGCTTTTGAAAGAGGCTTTTTTCGGTGTGCTGGGCTTTGAGGTCGATGTGAGAATCGAGCTTTTGGAAAAGAAAAAAGAGCCTGCCCCTGCACCCGCCGCGCCGGTCGAAAAGACGGACGCTCTGCTCATCAACAATCCCGACAACAGCTTTGAAAATTTTGTGGTCGGCAAATCCAACAATTACGCCTACGCCGCGGCGAAAAAGGTTGCGGAAAACCCGGGCAAGGCGTATAATCCCTTATTTATTTACGGCAAAAGCGGCCTTGGAAAAACGCATCTTTTAAAGGCAATCGAAAATTATATGCGCCGCCAAAACGCCGATGCGTCCATTATATACGTCACGAGTGAAAAATTCACCAACGACATTATTGAACATATCCGCAATTCCAACACCTACGAATTGCGCGAAAAATACCGTCGGGCGGACGCCCTTTTGGTGGACGATATTCAGTTTATTGCGGGCAAAAATTCGATTGAAGAGGAATTTTTCCACACCTTCAATTCGCTGACCGAGGAGGGCAAACAGATCGTCCTGTCCTCCGACAATCCGCCGCAGGAGATTCCGAAGCTCGCAGACCGCCTGAAAAACCGCTTTGTTTGGGGGCTTACCGCCGACATTCAACCGCCGGATTTTGAAATGCGCATGGCCATCATCAAAAACAAGGCGGAAGCGATTTCGTTCGATATTCCGGATAACATCGTGGAATTTATTGCCGAGCAGGTCATCCACAACGTGCGTGAGCTTGAGGGCGCGGTCAAAAAATTACAGGCTATCTGCTCGCTTTTGGGTACGCCGCCGACCATTGAGATCACCAAAGACGCCATTAAGGAATTGATGAACACCACACAGCCCGTTTCGGTGGTGCGCGAAAAGATTTTAGAAAACGTCGCGGCCGTCACGGGGGTGTCCGTTGCCAACATCGTCTCGGACAAGCGCGACAAAAATATCAAGGACGCACGCCAGACGGCTATGTATATCATCCGCGAAATGACCGGAATGTCTTTGGAAGAGATAGGCGAAGCGTTTAACGGCAAAACGCATTCCACCGTCAAGCATTCCATCGACTGCGTGGCGGAACGTATGGATCGGGACAAAGACTACCGCACGCTCGTGGAAAACATTATCAAAAACGTACAGGAGATTTAGACAAGTTTTCGTTTTCGTCAGGCAAGTTTTGAACATTGCATTTTCAGTTAAAAAAGAACTGTTGAAAAACCATTTTTTTCTACAAGTTTTCTTCACGGCGAAAAGCCCTGTAAGCCCTTTTGCTTGGGAGTTTTCGGGCGTTTTCAAACATTTCGACTGTGTCTACTGCTAATCCTATTATTTATATATTCTTTTGTTTTTTAAGAAAGGAAAATTTTTATGAAGTTCGTTTGTGACACCGCAAAGCTCTCGGAAATTTGTTCAAATGTGCAAAGAGCGGTTTCTTCCAAATCTTCGATTCCGGCCATCGAAGGCATTTACATTGAAGCCGGAGACGGAAGGCTTACTCTGACGGGGTACGATCTCGAAGTCGGCATCATCTCGTCTATGGAAGCGCGTGTGGAAGAGAGCGGCAGTATTATTTTGAATGCGCGTATTCTCTGCGATATTCTCCGAAATCTCCCCTTTGAAACCGTGCGCCTGGAATCGGATGAGCGGTTTATCTGCCGCATACGAAGCGGCGACGCGGAATTTTCGCTGATCGGAATTTCTCCGTCGGAATATCCGGAGCTTCCGTCGGTGGAGAGCGGCTTCCCAATCGTCATAGACGGCGAGCTTTTAAAGGATATGATCCGCAAAACGATTTTTGCCGCGGCGGAAAGCGATGTCAAAGTGGTGCATACGGGCGTGCGCTTTGAAATCGGCAACAAGCAGATTCGTTTGGTCGCGGTAGACGGCTTCCGTCTTGCGATCCGCAACGAAATGATCGACTATGAGGGCGAGGAAAAAATCTTTGTCGCGCCGAAAAAGGCTTTAAACGAGGTCGTCAAGCTGACGGATGCCGAACAAACCGTTTCCATGAACGTCGGCAGGCGCTTTATCGTGTTTGAAATCGGCAATTACCACATCGTTTCGCGCCTTTTGGAAGGCGAATTTTTGAACTATCAGGCGGCGATCTCGGGACATACGACCGCGAGCATTCGCGTCAATACCCGCATGCTTATCAACAGCATCGAGCGCACGTCGCTGATCATCACCGACCGCGCCAAAAGCCCGATCCGCTGTATATTCGATAACGAAATGATCCGCATTTCCAGCACCACCGCGCTCGGCACGGCGAACGACAAGCTGCCCTGCACGGGTTCGGGCAATAAAATGGAGATTGGCTTTAACAACCGCTATTTGCTGGACGCGCTGCGCGTATGCGACGCGGACGAGGTGGAAATTCGGCTCGGCAGTCCCGTTTTGCCGATTTTGATTTTGCCCACCGAGGGCGAAGGCTTCTTATTCCTTGTGCTGCCCGTGAGGCTGAGAAACGAATGAGCGTCATTAAAATTAAAGCAAAGCAGGCAATAAGTAAGAAAAAAACCGTAAACATTACGTCGGATTTTATCCGTCTTGACGCGGCGCTCAAGCTCTGCGGCGCGGTACAGACGGGCGGGCAGGCCAAAATGCTGATCGGGGACGAGCAGGTGCGCGTCAACGGCAAAATCTGCATACAGCGCGGCAAAAAGCTGCGCGAGGGCGACCGTTTTTCCTTCGGCGATACGGAATATACGATTGCGAACCCTTCCGACAACGGCGAAAAACAGGTATAAGATATGCTTGTCAAACAGCTAACCGTGAAAAATTTCAGAAATATCGATGAAGCGTGCATAGAACCCGCCGAAGGCGTCAATGTGATTTTCGGCGAAAACGCGCAGGGCAAAACCAATTTGCTGGAAAGTATTTGGCTGTTTACGGGCTGTAAGAGTTTTCGCAGCAAGCGCGATCGCGAGTTGGTGGGATTTTCGCGCGATTTTGTCAAAAACGAGCTGACCTTTTTGGCTTCGGGGCGCGAACAGACCGCGTGTCTGTATGTCGATACGAAGCGTACCGCCATGAAAAACGGCGTGACGCTGCAATCCCCCGCCCAACTCATCGGCAGCTTTAACGCGGTGATTTTCGCACCGACGCATTTGACGCTCGTGAAGGAAGGGCCTTTGAACCGTCGGCGGTTTTTGGACACCGCGCTTTGTCAGATTCGGCCGCAGTATGCGAAAGCGCTTGCGCGGTATAACCATACGCTTGCCCAGCGGAATGCGCTGTTGAAGGACGTCGGTTTGCATCCCGAGCTTTTGGACACGCTGGAAATTTGGGATGAACGGCTTTCGGATTTCGGCGCGTCGGTCGCGGCGGGGCGGCTTTGGTATACCGAACAGATCGGCCAAACGGCGGACTCAATTTACGCGGGACTGTCGGGCAATCGGGAAAAGTTAAAAATTGACTATGTCAACAACATCGGCGCGTACACGCAGGACGTCGCGGAAATTAAGGCGCTTTTAAAGGAAGAGCTTCAAAAAAGCCGACGCGACGATATTTTTAATAAAATGACCACAACAGGGCCGCACAGGGACGACCTGCACATTCAAATCGACGGGCTTTCGGCGCGCACCTTCGGTTCGCAGGGGCAGCAGCGCTGCGCCGCGCTTGCCATGAAATTGAGCGAGGCGGAAATTTTGAAGGAGCAGACCGGCGAAGAACCCGTCATACTTCTGGATGATGTGATGAGTGAATTGGACGAGAGTCGGCAGGATTACATTTTGAACCATATCGGCGGCAGGCAGGTTTTTGTGACCTGCTGTGATCCGACCGCCGTTTTGCGGTTGTGCGAGGGCAGAACCTTTCACATGGAGAAAGGCAGGGTGCTTTGATGTACTTGGACGTCGGCGGCGAGACGCTCGTGCGCGCAAAGGATATTCTCGGCGTTTTTGATTTGGATACGACGACCGTCAAAAAGGCGACGCGCGACTATTTAAAGGACGCGGAGCAAACGGGATTTTCCAAAACGGTCTCTTATGATCTGCCGAAATCCTTTTTGGTCGTTGCGAAACAAAACGACAGATTTGTCTATATCTCCCCCTTGGGGACGAATACCATTTACAAGCGGCTGAAGGTACGGCCTGCGGAATAACGGAGGAACAGCATGGATAATGAAAATATGCAGACGCAGCAGATGGATACGGTCGTGACTGACGAATACGGCGCAGATCAAATTCAGGTTTTAAAAGGGCTGGAGGCCGTGCGCAAGCGTCCCGGTATGTATATCGGTTCGACAGGCCCTAAGGGACTTCACCATTTGGTTTATGAGATCGTGGACAATTCCATCGACGAGGCGCTGGCGGGTTACTGCACGCATATCGAAGTGGAAATTCTGCCCGACGATATTATCACGGTGCGCGACAACGGACGCGGCATTCCCGTGGACATCAACGAGGAAGAGGGGCTTCCCGCGGTGACGGTTGTTCTGACGGTCTTGCACGCGGGCGGCAAATTCGGCGGCAGCGGCTATAAGGTTTCGGGCGGTTTACACGGCGTGGGCTCGTCGGTCGTCAACGCGCTTTCGGAATGGTTTGAGATCGAGGTCAGCCGTCAGGGGCATATCTATCAACAGCGGTTTGCGCGCGGCGAGGTGGAGACCGACTTGACCGTGATCGGCGATACCGACGAAACGGGTACGTTTATCCGCTTTAAGGCCGACCCCGAAATTTTCACCGAAACCACCGTTTATGAATACGAGACTTTGGAGCGCAGACTGCGCGAACAGGCCTTCCTCAACGCGGGGCTTTCCATTACGCTGACCGACCGCCGCGACGAGGGCGATATTGTTCAGGAGGAATTCTGCTACGAGGGCGGCATTCGCAGCTTTGTCGATTATATCAACACGAGCCGCGGGCTGACCCCCGTCCACGAGGACATTATGCATTTCTCCACCGTGCAGGGGGATAAAAGCGCGGAGGTCGCCATATCTTACAACGACGGCTACAATGAGATCATTCTGAGCTTTGCAAACGACGTGCGCACCATTGACGGCGGCACGCATGAGCAGGGCTTCAAAACGGCACTCACGCGCGTATTCAACGATTACGGCAAAAAATTCGGCCTTTTGAAGGATGCGGACAAAAAGCTGTCGGGCGAGGACGTCCGTGAGGGCTTAACGGCAGTCATCAGCGTCAAGCTGACCGAGGCGCAGTTTGAGGGGCAGACGAAAGGCAAGCTCGGCAACACCGAGATCACGGGTCTGGTCTCCAAAATGCTCTATGATAAAATGATGACCTATTTTGAGGAAAACCCGAGCGTCGCAAAAGCGATTTTCAACAAAGCGCTTGACGCGGCACGCGCGAGAGAGGCGGCGCGAAAGGCGCGCGACAACGCCCGCCGCAAATCGGCGCTCGAAAGCAATTCGCTTCCCGGAAAGCTGGCGGACTGCACCGATAAAAACCCCGAAAACACCGAAATTTATATCGTCGAGGGCGATTCCGCAGGCGGTTCTGCAAAAGAGGGACGCGACCGCAATATCCAGGCCATTCTGCCGCTGTGGGGCAAAATGCTCAACGTGGAAAAGGCGCGCGTCGACAAGGTCATCGGCAACGACAAGCTCACGCCCGTCATTACGGCGCTTGGCACAGGCATCGGCGACGATTTCGACATTACGAAGCTGCGGTATCACAAGGTCGTCATTATGGCGGATGCCGACGTGGACGGCGCGCATATCCGCACATTGCTTTTGACCTTCTTTTTCCGCTATATGCGGCCGCTTATAGAACACGGCCATATTTATATCGCGCAGCCGCCGCTTTATAAAATTTCCAAGGGCAAAAAACACGTTTATGCGTTTTCCGATGAGGAGTGCGAGCGCGAGATCGCCGAAATGGGCGGCAACTGCGACGTGCAGCGCTATAAAGGTCTCGGTGAAATGGATCCCGAGCAGCTTTGGGAGACGACGATGGATCCCAACTACCGCACCATGCTGCGCGTGAATTTGGAGGACGCCATGCAGGCGGATGAGACATTCTCCATTTTGATGGGCGACAAGGTCGAACCCCGACGCCTGTTTATTGAGAAAAATGCAAAATACGTGCAGAATTTGGATGTATAAAGCGGAAATAAAGCGAAAGGAAAGATACCGAACGCGAAAGCCGTCAAAAGCGGCGTTTTGGGTGCATTCTGTATCGTATGGCGGTGAATTATGAAAAAACAGCAAAATGAGCATCAAGCGGAATACATTCCGTTTGATCAGCAAAAAATCATCAATGTAGAGATCAATCGGGAAATGCGCAAATCCTTTTTGGATTATTCCATGTCGGTCATCATTTCCCGCGCCCTGCCGGATGTGCGCGACGGCTTAAAGCCCGTGCATCGGCGCATTCTCTACACCATGTTTGAAAAAAATCTGTACCCCGAAAAGGCGTACAGAAAGTGCGCCGATACCGTCGGTTCGGTGCTGGGGCGGTATCATCCCCACGGCGACGCGTCCGTTTACGACGCCATGGTGCGTTTGGCGCAGAGCTTTTCCATGCGCTATATGCTCGTGGACGGACACGGCAACTTCGGTTCGGTGGACGGCGACCCGCCCGCCGCTTATCGATATACCGAGTCGAGAATGAGCAAAATCTCCATGGAGATGCTCACCAATATCGACAAAGATACCGTCGATTTCATGCCGAACTACGACAACCGCTTAAAAGAACCGACCGTTTTGCCGTCGCGTTTCCCGAATTTGCTGGTCAACGGCTCTACGGGCATTGCGGTGGGCATGGCGACCAACATTCCGCCGCACAATATGGGCGAGGTGATCGACGGCATCACCGCGCTCATCGACAATCCCGAGCTTTCGCTTGAGGAACTCATGGAGCATATCAAAGGTCCGGATTTCCCCACGGCGGGCATCATTATGGGACGTGCGGGCATCCGTGCGGCGTATGCCACGGGGCGCGGCAAGATCCTCCTGCGCGCGCGTGCCGAAATTGTCGAAAACGAGAAAAACGGACGTTTTTCCATTGTCGTAACGGAATTGCCGTATCAGGTCAACAAGGCGCGGCTCATCGAATCCATTGCAGATCTCGTCAAGGAAAAGCGCGTCGAGGGCATTGCGGTCATCAACGACTATTCCAGCCGCGAGGGCATGCGCATGGTCATCGACTTAAAGCGCGACGCGAACCCGCAGGTGGTGCTCAACACCCTGTACCAGTACACGCAGCTGCAAATTTCCTACGGCATTATTCAGCTCGCCATTGTGAACGGCGAGCCGAAGGTTCTCACGCTCAAGGAGATTTTGGAAAATTACATCCGCTTCCAGTGCGAGGTCATTACGCGCAGAACGCAGTACGATCTCAAAAAGGCGCAGGACAGAGAGCATATTTTGGAAGGGCTTGCGCGCGCCATTGACATTGTGGACGACATTATCGCGACGATTCGCGCCTGCAAGGGCGGCATTCCCGAAGCCAAAGCCGCCATTATGGAAAAATTCGACTTTGACGATGTGCAGGCGGCAGCGATCGTGGCGTACCGCATCGGGCAACTGGCGGGACTGGAGATCAAAAAGATTTTGGAAGAGCGCGACGAGCTGCTTCGCAAAATCCAAGAATATTTGGAAATTCTCGGCTCCGAAGCGCGTATTCTTACCATTGTAAAAGACGAATTGACCGCCATCGGCCAAAAATTTGCGGACGAACGCCGCACCGAGATCGTCAGCGTCAGCGGCGAGGTGGATATCGAGGATCTCATTCCCGAAGAGACCTGCGTATACACGATGACCGAAATGGGCTATATCAAACGCCAGCCCGCCGACGTTTACCAGGCACAGCGGCGCGGCGGCAAGGGCATTCGCGGCATGACCCGCCGCGAGGAGGACGTCGCCGAAACAATGTTCACGGCCTCTTCCCACGCGTATATTATGTTCTTTACCTCCCTTGGGCGCGCCTACCGCTTAAAGGGCTATGAAATTCCCGAGGGAAGCCGTTCGAGCAAGGGCATGAACATCGTAAACCTTCTCCCGCTTTCGGCGGACGAAAAGGTGACGGCCATGCTGTGCGTACCCGATTTCGGAGAATCGCAGGCGTATTTGTGTATGCTCACGAAAAACGGCGTGATCAAGCGCACGGAGCTGGACGCATACAGAAACATCCGCAAGAGCGGCATTACCGCCATTCATTTGGACGAAGGCGACGAGCTCGGCTGGGTCAAGCTGACCGACGGCAGCCGCGATCTGCTCGTCGCGACCAAAAAGGGCATGTGCATTGCGTTCAATGAACAGGACGCGCGCTCCATCGGCCGTACCGCGCGCGGCGTGAAGGCCATTACGCTCGGCGCGGGCGACTTTGTTACGGGTATGTGCGTGCTTGACCCGCAAAAGAAGGTGTTGACCGTGTCCGAAACAGGCTACGGCAGACGCTCCGACTGCGGGAATTACCGCATACAGTCCCGCGGCGGCAAGGGGCTTGTCAATTACCATACCGCGCAGTACGGTGACGTTGCCGCCGTTGCCATGGTAGACGAAGACGAGGACGTCATCCTGATCTCCTCCGACGGCATCATTATCCGCATTTCCGCCGGAGACGTCAGCGAATTTGCCCGTCCCTCCAAGGGCGTGCGCGTCATGCGCATTTCCGAGGGCGAGAAGATCATGACGCTTTCCGTGACAGAACCCGCGCCCGCCGAGCCGCAGAACGCGGACAACGATGAAAAAGACGCGGAGAACGCGGAAACCACAGAAAGTTAGCAAAAGCATAACACTTTCTTAACTTTTTTGAACTATTATATCGAAAGCGTGAGCGGCAAAAGCCGCGTTTCCGGGAAAAAGGCAGAATGGCAGAAAAGAGAACGACCAATGGATAACAACAACAGCAACGCTTACGACGACAGCCGGCAGAATGCGCCGTCGCCTGCGCCCGCGCAGGCGGAAGCGACGCATGCAGACGCGTCCGAGCCGAACGCGCCGCAAAGGGACGGCAACGCAACCGCACAGCGCGAAACGGGTGCAGATCCGTATGCGCAGAATCCGCCTTACGGGCAGAATCCGTATGCGGGGAATCCTTACGGTGCAAACGGACGTGGGCAAAATCCCTACGCGCAGAACCCGTATGCGGGGAATCCTTACGGCGCAGACGGACGCGGGCAAAACCCTTATGCGCAGAACCCCTATGCGCGGAATTCTTACGGTGCAAACGGGTACGGGCAAGACCCGTACACGCAAAACCCGCCGTATGGGCAGAACCCGTACTATGGCGCTTCGCCTCATTACGGGCAGAACCGCTATGCACAGCCGCAAGCACAGCCGTACACGCCTCCCTACGGACGCACGGCGCGGCCGCCGTTCCGACCCGACGCTTCTGCGGCGAACAACCTTGCATTCGCGCAAAAGCTGAAGATCCGTGATAAGATCCATACGCTGAGCCTGGCGCACGGCCTTGCTTTGCTGGGCTTTAGCGTGTTCGCCGTTGTGTTGAGCGGGCTTTTGTTCATGATCCCGAATTTTCAGAACGTTTTCACGGAAAATCAACTGTTCAGCAACGCGTTGAACATGGTGTATTCCATTGTGATCATTTTTGTGCCGTTTGCGCTTGCGGCGCTGTTTTTAAGAAAACGCGGCGCGATGGGCGATCTGCCGCTGGGAACGGCTTATCACCCGAAAGCGGCGGTGTTGCTCGTGGTCATTGGGGTCGCCTGCTGTTTGCTGGGCAACTTTGCGACGAATATTTTGGGCTCGATGTTTGAAAGTATTTTCGGCGTCACCTTTACCATGCCCCCCGACGATACGGTGATCGACAGCGTGCCGATGTTTTTCTTATCCGTACTCGGCGTGGCGGTCGTTCCCGCGCTTGTGGAGGAATTTGCCATCCGCGGGGTGGTCATGCAGCCGCTGCGCAAATACGGCGATAAATTTGCGATCATCATGTCGGCGGTCGTATTCGCGATCATGCACGGCAACATGGTGCAGATCCCGTTTGCATTTATCGCGGGGCTTGCCATCGGCTATGCCGTGACGGCGACGGGTACGATGTGGACAGGGATTGCGATCCATTTCCTCAACAATTTGGTGTCCGTGCTGATGCAGACGGCGGCGGATAACCTCCCCGAGAACATCGCTTCGGCCGCGATCTTAGGGGCGGAAGTTGTGATCTTTGCGGCAGGCGGCATATGCGCGGTTCTTTATTGCAAGCGGTACGCGCGCACAGTCTCCCTTTCCAAGGGCGAGACCCTTTTGCCGACGGCGGAGAAGAACAAAGCCTATCTCTGCACCGTGCCGATGATTCTTGCAATTTTGTATTTTGTGGCGGAGACAGCGCGGTATGTCGAGCTTGCATAAGGATACGCCGCCGGAAAGCGCGGATTTCATGCGACTGGCGCTTGCCGAAGCCCAAAAAAGCGCTGAGGAGGGCGAAGTCCCCGTCGGGGCGGTGATCGTGCGGCGGGGCGAGGTCGTGGCCGTCGGCAGAAATCGCCGTGAACTTGCGCGCGACGCGCTTTCGCACGCGGAGCTGGAAGCCATCCGCAGTGCGTGCGCCGTGTTGGGCGGCTGGCGGCTTTGGGAATGCGAAATGTTCGTGACGTTAGAACCCTGCCCGATGTGCGCGGGCGCGATCCTCAACGCCCGCCTGCAAAAAGTGACGTTCGGCGCATACGACCCGAAAAACGGCGCAGTGGAAAGCGTACTGCGGTTATTCGATCATCCGTTTACGCACAAGCCGCTTTACGAAGGCGGAGTCTTGGAGACCGAATGCGCGGCGATGTTGTCCGACTTTTTTAAAAATTTGCGCAACGGTGCGGTGACGCTTGCGGCTTCGGCCGAAACGCCGCCGCAAGACCGATAGAATCCAAAAAGGAGAGAAAAACATGTCTACTACAGGTTGTTCCGGCGATTGCAGTTCCTGTTCGTCGAACTGTGAACAGAGAGATCTGCATTTTCCCGAAAACAAATACAGCACGATCAAAAAGGTGATCGGTGTCGTCAGCGGAAAAGGCGGCGTAGGCAAAAGCCTTGTCACCTCTCTGCTTGCGGTGGCGGCGCAGAGCGAGGGCAAGCAGACCGCGATCATGGACGCGGACGTGACAGGGCCGTCCATCCCCAAGGCCTTCGGCCTGCACGGACGTGCCGAGGGCGACGAGGACGGCATTTACCCGATGCTGACCAAAACCGGCATACGCGTTATGAGCGTCAATTTGTTGCTGGAAAAGGAGGACGCGCCGGTGATTTGGCGCGGCCCTGTGATCTCGGGCATGATCCAGCAGTTTTGGCAGGAGGTCGTTTGGGGTGACGTGGACTATATGTTCATCGATATGCCGCCCGGCACGGGCGACGTGCCGCTGACGGTGTTCCAAAGCCTGCCGCTGGACGGGATCGTCATTGTGACCACGCCGCAGGATCTGGTTTCGCTGATCGTCAAAAAAGCGTACAACATGGCGAAAATGATGAACATTCCCGTGCTCGGGATCGTGGAAAATATGAGCTATTTTGAATGCCCCGACTGCAAAGCGCGCCACGCGGTATTCGGGGAGAGCAAAATCGACGAGGTCGCCGCCGAAATCGGCGTGCCGGTGCTCGCGCGCCTGCCCATTGACCCGAAAACCGCCGCGCTGGTCGATAAGGGCGCGGTGGAGCTTGCAAACACCGACACTCTGCGCGGCATTGTGGAGAAGCTGTAAAGAGGGACGGGTGATCAGACAAGATCACCCGTCTTTTTTTCCGCACTTTCCAAAAAAGCCAAAGCGAAGTTTTCGCCCGCCTTTTTCAAAAGGCGGTGAGGTGTCGGAGCGAAGCTCTGACTCGCCCCTCGCAAGGGGCGAAACACTTAAAGCGTCAGCGAAGCGCAGGAGGGGAAGAAAAACGTCCCGGTGGGACGTTTTTCGCGGGGATTCTCGCCTGCTGGCTCGGTCGGCGCTTTTGCGCCCATGGCGCAAAGGTCGCCACTGGCGACCCGCGTTCTCGCCTGCCGGCTCGGTCGGCGAGATATGGCACGGCGCAAGACGTGACGAAGGGAGAGAAAAATCGAAAATCTCTCCCTCAGTCGCCTACGGCGTCAGCCCCCTCGTCAGAGGGGGCAACTTGCTTACACAACTTTCTGCGAAAAAATTTACTCTATAAAAACAGAAATTCTCTGCCAAATGCGCCGCTGTGCGGCGCATCGGGAAACCCCTTGATAGGGTTTCCCACGGCAAAACAGTCCACCGGACTGTTTTGCCTACCTTCCTGATCTCGCTGACGCTTTGGAATTTCGCGTCCTGCGGGACGCGAGGAGGGCGTTGCCCTCCACCCACCGCCTTTTGAAAAAGGCGGGCGAAAACTTTAATGAATGGGCGGCGAAAAGCGAGCGAAAACCTTTGCTTGGCTTTGCGAGAGCGCGTGAAAAACGGCGAAAAGTAGGTTCGATAAGCAAATAATACAAAAACACCTGTGCGCGGCATGGGTGTTTTTTCCTAAATATGTATTGAAATTACAGGGGTGCAAATGGTATAATATCAGTTAAATTAAAATGGGAGGACTATAAAGACATGGCAAGCGATAAATTTGCAAAAGAAGGCTTGACCTTTGACGACGTATTGCTGATCCCCGCCGAAAGCGACGTCCTGCCGAGCGACGTGGACGTCTCGGTTCGGCTTGCAAAGGGCATTACGCTCAATACCCCCATCCTGACCGCCGCGATGGATACCGTGACCGAATCCAATATGGCCATCGCCATTGCGCGCGAGGGCGGCGTCGGAATCATTCATAAAAATATGACCATCGACGCGCAAAGAGCGGAGGTCGATAAGGTCAAGCGCAGTGAAAACGGCGTCATCGTCAACCCCTTTTTCCTGCATCCCGACAATACCGTGGAAGAAGCGGATCAGCTCATGCACCGCTATAAAATCTCGGGTGTGCCGATCTGTGATGAAAACGGCAGACTGGTCGGCATTTTGACCAACCGCGATATGCGTTTCATGACCGATTATCATGTGCAGATCGGCGACGTGATGACCCGTGAAAATCTGGTGACCTCCCATATCGGCACGACGCTGGAGGAAGCAAAAACCATCCTCATGCAACATAAAATCGAAAAGCTCCCGCTGGTGGATGACGGCGGCTATTTGAAGGGGCTTATCACCATTAAAGATATTGAAAAGAGCGTGCAGTACCCCAATTCCGCCAGAGACGCGCAGGGCAGACTGCTCTGCGGCGCGGCCATCGGCGCGACGGCGGATGTGCTTGAACGCGCGGCGGCGCTTGTGGAAGCGGGCGTGGACATTCTGACGCTGGATTCCGCACACGGCCACAGCCGCAACATCCTGCGTTCGGTCGAAAAGGTCAAAGCACATTTCCCCGAGGTCGCGCTCGTCGCGGGCAACGTGGCGACGGCCGAGGGGACAAAGGCGCTCATCGACGCGGGCGCGGACTGTGTGAAGGTCGGTATCGGCCCGGGTTCGATCTGCACCACGCGCGTGGTGGCGGGCATCGGCGTACCGCAGATCACCGCTGTGTATGATTCCGCGAACGAGGCGTCCAAGCACGGCATTTCCGTTATCGCCGACGGCGGCATCAAATATTCGGGCGAGATCGTCAAGGCGATCGCGGCGGGCGCATCGGCCATTATGGTCGGGTCGCTCATCGCGGGCTGTGAGGAATCCCCGGGCGAGATCGAGGTCTATCAGGGCAGGAGCTTCAAGACCTATCGCGGCATGGGCAGTATCGCGGCGATGAATCAGGGCTCGAAAGATCGGTACTTCCAATCCAACAACAAAAAGCTCGTTCCCGAGGGCATCGAGGGTCGCGTGCCGTACAAGGGCAAGCTCTCGGACACGATCTATCAAATGATCGGCGGCTTAAAAGCGGGTATGGGCTATTGCGGCTGCCATAATTTGACAGAATTGCAAACCAAGACCCGATTTATCCGCATCACGGGCGCGGGACTCAAGGAAAGCCATCCGCACGACGTGGTCATCACCAAGGAAGCGCCGAACTACTCGGTGAATCTGTAAGGGATAATCGAAAAGAGAAGAAAGGATCTCGAGCGACGCTCGAAACAGGTGAACAATATGTACGCAGATTTAATGGATACCATAGGGTTTGTAGCCGGATATGACCCCGAAGTTGGCGAGGCCATGGCCGCCGAGCTTGCCCGTCAGCAGAGAAATCTGGAGCTGATCGCCAGCGAAAACATCGTTTCCCCCGCCGTTATGGCGGCTATGGGCAGTGTGCTGACCAACAAGTACGCCGAAGGTTATTCGGGCAAACGCTATTACGGCGGCTGTGAATGCGTGGACGTGGTCGAGGATATCGCCTGTCGGCGCGCGACCGAGCTGTTCGGCGCGAAGTTTGCCAATGTGCAGCCCCATTCGGGCGCGCAGGCCAATATGGCGGTGTATTTTGCGCTTTTGCAGCCGGGCGACACGGTCATGGGCATGAATCTTGCCGAGGGCGGTCATTTGACGCACGGCTCGCCCGTGAATATGTCGGGCAAATATTTCCATTTTGTGCCTTACGGCGTGAACGCCGACGGCTATATCGATTATGACGAATTCGAGAAAACGGCCAAAGCCTGCTCGCCGAAGCTCATCGTGGCGGGCGCGTCGGCCTATCCGCGCATCATTGATTTTGCGCGCATTTCCGAGATCGCAAAGTCGGTCGGCGCATACCTCATGGTGGATATGGCGCATATCGCGGGTCTGGTCGCGGCGGGGCTGCACCCCTCGCCCGTCGGCTATGCCGACGTGGTCACGACCACCACGCACAAAACCCTGCGCGGCCCGCGCGGCGGCCTGATCCTTACCAACGACGAGGATTTGGCAAAGGCCATCAACAAGGCCATTTTCCCCGGCACGCAGGGCGGCCCGCTCATGCACATCATTGCGGGTAAGGCGGTTTGCTTCGGCGAAGCGCTCTCCCCCGCGTTCAAGGACTATCAGCAGCGCGTGATCGACAACTGTCAGGCGCTGGCAAAGGGACTGCTTTCGCGCGGGATCGATCTGGTCTCGGGCGGCAGCGACAACCATTTGCTTTTGGTCGATCTGCGCTCTGCGGGCATTACGGGCAAGGATCTGGAGCACAGACTCGACGAAGTGTATATCACCGCGAACAAAAACGCCATCCCGAACGACCCGCAGAAGCCTTTTGTGACCAGCGGCGTGCGGCTCGGCACACCTGCGGTGACCACACGCGGCCTTGACTGTGCCGATATGGATAAGGTCGCGGAATATATCGCGCTTGCGGCGACCGATTTCGATGCCAAGGCGGATTATATTCGCGAGGGCGTCAACGAAATTTGCGCAAGACACCCGTTATATCGCTGAAATCAGCGTAGAATCGGAAGGGACGGCGGCGGCTTTGAGAGATGTCATTTTAGCAAGTCAAAATCCGCAGGCCGCCGACCGTATTCGCGCGGTCTTACAAAGCGGACAGATTTTTGTCGCCGATGTGTACCGCTCGGGAGCGGAGGTGCTTTCGTTTGCGAGCATCCGTCCCGACGCGGTGGTCATTTGCGGCAGAATGCCCGATATGACGGCGGCGACGCTTGCCGACACGCTCCCGAACGGCTTTGATGTGATTTGGCTGATGCCGTCGGGCGCGGCGGAATCCGGCTACAGGAGCAATTTGATCGCTTTGCATATGCCGCTCAACCGCATGGAGCTTTTGGACACCGTGCGTATGCTTGCCGCCGCAGAGAGCGAGCGGCTCAGTCCGCGCAAGGCGCGCAGCGCCGAGACGGAAGCGGTTTTGCAGAAGGCGAAGGCGGCGCTTATGGCGCGGTATTCCCTCTCGGAACGGGAAGCGCACAAGCTGCTGCAGCGCCGTGCCATGGGTACGGGGCAAAAGCTCTTGCAAGCGGCGCAGGCCGTTCTGCGGGAAACAGGCTCCGAATAGTTAATTCTTATCTACAGCAAAATCATGGCTTTCCCCGTCTCGATAGACGGGCGTGCTTCCGTTTTTCGGCGGAGACGGCGTTTTCCCGTTAAGACGCCGAACGGCGGCGCGGTACGCCTTAGGAATAGGAGGGAATCGTATGCGTTTTACCAAAATGCAGGGCGCGGGCAACGACTATATCTATGTCAACTGTCTGGAGGAAACCGTCAATGACCCAAAAGCGGCCGCGATCAAGGTCAGCGACCGTCATTTCGGGATCGGCGCGGATGGGCTGGTGCTGATCTGTCCTTCCGAAAAGGCGGATTTCTTTATGGATATGTACAACGCGGACGGCTCGCGCGGCAAAATGTGCGGCAACGCGGTGCGCTGTGTGGCAAAATATGTGTATGACCGCGGCCTTGTACACCGTGATGAGATCGCAATCGAAACGCTCAGCGGCATCAAGACCATTCAGGTGCGCGTCGAGGGCGGCAAAGTAGTCGCCGCACGCGTCAATATGGGCGCGCCCGTCTTAAACGCACGCGATATTCCCACCGCGTTTGAGGGGGAAACCGTGGTTAGTCAAAAACTGACTATCGGAGAAGAGACCCACACCGTGACCTGTGTTTCCATGGGCAATCCGCACTGCGTTGTGTTCGTACAAGACCCGAATGCGTTGGAGCTTCCTAAAATCGGGCCTGCGTTTGAACGGCATCCGATGTTTCCCGACCGCATCAACACGGAGTTTGTGCATGTGATCAGCCCCACGCATTTGGAAATGCGCGTTTGGGAGCGCGGCTCGGGCGAGACGCTTGCCTGCGGCACGGGCGCGTGCGCATCGGTCGTAGCGGCGACGCTCAACGGCTTTTGCAGGCGCGGGGAAACGGTTCGCGTCCGGCTGCGCGGCGGTGAGCTGCAGATCCAATGGGCTGCGGACGGCGACGTGTATATGACAGGCCCTGCCGCAGAGATCTGCACGGGGGAGATTGAGGTATAACAGCGGGGGCGCGCAGAAACGCGAAATGTCGAAAGTCCCCGAACGTCTCAAAAAACGCAAATGGTTCATTTTTATCTATCGCGCAAATGCGGGCAGTCCCGTTATGGAGCAGGCGGCGCTTTGCGAAACATTGCGAAATAACAGAAGAAAGGAACGGTATTGCGCACTACGCCACCCGAAACGGTGTTTTGCAATTCAATCAGTACCGAAGAAAGGCGCATATGCAAATCAACGAAAACTTTTTGAAAATCCAAAGCAGCTATTTGTTTTCCAACATTGCGAAAAAGGTCAACGCCTACAGCGCGGCGCATCCCGACAAGGAGATCATCCGTTTGGGGATCGGCGACGTGACCCGTCCGCTTGCGCCCGCCTGCATAAAGGCCATGCATGACGCCGTGGAAGAAATGGCGCATGCCGAGACCTTCCACGGCTATCCGCCCGAGTACGGGCAGGATTTTCTGCTGGAGGCGATTTTGGAAAACGATTACCGCGCGCGCGGCGTCGATCTCCAAAAAAGCGAAATTTTTGTTTCGGACGGCGCAAAATCCGACTGCGGCAACATCGGCGATATTTTCTCGCTGGAGAACCGCGTTGCCGTCTGCGATCCCGTTTACCCCGTTTACGTGGACACCAACGTCATGGCGGGGCGCGCGGGCGACAAAACCGAAAACGGCTGGAGCAACATAATCTATATGCCCTGCACGGCGGAAAATCATTTCCTGCCCGAAATTCCGACGGAACACGTCGATTTGATTTATCTTTGTTTCCCCAACAATCCCACGGGGATGCCGATCAAAAAGGCGGAACTGCAAAAATGGGTCGATTATGCCAACCGCGAGGGCGCGGTCATTCTGTATGACGCGGCGTATGAGGCGTTTATCACCGAGGCGGATGTGCCGCATTCGATTTTTGAGCTGGATGGCGCAAAGCAATGCGCCATCGAATTCCGCAGCTTTTCCAAAACGGCGGGCTTTACGGGCGTGCGCTGCGGTTATACGGTCGTGCCGCACGATTTGAAATTCGGCGAGACCGAGCTCAACGCTTTGTGGGCGCGCCGGCAGGCGACCAAGTTCAACGGCGTTTCCTACATCACCCAGCGCGCGGCGGCGGCCTGCTATACGCCCGAGGGCAAACAGCAAATTCGCGACACCATCGCGTATTATCAAAACAATGCGCGCGTCATTTACGAGGGACTTCGCGACTGCGGCTTTACCGTGTACGGCGGCACGAATTCGCCGTATGTGTGGCTGAAAACCCCCGACAATATGGGCAGTTGGGCATTTTTTGACCTGCTTTTGGAAAAAATACAGGTCGTGGGTACGCCCGGGGAGGGCTTCGGCCCGTCGGGCGAAGGATATTTCCGTCTGACGGCGTTCGGCTCGGCGGAAAACACGGTTCGCGCCGTGGAACGCATCAAGGCGTACTTCGGCAAATAAATAGCCTTTTTGGAGGGCAATACGATGCAGATAGACAAAGATTTGGTGATGTATCTCGAAAAGCTCGGCCGCATCGAGCTTTCCGAAGCACAGAGAGCGGCGACCGAAAAGGATTTGCAGGATATTCTCACCTACATCGACACGCTCAACGAGCTGGATACCGACGGCGTTGAACCCGCTTCGCACTCTTTCCCCATTGCGAACGTCATGCGCGAGGACGAGGTCACCAACACCGCAAGGCCCGAGGCGATCCTGCAAAACGCGCCCAACAGCCGCGACGGGTGCTTTGTCGTGCCGAAAACGGTCGAATAAGCAGAAGCAGGCAAAGGCAAAAATATAACGAAAGGAACGATACCCGCAAAAACGCCGGACAGCGGCGTTTGGGTTACGAGGTATCGCAGGCGTAGAATTATGGACATTCGGGATATGACCGCGCTGGAGCTCGGGCGGGCGATCCGAGCGGGAAGCGTCGGGGTGCGCGAAGCCGCCGAAAGCTATTTCGCGGCGATCGAAGCGCATGACGCGCTGTACCATTGCTACAATACCGTTTGTAAGGACGAGGCGCTCGCGCGTGCCGATGAAGTGCAGAAAGGCATTGCCGAAGGGCGCTTTACGGGAGCGCTTGCAGGCGTTCCCATCGGCATCAAGGACAATATCTGCACCAAGGGGATTCGCACCACCTGCTCGTCCAAGATTTTGGAGAATTTCGTACCGACTTACGACGCGACGGTCATGCAGCGGCTCGAAAAAGCGGGCATGGTGATGTTGGGCAAGCTCAACATGGACGAATTCGCCATGGGCAGCACCACCGAGACGTCGGCGACGGGGATCACGCACAATCCGTGGGACCCCGACCGCATTCCGGGCGGTTCTTCGGGCGGCGCGGCGGCTGCGGTCGCGGCACGGCTCGCGCCCGTTGCGCTCGGTTCGGACACGGGCGGCTCGATCCGCCAGCCCGCATCCTTCTGCGGCGTTTCGGGGTTGAAGCCCACCTATGGCGCGGTTTCACGGTACGGTCTGGTGGCGTATGCGTCGTCCCTTGACCAAATCGGGCCGCTCGGACGCAATACGGACGACTGCGCGGCGTTGTTTGCGGTGATCGAGGGCAAAGACCCCATGGACGGCACGTCCGCCGATCACGAAACGTTTTCGTTTGACGCGGCGGCAGCGGGCGAAATTCGCGGCAAAAAAATCGGCATTCCCGCGGATTATCTCGGCGAAGGCATCGCGCCCGAGGTGAAACAGGCGGTGCTGGACGCCGCCGAAGTGTATAAGGCTTTGGGCGCGGAGGTGGAGATTTTCCCCATGCCCATTGTCAAATACGCCATTCCCGCGTACTATATCATCGCCTGCGCGGAGGCCTGCTCGAACCTTTCGCGCTATGACGGCATCAAATACGGCTATTCAAGCCCCAACGCCGAGAGCCTGCTTGAAACGTATATCCGTTCGCGCTCCGAGGGCTTCGGCATGGAGGTCAAACGCCGCATCATGCTCGGCAACTTTGTGTTAAGCTCGGGCTATTACGACGCGTATTACAATAAGGCGCTCAAAGCAAAGCGTCTGATCAGCAAGGCGATGGACGACGCATTCCGGCGCTACGATATGCTGTTAGGGCCTGTCGCGCCGACGGCGGCCATGAAAATCGGCGAGAGCCTGTCCGACCCCTTGAAAATGTACCTTGGCGATATTTACACCGTCATGATCAACATCGCGGGCGTGCCTGCGCTGGCCGTTCCCTGCGGCTTTACTTCCGACGGCCTGCCGCTGGGCATGCAGCTGATCGGCAAGCCCTATGCCGAAGCCGAGATTTTGGCGGCGGCAAAGGCGTATCAAAGCGCGACGGACTTTCACAAAAAGTTCCCGACGTTGCAATAAGGAGGGCGCACGATGGAATGGGAAATTGTCATGGGGCTTGAGGTACACACCGAGCTTGCGACCAAAACCAAGATTTTCTGCGGCTGCTCCACCGAATTCGGGGGCGAGGCGAACACGCACGTCTGCGAAATTTGCTCGGGCATGCCCGGGACGTTGCCGCTTTTGAATCGCCGCGTGGTGGAATTCGCGATCCGCACGGGGCTTGCCACGCATTGCGACATCACGCGCAAAAACAAATTCGACCGCAAAAACTATTTTTATCCCGATCTGCCGAAGGCCTATCAAATTTCGCAGCTGTATTTTCCGATCTGCCGAAACGGCTATATCCCCGTAACGGGAGCGGACGGCGCGCCGAAAAAGATCGGCATTCACGAAATTCATATGGAGGAGGACGCGGGCAAGCTCATTCACGACGCGTTCACCGACAGCACGCTCGTGGACTACAACCGTTGCGGCGTGCCGCTTTTGGAGATCGTCTCCGAGCCGGATTTCCGTTCGGCGGCCGAGGTGATCGAGTATCTGGAAAAGCTGCGGGCGATCCTGCAATTCACGGGCGTTTCCGACTGCAAAATGCAGGAGGGCTCTTTGCGCGCGGACGTCAACCTGTCCGTGCGTCCGAAGGGGCAGACCGCTTTCGGCACGCGCACCGAAATGAAAAATTTGAATTCTTTCCGCGCCATTCAGCGCGCCATCGCGTATGAAGCCGAGCGGCAGATCGAGCTTTTGGAGGACGGCGGCGAGGTCGTGCAGGAAACGCGCCGCTGGGACGACAACAAGGGCATCTCCTATGCCATGCGCTCCAAGGAGGATGCGCAGGACTACAAATATTTCCCCGAACCCGATCTTCCGCCTATTGAAATTTCGGAAGAGACGATCGAGCGCATCCGCGCTTCCATGCCGGAGCTTCCCGAACAGAAAAAACGGCGGTATACCGAGGAGTTGGGGCTTCCCGAATACGACACGTCCATTCTCACGAGCGAAATGGCGTATGTCAAGCTGTTTGAAGCGACCGTTGCGTTGTGCGACAGCCCCAAGGACGTCGCCAACTGGATCATGGGCGAGGTCATGAAGCTGTTGAGCGCGACCGCCACGCTACCCGAAAATATGCCGCTGACGCCCGAAGCGCTCGCCGCCGTCATCAACATGGTGCGCGCGGGCAAGATCAATCGCGGCACGGGCAAAACGGTGCTCGAAAAGGCATTTTGCGACGGGGTCGACCCCGAACAATATGTCGCCGCGCATAACCTTGCGCAGATCACCGACCTGTCCGCGCTGCGTCCGGTACTCGAGGAGGTCATCGCGGCAAACGAAAAGAGCGTGTCCGAGTACAAGGCGGGCAGAACGCAGGCCATGGGCTATATTATGGGGCAGGCCATGCGCGCGCTCAAGGGCAAAGCCCCCGCGCAGGAAGTGCAGAAGCTCCTGCACGAAATGCTCGATTGAGTTACAACATGCGGGGACAAAAGGCGGTGTGACACTTTGTACAGCTCTTTTGCACAACTGAAGACCGACTGCCTCGACTGCACGGACTGTCCGCTCGCCGATACGCGCACCCAGGTGGTGTTCGGCGTGGGCGTCGAGGACGCCGAAGTGCTGTTTGTCGGCGAAGGCCCGGGCGAGAACGAGGATTTGCAGGGCGAACCCTTTGTCGGGCGCGGCGGGCAGCTTTTAGACAAATATTTGGAGCATATCGACCTTTCGCGCGGCAAAAATATTTATATTGCGAATATCGTCAAATGCCGTCCGCCCAAAAACCGCGACCCGCGCGAGGAGGAACAGGCGGCGTGTGAGCATTGGCTGCGGGAGCAAATGCGGCTTATTCACCCGAAGATCATCGTGTGTCTGGGGCGCATTGCCGCGCAGAAGATCATCAAGCCCGATTTCCGTGTGACCAAAGAACACGGCGTATTTTTCGAGCGCAAGGGCTTTTACCTCATGGGGACGTATCACCCTGCGTCGCTTTTGCGCAATCCCGCGCAAAAGGGAGATGCGCTCGCCGATTTCGTGTTGCTGCGCGACAAAATCCTGCAAGTTTGTGAAAGAACCTATTAAGCTATGTTTGTACCGTATCATTCCAGAGACCCCTTTTTCAAAAGCATATTCGGCGCTGTGAAAACCGATGAGCGGTTTCGGCTTCGTCTTTTGCTGCCGCGGTCTTTTTGCGCGTGCGGCGCGCATTTTCTGCTGCACCGCGACGGCGAGGAAACAAAAGATTTCCCCATGTACTGGGCGGGAATGCACGGTGACGACTGCGAAATTTGGGATTTGGAGCTTGCCGTTTCCCAAAAGGGACTGTATTTCTATCATTTTGCATATGATTCCTCCTGGGGGCGCGGCGCGGTGTATCACTGCGGCGGCGGTGCGGGCGCGGTCGCAAGCGGCACACACGCGCAGGATGAATGGCAGCTCACGGTCTACGACAAGAGCTTTACCACGCCCGATTGGCTCAAGGGCGGCGTGATCTATCAAATTTTTCCCGACCGCTTCTGTAATTCGGGAACAAAAAAGGAAAATGTCCCCGACGACCGCATTCTGCGCACCGATCCCGAAAATCCCCCCTATTGGCGTCCCGACGCCGACGGGGAGGTGCGCAACAACGACTATTTCGGCGGCGATTTGAACGGGATTCGCGAAAAACTGCCGTATCTCCAAAGCTTGGGTGTGACCTGTCTGTACCTCAACCCGATTTTTGAAGCGCATTCCAACCATCGCTACAACACGGCGGATTACAGGAGGATCGACCCGCTTTTGGGGAGCGAGGCGGATTTTCGCGCGCTTTGCAAAGCGGCCGAGGCGCGCGGCATACGCGTGATTTTGGACGGCGTGTTCTCGCATACGGGCGACGACAGCCTGTATTTCAACCGCCAAAAGCGCTATCCCACGCTCGGCGCGTACAACTCCAAGGAATCCCCCTATTATTCGTGGTATGTGTTTTCGGCATACCCCGATGTGTACCGCAGCTGGTGGGGCTTTAAGACTCTGCCCGAGGTCAACGAGGAAAGCCCCGACTATCTCGACTTTATTACGGGCGAAAACGGCGTGGCGCGCAAATGGCTGCGCAGCGGTGCGGCGGGCTGGCGGCTCGACGTGGCGGACGAATTGCCCGACGTCTTTTTGGACACGTTTCGGAAAGCCGTTAAGGCCGAAAATCCCGACGCGCTCGTACTCGGCGAGGTTTGGGAGGACGCGACCACCAAATGGGCATACGGTGTGCGGCGGCGGTATTTGCTCGGCGAGCAGTTGGACAGTGTGATGAATTATCCGTTTGCCGAAGCGATTTTGGAGTTTGCCCGCGACGGCGCTGCCGAGGATTTTCAAAACGCGGTGTCCGACATCGTGGAACACTACCCCAAGCCCGTGCTGGATGTGCTGATGAACCATATCGGCACACACGACACCGAGCGTGCCGTCACGAAAATCGTCGGCGAAAGCGCGCAATTCCATGACCGAGAATGGCAGGCGGCGCAAACGCTCTGTGAAGCGGACTATCAAAAGGGAATCGCCCTTGTGAAGTTCGCGGCGACGCTGCAATATACGCTTCCGGGCGTTCCGTCGGTGTATTACGGCGACGAGGCGGGAATGCAGGGGTACAAAGACCCGTTTAACCGCTGCTGCTATCCGTGGGGCAGGGAAAATACCGACCTGCTTTCGTATTATCGAAAGCTCGGCGCGCTGCGCAGCAGCCTACCGTGCCTGAAAATGGGAAATATACACTTTTTGTCTGCGACGCTCGGCTGTGTTGCTTACGAGCGGGAAGGCGAACCCCAAGACGGTGCGATTTTGGTCATTGCCAACCGCAACGAACAGGAGATCACCTATTATCTGCCCGAAAAATGGCACAGCCGCCGCGAGCTTCTGCACGGCGAGGCGGCGACGGACTGCGTGCGCGTACCCGCCGCCGGCTGTGTGATCCTCGCGCTTTAACAGGCGTTGCGGCGAGGAAGATTAAAGATAGACAATTTTTATCTAATCGGCTTTCATGCCTTGCCGTCGTCGAAAGGAGACGCGAGATGCAAGCAGCCCGTTTACAAAAGGAACAGACGGTTACCGCCGCCGAAAAAGCCGCAAACGTCGGGCGCGGCACGCAAGATCCCATGCGCGTCTTTGGCGTTACGGGGCAGACGGGCGCGGGCAAAAGCACGGTTTGTAAGCTGCTTGAAAAACGGGGCTTTTATCATATCGATGCGGATGCGGTCGCCAAATCCCTGTATTTTAAGGGTGCGCCGATCCTGCAAACGCTCCAAAACGCTTTCGGCGCGCAGATTTTGCGCGCGGACGGCGCTTTGGACAGAAAAGCGCTTGCCGCCGCCGCGTTTTCCGATCCCGTGCAGACCGCGCGACTGAACGCGATCGTGCATCCCGCCGTGACCGAAAAGATCCGCGAAATTTTGGCGGAACAGCGAAAATCGGGTACGCGCGCGGTTTTGATCGATGCCGTTGCGCTTTTTGAGAGCGGGGAGGACGCGCTGTGCGACCGCACGGTCGGCGTGATCGCCCCCGAAGAAATTCGCCTGTCGCGCATTATGGCGCGAGACGCGCTTACCGAGGACGAGGCGCTGCTGCGCATTCGTGCGCAACAGCCCGAAGCCTTTTATCGACAGCATTGCGACGCGGTGCTGCGCAATTACCCGCCCTATTCCTTAGAGGCGGAGATACAGAGGGTTTTCTCGCTATGAACAAACGAAAAACCATTGCAGCCGTAAAAATCACCGTTGCCCTGCTTTGCCTGACGCTGCTGGTCGGCACGGCGCTTTTCTACACGGGCAAAACGGTGCTCAAAGCCGTTTACCCCACGGCATACACCGACGAGATCGAAAAGTATGCCGAGGAATACGAGCTGCCGCGCGCGCTTCTCTATGCCGTGATACATACCGAGAGCGGCTTTGATCCCGATGCGGTATCCGCCGCGGGGGCTATGGGATTGACGCAGATCACGCCCGAGACCTTTCGGTGGCTGCAATCCAAAACGGGGGAGACGCTCGAGGATGCGCAGTTGCACGATCCGGAAACATCCATTCGCTACGGCGCGCTGTTTTATCACATGTTGCTCGCGGAGTTTGACGGCGATATAAAAACGGCGGCTGCGGCGTATCACGCGGGGCGCGGGCAGGTCAACACCTGGCTTTCGGACGAACGGTATTCCGAAAACGGCAAAACGCTCGACAGCATCCCCACGCGCGATACCGCACATTACGTTCGCAAGGTACTGCGGGCGATCAACGTGTATACCAATCTTTATGAAAAGGAGTTTTTAGAAGATGCCTGAAGAAAAAAAGGAAATCGAGCTTTTGAAAGAGAAGCTGTTTTATGCGCGCAAAAACGCCGCTGAAACGCTCGACGCGGACAAAATCGCGGCGGCGGACGCGTTCTGCGAAGGGTACAAGACCTTCCTAAACGACGCGAAAACCGAGCGCGAAGCGGTGCGCTTCATGGTCGAACGCGCCGAGGCGCAGGGCTTTGTTCCCTTTGACCGCGACAAGCGGTATGCGCCGGGCAGCAAGGTGTACTTCAACAATCGCGGCAAAGCTCTGGTGCTTTGCGTCATCGGCAAACGCAAGCTGTCCGAGGGCATTCGCCTGTCGGCGGCGCATATCGATTCCCCGCGGCTCGACCTGAAGCCCTGCCCGCTGTATGAGGACAGCGATCTGGCGCTGTTTAAAACGCATTATTACGGCGGCATCAAAAAGTATCAGTGGGCGGCCATTCCGCTTGCGCTGCATGGCGTGATCGTGAAAAAGGACGGCACGAGCGTAACGGTGAACATCGGCGAAGCGGCGGATGACCCGCAGTTCGTTGTGACCGATCTGCTCCCGCATTTGGCGGGCGAGCAAATGAAGCGCACGCTCTCCGAGGGCATTCGCGGCGAAGAGCTGAACGTCCTCGTCGGCAGCCGCCCGTTCGCGTCGGATGAAGGCAGCGAAAAGGTCAAGCTGCATATGCTGCAGATCTTATTCCAAAAATACGGCGTTACGGAGGAGGATTTCCTGAGCGCGGAATTGGAGGTCGTACCCGCGTTCGCCGCGCGCGACATCGGGCTTGACCGCAGCATGATCGGGTCTTACGGCCATGACGACCGCGTTTGCGCATATCCTGCGGCACAGGCGATCTTCGCAATAGAAGCCCCCGAATATACGGCCGTTACCTGCCTTACGGACAAGGAGGAGATCGGCTCGGAGGGCAATACGGGCTTGAATTCTTCCTATCTGAAATATTTCATCGCCGACCTTGCGCATGCCAACGGCGAAAATTACCACACGGTGCTGCGCCATACGCAGTGCCTTTCGGCGGACGTCAACGCGGCGTTCGACCCGACCTTCCCCGATGTGGCCGAGAAAATGAACGCGTCCTTCCTCAATCGCGGCGTGGTCATCACCAAATACACGGGCGCGCGCGGCAAGAGCGGCACGTCCGACGCTTCGGCGGAATACATGGGCAAGGTTCGCCGGATGCTGGACGACAACGGCGTGGTCTGGCAGATCGGGGAGCTCGGTAAAGTAGACGCAGGCGGCGGCGGCACGGTCGCCATGTTCCTTGCGGCGCTGGACATCGATGTGGTCGATCTCGGCGTGCCGGTACTCTCCATGCACGCGCCGTTTGAAGTGGTCTCGAAGCTCGACGTGTACATGGCCTATTGCGCGTTCAAAGCGTTTTTTGAAGATCAATAAACCAAACGCCGTCCCGCTGATCTCGGCGGGACGGTCAGTCTGTCGATGAACTGTTTTGCGATAGCAAAACAACTAAAAGTTTTCGCCCGCCTTTTTCAAAAGGCGGCGGGGTTGAGGGGCGGCGCCCTCATCGCAGCCCGCAGGCTGCGAA
>CANRAU010000019.1 GCA_947628665.1 uncultured Clostridia bacterium
CAAAGTTCCCCCACGCTCCAGAATCTCGGGTTCCTTGTCTTTTGTCGTTGTTTAATTTTCAAGGTCCAATTGCCTCGCACTCTCCCGTTCACGTTTGAGCGCTCCGATATAATATCAAAATGGACGACAAAAGTCAACACCTTTTTTTCAATTTTTTTTGATTTTTTTCGTTTTTTAAAACGTCGCCGGGTGTTTTCTTAGATGTTGGACTTTAGATATTGGATATTAGATCGGCATAGGAAAAATGGCTGTTCCATACGCATAAAAAGAATTTCATCGTGACGCCGCGAAAATTGCGTCACGGTGTATCCGTAAGGCCGAGGATGTAATCGGTAGAGGTACGGTAGAATTTGGCAAGTGCGATCAATACCTCGGTTGGAATATCGCGTTGCCCCAGCTCATAATTACTGTACACCTGCTGAGAACAGTACAATATCCCCGCTACAGCCTTTTGCGTCATATCATGATCCTCTCGTAAATCTCGGATTCTTGGATACATACACTCACCGAAAAAATTATATAATTCGACAAAATTCGTATTTACTTTTTCTACAAATCGCAGTAAGATGAAATGGATAAAACAACTATCGTCTTATTCGCGCAAAAACGGCCAAAAACGTTATATTTTGTCGCATTTTCTCGATTATGCTCCATTTTACGGGTGTGGCCGAGCTCGTATAAGACACATCGGAGGAACAGAGCATGAATCATTCATCCTTTAGAGAAATGTTGGAGCAAAATCCGAAGCTCAAAGGCGACCTGTTTATCCGCGGCTTTTTGATTACCGACCGTGCGATCGAAGATCAAAGCGGTTTCCCGTTTTACGGAAATTGGAAATCACAAAGCCACGGAAAATTTTTCTTTATGGCACATCCTCTGACGGGTATGCATCTTTATGTGGACGAAAAGGGAAACTGCTTTTTCCTGATGGGACATGCCTACGACCCCGTTTCCATGGCGTATGACGAGCAGAGCATTTTAAAGCGCTTGTCCCAAAGCTATAATACGGACGCCTATTGGCCGTATCTGAATGACTTAACGGGCATATTCGTTTACGGAACGGTGATCGACGGGCAAATCACCTTTCTGACGGACGCTTCGGGTGTGCAATCCGCCTGCTGCGGAAAAATCGGGGATACCTTTTATCTGTCCTCGCACCCGCAGTTGGTCGGCGACCTCTGCGGTCTGGAAATGGATGCCTTTGTCAAGGAACTGGTCTCTTATAAATGGTATAATCGTGTGAAAGGTCCGTATTTGCCTGCCGATCTGACGCCCTTTGCAGAATTAAAGCGCGTCGTGCCGAATATAGCGTACACGTATACGGACGTCATTTCGCACAAACGCTTTTGGCCGTCGGCAGACCTGCAGCCGGCGGACACGCCCGAAGCATACAACGCGGTCATTACCGAGGCCGCGGAGCTTTTGCACAATAACATGCAGCTTATTTCGCAGAAATGGGAAAAGCCGTGGATTTCCTTAACGGGCGGTATCGACAGCAACACGACCTTTGCCGCCGCAAACGGGTTGTATGATCGGTTTGACACGTTCAGCTACATTTCCGCCGAAAAGGAAGTCCCCGACGCTGCCGCCGCAAAGGAGATCTCCGATCATTTCGGGGTCAAGTACCACGAATTTGAAATCCCCTCGGATGAATCGCAGCTTGAGAATTACGAGAACACTTTGGCGGTTCTGCGCCACAATAACGGATATATCGCCGAACGCAGAGCCAATGAGTCGCGCAAACGCGTATACCTTCGCCAGCATACGCCATGTGACGTCGAAGTCAAATCGTGGGTTTCCGAAAGCATTCGCGCGTTATATTACAAGCATTTCAATCGCAAGAGCTTTCCGAAGCTGTCCGGCAAGCTGTACCGAAACTTATATAAGATATTTTTGGACAACCGAAAGCTCGCGCACCAAGTGGATGCGCTGTTTGAAACTTATATTCGGGAATTTGAATACGATAAGATCCCGCGATCCTATTTGCCTACCGATATGTTCCAAGTGGAAGTCAGCAACGGCAGTTGGGTAAGCCTGAATATCAGCGAAATGAAATATTGCTTTGACATTACAGTCCCCTACAACAACCGCAAGCTGCTGGAGCTGCTGTTTCGAGTTCCCTTGGAAAAGCGCATTTCCGACGAACACCATATGGATATGAAAAAGTATCTCAACCCCGCGTTATACGATATGCATATTCGGGTCGTCAATACGGAAGAAACTAAATTCCGGGCGTTTATGCTCAACGCTATTTTTACGCTGAATATGATATTGCCGTTCTGACCACCAATCTTACAGAGAAACGAAAAATGAGGCGCAAGCTGCACGCTTGCGCCCCGTTTTTATATTTGCTTATTCCGCTTCAAAAGCGTCCTTGTCAAGGCCACAGATCGGGCACACCCAATCCTCCGGCACTTCTTCCCACGGCGTTCCGGGGGCAATGCCATTGTCCGGATCACCGACGGCGGGATCATACGTATACCCGCAGGGGCAGACATATTTCATTTCCGACACCTCCTTAAAACAGGATCTATGCAGGCTTAGAAATACCGCTTGAGAAGTCCTTCAAACGCCTTGCCGTGGCGAGCCTCGTCGCGTGCCATTTCATGCACGGTATCATGGATGGCGTCAAGGCCTTCCTCTTTTGCGCGCTTGGCAAGCTCAAATTTGCCCAAGGTTGCACCGTTCTCGGCTTCCACGCGCATTTCGAGGTTCTTTTTGGTGCTGTCGGTCACGACCTCGCCGAGCAGTTCGGCGAATTTCGCAGCGTGTTCCGCCTCTTCATAAGCGGCCTTTTCCCAATAAAGGCCGATCTCGGGATAGCCCTCTCTGTGCGCGACTCTCGCCATGGCAAGATACATACCGACCTCGGTGCATTCACCCGTGAAGTTGGCGTGAAGCCCTTCGAGAATGTCGGCGGGAACGTCCTTGGCTACGCCGACAACATGCTCGGCAGCCCATGTTTTGGCATTTTCTTCCACGACCGTGAATTTCGAGCCGGGCACGCCGCATTGCGGGCATTTCTCAGGCGGGTTGTCCCCTTCGTAAACATAACCGCAGACGGGGCATACATACTTTTTCATACACAATTCCTCCAAAATATCTATTTTTTATCGGCTCTGCCGCATTGTTCGCAGACGCCGAAAAAAATCAAATTGTAACCGCCAAAGTCCTCCGCCGCACAAATCGCATGAAGCTGCTCGGCGGTTTTTGACGGGAGCGCGGGCAAATCATAGAACCGACCGCATTTTTCACACTGCAAATGCGGGTGCGGCACGGTACACGCGTCATAATGCTCTTCTGTTTCCGACGAGAGCCGCAGAATGACGCCCTCGTCGCAAAGCGCCTTTAAATTGCGATAGAGCGTGGCAAGGCTGATGTTCGGGATCTCCTCGCGAACCGACGCATACAGCTCGGCGGCGGTCGGATGGTCGCAGCGGCTCTGCAAATTGCGCAAAACCGCATCGCGGCGGCTGCTCTTTCTGACCTGCGGCATGATACCCGTCCCTTTCCGTCGTGATTCCGTTTTTCCGTCGCACAAATGAGAACGATTCCTATTAACAGTTTCTATTATAGCAAATATTCCCCGTCTGTCAAGCAAATTTTTCCATATAAAATAGGATTGTACCCGGGTTGTCATAATGCGGACAGGATTTGAATATCTATTCATAAGGCGAATCAAGCGAAAGCGCCAAAAGCAATTTACTGCAAGGAGAGGTCGAAATGGAATTCACTACCGAAATAAACGCCGTGTCGCGCCGCCGCACTTTGTTTGAAGGCGCGTCCGAGCAGCCTGTGGACTGCGACATTACCCTGCCCGAATACTTTCCCGACGTCGTGCGCGTACTCAAATGCACACTGACGCCGCGCATCACGGGCGTGCAGGCCGGCGCCGACCGCATTACGGCGGAGGGTTCGGCACTTCTGCGCATTTTATACGTCAGCGACGGCGGCGTGCGCTGTTTTGAGCAAAGCATCCCCTTTTCCAAAGCCGCGGAATGTGCGGATTTAGACGGCGCATGCGTCAGCGCGCAGGCAAAAACGGAATATGTGAATTGCCGCGTGCATTCGCCGCGCAAAATGGACATTCACGGCAGCATTTCGATCACCTTCAGCGCCTATCGCAAAGAATCCGCGCAAATGATCTGCGGGTGCGCGGGCGGAAACGTGCAGGTGCGCAAAAAACGCGTCTGCGTAAGCAATTTGGCAGGCTGTACCGAGCGTCTGTTCCCCATGGGCGAAACGCTGGAGCTGGGTAGCGCAAAGCCCTCCATCGCGCAGTTGGTCAAGAGCGAAGCCGTCGCGCTGTTGGAGGACGTGAAGGTCGTCACGGGCAAGGTGCTGGTCAAAGGGGAACTGATCATCCGCACGCTGTACATTCCCGACAGCGAGGACGGTGAACTGCAAAGCATGGAACACTCCATGCCCATCAGCCAAATTTTAGAGGCGGAGGGTGCCGAGGAGGATTGCGTCACCGACGCGGGGCTGACGGTTTCCTCTTTGGAGATTGCCGCCAAGACCGACGCTTCGGGCGCACTGCGGCTGTTGGACGCCAATGTCTATGTCTGCGCGCAGATCGCGCTGTACCGTGACTGCGAGACCGATGCGGTCACAGACGCCTACTCGACGAAATATGAGATCGCGATGCAAAAGAAGCCCATGGAACTATTACGCATCTGCGACCGCTTTACGGATACTTACCTTTGCCGCGGGACGCTGGACACGACCGGACTGAACATCACGCAGATCGCGGATATGACCTGCCAGTCGCTCAACAGCACGGCGTCGATGCGCGAGGGCGAACTGCGCGTGAACGGTACGGTGCAGGTAGGCTTTTTGTACACCGACCGCGACGGACAATGGGGATTTGCAGAACGCAGTTTTGATTTTGCCTACAAGCGGGCGGTCGCCGGCACGGGCGATACGCTGAACTGCGATCCGCATCTGACCGTGACGGGCGTGCATTTCCTGTTGAGTGCGGAGGATAAAATCGATGCGCGCGTGGAAATGGATATAAACGCCCTGATTTTCTCGGCGCAGACGGTACAGGTCGCCACAAATATTGCCATAGACGAATCCAAGCCGAAAAAGCAAAAAACCGCCGCTTTGACCATTTATTTTACACAGGAGGGCGAAAGCGTATGGGAGATCGCCCGCCGATACAATACGACGGCAGAGGCGATCATTGCGGAAAACGCGCTGACGGGTGACGTCATCCAGGAAAAGCGCAAGCTACTGATCCCGAGAGTCTGAGGAGGAACCGAAAGATGGAAAAACGAAGCATTTATAACGATATTGCCGAACGCACCCAGGGCGACATTTACGTCGGCGTCGTCGGCCCCGTGCGCACGGGCAAATCCACCTTTATCAAGCGGTTTATGGATACGCTGGTTTTGCCGAACATCGAGAACGACGCCATGCATGACCGCGCGGTCGATGAAATGCCGCAATCCTCCGCAGGGCGCACCATTATGACCACCGAGCCGAAATTCATTCCCGAAAACGCGGTGGAGATCACCCTGCCCGACAACGCCACTTTTGCGGTGCGCATGATCGACTGCGTGGGGTACATCGTACCCAGTTCTTTAGGATATATCGAGGGTGACAAGCCGAGAATGGTACGTACGCCGTGGTTCGACCACGAGATCCCCTTTGATACGGCGGCGGAGATCGGCACGAAAAAGGTCATCACGGAGCATTCGACCATCGGCCTGGTCGTGACGACGGACGGAAGCATTTCCGACATCCCGCGCGAAGAATACGAGGAGGCCGAGGAGCGCGTCATCCGCGAATTGCGCGAGCTTGACAAACCGTTTATCGTGCTGCTCAACTGCACCTATCCGCAATCGGACAGCGCGCGGCAGCTTTCCGATCAATTGAGCGAAAAATACGCCGTTCCCGTTCTCCCCGTCAATTGTCTGGAGCTGACGGAATCGGATATCAAAGAGATTTTGACCCAAATCCTGTTTGAATTCCCCATTCGCGAGATCGCGGTGGACTTCCCCTCGTGGCTCGTATCGCTGCCGCCGGAGCATCCCTTGCGCAGCGCGGCTTATGCTGCGGTCAACGCCGCGTCCGAAAAAATGAACCTCGTGCGGGACGTCGCCATTCTGACCGAGGAGCTGCGGCAATGCGAATACATCACCGACGCAAAGGTCAGCGCCATGGAACTCGGCAAAGGCACGGCGTGGATCGCGGTCACGATGAACGGCGATCTGTTCTATCGGGTGCTATCGGAGAAAACAGGCTTAGAGATCGACGGCGAACAGGGTCTTATCACGCAAATGTGCGCGCTCGCCGATATTCGCAAAAAATATGACAAGCTCAAAAGCGCGCTGGATGAAGTCGAGGCGACGGGCTACGGCATAGTCATGCCGACCATCGACGAGCTGACCCTCGAAGAACCCGAGATCGTCCGACAGGGCGGCCGTTACGGCGTAAAGCTCTCCGCGTCCGCGCCGTCCATTCACATGCTCAAAGCGAACATCCAAACCGAAGTCGCGCCCATCGTCGGCAGCGAGAGCCAGTCGGAGGAGCTGGTGCGGTATCTGCTCAAGGAATTCGAGGAAGACCCGAAAAAGATTTGGGATTCCAATATTTTCGGCAAATCCTTAAACGAATTGGTCAACGAAGGACTGCGCAACAAGTTGTTCCATATGCCGTCCGACGCGCGCATGAAGCTGCAGGAAACGCTCGAACGCGTCATCAACGAAGGCTGCAACGGGTTGATCTGCATCATTTTGTAAGGTATGAA
This sequence comes from uncultured Clostridia bacterium, assembly GCA_947628665.1. Taxonomy (GTDB): domain Bacteria; phylum Bacillota; class Clostridia; order Oscillospirales; family Acutalibacteraceae; genus Fimenecus. The sequence continues at coordinate 6,755 of CANRAU010000019.1, forward strand.
ACAATAAACACCGTCTCTTTTGGAGGGCGAATGCAGGAATTTACAGAAATAAGTAAATTTTAGCTGACAACCTTCAAGCAGGGCAAACAATAAGTCCACACAACAGGCAAAATGTCTGTGGTGTGGACTTTTTCAATTTGCTTTTCGTGCAGAGTCGAGCAATCATGCCAACATCATGGATTTACGCCGGACATTTTTGCAAAAACGACTTTCTTTTTTCGCTTTGCTGTGCTATAATTATTGCGCTACACATTTAAATACGCCTGATTAGAGGGAATACTGTAGGTAAAAATGTATTCTCTCCCCTTTAATTAGGCAAAATGTGTAGCAGCATGAGGGAAGCATTTTTCGGTGCGTTCCCTCGCGGGGCGCACTTTTTTATTGGAGGAACAACGTATGCTGCTCGAACTCAAAAATGTGGAAAAATCGTTTGGAAACAAGCAAGTGCTGAAGGGTGTGTCGTTTGCCGCAGAAAGCGGCAAGGCGTTTGGCCTGCTTGGAAGAAACGGCGCGGGCAAAACAACTTCTATTCGCATTTTGATGGATGTTTTTCCCGCCGATCACGGTGAGATTTTAATCGACGGAAAACCGATTGATTATAAGCGGGTGAACTTCGGCTATCTTCCGGAGGAGAGAGGATTATATCCAAAAAAGCTTATTATAGATCAATTGGTATACTTTGCAGAATTAAAAGGGTTAAATCATCGTGCGGCCATCAAAGCAGTAGATGATTGGCTCGATCGGCTCGGCATGCGCGAATACCGCAACAAACGGCTTGATACGCTTTCAAAAGGAAATCAGCAGAAGATCCAACTGATTACCGCTCTTGCCCACGATCCCAAAATCGTGATACTGGATGAACCGTTTTCGGGACTGGATCCGGTAAACGCCATGTTGCTCAAAGATGTGGTAAAGGAACAGATTGCCCGAGATAAAATCGTGCTGTTTTCCAGCCATCAAATGAGCTACATCGAGGAGTTTTGCGACAGCATCGCCATTATCAACACCGGCAAGGTCGTGCTGCGTGGCGATCTTCACGATATTAAGCGGAATTATGTACGGGATCGCCTGATTGTCAGCACTGTAAATCCCGACCGAATCCGGCACGACTTTGGGAATGCCTGTACTGTGACAGAGCAAGGCACACTTATGATCCGCCTTGCAAGTCCCGACGATAAACAGACGACCATGCAACGCCTTGTTGCAAACTATGATATTGATGAAGTACGGGTATTTGAACCTTCCCTAAACGATATTTTTGTTGAATACGCAGGCGAGCAGGTGTAAGGAGGCAGACATAATGAAACAGTTTGGAAAAATACTGAAATTTGAACTGGTCGGTTATTTAAAAAACAAGGTATTTATAGGTATAACCCTTTTTCTTGTCATCGCAATCGCTGTCGCCATGTTCATTCCGAATATTCTGGCCTTTTTCAAGTCGGATGACGGGACAGCAGAACCGTCCGATTTGCCTGTTATGCTTATATATTCGGAAAATACCGACCTGGCGTCTCTTGTCAAGCAGTACTTTACAGAACCCTTTTCGGATTACAATATAACGGTTGGCGAAGGTACGGTTGACGATGTCAAAACGCAGATCACCTCCGGCGAAGCAGAATGTGCTTTTGTCATGAACAGCGCCTCCTCGTATACGTATTACGTAAACAACCTGTCGATGTATGATTCCAATACAGCTATTGCAGATACTGTGCTGCAGGAAGTTTACAGAGTAAACGCTATGATGCAAAGCGGAATATCCCCTGAGCAGGCAAGTGAAATTATGTCTGCACAAATCGAAAGCTCTGTAATATCTCTCGGGAAAGACCAGATGCAGAATTTCTTTTATACCTACATTATGATTTTTGCCCTGTATATGGTTATTTTGCTTTACGGGCAGATGGTTGCCACAAATGTTGCCACCGAAAAAAGCTCACGGGCGATGGAAGTATTGATCACAAGCGCAAAGCCAACCGGTATGATGTTCGGTAAGGTTCTGGCCTCCTGTATAACAGGGCTCATACAGCTGATTGCCATTTTCGGCTCGGCTTTGGTATTCTATCATATCAACAAGTCTGCCTGGGGAGATAATGAGATTATTGCATCTATTTTTAATATCCCCGTGGATTTGTTTGTCTATCTGCTTGTATTCTTTGTCCTTGGATTTTTGATTTACGCCTTTTTGTACGGAGCGATCGGTTCAACGGCATCCAAGCTGGAAGACATCAATACGTCGGTGATGCCGATCACGTTCCTGTTTATTATCGCCTTTTTCGTTGTCGTTTTTTCTATGACAAGCGGAAATGTTGATAATACATGGATCAAGGTATGCTCATTTATTCCGTTCACCTCGCCGATGGCGATGTTTACAAGGATCTGTATGAGCGGCGTGGCATGGTATGAAATTGCAATTTCCATAGCCATTTTGATTGGTTCAACGGTAGGCGTTGGATTTATTTCCGCCAAGATCTATCGGGTGGGTGTGCTGTTGTATGGGACAACTCCAAAAATCAACGCCATTGTAAAAGCGGTTTGGAAAGCATAATAAAAAACACACCCTGTAGGGATGCAAATCCTTACAGGGTGTTTTATGCCCGAATGCAATCGTATTCCGCCTTTTCTCCCACGGCGCGGGTACTGGCGTCCGGCGGACGCCTCTGCTTTCACTCAATCGTCCTTGAACACGCCGTCAAACAGCGGGAGCTTCGACGCTTTCATTACCGCGCTGAACAGTCTGCCGCCGGTCACGGGCATCAGCCTGCCGAAGTAGTTCATGAACGCCGCATCCATGCCGAACACCATCAGGCTGTGCTTTTTCGTGATGCCGTTCATAATCAGCTTGACCATCCGTTCACAGGAAGTGCTGACCATGTTGAGCATTTTCTGTGCCTTTTCGTCGGACGAGCCCTGATTGCGGAAAATATCCGTCTTGGTAAAGCCGGGGCAGACAATGCCGACATAGCATTTGCCGCGCAGTTCCTCCCGCATGGCTTCTGTCAGAGATTTGAGCGCCGCCTTGCTCGCGGAATACACCGACGTTCCCGCCAAAGACATCAACGCGGCTGAGGAATCAATGTTGATGATTGCAGGAGAGGAGGATTCGAGCAGCAAGGGCAGCAGCGTGTGCATGGAATATACCGCCGAATAGAAATTGATATTCATGGCGCGCTCGATATCTTCGATTGAATAATGCTGAAATTTGTCAAATTTCGGCAAAATACCCGCGTTATTGATCAATATATCGGGATGGATGTTGTTTTCCTGCAAAAAGGTCAAATACTTGTCCCAATTTTCGCGAACGGAAACGTCAAACAACTGATAAGAGAATTTGTCCGCAAAATCGCCCAGTTCCGAAACCAGCGCCTGCATTTTCTGCTCGCTTCTGGCAACGCCCAAAACGGTGCAACCATGTTCCTTGATCAGCTTTTCGGTAATGCCTTTTCCCATACCGCTGGACGCGCCCGTCACGATCACGGTTTTGTTATTGAGCCAGTTTTTATCCACGATCATTCTCTCCTTTAAAGCAAAATCGGTTGGTTTTATTTTAGCCGATTTCAACAAATTTTTCAAGACCCGGCTGTCAAAAAGAGACGTGTTTTTTAAAAAATTGGCATGCGTAAAGCGCGCACGCATAGGAAACGATAATACAGAAATCTACACAAAAAAACAAATTGCTAATCCCTGTATTTTGTGCTAAAATGTGAAAAGAGGCGATGTATATGAAAAGCAAATGGATGATTTGTACGTTTTTGTGCGCGGCGGTTCTGCTCACCTCCTGCACAGCGCGGCAGGAAACCGCGCCGGATACGGAATCTGAACCTTTAATGAGCGAACAGGAAAGCACGACGCAAATCCCCACCGAGGGGACGACCGCCGCCGATACGGCAAAGGAGACGGGAACGTCTGCGGGCGCACCGACCACGCAGGCAGGGACGACGCGCGCGGATTCTGCGCAAAAGCCGAGCCAAACCACGACCAAACCGTCGACGCAAAAACCCGCCGCGACTGCCGCGCCGAAAACCACGCAAAAGCCAAAGCCGACGTCGCCCACCACTACGAAAAAGCCGACCACTACAAAAAAGCCTTCCACGACATCCGCAAACCAAAACGCGGGCGGTTCTTTGGAGCTTGGTTTGGAAGCGCAAATGCTGCGGCGCGTCAATGAGGAACGCGCGGCGAACGGAAAGCGCGCCCTGCAATTAAGCGAAGAGCTGAACGGGTATGCGCGCATCCGCGCAGAGGAGATCGCACGGCCTGGGCATTTTGCCCACACGCGCCCCGACGGCAGCTCGGCACTTGACATGATCCCGTCATTTTCGGCTGCGGGCGAAAACATTGCCTATGGGCAGAGGAATGTAGACGCCGTTATGCAATCGTGGATGAACTCTTCGGGTCACCGCGCCAACATTTTGAACGGCGACTTTACGCAGCTGGGCGTGGGATGCTACAAAGCGCCGAACGGCACATTGTATTGGGTGCAGCTATTTAAAGGATGATGAAAATGGATTATACGCTGATCTATGCGCCGCGCAAAACGATGGTGCTTCGCGTGCGGGAGGATCTATCGGTGGTCGTGCGCGCACCGACGGGATACCCGAAAACCGAAATCGACCGTTTTGTCGAGGCGCACGAATCATGGATCGAGGATAAGCTCGAAAAGCAGCGACTCTGCAACGCGCGGGAAAACGCGCTTACCCCCGAACAAATTCTCGGTCTGCGCACAAAAGCGGCGGCCGAGCTTCCGCCGCGCGTGGAATATTACGCAAAGTGCATGGACGTTGTGCCGACGGGGGTAAAAATCACCTCCGCCAAAACGCGCTTCGGTTCTTGCAGCAGTCAAAACAGCCTTTGCTTTTCCTGGCGGTTGATGCTCTATCCGCCGCAGGCCATCGACTACGTGGTGGTGCATGAGCTGGCGCACATTCGGGAAAAGAACCACTCCCCTGCTTTTTACGACGTGGTTTCGGCGGCTTTGCCCGATTACCGACAGCTGGAGGAGCTGTTAAAGACGCCGCCGATGTAATTTCGATAAAAAGCACAGACACGACACACAGAAAAACAGACGCCCCGATTTTTGGGACGTCTGTTTTGTTTTTTAAAGCTGTCTTGCTTACTGCTCGTCGGGCGCATACAGCGCTTGGAGCTTGACAAGATGGTTGTATCTCGCCTTTGCGGTATCCTCCGCTTTCTTAAAGAGAACCTCTGCTCTTTCGGGGAAGCTGCGGGTCAGCGAGGAATAGCGCGCCTCGTTCATAATAAAGTCGCGATAGCTCTCCGAGCCCTCTTTGCTGTCGATGGTGAAGGGGTTCTTGCCCTGCGCCTTGAGAGCAGGGTTGTAACGGAACAGATTCCAGTAGCCGCAATCGACCGCTTTCTTCATCTCGGCCTGGCAGTTGGTCATACCGCCCTTGATGGAGTGCATCTCGCAGGGTGCATACGCGATCACGATGGACGGGCCGTGATAGGCTTCCGCCTCGGTGATGGCCTTGATGGTCTGGTTCTGATCCGCGCCCATGGCGATCTGCGCCACATACACGTAACCATAGCTCATGGCGATCTCCGCAAGGCTCTTCTTGGCAACCGCCTTGCCCGCCGCCGCAAACTGTGCGACCTGACCGATGTTGGAAGCCTTGGAAGCCTGACCGCCCGTGTTGGAGTAAACCTCGGTATCGAACACCATGATGTTGACGTCCTCGCCCGACGCAAGGACATGGTCTACGCCGCCGAAGCCGATGTCATACGCCCAGCCGTCGCCGCCGAAGATCCATACGGATTTCTTCGCAAGGTATTCGCTGTTCGCAAGAATATCGCGCTCTGCGCTGCAGCAATCGCATTCGCCTTCGCAGACACAGCCTTTGAGCATATCCGTAAGGGCCTTCGCAGCGGCGGCATTCGCTTCGCCGTCATCGACCGTGGCAAGGTAAGCGTCCAAAACCGCCTGTTTTTCCGCGTCAGCGGAATAATCCAGCGATTTGATCTCATCGATCAAACGGTTGCGGATGGCGTTTTGACCAAGATACATACCGTAGCCGTGCTCGGCGTTGTCCTCAAACAGGGAGTTCGCCCATGCGGGACCGCGGCCGTTCTTATCCACGGTGTACGGGGAAGTCGCCGCAGGACCGCCCCAAATGGAGGAGCAGCCGGTCGCATTGGAAATGTACATTCTGTCGCCGAAGAGCTGCGTGATCAGTCTTGCATAAGACGTTTCCGCACAGCCTGCGCACGAACCCGAGAACTCGAGAAGCGGCGTTTTGAACTGGCTGCCGATCACGGTGTTGTTCGCAAGGTCTTCCTTCACGGAAACATTGGCGACCATGTAATCAAACGCGGCCTGCTTTTCATCCTGCGATTCACGCGGTACCATTTTCAGAGAATTGGTCGGGCAAACGCCGATACATACGCCGCAGCCCATACAATCCATAGGCGATACCGCCATGGTGTATTTGTAAACGCCTTTGCCCTTGCCCTTTTTCTCCACGATGGTCGCGCACGCGGGTGCGGCGGCCGCTTCGTCTTCGGTCAGCGCATAGGGACGGATGGTCGCATGCGGGCAAACATATGCGCACTTGTTGCACTGTGCGCAGGTGCTGCCGTCCCACTCGGGAACCATGACTGCAACGCCGCGCTTCTCATACGCGGACGCGCCCTGCTCAAACGTACCGTCCGCATGATCCATAAAGGCGGAGACAGGCAGAGAGTCGCCGTCCATTTTTCCGACGGGCTTCATGATGCTGTCCACCATTTTCACGAGCTTTTCAGGGCCGTTTTCGGATTGTGCGGCAGTCATATCCTGCGCATTCGCCCATTCAGCGGGCACATCGATCTTCACATACGCCGTCGCGCCTGCGTCGATCGCTTTCTCGTTCATTTCGACGATCTCTTTGCCCTTCTTCATGAACTTCTGCGCTTTTTCTTTCATATAGCCGATGGCTTCCTCGACGGGAAGCACCTTCGCAAGCGAGAAGAACGCGGATTGCAGCACCGTATTGGTACGCTTGCCAAGGCCGATCTGTGCGGCAAGGTCGATGGCGTTCACGGTGTAGAGCTGAATGTCGTTCTGCGCGATATAACGCTTGGTCTCGGCATTGAGCTTTTCCGAGAGCTCCGCTTCATCCCACTGGCAGTTGATGAGGAATACGCCGCCGGGCTTAACATCCTGCACCATTTTGAAGCCTTTTTCAATGTAAGACGGATTGTGGCAGGCCACGAAGTCCGCTTTATTGATATAATAAGGACTCTTGATGGGCTTGTCGCCGAAGCGCAGGTGCGAAATGGTCACGCCGCCGGTTTTCTTGGAGTCATACTGGAAATACGCCTGTACGTATTTTTCGGTATGGTCGCCGATGATCTTGATGGAGTCCTTGTTTGCGCCGACCGTACCGTCGCCGCCCAAGCCCCAGAATTTGCATTCGATCGTGCCTTCGGCAGCGGTGTTCGGCGAGGGCTTTTCATCCAGAGAGAGATGCGTAACATCGTCTTTGATGCCGATGGTGAACTGACGCTCGGGATTCTCTTTGTCCAAATGCGCATACACGGCAAAGATGCTCGCGGGCGGTGTGTCCTTAGAGCCAAGGCCGTAACGGCCGCCGCAGACCTTCGCGGTTCTGCCCATTTCGTTGAGCGCCGCGACCACGTCGAGGAACAGCGGCTCGCCGAGAGAGCCGGGTTCTTTGGTTCTGTCGAGTACGGCGATCTTTTTCGCGGTTGCGGGGATCGCTTCGCAGAGCTTCGCCGCAGAGAAGGGTCTGTACAGACGAACCTTGACAAGGCCGACCTTCTCGCCCTTCGCGGTCAGATAGTCGATGACTTCCTCCGCCACGTCGCAAATGGAACCCATGGCCACGATGACCTTTTCGGCGTCGGGCGCGCCGTAATAGTTGAACAGCTTATAATCCGTGCCGAGCTTTTCGTTGACCTTATCCATATACTTTTCCACGATGGCGGGCATCGCGTCATAGTACCGGTTGCAGGCCTCTCTGTGCTGGAAGAAAATGTCGCCGTTTTCGTGCGAACCGCGCATGACGGGATGCTCGGGGTTGAGCGCGCGCTTGCGGAACGCTTCGACCGCGTCCATATTGCACATTTCCTTGAGATCGGCATAATCCCAAACTTTGATTTTTTGAATTTCATGCGAAGTACGGAAGCCGTCAAAGAAGTTGATAAAGGGTACGCGACCCTCGATCGCGGCAAGGTGTGCGACCGCGCCGAGATCCATAACCTCCTGCGGATTGGTTTCCGCCAGCATCGCAAAGCCGGTCTGACGGCAAGCGTACACGTCGGAATGATCGCCGAAAATGTTCAGCGCATGGGAAGCCACGCAGCGCGCGGACACATGGAACACCCCCGGGAGCAGCTCGCCCGCGATTTTATACATATTGGGGATCATCAAAAGAAGCCCCTGGGAAGCGGTGTAGGTCGTCGTCAGCGCACCGGCCGCCAAAGAGCCGTGCACCGTGCCTGCCGCGCCCGCTTCGGACTGCATTTCCGCTACGCGAACGGTGGTGCCGAAAATATTTTTCAGCCCCTGTGCCGACCACTGGTCGACATAATCCGCCATCGGGGACGAAGGGGTGATCGGATAGATCCCCGCGACCTCGGTAAACGCGTAGGACACATACGCGGCGGCATTGTTGCCGTCCATCGTCTTGCTCTTGCGCGAGACGACGGGCTTTTTCGTTTCTGCCATTTCTATGTTCCTCCTTGAATAAGGTATGTTTACTGCGCCATGAGCAATATTTGCTCCGTCACATACATGGTTATTGTAGCACGTTCTCTTTTTCGTGTAAATATCCAAACGCATGAAATTGTGTGTAAAATACGAATTTTTTTACATATTTTTTGGAAGGATAAACCGTATCCGCGCGGCGTTCGCCGCTCGGTTTCCCGTTTTTCGTCCCCTGTTTCGGATGCATAAACCGTATAAATAACCGTATCCTATAGAAATGCCTGTTTGCACGTGCGCACGACTTGACGAATCGTATCTTTTCCTATATAATGGTTTGCAAATCGTGTGATTGGCACGACCCATTTTTTACGTATAGGAGAGATCGACTTTTATGGACGATGCGGACCCCGGGAATTTACTGTTCAAGGTTATTTTGCTGTTTATTCTGACGCTGCTCAACGCCTTCTTTGCCATGTCGGAGATCGCCGTGATCTCCTTAAACGACGCAAAAATCGAAAAATTGGCAAAAGAAGGGCATAAACGGGCGCGGCAAATTCAGAAGCTCACCGAAAATTCCGCAAACTTTCTTTCCACCATTCAAATCGGCGTGACCCTGGCAGGGTTCTTGACCTCCGCGACGGCGGCGCAGAGCTTTGCGGCGTTGCTTACAAACGCCATTGCCCGTACAGCGGTCGCCAATGTCGTACCGCTGGGGCTGATCAACGGCGTTTCCACGGTACTCATTACCCTGATCACCTCGTACTTTTCGCTCGTTTTGGGCGAGCTTGCCCCGAAAGAGATCGCCATGCAAAAGCCCGAAAAGGTTTCCTTTGCGGTCGTGCCGGTTTTGCTGTTCGTAAGCAAAATCGCCAAGCCTTTTGTCAAAATCCTTTCGCTTTCCACGAGCGCGGTCGTGCGCCTGTTCGGGCTTGACCCGAACGCCGATACGGAGCAGGTCACCGAAGAGGAAATTCGCATGATGGTGGACGTCGGGCAGGAAAAAGGCGTGATCGAAGACGTCCAAAAAGAGATGATCAACAACATTTTTGAATTTGACGACATCGACGTGGCCGATATTATGACGCACCGTACCGACATGGCCTGTGTGGACCTGGAGGATACGCTCGGCGACGCGATCAGGCTGTCCATTGAAGAGGGGTATTCGCGCATTCCGGTTTACGAAGACGACCCCGACAATGTGGTGGGGATCGTCTATATCAAGGATCTGTTGAAATACATCGGCTCTCCCCTGCCGAAATCCAAGGGCATCAAAGATGTGATGCGTGAAGCCTATTTTGTCCCCGAAAGCAAGCGTTGCGGCGCACTGTTCTCCGAGATGACCGAAAAGCATATTCAAATGGCCATCGTCGTGGACGAATACGGCGGCACGGCGGGGCTTGTGACGCTGGAAGATATTGTAGAGGCCATTGTCGGCAACATTCAGGACGAATACGACAATGAGGACGAGGAAATCTCCAAAATCAACGAAACGACCTTTACGATGGACGGCATCACCGATCTCGAAGAGGTCGAAGAACAGCTCGGCATCCGCTTCCCCAAGGACGATTACGACACGCTGGGCGGCTTTATCATCAGCCGTTTGGGATTTCTGCCGCAGGACGGCGAAATGAACGTCGTCGAATACGAAAACATCCGCTTTACGGTCTTGGGTGTGGAGGAGCGGCGTATCGACAAGGTCAAGGTGGAAATTTTGCCGAAGGTCGAAAAGACGTCCGCAAAAAAGAAAGCGGACGAGAAAAGGTCGTTCTTTGAGCGAAACAAAAGAGAGGACACGTAAAACGACAAGCCATAAAACCGGAAAGCGCGCGCTTTCCGGTTTCGTTTGCGCATAAAGGACTGTTTACCTGTGGAAGACATCAAAAAACGTACATTATTTGAAGAAACACCCGTGCCGAAGGCCGTCATGACGCTGGCCGTCCCGACCGTGCTGAGTTCTCTGGTCATGGTGCTTTACAACCTTGCGGACACCTATTTTGTGGGTATGCTGGGCGATCCCGTGCAAAACGCCGCCGTCACGCTGGCCGCGCCTGTGCTGTTGGCTTTCAACGCGGTCAACAACCTGTTCGGCGTGGGCGCTTCCAGCATGATGAGCCGCGCGCTCGGTCGTAAGGATTACGACACGGTCTACCGCAGTTCGGCATTCGGATTTTATTGCGCGCTTATATGCGGGCTGTTGTTTTCGACGCTGTACACGCTTTTGCGCACACCCTTTTTGACGCTCCTCGGCGCAGACGCGGAAACGTCCGCCGCTACCGCGGCATACTTGAAATGGACGGTTTCCTGCGGTGCGGCGCCCGCGATTCTCAATGTGGTCATGGCGTATCTGGTGCGCGCGGAGGGCGCGGCTTTGCACGCGAGCATCGGCACGATGAGCGGTTGTCTCTTGAACATCGTACTCGACCCCGTTTTCATTATGCCGTGGGGCTTCCATATGGGCGCGGCGGGCGCGGGGCTTGCGACCTTTCTTTCCAACTGCGTCGCCTGCGCTTACTTTTTCATTCTGCTGTTTGTCAAACGCAAAAGCACCTATGTGTGCATCCGCCCCAAAATGCTGTGCGTGAAAAAATCCATTGTATTCGGCATTTGCGGCGTAGGCATCCCCGCCTCGATCCAAAATCTGCTGAACGTTACGGGCATGACCATTCTCAACAATTTCACCGCCGCTTTCGGTTCGGACGCGGTCGCCGCCATGGGCATTTCGCAGAAAATCAGCATGATCCCCATGTATATCGCCATGGGCATTTCGCAGGGCATTATGCCGCTGGTCGGCTACAACTACGCCGACGGGAATATCCGCCGTATGCGCAAAACCGTGGTTTTTTCGGGCTGTCTCTCGGTTTCGCTGATGGCGGCGGCCGCCGTCGGCTATGCCCTCGGCGCGGACGGTCTCATTGCGTTATTTATGAAAAACGACACCATTATCGCCTACGGCGCGCGTTTTCTGCGGGGCTTGGGAATCAGTCTGCCGTTTCTTTGCATGGACTTTTTGGCGGTCGGCGTTTTCCAGTCCTGCGGCATGGGCAAAAAGGCGTTGGGCTTTGCGATCCTGCGCAAAATCGTGTTGGAGATCCCCGCGCTGTACATACTCAACCGCCTGTTCCCGCTGTACGGGCTTGCGTATGCGCAGTTCTCCGCAGAATGCATTTTGGCGGTCGCGGCGGTGTGCGTACTGGTCGTGCTGTTTAAGCGGCTGAAAACGCAGACGGCAGAACAGCATACGGAATAGACGGACTTCCCCGCTTACCCAATGTTTATAGGATCATATACAAAAACGACCCATTCCCGAAGCCCATCGGGAATGGGTCGTTATCTGTCAAAAGAAAAAATCGCAAAAGCCGCCGATTGAAAAGAACCTGCCTAAATATAGACAGGCTTCAAAATCAAAGGATATTTTGCCATTCGCGGCGATTATACAGGATGCGGAAAATATGTACGGTTTTCCCCTCCTCATCGACAACATAGAAAGCGGTGTAATTCTCTACCGGAAATCGGCGAACCCCAATCGTCGCATACGGTTCTTCCTGTACCACGGCGTGTCGGTAAGGCATCTGTCCGAGCGTCATGACTTCTTTTTTGATGGAAAAATAAATCCGTTTTGCAATTTCAGGCTCTTTCAAGGTTTCGCTGATATAAGTCAAAATGCCGAGTAAATCCGATTCCGCAGTTTGCTCGATCACAACTTTATACTGCATCAAAGCCGAACTTCCTCTCTATATCGGAGAATACCTCCTCGGCCGGACGGTGCGCGCCCTGTTTTACGGCAAACACGCCCTCATCGAGCAATTTGTGCAAATCATGCACGCCGCACAGACGTTCAAATTCCGCATTGGAGAGAACGACCAAATCCCCCGTCCCGTTTTTTGTAATAAAGACAGGTTCGTTGTATTTGTGGCAATAATCGGATATTTCATTGTACTTGTTCCGCAAATCGGAGCTTGGACGGATCGAAGCCATAGCAAACACCTCCCATTTATCATATCAAAATTATATCAAAATATTGATATAAAGTCAAGAAGCAGAAACGCTGTGTCTGCGATTTCTGCCTTTCGCCGCCGCAGTTTCGGTTTTTACTATAGCATTTCGCCTTTTTGGAATCATAGTTCGGCGAGGCATTTGATTGTATGATAACCGTAAAGGCGATTTTCTGACAAGGCCGCCCTTTTGCCGCGCTTTTTCGACAGAATGCATCGACCCATTCCCGAAAGATAACGGGAATGGGTCGCTTTTTATTTTTTCTGTCCGTAATAGGCGTTCGCGCCGTGCTTGCGCAAATAGTGCTTATCCAAAAGCGCCTGCTGCATATCCGGAAGATCGGGCCGCATCGCCATGGCGTGCCATGCCATAAACGCAACTTCCTCCAGCACCACGGCGGCGTGTACCGCGCCCTTCGGGGAATCGCCCCAGCAAAACGGCCCGTGGGAATGCACGAGCACCGCGGGGACGTCCTTCGCATTCTTCCCTGCAAAGGTCTCCACGATCACATTGCCCGTTTCCCATTCATAGCGTCCGCCGATCTCCTGCGGAGACATTTTGCGCGTACAGGGAATTGCGCCGTAAAAATCGTCGGCATGGGTCGTACCCAGTGGCGGGATCGCCCGCCCCGCCTGCGCAAAAACGGTCGCCCAGCGCGAATGGGTATGGACGACGCCGCCGATCTCGGGGAACGCACGGTAGAGCACGATGTGCGTGTCCGTGTCGGACGAGGGGTTCAAATCCCCCTCTACCTTTTTGCCCGTTTCCAAGTCCACGACGACCATGTCCTCGGGGCGCATGGCGTCATATTCCACGCCCGAGGGCTTAATGACCATCAGACCCTTTTCGCGATCCACGCCCGAAACATTGCCCCATGTGAAGGTCACGAGCGCGTGCTTGGGCAACAGCAAATTGGCTTCAAAGACTTCCTGTTTGAGTGCTTCCAGCATCGGCGCACCTCATTTCAGCTTCCACGCGAGGTCTTGCAGGAACAGCTCCTGTTCGAGTGCCTCGGGCGTGGTATCTTTTGTGATATGCACGAATTCGATTTCCATGATGCGCGCAAAGTCGTGCAGCATTTCGGGCGTTGCATCGTAGGTCAGCACCGTATGATGCGCGCCGCCCGCCAGTATCCAGCATTCCGCGCCCGTGCAAAGATCGGGCATCGCACGCCACATGACGCGCGCCACGGGCAGGTTGGGCATGGGCAGAATGGGCTTTACGGCCTCAATATCCTGACAGATCATGCGCAGTCTGCCGCCCATATCCACAAGGCTCACGACGCACGCCGTACCCGCGTGTCCCTCAAATACCAGTCTTGCGGGGTCGCCTCTGTCACCGATGCCCAAAGGATGCACTTCGATGCGCGGACGCTGTGCTGCAACGCTCGGACAAACCTCCAGCATATGCGCGCCCAAGGAATACTCGCTGCCTTTCACCAAATGGTAAGTATAATCCTCCATGAACGCAGAGCCGCCCGTCATGCCCTCGGTCATCGCTTTGATCACGGCGGTCATGGCGGCGACCTTCCAGTCGCCCTCGCCGCCGTAGCCATAGCCCAAGGCCATCAAATGCTGCGAGGCAAGCCCCGGGAGCTGCTCCATACCGTACAAGTCCTCAAAGGTGTTGGTGAACGCCTTGCAGCCCTCGCGGTCGAGCATTTTGCGCATGGCGATCTCCTCTTTCGCCTGATACCGAACCACGTCCAGCCTGTCGGTCGCCATATCGTATTTCTCGGTATATTCCGCCATCAGCGCGTCTATCTCGGCTTCGGTGACGGCGTTGATCTCCTCGACCAGCGCGCCGACCGGCCAGGTGTTGACCTGCCAGCCCAATTTGATCTGTGCTTCGACCTTGTCGCCCTCGGTCACCGCCACGTTGCGCATATTGTCGCCGAACCGCATGACCTTGAGGCTCTTGGAAAACGCCGCAGCCGCAGCCGCGCGCATCCACGCACCGAGCTTTTGGAGGACTTCTTCATCCTGCCAATAGCCCATAATGACTTTGCGGGGACACCGCAGCCGAGCGCCGAGGAAACCGTGTTCGCGGTCGCCGTGCGCCGCCTGATTGAGGTTCATGAAATCCATATCGATCTCTTCGTTCGGAATTTCACGGTTGTACTGCGTGGCAAAATGGCAATAGGGCTTTTGGAGACCTCGCAGCCCGTCGATCCACATTTTGCTTGGCGAAAACGTGTGCATCCATGTGACCACGCCCGCGCAGGTATCGCAGTAATTCGCCTCTTTGACGAGATCGGAGATCTCCTCGGGCGTTTTCGCGGTCACCTTGTAAACGATCCGACACGGCAAAATGCCGCTCGCGTTCATTTTGTCCGCCATTTCCGATGCGCGCGCCGCAACGGTCTCCAACACCTCGGAGCCATACAAAAACTGGCTGCCGACAATAAACCAAAACTCATACTCTTGTAATTTCATCTTTGCTGCGATCGCCGCGCAAAAGCTGTATTCGCCGTTTTGCGCGTTCGATCTCCATCCTTTCCGTCAAATTTTAAGCCGCCGAACACGGCAGGGTTTGATTGGATCAAAGCGTGCGTGCCGCTGCGGTGCGTTCGATGTCAAGTCCCGCTTTGTAGCGCGCAAGATAGGTGTTGAATGCGTCAACATCCTCCTGTTCGGGGGCAAGGCAATCGCCCTTCGCATTCGCAAACACCTTTTCGTTCAAATAGCTTTCCAAGGTTTCGCCCTGTGCCTTACGGCGCATAAACGCCGCCAAGATCGCAATGCCCCACGCGCCGCCTTCGCCCGCCGTTTCCATTACCGCCACGGGCGTATGCATCGAGCCCGCCATCAGCTTTTGCCCGACGACTTTGGTTTTAAACAGGCCGCCGTGTCCGCAAAGGCGCGAGAGCGTCAGCCCCTCCTGTTCAAACAGGAGATCCATACCGATGCGCAGCGTCGCCATGGTGCTGTAAAGCAGACTGCGCATAAAGTTGGGCAAGGTCAGGTGTGCGTCCGCATTGCGCACAAACAAGGGCTTGCCGCTCTTAAGTCCCGTTACGGGTTCGCCCGCATAATAGTTATAAGACAGCAGGCCGCCGCAATCCGCGTCGGCTTCGAGCGCTTGTTCATACAGCATATCGTAAAGCGCCGCCTTCGGCATCGACTGCCCCGCCGCCGCAAAGGTCTGTGCAAACAGGCGCACCCATGCGTCCAAATCGGACGTACAGGTATTGCAATGCACCATCGCGACCGGTGCGCCCGTGGGGGTCGTGACCATATCGATCTCGGGATACACGCGGGAGAGCGGCTTTTCCAGTACCGCCATGGCGAAAATGGACGTACCCGCCGAAACATTGCCCGTCAAAGGCGCTACGCTGTTGGTCGCGACCATACCCGTACCCGCGTCGCCCTCGGGCGGACACAGCGGGATCCCCGCCGCAAGCTCGCCGCTCGGGTCGATCAGCAGCGCGCCGTCCTCGGTTAAAACACCCGCCTGCTCCCCCGCCTTTAACACCTTGGGCAAAATCGAAGCAAGGGGCTTTGTAAAGCCGAATTCCGCCGCGCGCGCATCAAATTTTTGAAGCATTTCGCGGTCATAATCGCAAATCGCGCTGTCGATGGGGAACATGCCTGACGCCTCGCCCACGCCGAGCGCCTGCACGCCCGTAAGCTTCCAATGCACATAGCCCGCAAGCGTCGTCAAAAAGGCAATTTGCCCGACATGCGCTTCGCCGCCCGCGATCGCGTGATACAAATGCGCCACGCTCCAGCGCTGCGGGATATTAAAGCCAAACAGTTCCGTGAGCGCGCACGCCGCGTCCTCGGTGATGGTATTGCGCCATGTGCGGAAAGGCGCGAGTAACTCGCCGTTCGCGTCGAAAGGCAGGTAGCCGTGCATCATGGCCGAAAAGCCCATAGAACCAACCGTTGTAAGCTGCACGCCGTAATCTTTTTGCACCTGTGCCTTGACCTGTGCGTAGCTTTCCCGAAGCCCCTGCCAGACCTCGTCAAGTCCATAGGTCCAAACGCCGTTTTCAAAGCGGTTTTCCCACGAAAAGCTGCCCGACGCCAGCACCGCATGATCCGCGCCGATGAGTACTGCTTTGATGCGCGTAGAACCGAATTCCACGCCCAGCGCGGTATCGCCGTTTTGGAGCATTTTGATATAGTCCTGTTTTTCCAAACCATGACCTCCCTCGATGATCCGCCGCCTAAAGCACGCTGTCATAGGCAAGCGGACGGTATCCATATCCGTATTTTACCATAGCCCGCCCGAAAATACCACACCTTTTCAGAAAAACTTTGTGTCGATTCCCATGGGCTGTTTGTGGGAAAGTACGGAAATTTCGCAAAAACAGGGATTGACAACCGAGGGCAATCGTGATATGATTATTGAGCGTCCGAAAGGGGCGCGGCGGCCGAATGCATTCGGCAAGTGTTTTGTGGGTTAGGCTTTTTGCCCCACCTCGGCAGCCCTCACCGTGTAAAATGTAGAGGGCAAAACTTTATATGCGGATATGGCGGAATCGGCAGACGCGCTAGATTCAGGTTCTAGTCGGGGCAACTCGGTGGAGGTTCAAGTCCTCTTATCCGCACCAAAACTGCACACCTATTCGGATAGAATGGAATATCCAAAGGGTGTGCAGTTTTCTTTTGCAAAAATCCATGAATTTCGGGTTCTTTGGAGCATCTTTGAACAGAAGCAGGCTCTTCGGCGGTTCAGACATGATTGCCGAAGAGCCTTTTGGCTGTTATGTGAACGATACCTCCGCAAAAAAGCCGGTCCGGGAAAGCTCCTTCGCGTATTTGCTGAGGAAATGGACAAAAGAGAAGCGCTGAAGCATGAAAAAACAGGGGGAAAGAAAGCTATGCTTTTATCCGATCAATTTATTTGCGCCGGTGAAAATTTCGCTACACTTGAAAACGCAGTACCCGCACCTTGGTTTAAAACAAACATACAGCTTCGTGAAAACGTGGAAACGGTAAGCTTGACGATCTGCGGTCTTGGATTTTATGAGTTATATTTTAACGGCAAAAAAATAACGAAAACCCGACTTGCCCCATATATAAGCAATCCGGATGATGTGATCTTTTATGATGATTATGATCTTACGGATTCCATTCTGTATGGGGATAATGAAATTCGCGTTTTATTAGGCAATGGTATGCAGAATGCTTACGGCGGATATATTTGGGATTTTGATAAGGCATCTTTTCGTTCGTCGCCGAAGCTTGCATTTGCCGTTGAAATCCTCTACCAAAACGGGAAAAAAGAATGCATAGAAGCAGACGAAAAGGTTTTAACCGCTTCTTCCAATATCATTCGTGACGATTTAAGATTGGGCGAATACTTTGATGCGGCCATAGAGCAAACGCAATGGAAACCGTCAATTAAAACTGCGTCGCCAAAAGGCGAAAAGAGATTATCCACGGCAAGGCCTATCGTTGTCAGAGATGAACTGAAGCCGATAAAAATATGGCAGGAAAATGATGCGTTCATCTATGATTTTGGAGTGAATACATCCGGCGTATGCCGCTTAACGGTTACTGCGGAAAGTCATCAAAAGATTGTTATGACCTTCGGCGAAATTCTAAAGGACAATCGGTTTTATTTAGACAATATCACCTTTAAAGATGTTGCAGACAAATATTTTCAGCAGGATGTTTATATCTGCAAGGCGGGAAAGAACATTTGGGAGCCGTCCTTTACATACCATGGTTTTCGATATGTGCGCGTGGAAGGAATTACGAAAGAGCAGGCAACAGAAGATCTCCTTACATTTGTCGTTTTGCATACGGATCTGCAATCGAAAGGTTCATTTACCTGCGATCATGAAGACCTGAACACGCTGCACGCGATGAGTTTAAATGCAACCATGTCCAATTTCCATCATTTCCCTACGGATTGCCCCCATCGTGAAAAGAATGGATGGACGGCGGACGCAGCGCTTTCAAGCGCACATACTTTACTGTATTTTGAGCCAACGGATAATTACAAACAATGGCTTGTGGAAATATGCAAAGCGCAGAAAAAAAGCGGTGAATTGCCGGGTATAGTCCCTACCGGCGGTTGGGGATTTCAATGGGGAAACGGTCCTGCGTGGGATAGCGTTATTACAGAAATCCCTTATCAAATTTGGCAAAAAAGGAATGACATTTCGGCCTTTATTCTCTGTGCGCCATACATTTTAAAGTATATACAGTACCTGAAGCGCAGGCGCAATTTAAAAGGGCTGCTGGAAATAGGGCTCGGTGATTGGTGCGCCCCGCACGATCCAATAAAAGCGCCGTTGATTTTAACGGACAGTATAGAAGCCTACGATATTGCCAAAAAGGCATCCGAAATGTTTGCAGCCATCGGCGACGAGCAAAACCGTCTGTTTTGCAAAAAATTTGCAGATGCAATCAAAGACGAAATCCGGCTGCATCTGTTTGATGCCAAAACCTGTACCTTTGCAGGCAACTGTCAAACTTCACAGGCAATGGGGATTTATTACGGCATCGTCGAGGATACGGAATTTCAGTCCGCATTTGATGTATTGTTAAACAAAATCAAGGAATCAGATGGCCATATAGATACAGGCGTCCTTGGCGGAAGGGTCATATTTCACCTGCTGACAGAACATGGGGAGATTGACACGGCTATCAAGATGCTCACCAATCAAACCACACCCTCCTATATGCAGTGGATAGAGGTTTGCGATACAGCATTAAGCGAAGCATTTATCGATCATGACGGCACCAGTTCGCACAATCATCATTTTTGGGGCAATATAAGCGCATTTTTTATGGAACAGATTTGCGGAATTCAAGTTATGGCGGATACGATCAACATAGAGCCGCACTTTCCAAAAGGTATATCGAATGCCGCCGCTGCATTTGAAAGCGTTTATGGCAAGGTTTCGGTAAAATGGAAAAGGGCGGACAACAAAATCCTTTTTGATCTGACTTATCCTGAGGCCGCAAACGGTAAGATGATATTGGATGGCCGTAAAGCCTTGGATGCAAAAAGCGGTAAATATACCATTGTTGTATAATATCAAAAAAGGGGCGTTTATAGATGATAAAAGAAAAGGTTTCGGCACTTATCACCGATTTTAAGCGCTATTGGAAAACGCCGACGTAAAGAAGTTTTGCATTGACAAGGATGGCTTTTTTGTCTATAATAAGTACACATTCCATTTCGCACGCCGCTGTGGCGAAATCGGCAGACGCAAGGGACTTAAAATCCCTCGGTGGCAACACCGTACCGGTTCAAGTCCGGTCAGCGGCACCATAACAGATACCGTAATTGATGCAATCGTGTCAGTTACTGTATCTGCTTTTTTATGCCTTTTTTACTGAAAACAGGGTATTTTCCTAAACTTTGCAACGCATTTTGGATTACCGTTTCCATGATGCTGTTGTTTGAAGCGGTGTACTGAATCCGTAACTACTACATATTGTGCTTTCATTTCGTTAAATGACCGCTATTCGTTATACAACCGATAGCAATAAAAACAATCGCCCATGTTTGTGCAGCTTAGCCACTTGCAATACTTGGGCGGCAGAGGTAACATCACACACACTTTTTAAGTTAAGGACGGTGATGTTATGAATGTTTTGGAAGAATTCGGTATGGCAATCTCGATCCGGCAGAGTATGATGCTAATTCCAGCAAGGAATACAAAGAACTTATGCGACTGATCAGCCGGAATGAAGAAAAGTTGCTGGCAACCATGACAGAAGAACAGAAGGACTTATTTTCCCGGTACACAGATTGCGTCCGCGAACACCAGGCGATGGCAGAATGCTTTCTGTTTCAAAACAGCTTCCGCTTGTGCAGCAGAATGATGCTGGAAGTGATGAGAGGTGGTGTCGGGAATGAATAAGTATATCGAGATCCTGCAACGCCACATGGTGGAGAACCCGCCCAACTACGGCAGCGATGCTCATTCCATCCTGGAGATGCTTTTCAGCTATTACCACGAATGCAACAACAACGACACCGATGCCGTGAAGGCAGCCTTTGAGAATCTGTACCAGCGGATGCACGGTATGCCCCTCTGGGAGATGGATCGGATCGTGGATGCCGTCTGCACCCTCTGCCGTGAACATGAGAAGGCTGGGTTTGTGAAAGGTGTGAAGGTAGGCATCCAACTGGAACAAGAAATAATATAGTGCAAGCGAACTCCCTACTGTTGAACAAACGGTGGGGAGTAGTCTTTTTCCTGAAATGTAAACTTTATATTAATACAACATTTTAATGCTATATTCGTATTGACAATGCTACATTTTTGCGTTATCTTATATGTAGAGAGGAGGTCGAGACATGAAGACATATAGTGTAAAAGAAATAGCGGAGATGCTGAACACAAATCCTGAAACAGTACGGCGCTGGATTCGGGATAAGAAGCTGGATGCATCCATCGAATCAAAGAAGGGCGGCCACATTGTCTATGAAGCCGCACTGCAGGAGTTTCTACGGTCCTCCCCTAAGTATGCTGCGATTGCTAAAACCTCGATTGCGGGAGCTGCTGTTCTATCTACCGTCGTGGTGGGCGGTCTGGTAGCAGCCCAGAAGCTGATAGATCTCGACCAGCTGAAAAAAGCCCGCATTTCGACGCAGGATGTTATCTTGTTTTTCCAGGGTGAAATTCAGAAGAGCCAAGATGCCATCAAAAGTAAAGAGGCAACCATTCATCAGTTGCAGAAGCAAATTGCTGCCGACCAATCGCAAATATCCGAATACCAAAAGTTGATCGATAGTCTGTCAAGAGAGAAGGAGGATGTGTATGAGTGAGAACAATCAAAAGGTAAACACCGAAGAAACTGTCCAGATGGATCAGAATGTTGAGTCCGTACTGGAAACTAAAAAAGGGCTTCTCGCTTGGGTCAAGTCCCACAAAACACAGCTGATTCTTGCAGGTGTAAGCATCACCACCATCATCGGAGTTATCCTTGGACTCGAAAACAAGGATGCACTTGCTGAATTATGGCCACGCTTTCAAAAAGTATTACAAAGGCTCCCGGGGAGACAGCAGTAGTCGCATCTGCAGCAACTGCTACACCGGTTCTGGAAACCATGGCATCCACAAGAGCATATACTCCCCCAACAGAGGCCTTTGATGTAAGCAGACATATCCGCACGATGGCCGAAGGCTGGCATCATTCAGCAGAAAAGGCGACGGAAGCTGTTGCCTTGGAGATTGAACTGCTGCCCAACCAGACACTGGTTAGCTCTTATACAAAGGGTGCTGCCTGATGGAGGAACACAGGATGTCAAAAGAGAAAAAAATAAAAAAGCATAGTTGACCTGCCCTTCAATTATTATGAAGAACTGCAGGAAAAAATGATGGATATGATGCCGGATTTCCGAGTTCGGCTGAAGGTCAATCCCCGAACCAGGAAAATGGTATTTGCAACGGATGTGCATTCCGTGTTTGATATTTGCTGGTATACCTTGGCCCGGAAGATGTCTGAAGATGTCGCCCCGGAGAATAAGGGTACATCTGCCGACAAGAAAGAAAAGCCTGAAGGTGTTGTCATGTCCTGTCCTTTCTGCGGAGAAGCATTTGTCCGCAGGAGTAATCGTGCTGTTATTTGCGGGAAACCGGAGTGCGAAAAGGCATGGAAAGCAATGAATCAAAGAAACAGTCGAAAAAAACGAAAAATTCAGGCACAGCAAAGCACATAAAAAAACCAGGATTCTTCAGTAAATGGAGAATCTTGGTTTTTACCTTTTTTTCCGCACACAAGTTGCAGAAGCGGAAAAAACACAATTGACATTTTTAAGATCAGGAGTATAATTATATTTAGCTAACTGCACCTTGCAGTTGATCTGTGCGGAAAGTTGGTAAATGTATGATCCACAGAGAGAAACTACGAAGCATGGCCGATGCAAGCGGTGGCGTATTCAGAACCTCGGATCTGAAAGCACTTGGCTATAACACCTATGCCATTCGCAAACTGGTCAATGAACAAATCATCGAACGGGTAAAATCGGGTTATTACCGTCTCAGTGAATCGTCCCAAATACTGTCGGAAGCTGCACAGGTAGCACAGCTGTTTCCTGACGGCGTTCTGTGTATGTATACAGCACTGTTCTATTACAGATATTCTGACCGGACACCACTGGAATGGAATGTTGCCGTAGACCGTGATACATCCAAGTCCCGGTTTAAACTGGATTATCCGTTTGTTCAGCCGTACTACATGAAGAAAGAATTCCTTTCCTTTGGTGTAACTACAGCGGATTATGGGGACTGCACTATGCAAATATTTGACCGGGATCGGCTGATTTGTGAATGTATTTTCTATGAAAATAAGATGGACCGGGAGACCTATAACAAGGCAATTCAGGGATATGTGGCAGATGCAAAAAAGAATGTTCCCAAACTGCTGGAATATGCAGAGAAGAGAAGAATTCTGAAAAAGGTAAAAGATCGGATTGGAGTGTGGCTCTGATGGATATGGGCGCATCGGTCATTGTGCGACTGAAAAACAAGGCAAAAGAAACTGGGAAGCCCTTCCAGTTGCACTTGCAGCTATTCTGCCAGGAGGAGTTCCTTCGGCGACTGTCAGCATCCCGGTATGCTGAAAATCTGGTGCTAAAGGGCGGCCTGTTCATCTATACTCTGACTAATTTTGAGAGCCGTGCCACTGTGGATATTGATTTTCTGTTGCGTCAGTTCCCTGGGACAGTTGAAGACATCAAACGAATGGTAGATGAAATAATCGCTGTAGACAGCGGCAATGATTTCATAACCTTTTCTTCCCGGGGATTTGAAACGATTTCGCCGCAGCGGAAATATACTGGTGTAAGTTTCCAGTTGGTGGGCCAAATCAAAAACACCTGCACTCCCTTTGACGTGGATTTTGGTGTTGGCGATGTTATTGTTCCCAACTCACACAAGCGGACGATCCCTGTGCAGTTGGACGGATTTGAAGTTCCGAAGGTGTTGACCTACTCTCTGGAGAGCACGATTGCAGAGAAATTTGATGCACTGCTCCAGCGTCTGGAATTGACCAGCCGCATGAAGGATATTTACGATATTTATTATCTGTCCTCTATGTTCGATTTTGATGGAAGAGCCCTCCAGCAGGCTGTCTTTGAAACGCTGCAGAATCGAGGCACCGCATACGAGCGGGACAGCTTCGACCGGGTGATTGCCTTGGCAGATAATAAGGATATTCAGGTCCGCTGGCGTCAGTATCTGCGCAGGCTAAAGATGTCGGAACTGGCGTTGGATGATGTAATGAACAGTATTGATGCTTTCTTGAGACCCGTCTGGAATGCAATCATTGACGAACAGGAGCTGTTCTTGGGATGGAAGCACGAGAGTGCAGCTTGGTCCGAACCTAAAGTTGACTGATTTTTTAGAATATTTGCTATAACTGAGAGTTTTATTGGACAAATTCAATGATACTGTTTTATGGAGGCCGAATATGGAAAACAATTGTGTTGATACATTGGAGTATCTTTTGAAAATAAAAAGTGAGAAAAAGAAAAAGGAACCTTCTAAAATTGAACGAGATCAATTCTGTGCTGCTTGGGTGCGATTAGCTGCTGGCGAAGGGTATTCCGAACGTGCGGAACGGTATCTTTACAACGGCGTAAGTTATTGCGGAGCCAAGCCGTTCAAGGAATATATCGATCAGCTTGAAAATAAGGAGCAGGGATTGCAGTCTTTCTTTGCAGGAAAAATGTACGGAACAAATGCTGAGACGACATTCCGTCTGCTGGCGCATCTGTTTGCGTTGGTGTTGAATGATAAAAAGTCAAGGTATTTGGTGTCTGTAATCATCATGCGGTTCCCTCATGCTTGCTTTAATAAAGACAAGAAACGGCTGGGTAATATCGAATCCATTTTACTCAAGTACTTCTTTGCAGAATTGGATCCCAATGTGTGTTTTGTGCCGTTGGCAGATATTGGGGTAAAGAAACCGGTGTTTATCGTTGACTTTATTTCTGCTATGGAAGTTGCTTTTGAAAAAATCGATTCAAACGGGCTGTCAAAAAGCAAGATAGCCAATATGGAAAAGGTGAAGCAGTGGATCGAAGAATACCGCCAGCCGAAGGCTGCTGAAAAAAGTCCCCAAACAGTTCCTTCCTGTGAAAAAGTTTATGCCGATTCAACGAGTAACTTGGTGGATGGTGTCATTTCTGCGATGCCTGTACCTGCAGTTGTTCCTCCTGTAGATCCTGCACCCGAAGTACGTTCTCCGGCCACAGAAAAGCAACCCCAAGTGCCGGGAGAACCCGCAGGCATTGCACCTGTAACAGTTGAGGATACGTCTGCCGGTGCGGCAACTTATCTTATCGACTTGCTTACCAAGGCAAGTAGGGCTGCAACTATTGTTAAGACTGAAGGTGTGCAGCAAAAAATAAAGATTGATGCATTGACTCAGGCGCTAAGAGATGAGCAGGAGAAAACACATCAAGCCACCCAGCAGATCGCAGATCAGCAGGCCACCATTGCAGAACTGAGAAAGAAGTTAGCTTCAGCAGAGGGTGACATTTTTGTTTTAAGACAGGATGTGGCTCAGCGGGACGCTGTTATTGCTGAAAAAGATGCTGAAATAGCAGAAAGAGTTAAAATGGCAGAGGTTCTCAGCCGGGACAGAAGCAAACAGGCAGACGAGTCTCTGCAGAGGCTTGCGTCCAAAATCCGAGTCGAATATCGGGATTTTGTGGATGCATTGGATGTGCCTATGAGCTGCGATTTGGGTGAGAATTTGAGACTCCAACTTCAAAGTATCTTCGACATACTGGAAAAAGGCGGCATGAAATTTAAGTGAGGTGAAAAGCCGTGGCAACTGGATTGAAATATTATTTTGGCATTGACTTCGGCACAACCAACAGTGCAACCGTTGGATATGTGGTGATGGATCAAAAGCCGGAAGCTGTTAAATACGGCGATGAAGAAGGACGTCCGATCCCGTCCGTTGTTGCGATTGATAAGGCCACTGGCGCTGTATTCAATGGCCGGGATGCATGGGATAAAAAGATGGAGCTGAGTGAATCCTGTGAGTATATCTCATCAGTCAAGACCATCCTGGATTCTGAGCAGATAAAAACAATTGCAGGCCGCGAATGGACTGCTGTCGATGTGGCCAGCGAGGTTTTTAAGTATCTGAAAGCCAATGTGCATAATCGTACCGGAATTGACATGGAAGAGGCAACTGTGGCAATTCCCGTTGGATTCAGCGCATCCAAGCGTTCAAAACTGCGTGAAGCAGCAAAGAAGGTCGGTATCTATATCCGTTCTTTTATCAGCGAACCCACTGCTGCCTTTTTTGCAAATTATGATGAACTGAAAAGTTCTTCTGTTGTTGCAATTTTTGACTGGGGCGGCGGTACGCTGGATGTATCCATTCTTCAGCATATTAACGGAAAGGTATCTGAATTGGCAACAGTCGGCAGAGATATTGCGGGTGACTATATCGATGATAAAATTGCCAAGCGAATTCATGCAAAAATTGCCCGTAAAAAAGGTGTCGAGATGGCATTCGCAGATATGCCGTCCAGCGCTCAGGATATGATGCGGGTTCGCGCCGAGCGGGCAAAGCGTATGCTGGGCGATGATGATACCGCCACGATTTCCATCAATAACTATGGTGTGTATGGTGCCTGCCGTGAAACCTTGGAATATGACTGGTTTGCGGATATTGTAGATCCTGAAGTCACTATGGCGATGGACTGCCTGGAGGAAGCTATCCGTCAGTCGGGAGTTGGGCTTGCCAATATCGATCGGATTGTTATGGTGGGCGGTAGCAGCAATCTGCGTCCCCTCCTGGAGAAAATGGATGACAAGTATGGAGATAAACTGTTTTTCCCGGAAGAAACCATGTGGAATGTCGGTCAGGGTGCTGCTATGCTGGCAATGGCTCCTGGTGGTTATTATGCCAACCAGTCTATCGGTATTGTGCTGAGTGACAATGCATACTACGAAATCCTGAAGCCGGATACTCCAATTCGCGGATGGGAGCATACATGTCATTTTGGAATTGTGGATTCCAGCAAGGAAGCCCGTTTTGTTTTTGGTGGAAGTCCTGATATCGAGGCCTCTCCGGAAAGATATAAAACACTGTCGGTCCCCGCATACCGTTTCCTTCAGGAGCAGATTGTACTCAATGCTTCTGTTGATCAGAATATGGTGTTCACCGTTGTTGCCGGAAGTAATATGCAACCCGCAGAGTTCCGGCGGCTGTGGGAATACACACAGTTGAAGTGCTATTATAAGCTGCCTGGAAAGCAGGTGCAGCATGGAGAGTAATATCAGTACTGTAGCGTTCCGGAGCAATTTGTATCCTGTAGAAAAGAGTTTTTATGAGGACTCAACTTTCCGCTCCAAAATACATGACCCATTTTCGCTGGAGCTTCTCAAAAAACAATGTGCATTGACGAGCCCTCAGAAGAAGGAATACGATTATGCATCGGTTCACTGCGCATACGCTGCAAAAAATGACTATCCTTGGGGAACGATTAGAGACCACCAAGGTCATGAGCAAGTTGTCTGCAGGTGCCTTAATACGAAATGCAGCCACTTTCATAGTTGCCGTCCCGATTTTGATCCTTCCGAGTTGGCGATACATGAGGAGAACAAAAGGGCTCAACCGGCAATTTTTGAATTTGAAGAAGCTGCACGAAAGAAGCGTGCATCAGAAGATGGAGATGCCGGAGCGGCAGCGAAACTGTTTGCAGGAGACAACCTGGAACAGAAGTATGCTGGAGAATCGGGGACTCCAACTCCTGCAGAGAAAAAGCCTGATCCGGACGATCCGTTCATTGTCCGAAAACCTGTTCAGCCGATGTCCCAGCCTGCGGTGGCCAAGAAAATCGATTTTAGTTCCTTTAAAGAAACCACACAGGACAAAATCATTGAAGCGGAACCTGCAGAGCGCAGCATCGTAAATGCGGGCCCCGGCACGGGCAAGACGTGGACCTTGATTGAAAAAATCATCCATATGATCAACGAGGAGCAGGCTAAAGCAGAGAATATCCTGGTTCTGTGTTTCTCACGCTCTGCCGTGGAGGTTGTACGGAACAGACTCTCTGATGCTGCTGAGACTGGACGCATCGGTTATGAGTGGCAGGATGTAGATGTGCGCACATTTGACTCCTTCTCTACATATATGCTGGCATGGGTGCAGGATAATCATAAGGATTTACTTCCCAAGCACTTCCTTCTGGAAGCGTATGACTATGATCAGCGCATAAAAGTTGCAACATCCATTTTCAAAAAGAAAAAGGATATGCTGGCTGATTATGAGCATATCATCGTCGACGAGGTTCAGGACCTTGTTGGCAGCCGGGCAGAGTTGGTCTTGGCGATGTTGAAAGGCCTCCCTGATACTTGTGGTTTTACGATTTTGGGCGATTCTTGTCAGGCTTTGTATGACTACATGGCAGAAGGTGATCCTGCGATTATGTCCTCTGAACAGTTCTATCAGGACATTTTCAAAAGTTTCCCCAGTGCCAATTATTACACACTCACAGAGAATCACCGTCAGGGGGATACCTTTGGGCAGCTGACCGTCCCATACCGAAAGGCAATCCTTACTGGTTCCACCCAAGATCGGGTTTCAGCAGCAAGCGATTTATTGGCACACATCCCCCGGATGCCCGTAAAACTGACCAAGTTTTCAAGAAGCGATGCACTGCGATATGTTGGTCAAGGTGAGACATTGGGTATCCTTACCCGTACAAACGGACAGGCATTGCAGATCTCTGCATGGCTCCAAAATGCAGATGTTCCGCATGCCTTGCACCGTGGCTTGGGGTCTCCAACACTGGGCGACTGGATTGCTCGTATATTCTGTGACTACGAAAACGAATCTGTTGATGAATCTGCCTTTGTGGCAAAGCATCTTGCCTTGTTTCCAGAGGCTGGATATGAAATGGCACGAATGCGGTGGATGGCCCTTGTTTCAACACAGCGTGGCGAAGCACGGAACAGATACGAGGTTGCAGATTTGTTGAAAGGCCTCTTGAGAAATGCCAAGGAGCCAATGCTGTACGAATCCGGTACGGGGTCCAGGCACGCTATTACGGTC
Organism: uncultured Clostridia bacterium; assembly: GCA_947628665.1. Classification (GTDB taxonomy): domain Bacteria; phylum Bacillota; class Clostridia; order Oscillospirales; family Acutalibacteraceae; genus Fimenecus. The sequence continues at coordinate 35,408 of CANRAU010000019.1, forward strand.
AGCAATATTCACCGGGCAAAGGGTAAAGAGTTTGATTCTGTAATTGTCATTGACGATGTGATTGAGGCAATGGCAGATCCCGATACAGAAGACCTTTTGGAACACAAGGTATGTTACGTTGCGCTGACACGGCCTAAGAAAAAGGTAGAAAGAGCCGAGATTTCCAAAAAGGACAAACAGATCTACATTATGAGGAACGACGATCAAAGCAAACGGTGTGCAAAAGCCGGTGGCTTTAAACGTTATATTTCTCATTTCGAGGTTGGCAGTGATGCCGACCTGGATCTGCGCTCTTTCGCCGCTGAAAATAAACTTCAGCCGTATATCCGGAAAAGTGTTCATTCTGGGACGAGATTGAAACTGCTCAAATGTCCGGAAGGAACAAAACCCTATGTTGTATATCGAATTGTACTGGAAGACAACGAAAAGTTTGTACTGGGCTATACCAGCAAATCTTTTGCGCGTGAACTGGAAAAGGCAATTCAGCATATAAAAAACATGAATTGCTCGGTGTATTTTGATGTATATCCGCATGCATTTTGTGATGTGTATGTACACAACATTACGACGTGTGTATCTGGAATAGCCCCTGTTCCAGCAGGTGCAAAGACTTTTGGAGATGTCAGTATTTGGTCTGGCATAACCATCACAGGGTTTGCGGCAGTTGACAAAGACACTTACTAATTATATAGAACCGGAGGTTTAGTTATGGCTGACTATTCAAAATATTATGAAGCCAGGCAGGTTGTATCCCGCATTTTGGAGCAGGATTTTATTGGGCCTGTCACGAAAGATGAATGCCTTGCTGAACTTCCGGTTCAGTATTACATCATGGGAAAACTGTATCCGCAAAAGGATACTGTGGAGGCATTGGATCTGGCGCGGAATCCCTTGTTGGAAAATGAGATTGAAACCTATGATGCGTCCATTTCCCTGAGTAACCAGAATAATCCATCTTCCATGGGTGTAACAGTTACATTGAAGGCAGGCATCAGTGCAATTTGTGTATCCGGCAGCTATGCCTTCTATGTGCCGATTTCCTTTGATGATGCAAAGGATTGTGGAATTGATACCTCCAAATGGGAGCATCTGGAAAAGAAGCCTAAGGAAATATGGCGGCGCAACGAGTATTCTTATGCCAAAAAAGTCATATTTACTGGTGAACGGGTGGAATACGCAGATTTACCCAACGGCCTCCAACTGCAGGTTTATACGCATTCCATTATGGATACCGGTGAGCGCGTGATTACGATTGCACTGGTTAATGAGAACCAGTCCGAAAATGATATGACCTCAACCTCCAGGTGTTGTGCTTTTCAGCCTGTCATCAGAGTAAGCAGCAGTGACGGAACAGCTGTTTTTATCAGCGTAAACCGGCAGACATATTTGACTACCGATCCGGAGCTTCTGGAATTGGATATGCTGTATTCTGATGTTCATTGCTATGCACAGGGTCACGGATGCTCTGTTATGTGGGATATGCAGAATATCGAACCCGAATGGGTGGAGTCTGCGTTTTTCCCAACATTCAACCTCCGTCAGATGAAAGCCGCAGAAGTGGTCAGTGGAAATGTATTGTCAATGCAATTTCTGGCTACCGCATCTGCTGATGAGGTCGTTCGTGAGTTAAGTGCATTTTCTGCTAAGTATCAGAAGTGGATTAAGGACCAAGGTGATCTCCTGTCTGGAATTAAGGACAGTTTGCAGGATGTTGCGAAAGGTAATATCCAAAAATGTCAGGATGCATGCAACAGAATAAACTATGCTATCAAGTTGCTGAAAGACAGTGCGGCTGGCGATGGAAAGGCTTTTCGTGCGTTCCAGCTTGCCAATGAGGCGATGCTGCTCCAACGGAGACAAACACTGCTGAAAAACGGAAAAACTTTTGATCCTGCCAAAGTAAGCTGGTATCCTTTCCAGCTGGCATTTGTGCTGCATGAGCTGACCTCTTTTATTGAACCGAAGGGGCATACCTGCCAGGATGTCCCGGATCGGCAGATGGTCGATCTGCTTTGGTTCCCCACCGGCGGTGGTAAAACAGAGGCGTATTTAGGTATTACTGCCTTTGTAATCTTTTTGCGCAGACTTCGTGATGCAAACGCAGATGGTGTTACCGTAATTATGCGATATACACTTCGGCTTTTGACACTCCAGCAGTTTGAACGTGCCAGCATTCTGATCTTTGCATGTGAACTGCTGCGAAAAAAGTATAATTTGGGTGGAAATGAGATTTCCATTGGATTGTGGGTCGGTGGCAACCTCACCCCCAATCATTTGAAAGATGCGAGAACCAGCATCAACAAGCAAAAACAGGGCGGTGTTGACGAAAAGTCAAATCCTGTTCAAATCAAAGTCTGTCCCTGGTGCGGTGAAAAACTGTATGCACAGCATTATGATGTTGATCTCGTTCAGAACCGAATGACAATCAAATGCCCGAATCAGCATTGTCATTTCCATTCCGCGCCTGACGGTCTCCCAATTCATATTATTGATGATGCTATTTACCAACATCTACCTACTTTTGTTGTGGCAACTGTAGATAAATTTGCTCAGATCCCGCTTAATGACAAACCAGCGGCGCTGTTTGGTATTGCGAATAACAAAAAACCTCCGGAACTTATTATCCAAGACGAGCTGCATTTGATTTCCGGTCCCCTCGGCACGATGACCGGAATCTATGAGGCTGCCATATCGAAACTCTGTGAGCGCGATGGTATTTGTGCAAAAGTGATTGCGTCCACCGCAACTATCCGAAATGCAGCAAATCAAGTCATGGCATTGTATGGGCGTGCCCACACGCAGTTCCCTCCACAGGGTCTTTCTGCGAAGGATTCGTTCTTTGCTATACAGTCTACACCGGAAGAAGGACCTGCCCGTCAGTACTTTGGCGTGATGGGTATAGGAACGACTGCAACCACAACATTGATCAGAGTTAACGCAGCCATGTTGTTTGCTACGCGCTATTTGGCTACATTAGGATACCCTGATGCAGTTGTGGACAATTTCTGGACTATCACCGGCTATTTTAACAGCTTGCGTGAATTGGGCGGTGCAAGCACACAGATCCTTGATGACGTTCAGAGCCGTCTGGATTACTTGGCGAAAACTAAATTTGCTTCGGTTTATCCCGGTGTTGATACTTCAAAAGGTTATACATATACGGAAGAACTGACGAGCCGCATGAGTAATTCTGAAATTACAGAAATTATCCAGGTTAAGCTGAAACGTGGCTATACCAAGGATAACCATGCGGATGTGTTTGATTATCTGCTGGCATCCAATATGATTTCTGTTGGTGTCGATGTTGGCCGTCTAGGAGCGATGGTAGTTGCCGGTCAGCCCAAGACTAATGCAGAATATATTCAGGCAACCAGCCGTGTTGGTCGTGATAATCCCGGATTGGTTATTGCTGTGTACAACGCATCCCGTTCCCGTGACCGCTCACATTATGAGCAGTTCCTGAAGTATCATTCTGCGTTGTACCGCTATGTGGAAGCGACAAGCCTTACCCCCTTCTCTGATCGTGCAAGAGATCGTGGCCTGCATGCATTATATGTTTCTTTGTGCCGTTATCTGATTGAGAATCTCAGAGGAAACAGTCAGGCAATCAATTATCGCTCTGACAATCCCGAAATTCAAAAGGTTGAGAAAATCATTATCGACTATGTAAGAAGGGTTGATCCGGATGAGTTGTCGGCAGTTATGGATGAACTCAAAGATATTCAGGATGCGTGGGACATTGCAGCAATCGGTTCCCTCGTATATAAAAGCAGAAAAAATGAGAAAAAGTTGCTGAAAGGTGATACCGAAAATGACCGTTTCCGTACGATGAACAGCATGCGGAATGTGGATGGCCAGTCGGGTATTTATCTGCTGGGAGGATTGTAAGTCTGAAAAATAAAGCACAAACGGTAGAGTAAAAAAGAGCGCAATAAAGCAGACCACCTTCAAGTGGTCAAAA
>CANRAU010000020.1 GCA_947628665.1 uncultured Clostridia bacterium
GCGAAAAACAGTCCAGTGGACTGTTTTTCGGTGGGGAACCCTCGCCGGGGGTTCCCCATAGTCTTACGCCTTTTGTGTATATTGCCAAGTGACACATACTTTTTCTACACGCTGAGGCGATCCAAATTCGGACCGCCTGTCTTTTTATGATACGCTCGGAATCCATCACTTTGTGCGGGAAAATTTATCGTTATATCTTATTTTGACGAGGGCGCGGCGACATCGAAGCAATTTTGAAATTTCAAAAGCATCTCAACGCCCTGCTCAATAAACGCCTCGCTGTCAAAGCGCGTGTTGCCTATCGCCGACTGCAAAATAATACCGTCGGAAACAAGTAAAATGAGCCACGTCAGAAAGTCGGCGGGAATATTCGTGCGCTCGGCGATTTTGCTGCTTATGAGCGCTTCAAAATCTTCGTATCGGTGAATCAGCTTTTGCCGCAGAGCCTCATCGCCGAATTCCGCCTCCGCGAAAATGTGCATACGTATCTCAGGTGACGCTACGTTGCGCTCCAAAACATACCGGACAAGTCGTCTAAGTGACGTATCTTTTTCTTTATTCTCCGTCCAGTTGATAAAATCCGACCATTGCTCAGTGAGATAGCGGTTTGCCAAATCAAAAAATATCTCGCCCTTGGTCTTATAGTGATAATACAGCGTGCCTTTTGATATGCCCGCCTCACTCGCTATGTCCGCAAGGGAGATAACGCTCGGTGCGTGGGTTTTCAGCAGAGAACGGGTCGCCTTCAGTATCAGTTCTTTAATGCTTTCTTTTCGAGGCGCTGCCATAGAATACTCCCCCCCGTTGGTTACCATTTTATATGTGATTATAGCACACCGAGCTGTATCTTGTCCATATTAACATAATAAAAAAATAATTTTTAAAATTTTTATACACTATTGACAAAGCCCTTGAAAGCGTGTATAGTGAAAATGAAAGTCGGCCATCTAACCGACTTTGAAAGGGAGGGACGATCCGGTGGAACTGAAAACAATTCAAAAAAAACTGCAAAAGCGTTTCGGGGGTGCTGTCACCGCCGAGCTTGTCGCAAACAGGCGCGGAGGTGGTTCTGTTGTTCTCTCCGGCAGGCTCGCCACTTGGCAGGAGGTCATTGAGGCATGCTCCATGGCGGCGGAAAAATACAGCGAGATCCATGTAGTCAATAATATCGAATGCGACGAGGTAACGCCTCAGAAAATGCGTCTTCCGAAAATCGAGAACAACGATCTTGACGATCAGAAGCCCGACGTTTTAATTATAGGCGGTGGTATCTCCGGCGTTTCCATCGCAAGGGAGCTTTCAAAATGGAAGCTTGATATTCTGCTTTTGGAAAAAGAGGCGGACTTGGCGCTTCAGGCTTCCGGCAGAAACGACGGTGAGGTTCATCCGGGCATTGACCTTTCCAAGGGATCGAAAAAGCATTATTATGTCCGCAAGGGCAACGCGATGTATTCGCAGATATGCAAAGAGCTCGATGTTCCCTTTAAAAGGGTTGGTCAATATGTGTGCTTCAACAATGCAAAGCTTAAGCCGTTTGTTCGCATTTATTGCCAAATCCGCAAAAAACGCGACGGGATTGCGGACACACGGCTCATCTCCGGCGAGGAACTCAAAAAAATCGAGCCGAATTTTGCCGACGGTTTTCAATTCGCCATTGCAAACCCCGATTCCGGATGCGTGTGTCCCTACGGGTTGACGATAGCGTATGCCGAGAATGCCGTGCATAACGGAGCTCGAATCGCCCTTAACACGGCGGTACTCGATATGGAAGTCCAAGACGGCATCATAAAGAGCGTTCGGACAAACCGCGGCACGCTATACCCCAAGCTTGTGATCAACGCCGCAGGCGTTTTTGCCGAGGACATCGCCGCGCTTGCAAATGACCGTTTCTTTTCGATTCATCCCCGCCGCGGCACGAACTCGATCCTTGACAAAAAAGCCGGCGCGTTTATGCACTCCATAGCGTCGGTGATGGAATTCACCGTGAGCAAGACGCATTCAAAGGGCGGCGGCATACTGCACACGGTTCACGACAATCTGCTGATTGGTCCCGACGCGGTCGAGACATATGAAAAAGAGAATACGCAGACGCACCGTGAAAGCATTGAAAAGGTTTTTACAAAGCAAAAAAAGACGATGCCAAGGCTTACCGAGCGGGACATCATTACATACTTTACGGGTGTTCGCGCGCCTACATTTGAAGAGGACTTTATTATCGAACGCGGCAGGAATACCGACAACATTATCCACTGTGCGGGCATACAGTCTCCGGGGCTTACGACAGCGCCTGCCGTTGCGCTTGACATTGAAAAAATGGCGGTCGAAATTTTGTCGCAGACCGAGAGGGTCGAAAAGAACCCGGATTTTGACCCGATTCGTCACGGTGTGCCCGTGCTCAAAGAGATGGACGATGAGACGCGCGCCGAATACATTCGCAAAAATCCCGATTACGGCGTTATTGTCTGCCGCTGTGAAGAAATCAGCAAGGGCGAAATACTTGACGCTCTGCATTCGCCCATTTGCGTGCCGACGGTGGACGGCATCAAAAAGCGCGTCCGCCCGGGTATGGGCAGATGCCAGGGCGGGTTCTGTTCACCGCTTGTCACAAAAATCATTGCCGAATATCTCAACGTGCCGATCAGCGAGGTCAAAAAGTCCTCCGCCGATTCGGCAATAACCTTTGGCAGAACCAAATAAATAAGGAGGGTGGGACTTATGCGAAAATACGATTGTCTTGTCATAGGCGGCGGTCCCGCAGGTCTTGCCGCCGCAATCTCGGCACACAAAAACGGCGCCCACACGCTGCTTATCGAGCGCGAAGCACGTCTCGGCGGCATTTTAAAGCAATGCATTCACGACGGCTTTGGGCTTGTGCGATATGGCGAAAAGCTCTCCGGCCCTGAATATGCCGAGAGGTTCATAGACGTCTTCAACGAAGAAAAGATAGAGGCGCTGACTTTAACATTCGTCACACGCATTGCAAAGACCGTTGAGGGGTTTGCCGTCACGCTCGTCAACCGCGACGGCGTTGAGATCGTTGCATCGAAGACGCTTATCCTCGCGACGGGCTGCCGCGAAAGGACCGCCAAGCAGGTTTCGATACACGGCACACGTCCGGCGGGTGTTTTCACAGCGGGTACGGCTCAGCATTTTACAAACCTGCTCGGCGAGATGCCCACAAAAAAGTGTGTGATACTCGGCTCCGGCGACATCGGGCTGATTATGGCGAGAAGACTCACGCTTGAGGGCGCTGAGGTACTCGGAGTTTACGAGGCAAAACCGACCCCGTCGGGTCTTACGCGCAATATCCATCAATGTCTGCACGATTACAATATTCCGCTGTATCTTTCGCACACCGTCACGAGAGTGTTCGGCGAAGATCGCCTGAGCGCGGTTGAAACAGCCGAGGTGGACGAAAAAATGCAGCCTGTTCCCGGCACCGAAGCAATCGTCGATTGCGACGCGCTGATACTCTCTGTCGGACTGATTCCCGAAAACGAGCTTGCCGAGGCGCTTGGCGTCGCGCTCGATCCAAAAACGAAGGGTCCCGTCTGCAACGCGCAGCTTATGACCTGCGTTGACGGCGTTTTCAGCTGCGGCAACGCCCTGCACGTCAACGACCTTGTCGATTACGTCTCCGAAAGCGGCGAGAATGCGGGCGAGAATGCCGCAAAATACGCAAAACGCCCCCGCAACGAGATACCTGTTGATTCAAGCGGTGCGCTTTTATATGCCGTGCCGCAAAGGCTCGACCTTGCAGCGGACAATTCCTCTGTGCAACTGTATTTTCGGAGCCGCGAGGTGCTGGACGGCTGTACCTTTAAAATAATCGTGGACGGAGAAACGGTATTCTCGAAAAAATACCCGTTCCTGCGCCCGCCGGAGATGGAAAAGCTGACCGTGGATTTTTCCCGGTTCAACCTGACGCCGCAGTCAAAAATAACGCTGGATATCGAGGTGAAGCCAAATGCGTGAGCTTGTATGTATTGTGTGCCCGAAGGGATGTACCATGCACATAGACGAAAAAGACGGCGAAACGATCATTACCGGCAACACCTGCAAGCGGGGCGAGAAATTCGCCATATCCGAAATGACAGAGCCCAAACGCACGATTTGCTCAACGGTGCGAACATCATTCGACGAGATGCCGGTTCTGCCTGTCCGCGTCTCCGACGAGATACCGAAAGACCGTATCTTTGATGTTATGGCAGAGATCAACAAGGTTTGCCTGAAAGAGCGCGTCCGACGCGGTGAGCCGGTCATAAAAAATGTGCTTGGGCTTGGGGTCGATGTTATAGCCACGTCTGATATCCTGAAAGATATTTGAAAATAGGGGCAGCGCTCCAAAAGGACGCTGCGTATGTGAAAGGGGCAAAAAACATGGGGGATCCGCTGGTACTGACATTCGATATCGGTACGCAAAGTGCAAGATGTCTGCTGGTGCGCCCTGACGGGAGCTTTGCCGACATCTGCCAAATCAAGTACGAAGAGCCGTATTTTTCGAGAAATCCCGGCTGGGCCGAGCAACGCCCCGATTTCTATTACGACCACATCTGCAAAATCGGCAAAACGGTCTGCGAGCGCAATGCGGAGCTTTTGCCGGACATTATCGCCGTCACCCTGACGGTCATACGCGACACCGTGCTCTGCCTGGACAAAGACAACAAGCCGTTGCGGGATATCATTTTGTGGCTTGACAAACGCCAAGCCGACTTCAACGACCCGTTCCCGCTTATCAGCAAGCTGTTGTTCAAACTGGTCGGTATGACCGAAAAAACCGAGATCATCTATCGGGCGACTGCGGCAAACTGGATCATGCAGCACGAACCCGAGATTTGGAAGAACACCGCGCAGTTTGTTATGCTCCCGACATATCTGAACTACAAAATGACCGGCGTTCTGAAAGACTCTGAGGCCAATATGATCGGTCACGTCCCGTTTGACAACAAACCGCGTACCTGGAAAAAGAAATCGGATATTACAAGATGCATCTATGACATCGAACCCGAAAAGCTTTGCAGTCTTGTAAAATCCGGAGAGATCATCGGCAATATCACCAAAGAATTCTCAGAAAAGAGCGGAATCCCGGAAGGCCTGCCTCTCATTGCAACGGGATCTGACAAGGGATGCGAAACGCTCGGACTTTCTGTCGTGGAGTCAAATAAGGCGGCGATATCCTTCGGCACGACGGCGACAATTCAAATGGCGGTCAAAAAGTATTTTGAGCCGCAGCCGCATATGCCCGCCTATCCTGCCGTTCCGAACGACCTGTACAATCCGGAGATAGAGATATATCGTGGATTTTGGCTTCTTTCGTGGTTTGTAAGGGAATTCGGCGCAAAAGAAAAGGCCGAGGCCGACAAGCTTGGCTGTGCGCCCGAACAGCTTCTTGATAAAGCGATCGAAAATATCCCCGCCGGCTGTGAGGGCCTTATGCTTCAGCCTTACTGGACGCCCGGTATAGTCAGTTCCGCATCCCGCGGAGCTGTTATAGGCTGGTCGGACTACCACACGCATCTGCATTTTTACCGTGCCATAATCGAAGGAATCGGTTTTGAGCTTTACTACTCGTTGAAAAAGATGGAGCAGCGCTCCGGCCTTAAAATCGACGAGCTGTTCGTCGGCGGCGGCGGCGCAAGGAGCGATATAGTCTGCCAAATCACTTCGGATATTTTCAATCTTCCCGTCAACTGCATACAAACCTATGAGGCGAGCTCAATAGGCGCGTCTATGGTCGCATTCATAAGCCGCGGCGTATTCAAGGATTACGACGAGGCGATAAACCATATGGTGCATGTCACCAAAACGTATACGCCGCGCGCAAAAGAACATACCACATATATGGCTCTGTACGATACGGCATATCGCAAAATCCTTTTGCGCCTCGAGCCGATATACCGCCAAATCATTGAAATTACGAAAAGGAGAGATAAATCATGAGCAACAAACCGTATAAGGGATTTGAGCCCAAATGGGTTCTGACGCCCGCCCCCGAGGGCAGCTACCGTTCGATTTTCCGTTGGGGCGACCCCGAATTCTTTAAATATCCGAAAGAATCTCTTTACAAGCTGATGAAAGAGACTTTTAAGATGACGGACGACGATTTCAGGGATTACACCGACGACATCGGCTTTGATCGGGTCGATTTATCCGATTACCCTTCAAAAATCGCTCCCGAGCACGTTGAAGCGCTCAAAAAGATAGTCGGCGACGAATATGTCACAACAGAGGATTATCCCCGCCTTGCCGTCGCTTACGGCTGCACGGGCTATGATCTTTTGCGTTTGCGCCACAAGCAGATAGAAAATGTGCCGGATGTTGTTGTTTATCCCGACACGACAGAGCAGGTCGAGCAGCTTGTCGCCTATGCCGTCGAACACAAAATACCGCTATATGTCTACGGAGGCGGCAGCTCCGTCACACGCGGTGTGGAGGCTATGAAGGGCGGAATGACGCTGGACATGCGCAAGCGTTTCAATAAGGTAATCTCGTTTAACGAAACAGACCAGACCATCACCGTTCAGTCCGGCATGTCCGGCCCGAAGCTGGAAGAGACGCTTCACAATGCGCAGAACCTCTTCGGGGCAAAGCGTGCATACACCTGCGGGCATTTTCCGCAGTCATTTGAATTCAGCAGCGTCGGCGGCTGGACAGTCACCCGCGGGGCAGGGCAAAACAGCACATATTACGGCACGATAACCGACATCGTGTTGTCTCAGAAATACGCCACCCCGATAGGGCGTATCGTTACGAGCCACTACCCGCGTGAGGCGACGGGTCCCAACCTCAATCAGATCATGATGGGGTCCGAGGGTACATTCGGCGTATTGACCGAAGTAACGCTGCGCATCTTCCGCTGGATGCCCGAAAACCGAAAACGCTTCTCTTATATATTCAAGAACTGGGATGTCGCCATGGACGCCGCCCGCGAAATGATGCAGTGCGAATGCGGCTATTCCTCGGTATTCCGCCTTTCCGATCCGGAAGAGACGCATCTTATGCTAAAGCTCTATAACGTGGACGAAACGCCGCTGGAGCCGCTTATGAACAAGCTCGGCTATAACGATATGGAGCGTTGCATGTTCCTGGGCTTTACCGACGGCGAAAAAGGTTTTTCGAAAAACGTCGCCCGCAACATAGCGAGGATCGCCTTAAAGCACGGCGCAATGCCCATGACCGGCTACGTCACAAAGAGCTGGGAGAAAGGGCGTTTCAACGACCCGTACCTGCGCGATACGCTGATGGATTTCAGCGTTATCACAGATACGCTTGAATGCACCGTCAACTGGTCGAATATGGCGCAGGTTCACCGCGACGTTCGCAAGGTCTGCCACGCGTTGCCGAACACGGTTGTCACAACGCACATGTCCCATTGCTACCCGCAGGGGGCTAACCTCTACTTTATTTTTATCACAAAGATGAACGATGCAGAGGAATTCAAGCGTTACCATACCACTATTCTCGATGCCATTCAAAAATCCGGCGCGGCCATCTCGCACCATCACGGTATTGGCAAAATGTTCGCCCCGTGGCTTGAGGGATATATCGGTGAAAAAGAATACGGTGTGTTTAAGACGCTCAAGAATTACTTTGACCCCGATTATCTGATGAATCCGGGCGGAACGATAGGTCTTGACCTGCTTCCCGAGCAAAAGAAATTTTTAAACGAGCGCAAGGATTACCGTTAAGCAAAAAATATCCTTTGACTTCATAAAAACGACCGGCAGTTCATCCTGCCGGTCATTTTTGGGTATGACGGGGATTCTGTCGGTCTGTGGGGAAAGTCCGCAAAGGGCATAGCTGCCAACAAACCCCACCCTCTATATTCGGATGGGATACGCATTTGTGTCTCCGATTTTCGGCTTTGGCAGCCTGTAATCACCTTGATTCCATACGGCACACTTACATTTTCCATATTTCTTTTCGTTGCAAAATCCTCCTGCAATTTGATGATATCATCATTTTGCAGAAGGATTTTTGTTTTGCCAATGTGCCGATTGCAGAAAAATGGGCATCGGCTCAATAAGCCGATGCCCACTTTTTGTCTTGCGATGCCGATTTGACAGTGTGTTTTGCATTACAACCTTATGCACACGCAGCATTTCCCGCGTGCGGCTTTTGCCGCGCTTTGGGTGTCTTTCCGCTTGACTGCGCCGTGTCGGCAGTCGGGAAAAGGACCGCTACGGCGCTGTGTGCCGCAGCGCAGCCTTATCGAGCGGCGTTGTCCGCACCGGAAACGGCGTCACTGACGAGATTCCCCGCGCCGGTCGCGGCGTCTCCCACAAGGTCGCCCGCGTCAGAGGCGGCTTCGCCCACTGCGTTGCCCGCATCCGATACCGCGCCGCCCATGCCGCCCGCGTCGGACGTGTCGTTCATGCCGCCGCGCACACCGTCGGTCGTGTTATCCGTATTCCCCGCCGCATTCTGGGAGGACATGGGCGAAGAAGAGCCGCCTTCGTCGTTGTTGCCGCCGCAGGCGACCAAAGTCACTGCGAGCAGCGCGATCAAAAGGGCAATCAGAAATATACTTTTTTTCATGCAAATTCCTCTTTCCGTTATTTTTCGGACGCCTTTAGTGTGTGCAGACGCATCCGCTTTATACAATTATTTTGTCAAAACGCCGTCGTCCGAATACAGCAACAGCAAAATATCGTCCTCAAGTCCCGTCTGCACGTCGATATAGACGAGCAGCTCTTCGCCGTCCTTGTTTTTGCAGTGGAACTCATAGGTGAATTTTTCGCCTTTGCTTTCGGTCGGGATGACCGCAGGTTGCGTATCCATGACAGTGAGCAGCGGACTTACATTTTTCTGCGCCTCGACCGTCGTCAGCATATTGGCGGGCGCGGAACGCGCTTTGTGATTCATCATATACCCCCGACAGTCCGCCGAGAGGATTGCTCCGTCCTCCAAGCTGACGCTGACTTTAATGAGGTCGGGATAACAAATATAGACGCCGTCCTGGTAGGCAAAATTGATGGTGCAAACGCCGTCGGAAATCGTGTAATAGCTTTCCGTCATATCGTTAAAGCCGTTCTTTTCCAAGAATTCCGATGCATATCGCCGCGCATCCTCATATTGCAGCTTGGCCTCGCCCGCAAAGCGGCTCGACAGCATATACAGCAGATAGCCGCCGCGCTTGGTGACCGCAATGCTTTGGTCGTCGCCGCCCGCAAAGCAGTAGGCCGCCGTAGCGTCGTTTTCTTCGTACAGGAAAGAGACCTTGTCCAAGGGCAACCCTAAGAATTTTGCCGCTTTTTCGCGCGCCTGCTCCTTGGTCACCTCCGCCGCATTTTTCAGCAGCTCGGATTCCATTTGGTTGATGTGGTCGGAGAACGGGCCGTCGTAAATGAGCGAGGGGTACTCGGTCAAGGACTGCTCCGCGCTCTCCATATCGGAGGTGAGGGACGCCGTTTGGCCGTCGTCGGCAAGCGTGCTTTCGGCGTTGTCAAAACTCAAATACCCGTCGAACAGCTGCTGCCGCATATTGGAGACGTCCTCGCTGAGCGTCTGGGAGAATTTCAACAGCGAGAACAGCTGTTCCCGCTCTTTGTCGGAAATCGTCTCGCCGGCCTCGACCTTTTTATCCAGCGCGTTTACGAAATCGCCAATCTGCGAAAGGAATTTATAAATATTATTCAGCCGCACATCCGTCAGCGGCAGTACGGACAGACTGCTTTTTGCGCCTGTCGATTCGCGCAGCAGCCCCGTCGCCATGGAGCCGAGCATCGTCGGGGTGTTCGCGTAAGCGCCTTTTTTCAAATCCGTATGGATATTGCTCAAATAGGTGTCCAATTCGCACAGTGCGCGTTCACTCGAAAGGCGCACCTGCCGTTCCATGCGCGCAGCGCGCACACTGCCCGAGATCGCATAAGTCAACAGCACGGCCAAAACCGCCGCGCCGAATGCGTACAGGCGGATTTTGGAACGCCTTGACATCGTTTTTTCCATAGATTTCACCTCCGTGTTAGATTTTACGTATTTTTCAGAAATATACGGAAAAAAAGCGGAAAAAACTTTGAAAAAATGTGTCGTTTTGTTTGCCAAAGCGCGCGCTTTCGTGTATAATAAAAAACTGCGGTAGTATACGAACGAAGGAGCGTCCACATTGGAATGTTATCTCGACAACAGCGCGACCACCATCCCCTGCAAGGCGGCGGTGGCGGCGGCGAATACGGCGATGCTCGAGGTGTTCGGCAATCCTTCTTCCTTGCACCGTTACGGATTTGAGGCGCTGCAAATGCTGGAGCGTGCGCGCGCGGAGCTTGCGAAAAGCCTTTCGGCGGACAGTACCGAGCTCTATTTCACACCGAGCGGCACGATCTCCAACAATACGGCCGTTTTCGGCGCGGTGCAGCTGGGGCGCAGGCGCGGCAATAAAATCGTCACGACCGCGATCGAGCATCCGAGTGTGTCCAAGTGTATGGATCGTCTGGAGGAACAGGGCTTTGAGGTCGTCAGGCTCTTGCCGGACAGCGACGGCAATATTCCCTTGTCGCGGTTTGAAGCGGCCATCGATGCGCAGACGATTTTGGTCAGCGCCATGGCGGTCAACAATGAGGTCGGCAGCATTTTGCCGTTTGACCGCCTGCAAGCCGTCATTCGCCAAAAACAGTCTCCCGCGCTCTTGCATGTGGACGCGGTGCAGGGCTATATGAAGCTGCCCATCTCCCCGAAAAAATGCGGGATCGACCTGATGAGCATGAGCGCGCATAAGGTACACGGGCTCAAAGGCATCGGCGCGCTGTATATCCGAAAGGGCGTGCGAATAAAACCCTATGTCTTGGGCGGCGGGCAGGAGGAAGGCATTTGCTCGGGAACGCAGGGCATGCCCGCCATTGCGGCGTTTTCTGCGGCGGTCGGGGAGCTTTCCGACACGCGCGAACGGCTGCAAAGGATCGCGGGACTTCGGGATATGCTTTTGGAAAAGCTGGACGCTCTACCCATTGTCACGCGCAATTCCCCCGAAAACGCGCTCCCGTATATCCTCAACATTTCTTTAAAAGGGATTCCCTCGCAGGTCAGCGTCAATGCGCTTTCCGCGCGCGGGGTGTATGTATCGGCGGGTTCGGCCTGTGCAAAGGGACACCGCAGCGGCGTGCTGACGGCCATGGGGCTGCCCGCGGAGCGCATCGACACCGCCATACGCCTCAGCCTTTCGTCGTATACCACAGAGGAGGAGATCGAATTCTGTGTCGACGCGATTTGCGAAATCGCCGCACAGCTTCGGAAAAAGGGATAAAGTATGCAGGAAATCATTTTGATCAAAAACGGCGAGCTTGCGCTCAAAGGGCTTAACCGTGCGACCTTCGAGAGCGTTTTGGTAAAAAATATCAAGCGCAGATTGCACGGCCTCGGGCATTTCGTCATATCCCGTTCACAATCGACGACTACAATAGAACCGACCGAGGAAGCCTTCGATATGGACGAAGCCGTTGAACGCCTTTCCAAGGTGTTCGGGATCGCGGCTTTTCAGCGCGCGGCGGCGGTTGAAAAGGATATGTCCGCGATTTTGTCGGCGGCGTGCGATTACCTCCAAGAGCCGCTTTCGCAAATTCGTACCTTTAAGGTCGAGGCCAAGCGTTCCGACAAGGACTTTCCGCTGACCTCTCCCGAAATCAGCGCCGAAGTCGGCGGAAGACTTTTGGAGACGTTCGGGCATTTGTCGGTCGATGTGCATCATCCCGACTGCGTGGTGACGGTGGAAATTCGCGAGCGCTTTGCGTATATCCGCTGTAACCAGATCAAAGGCGCGGGTGGTATGCCCGTCGGAACGGGCGGCAAGGCGGCGCTGCTCATTTCGGGCGGTATCGACAGCCCCGTGGCGGGCTGGATGATGGCCAAACGCGGCATCGTGCTGGATGCGATCCATTTCGCCTCTCCGCCGTACACGTCGCCGCAGGCGGAAATGAAGGTACACGATCTGCTGCGGCAGGTGGCGGCCTACAGCGGGGACATCGGACTTTATACTGTGCCGTTTACCGAAATTCAGGAGCAGATCCGCGACAACTGCCCCGAAGAGCTGTTCACGCTGGTGATGCGGCGGTTTATGATGCGCATTGCCGAACGCATCGCCCGCCGTGAGGACTGCGCCGCGTTGATCACAGGCGAAAGCGTGGGGCAGGTCGCAAGCCAGACGATCCTGTCGCTCGGCTGTACCGACGCGGTGGTCGGTATGCCGGTATTCCGTCCGCTGATCGGCATGGATAAAGACGAGATCATTGTCCGCGCGCGGGCGATCGATACGTTTGACATTTCCATTCGCCCCTACGAGGATTGCTGTACGGTGTTCACCCCAAGGCATCCCCGCACCCGTCCGAAGCGCTCGCTTTTGGAGGACGCGGAGCGGGCGTTGGATGTGCCGGCCTTGGTCGAGCGCGCCGCCGCAGACGCAAAATTTGAAATCATAAGGAA
The DNA here is from genome assembly GCA_947628665.1 of uncultured Clostridia bacterium. GTDB lineage: Bacteria > Bacillota > Clostridia > Oscillospirales > Acutalibacteraceae > Fimenecus. The sequence goes on from CANRAU010000020.1 coordinate 12,412, forward strand.
CGAATTCTGATGACTTTGGAAGCGGAAGTGATCCGTCTGCTCAAAGAAAAAGGCAAGACCCTGACCACGGCGGAATCCTGTACGGGTGGGTTGATTGCGAAGCGTCTGACCGATGTTTCGGGCGCATCCGCCGTATTTGAATGCGGGATCGTAAGCTACTCCAACCGTATCAAAACACAGCTTCTCGGCGTGCGGGAGGAGACCCTGCGGCGGTACGGCGCGGTCAGCGCGCAAACCGCGCGTGAAATGGCTGTCGGCGCGAGAAGGGCAGCAAACGCCGACTTGGCAGTAGCCGTTACGGGGATCGCAGGGCCGCTGTCCGACGATACCCAAAAACCCGTAGGGCTGGTGTTTATCGCCCTTGCAGACGGAAATGACGTGACCGTCGAAAGCTATCAAAACGATTTTTCGGACAATGTCCGCGAAAACAATCGCCGCGCGTCGGCGGATCGGGCATTGGAAATGGTTCGGAGGTGTTTGGCAAAATGAGCAATAAGCGTTATTCAAACGCCGTGGACGAGGCGATTGCTTCGAACGGGCAAAAAAAGGCACGATCTCATGCAGGGTCGACGATCAACCGTATCGTTCTGATTTGTGCCATTGTGATCTTGCTGATCTCGGGTGCGTTTTGCGCGCGGTATTTTTACAATATGTATGCCGACAAGCAGGAAGCGGAGAAAATTGCCGAAATGGTGGTTACCGAAACGCAGCCGCAGGAGACATACCCCGCCGAGCCGACCGAGGTGCAGCCGCAGTACCGCGAAGTGTATACGCAGAACAAAGATATGATCGGCTGGATCACCGTACCCAACACCGCGATCAACCACCCCGTCATGCAGGCGGACGACAACAATTATTATTTGAAGCATAATTTCTACAGAAAGGTCAAGCGCGGCGGCTCGATCTATATGGATTATCGGAATTCTGCGGATAAGTTTGACAAAAATACCATCCTGTACGGACACAATAATCTGGATCACACCATGTTTTCCGATTTGGAAAAATATAAAGATATTGATTTCTACAAAACCGCGCCCGTGATCGACTTCAACACGATCCATGGGAATTACAAATGGAAGGTGTTTGCCGTTTTTCTGACGACGGCTTCACCCGAACTGGACAACGGCTATGTGTTCAACTACATTTACCCGTCTATGGACGACGACAATTTTATGGAGTTCATTGCCGAGGTCTCTAAGCGCAGCCTGTATCATACCGACGTGGAGATTTTGCCGACCGATAAAATTTTGACGCTGTCCACCTGCACACGCGATATGGATCTGAACCGCCGCGAGCAGCAGGATGCACGCTGTGTGGTCATGGCGCGTCTGGTACGCGACGGCGAGAGTACGGCGGTCAACGTATCGGCGGCGACCGTGAATCCCAATCCGAAATACCCGCAGCTGTGGTATGACAAATACAATCTGCAAAACCCATACCGCAACGATGAAAAATGGTATCCGAGAGGAGCATAAGGATATGCCGAAGCAAAATGGCTCGCCCGAACCCGAAGAGGTGCTTTCATTCGACGAATTGAAGAAAAAGCTGGCGGATGACGACGTACAGACGGACGCGCAGACGGATGAAGAGCTGGATTCCCTGCTGTCGGAGCTTCGGGACATCGTCCCGGAGAATTCACCGGCTGCGGACGATCCCACACCCTCCGCCGCCGAAACGTCCGAACCGGCAGACGACGCTCCGGCAGACGACGCCGAGCAGTCCGAGGACTATAAAAGCATTTACGACGATGTGCTGCGTTCCGTCATGGGCAAAACGCCGAACGCGAATATGACCGGCCGCAAGAGCAAGTTCTTGTCGGGGGACGATCAGTTTGTGGATGTGACCGCGCATTATGAGGATTACGCGGATCTGACAAGTCAGCCGTCCGAGGAGGACGAACCGCCGCTGCCGGAACAGCCGCAGGTCGTACAGGACGCGGACGGGAGCGAGGAAAAGCATTACCGTACCTTTAACGAAATTTTCCGCGACGGCTTTCGCAAGATTTTCCCGAATAAACACGACACGCTCGGCGAGGGGATACGCAAGGCGCTTTTGGATATCGCGGTCGTCACGCTGTGCGGCTGTCTTGTGTACTTCGGCGTGTATGCGGTGCAGAGCCGACAGGCAAAAAAACAAATTGCGGACATTAAGCAACAGCTTATAGACGATACGGACATTGCCAACGAATCCGATGTTTGGTCGGAATTTCTTTCCAAGTACCCCAACATTCGCCTGCCCGAGGGGATCATGCCGAAATACGCCTATCTTTACGCCATCAATCAGAATTTGGTCGGCTGGCTCAAAATCCCCAATACGATCGTCGACGTGCAGGTCGTGCAGGGAAAGGATAATTCCGAGTACTTGAAAAAGGATTTTTACGGCAATTACAGCCGTTACGGCTGTCCGTATATGGATTATCGGAACGATCCGAAATATTTACAGAAAAATACCATTGTATATGGGCATCATATGAGCGACGGGCTTGTGTTTGCCGATTTGAAAAAATACCAAACCATAGAGGGCTTTCAGGCTTCGCCCGTGATCCAGTTTGATACGCTTTACCGCAGCTATACCTTTAAGGTGTATGCGGCGTTCATCTCCAACAGCAAGGAAGAGGACGACGGCGGTTATATTTTCAATTATACGGTCACGGATTTCGGCTCGAACGATAAGTTCATGGAATACATTGCCGCCGTGGACGAGCGCAAATACTATACCACGGGCGTCGATATTTTGCCGACCGATAAAATTCTGACGCTCTCGACCTGTTCGTATGAGTTTTCCGACGCGCGTTTGGTCGTGATCGGCCGTATGCTTCGCGATGGGGAAAGCGCGGCAGTCGATACGACCTTGGCGACCGCCAACAGCAATCAGCGTTTCCCGCAGGCGTATTACGACAAAAAGGGACAGACCAATCCCTTTGCCGACGCGCCGAAGTGGACGCCGTGACGAGCCTTCAAACCGAAGAAAACGGGATCTTGTAATTTCTGCCTTGTGAAGGAATGATGAAGAATATGGATATGAAACTGCTGGCGCTTTCCGCCGGGGAAAATTCGGGGATTTTGGCGCGCATTTCGGGCGCACTGAGCAGCTTTGCACAGGAGAATGCCGCGTTTGCGGTGTACCCGACGCTCAAAGCCATGCTGCCCGATTTTGCCGCGGCCGTTAAAAACGCCCGGCTGATCGTGCTTGCCATCGACAAGAGCCAATACAACGTCGTCCGTGCCAAGCTTTGCGCGGCGCTGTCGCTTAGGGTGACGCAGGACGACAAAATCTATCGGCTGCTGTCGGAGAGTACGGGGCTTTCGCATGAGGAAAAATTGAGAAATGCCGTTGTCCCCGAAGGCGCGCGCGTATTTTTATCCGAGGACGGGATCCATTCGGGATTTGCCGTGCAGAAGGGCGCGCAGTGCATTTTGTTCCTGCCGCTGGACAGCGACCGTATCGACCGCATCTTAAAAAACGGCGTTGTGCCGTATTTGATGCGCCGCGAAGTGCAGCAAGCTCCCCAAAAAGCGCCAAAGGCCGAAGCAGCGCCGCGAGCGGAAGATTTCGACCCGTTTTCTGCGGATGTGATGCGGCACACCCTTAATGCGCTGCGGGAAAGCGGCGCGCGCGTGGCCGTCAGCAGCACGCCGGCGGCGCAGACGCTCAAAACCATGGGCGCCTCTCATGCGGATTTTGAGGATTTCTTTGTGTTCACGCCGCACGTCGAGGATAAGGGCGATTACAATACGACCGATTACGCCGCGTTGACGGCGAAATCCGCCCGAGAGCTTGCCAAAACGCAGCTCGGCGCGTGCATTTCCGAAATGGACAGCGGCGAGGGCGGCGACTTCATTTACATCACGGTCGCGGACGACAAAACCGCCGTTGTGCGCAAGCTGTACCGCGAGGATCGGGAGACGGAACGCGATTTCATGCAGGACGCGACCGAGGAATTGGTCGCCCTCATTGCCGAGAAAATGTCCGGCAGGGGTGCGGTCGGCATAGAGGTCGCGGGCGCAGCCCCTTCGGAGCGCACGGGCTTCTTCTCGACAAAATCGGGGAAAATCGCCGCTGCGGTGTTTGCGTTGGTGCTGATCGCGGCCATCGTTCTCGGGTGCGTACTCTTTGTGCGCGAGTCCAAAAAGGCCGAGCAGCCGACCACGACCGCGCCGATCATCACGCAAAGCCAAACCGCCGGGGAAACGCCCGTGGTGACGAATACACTGTCGCTGTCGGAATTGATGTATAAAGAAATGCGCGAGGGCGTGGGGGAAACGCCTGCCGAAGTGACGACGGAGAACCCCTCCGGCGCGGCGATCGACATCACCGGCAACGCCGGTCAAACGGCGTCGGATATTCCCGAAACCATGCTCGTCAACGGCCGCGAAATGGACGCGAAAGAGGCGCTTGCCAAAATGCTTGCGGCAGAGTCGACGGATACGATCTTAAACGAGGAAGCGCTTAAGGCGCAGGCGGTCGCGGCCTACACCTATTTGAAATATCGAAATACCAACTGGAAAATTACGGGCGTTTCCTTAGCGGACGAATACAGCGACGAGGTGTATAACGCCGTGCGCGCGGTGTTCGGCGAATATCTTTCGTTCGGCAACGCCCCTGCGTTTACGCCGTTCTTCCGCCTTTCTGCGGGCAGAACCACTGCGGCCGATGCGGTATACGGAAAGAATTTCCCCTATCTGCGCGCGGTGGACAGCGTGTCCGACAAAACGCAGGACGAATACAAAACCGAACTGATTTTCTCCGCGACGGATCTGCGCGATTTGGTTTTGGCGTATGACGCCAATCTGACGCTGGGCGACGATCCGAGCCAATGGATCGAGATCACCCGCCACGACGGCGCGGTCAATGTGGGCGTCGGCTATGTGGAGACCATATCGGTCGGGGGCAAGGAGATTTCCGGCATCGATTTTGTAAAAAAGGTCTTACAGGGCAAAAATCTGCCGTCGCAGTGCTTTTCCGTGACGTATGCGCCGAACACGGACGAATTTATGTTCGAGATTTACGGCGTCGGATACGGCGTCGGTATGAGCCTGCTCGGCGCGGACAAAATGGCGGCAACGGGTTCCGGCTATGCCGAGATCCTGTCAAAATTTTACGGCGGTACACAGTTGACCGCTTGATTTCATTCCGGGAGGTTACATAGCCATGGCGATTTTGATTACAGGCGGAACAGGGTTTATCGGCTCGCATACCTGCATTTCCTTAACGGAGGCGGGCTATGACGTGGTCATTGTGGACAATTACTACAATTCCAGCCCCAAGTCCTTAGCGCGCATCTGCGAGCTGTGCGGAAAGGATTTAAAATTTTACGAGTGCGACATTCGCGACAAGGCGGGGCTGCAGCGTGTATTTACGGAGAATAAAATCGATGCGGTCATCCATTTCGCAGGGCTGAAGGCTGTCGGCGAATCCTGCCAAAAGCCTTTGGAGTATTATGACAACAATGTCAACGGCACGCTCTGCCTGTGCGATGTCATGCGGCAAAACGGCTGCAAAAATATCGTGTTCAGTTCGTCCGCAACGGTTTACGGCATGCACAATGTCTCGCCGCTGAAAGAGACGATGCCCACGGGCGGCACCACCAATCCCTACGGCACCACAAAATATATGATCGAAATCATTTTGCAGGACATCGCGAAAGCAGACCCCGCGTGGAACGTCACACTCCTGCGGTATTTCAACCCCATCGGCGCGCACAAAAGCGGCAGGATCGGCGAAAATCCGAACGGCATTCCGAATAACCTCATGCCCTATATCACGCAGGTCGCCATCGGCAAACTGCCGGAGCTTTCGGTTTACGGCGACGATTACGATACGCCCGATGGCACGGGTGTGCGCGACTACATCCATGTGGTGGATTTGGCCGAAGGGCATGTGAAGGCGCTGGACCAGATGCTTACGGGCAACAAGGGCGTACAGATTTTCAACCTCGGTACGGGCGTTGGGTACAGCGTGCTGGATATCATTCATGCGTTCGAGGAGGCCAACGGCGTCAAGATCCCGTATAAGATCGTCGGCCGCCGACCGGGTGATATTGCGACCTGCTATTCCGACCCCACCAAGGCGCGCGAGGTACTCGGCTGGGAAACCAAGCGCGGGCTTCGGGAAATGTGCGAGGATTCCTGGCGCTGGCAGAGCATGAATCCTAACGGCTTTTAACGGATAAAAACAACCTGTCGAAAGGAGCAGTATGATGAAGAAAAAAGGTTTGATCGCTTTGGCGGTCGTTATAGTGGTCGTGCTTATATTGGTTGGCACGGGCATCAGTTCTTATAACGAATTGGTGGAGGATCACGAGGAGGTCGCAGCAGAACAAGCCAATATTGAGACGTATTTGCAGCGCCGCGCGGATCTGATCCCGAATCTGGTCAGCACCGTAAAGGGTTACGCGGCACACGAGGAAGAGGTGTTCACCGCGCTTGCCGACGCGCGTGCGGCGCTGGCGGGAGCAAGCACCGTAGAGGAAATGAACCAGGCAAACGATCAACTGGATTCCGCGCTTTCCCGACTTCTCGTCGTGGTGGAAAATTATCCGGAATTAAAGGCGGATCAGCAGTTTATCAATTTGCAGGACGAACTGGCAGGCTCTGAAAACCGCATTGCACAAGCGCGGAACGAATACAACGAAGAAGTGCGGGAATACAATGCCGAGATCCGCAAATTCCCGACCTCGATTTTTGCAAAAATGTTCGGTTTTGAATCGGCCGTGTATTTTGAGGCAACGGAAGCATCGCAAACCGTGCCGACCGTGGACTTTGATTAACGAGCGGAAGGAAACAGAGGGATGAAACGATTGGCGGCTCTTTTGGGAGCAGCGCTTTTGTGCGTGGTTGTGCTTGTGCCCGCATCGGCGGCAAAAACGACCTATCCGCAGCCGACAAACAGCTTTTTTGTCAATGATTTTGCAGACTGCCTGACCGAGCAGGACGAAGCCCAAATGCAGCAGCTTGGTGAAGAACTGTATCGGGCGACCGAGGCACAGGCGGTCGTGGTCACGGTGCGTTCTTTGGACGGCGAATCCATCGAAGATTACGGCTACGGCCTTGCAAACGCCTGGGGAATCGGGGAGGAGGAAGCGGATTCCGGCGTGCTGCTTTTGCTCTCCACAGAGGATCGCAAGGTGCGCATCGAAGTCGGCAAGGGCTTGGAAGGGCGATTGACCGACGGCAAGACAGGACGCATTTTGGACGAGTACGCCATTCCCTATTTGCGCGAGGACAATTTTTCCGAAGGACTTTTGCAGGCTTACACGGTTATCGTCAACGAGGTGTATACCGAATATGGAATAGAGGTTTCGGATTACACGCCCGTGGAGGAGAATAAACCCGTAAAGACGGAGAGTTATGTAGGGGCGGGCAAAGCGTTTGCGTTCATCCTGCCGATCTTGCTTACCGTGGCCTTGATTCTCTGGAACAATATCAGCGGTCCGCGCCCAAGAAGACGACGCCACGGCGATAGCCCCTTTTACGGCGGCTTTTATGGCGGCGGGGGCGGCTCTTTTGGGGGCGGCGGTTCGTTCGGCGGCGGCTCATTCGGCGGAAGCGGCGGAGGAGGTTCCTTTGGCGGCGGAGGCGGCTCGTTCGGGGGCGGCGGCAGTTCACGCGGGTTCTGACGCGGCGCGAAGCGGCTCAAACGTCTCCTTTCCCAAAGAAAGAAAAACAGAAAAAGGAAAAGAAAAAACGGCTTTTCGCTCCCTTTCGGGGCGGAAGGCCGTTTTGCTGTATGCGGTTGAAACAGTTATTGCAGCTGATCCAGCGGCTGCCGATAAGCGGGTAAAAATTCCTCTAAAAATATCCGCAATTCCGGGCAGTCCATGTTTTCGAGCGCTTTTTTGGTTGCCTTTTGCGCGTCGGAAAATTCCGCGTTGCCCGCGCGCTGCTCCTCAATACATTTGATGTACGCCGAGAGCTTGTCCGCCGCCTTGACGAGCCGCCGAAGCTTGGCGTCCTCGCCCGTGTCAGCCAGCAACGGCTGATAGTCCGACCGCAGATCGTCGGGCAGCATGGAGAGCAGGCGATCCTGCGCGTGCCGCTCCACATCGGCGTAGGCCTTGCGCATTTCGCCGCTGAAATATTTCACGGGCGTGGGCATATCGCCCGTAATGATCTCGGGTACGTCGTGGTAAAGCCCCAGCAGGGCAGCGCGCGCTACATCGTAGTGCTGCCCCAAACGCCGATTTCCTATGACTGCCAAGGCATGCGAAAGCGTCGCGACCTCATAGGAATGCTGGCTCAGTGTCTCATAGGTGGTGTTGCGCATCAGCGCCCAGCGATTGATGTATTTGATGCGGGAAATAAAGGCGAAAAAATTGTTTTTCATAGGTCGTTCTCCAAAGCAAAAGCCCGCGCGGTGCGGGCTTTTGCTGTTTTGGGTTCGAGAGGGATGAACCCATCTTCTATTTAATAGTTGGTATTGCCTACGCTATGCCACAGGATGAAGTAATCAAAGCCTTCGCGTTTGTATGTGTCCATCTGGGAGGAAGCGTCACCCTTCTTAAAGCCTGCGCGCTGCAAACCGCCCTCCATCGCAGCGGCCATGTTGGCGTCATATGTACGAATGCGCGCCGACATGACAAGATCGGTGGGAACGACCACGCCGGCTTTAAACCCGGTCAGCCACCAGTGCTTTTGCCAGCCTCGGGTGAAATACTTGTGACCGCTGCGGTAATCGGCGGGGGTCAAATACATGGTGTAGGACATATACATCAAATGGTCGTCATCCGCGCAGAAATACAATTCCTCGGTTTCGCCCGGATTCTTGTAATACACGCCGATCTCCGCACCGCCGAACACACCGTACTGCCCTTTCCAGAACTGCAAACGCCAGTTTTTCCCGGCGTAATCAAAGTCTACCTTGGTGGTCAAATAGGTCATATTGCCAAAAGCGGCTACAGTGTCGTAATGCTTGATATAATTGCCTTCGCGCTGCCAACTGTCGATCTCGGTGTAGAACACGCCTTCATCGGAGTCGTAATTGTACCCGAACGCGTTGATGAGCGCGGCCACCGTGGAAAGATCGACGCCACTGCCCTGCGCGGCGTTGGAGACCTCCTTGGAGGGCGCGGTCGTGGACGGCGCTTTTTGGGTAGTGCTTCCCTTGTTAGAAGTCGGCTTTTTGGTCGTCGTTTCAGGCGCGGTTGTGGCTTCGGTGGAAGGCGTCGTTTCCGTGTTCGTTTCCGCCGGCGTCGTCGCGGAAGGCGTAGGAGAAGCAATGCTGTTAGCGCCGCGCGTGATCTCCTCTTCCGTTTCCCCATTGCCGCAGGACGCGAAAACGCAAGTCATCATCACGATGGCAAGAATCGCCGCAAGAGCTCTTTTCACCATGGGATTCATATAGCAGACCTCCGTTACTTTTTCTCTACTTAAAATTATCGCATAATTTTGTCGATGTGTCAATAACATCTCTTGCATTTTTTGCGTCGCTGTGGTACGCTGTTCACGGCTTGACACTTCCTTCAAAGAAGGGTCATTTTTCGGGAAGAATTTTATACGATGCCGCAGGACGCTCTGCGGCAGGAAAAGGAAAGAATTATGTCGATCATCCGAAATCCGGAGCTGTATGCATCCGGCGAACAAAAAATCGCTTGGGTCAAGGGGAATATGCCGCTTTTGCGGGGGCTTGAGGCCGAATTCCGAGACGAGCAGCCTTTTGTGGGGCTTCGCGTGGCGCTTTCGGTGCATTTGGAGGCGAAAACCGCGTATCTCTGCCGCGTGCTGCAGGCGGGCGGCGCGCAAATGGCGGTGACGGGCAGCAACCCGCTCTCTACCCAGGATGACGTTGCCGCAGCGCTCGTTCACGGCGGCATGGAGGTGTTCGCCGTACATGGGGCTGACGCGGCGGAATACCGTGCGCATTTGTGCGAGGTCATGGAGACAAGACCGCAGATCATCATCGACGACGGCGGTGATCTTGTCAATCTGCTGCACAACGACTATCCCGCGTATCTTGCAGAGGTACTCGGCGGCTGTGAAGAAACCACCACGGGTATTTTGCGCCTTATGGCCATGGCGAAGCAGGGAAGTCTCAAAATTCCGATGCTGGCGGTCAACAATGCAAAATGCAAATACCTCTTTGACAACCGCTATGGTACGGGACAATCGGTTTGGGACGGCATCAACCGTACCACCAATTTGATCGTCGCGGGGAAGACCGTCGTCGTCGCGGGGTACGGCTGGTGCGGCAAGGGCGTGGCCATGCGCGCGAAGGGCTTGGGCGCGCAGGTGGTCGTGACCGAGATCGACGCGGTCAAGGCCATGGAGGCAGTTATGGACGGCTTCACCGTTTTGCCGATGGAGCAAGCCGCCGAAGTGGGCGACTTCTTCATTACCGTGACGGGCTGCAAGGACGTGATCACGGAAAAGGCCATGCGCCGCATGAAAAACGGCGCGCTGCTTTGCAATGCGGGGCATTTCAATGTGGAAATCAACGTCGGCGATTTGGAAAAGCTCTCGGTGGAGCAGTTTGAAAGCCGCAAAAATATCACGGGCTACAGAATGGCGGATGGCCGCGTGCTACATTTGATCGCCGAGGGGCGGCTGGTCAATCTGGCGGCGGGGGATGGACATCCTGCGGAAATCATGGATATGAGCTTCGCCATACAGGCGCTTTGCGCGCGGCACATTGCAAAAAACGGCAAAACGCTTGCGGCGGGGGTGCATCCCGTGCCGGAAGAGATCGACCACGAGGTCGCGCGCCGGAAGCTCAGCGCATGGGGCGTTTCGGTGGATACGCTCAGCCCTGAGCAGGAACGGTATTTGAATAGCTGGAACGGCTGATTTTAGATTTTAGATAGTAGATAAAGAATGCGGTCACTACAGAAAGCCGCACCAAGCAAATAGCCCCCTCTGATGAGGAGAGACGCATAAAATTTTCGGTGTTTGCTTTCTCATACGCCGAAGTCTGTTAAAAAAGTGTCCGTCAAGTAGTTGCTTGACGGACACTTTTGGTTTCGATATACGCACAAATTCTATTTTTCCATTTTCATCGAAATATCAAACGCCTTGACCGAATGGGTCAGCGCGCCGAGCGAAATAATATCCACGCCCGTTTTGGCGACCTCGGCGACTGTTTCCGGCGTGATCCCGCCCGACGCTTCGGTTTTGGCTCTGCCGTCGATGTACTGTACAGCTTCACGCATCATCTCGACAGACATATTGTCGAGCATAATAATATCCGCACCCGCCGCGAGCGCCTCCTGCACTTCGGCAAGGTCGCGCGTCTCAACCTCAATTTTTACCATATGCCCGAGCTTTCCCCGCAGCGTCTCCACGGCCGCCGAGATCCCGCCGCAGGCGTCGATGTGATTGTCCTTGAGCATCGCGCCGTCCGACAGGTTGAAGCGGTGATTTTTGCCGCCGCCCATGACCACGGCGTATTTTTGTAGCGCGCGAAGTCCCGGGAGCGTTTTGCGCGTATCGGTGATCTGCGCGTTTGTCCCCTGCACCAGAGACACGGCCTGCGCGGTCGCGGTGGCAATGCCCGACATATGCTGCAGCAGATTGAGCGCGGTGCGCTCGCCCTTTAGCAAAAGCACGGTTTTTCCCGAAAATTCCGCGATCCGATCTCCCTTTTGCAGCCGATCGCCGTCCTGTTTATACACAGTCGCCTGGAACGTATTGTCCAAAAGCTCGAAGGTGCGCAGGGCGACGGACAAGCCGCAAAGCACGCCGTCTGCTTTCGCCACGAAATACGCGGTATTCCGCTGTGTTTCGGGAATCAGAAAATCCGACGAAACGTCTAAATAATGGATGTCCTCCTCCAGTGCGCGGGTAATGATCCCGTCCACATACATTTGGGGCAGCTTCATCCCTCATCGACCTCCTTTAATATGGTATGCGCCACGACGGCAAGGCTCAGGGCTTCGCAGTAATCGGGCGTGACGGCGAATTTGCCGTTTTGCAGACGGCTGATGATCGCATCTATGCGTTTTAAGCCCGTGCGTACCGCGCCCGGGTCGGGGATCACGAAATACGCGCGCTGCATAATGGAGCGTATCTCCGTGCGCAGACCTTTCGGCAGCGGCGCACCCGCAATATCGGGCGTGAAAGGCGTAACGGCGACGTGTGCAAAGCCCGCCTGCACGCAGCGCGTAATGTCCTCTGCGGCACGGCGGCCGAACACCAGCGCTTCCAAAAGCGAATTGGAAGCCAAGCGGTTTTTGCCGTGGACGCCCGTACACGAGCATTCGCCGACGGCGTACAGCCGCGCAATGCTTGTCCGCGCGTCGAGATCGACCGCAATGCCGCCCATCAGATAGTGCTGACAGGGGAATACGGGGATCAGGTCTTTTGTAATATCTACGCCGTGCGCCATGCAGCCCTCGTAAATGCCGGGGAAGCGGTGCAGCAGGTAGTCGCGGTCGCGGTGGGTGATGTCGAGATAAAACGCGTTGCTGCCCGTTTTGCGGCTTTCCATCAAAATGCACTTGGAAACCACGTCGCGCGGGGCAAGCTCCAACCGCTGGTCGTAGCGGTGCATAAAACGCTCTTTTTTGCAGTTGAGCAGATAAGCGCCCTCACCGCGCACGGCCTCGCTGATGAGAAACTGCTCGCGATCCGCGCCGTTAAAGGCGGTCGGATGAAACTGCACATAGCTTAAATTGCGGATCGTCGCGCCCAGCTCGCTCGCCAGACGAATGCCGTCGCCCGTCGCCACGGCGGGATTGGTGGTGTATTTGTAAACGCGGCCGATGCCGCCCGTCGCAAGTACGCAGTAGTCGCAGAATACGCAGCTCGGCTTTTCGTCCTGCAGAAGCTCCGCACGAAATCCGCTCTTGACCCTTTGAAGCCGATAGACCATGGTGTTTTCGCACAGGGTAATGTTTTTTCGCCGCCGCAATTCCAAAAGCAGCTTGTTGACGATCTCCGCACCCGTTGTGTCCCTGTGATGGACGATCCTGCGGCGACAGTGTCCGCCCTCCAAGGTCTTTTGAATGCTGCCGTCGGGATTTTTGTCAAAATCCACGCCGTACTGCATGATTTTGCGCACGTCGTCCGGCCCTTCGTGTACCAGCACCTCTACTGCGTCGGGATCGTTTTTGCGCTGCCCCGCGATCATCGTGTCCTCAAAATGCAGCTCGAAGCTGTCGTTTTCCGTACTCAGGACGGCGGCGACGCCGCCCTGCGCCAAAGAGCTGTTGGAAAGCGTATCGCTTTTTTTGGAAAGCACCAGCACCGAGAGCGTTTCGGGCAGGGAAAGCGCGGTATAAAGCCCGCCGACCCCCGCGCCGACGATCAACACGTCATATTTGGTTTCCATATCGTATCACAACCGTTTGCAAAGCACAGCCGCCGTTCATTTGGCAAGGCTTCGGCTGTCGCTTAAAAGTTTGTACATCCGTCGTGGGACATATCGGGTTCGACGCCCCTCAGCTTAAGCCTTCAGCCGCCCGATCATGATTTTGGCGGCCTTGTAAATGTCGCCGCAGCCGAGCGTCAAAACGAGATCGCCCGCCTCGGCGTTCGCAAGCACATGATCCGCCACCTCGTCAAAGGTGTTGAACCAGACAGAGCCCGGGATTTTTTCGGCAAGCTGCGCGGTATAAACATGGTAGGTGTTGCGCTCGCGCGAACCCATGATCTCGGTCATGACGCAACGGTCGGGAATTTGCAGCACCTGCGCAAAATCGTCCATCAGCATGAATGTGCGCGAATAGGTAAAGGGCTGAAACACCGCCCAAACCCTGTTGTAGCCCATTTGCATTGCCGCTTCCAGCGTCACGCGAAGCTCTGCGGGGTGATGGGCATAGTCGTCGATGAAGTCGATGCCCGCAAAGGTACCTAAGCGTTCAAAACGACGTCCCGCGCCGCCGAAAGTCTCTAAGCCCGTTTTGCAGACGGCGAAGTCCGCGCCCGCATGCATACTTGCGGCTGTCGCGGCAAGGGCGTTGAGGATATTGTGCCGCCCGGGGACTTGCAATTCGATGCGCCCGAGACACTCGCCGCCATGCATTACGTCGAATGCATAAAACGCCCCGCGCCGGACTTCGATGTCGGCGGGATACCAGTCGTTCGTATCGGCAAAGCCAAAGGAAATACGCGCTTTGCCGTCCACACCGTTCAGCGCGGTCAGGGTGTTTCGGTCGTCGCCGTTGTAAATGACCGCATCCGTCGCCATGGAGGCGAATTTGTGGAAGCTCGCGATCAAATTGTCCAGCGTCTTGAAGTAATCGAGATGATCCTCGTCGATATTGAGGATCACCGCGACCGCAGGGGAAAGCTCCAAAAAGGTATCGACGAATTCGCACGCTTCGCAGACAAAATGCTCACTTTTGCCGACAAGGCCGTTAGAACCGATGAGCGGCAGCCGCCCGCCGATCACGGCGGAGGGATCAAGGCCGCCTTTCAGCAGGATCTGCGTGATCATCGAGGTCACGGTGGTTTTGCCGTGCGTGCCGCAAACGCCGATGCAGTCCTTATATAGCCGCGAGATCGCACCGAACAGCTTTGCACGCTCAAAGGTGGGGATCCCACTCTGCTTGGCGGCGACCAGCTCGGGGTTATCCGAAAGCAGCGCGGCAGTGTAGATCACCATTTCGGCGTCCCCGATATTTTCCGCGCGCTGTCCCATGGCGACGGGAATTCCCAACGCGCGAATGCGCGCAAGCGTATCGCTTTCGTTGTTGTCGGACCCCGAGAGAAGATAGCCTTCGTGATGCAGAATTTCCGCAAGCGGACACATCCCGCTGCCGCCGATGCCGATAAAATGAATGCGGCGAATCTGTTTTAACAAAGTATCTATATCTTGCATAGTTTTACCATAGCCATGGGTGCGGTTTTGAAAACGGCAAACCGCTTTTCCGATGGCTTCCTTTCTGCGTGCAGAACACGCGTACACAGCCTTTCATGGTTGCAAAGACTGTAATCTATCTTATTATATTGCAAAGCGCGAAAAATTTAAACCCCCAAACGCAAGTTTATCACAATAAATTGCGGCATTTCATAATATACTTTAGAAATCGGAAAAAGGGGTGCCGCATTTTGCAGACCGTTGTATTGATCGGCGGCGATGACCGCAGCCGCTATTTGAATACGTATTTTCATAAACAGGGCTTTCTTACATATTGCTTCGGTTTAGACTGCGCCATAGACATGGATTCCCTGCAAGCGGCGCTTCGGAGCAATATTGCGGCGGTGATTCTGCCGCTGCCGGCGACCCGCGACGGCCAAACCGTCCATATCCCCTTAACGGGGGACATTCTGCCGTTTGAGACACTGTGCGCGCTTTTGAGAACGGACACGGTCGTTTTCGGCGGGATGCTTCCCGAAGCGGTCACGGAACAATTCTTCAAACGGGGCATACGGACGGTGGACTATTACGACGACTCGGTCGTTTTGCAAAACGCCGTGCTGACGGCCAAGGGCGCGATGCAGGTTTTGCTTCGGCACAGGCATGTGCCGATCGGGAAGCTGCGGATCGCCGTGGCGGGCTACGGCAGAGTAGCCCGCGCCGTCGTCGGGGAGCTGCTTCCATGCGGCTGCACGCCGACGGTCGCCGCACGGCGCGAAGAGGCGCGATCTGCGGCGAAAGAGAAGGGCTGTAAGGCGATCTCTGTCGCGGAGCTTCAACAAGACCCGTCGGCATACGATGTGCTGCTCAATACCGTTCCCGCGCGCCTGTTCTCGTGGGAGACCCTCGAAAAAACCAAGCCGGATGTACTGCTTGTGGAGCTTGCCTCTGCGCCGTTCGGCTTTGATTTTGAAGCCGCCCGTGCGATCGGGCGGGAGATCGTCAACGCACAGTCGCTTCCCGGAAAATATGCGCCGCAGGCCGCCGCAACCATCATAGGCGAGAAAATCAAAAGTCTTTTATAGCCGGGGGAAGTCGAGCTGCCGCAAAGGCGTCAAACCCGTCTGCGGCGTCTCGGCCGTTTTTGTCTCGCGATACGGTTCGTATCGCTTCGCCGAAAGGACGCCCCTCGGCTGCCAGAAAGGGAGGGAAAGCAAAATGTCCCCAATTACAGTGGGATTTGCCATGTGCGGCTCGTTTTGTACATTCCACAAGGTGATCCCCGAGGTCGAGCGCTTGGTGACGCTCGGCTATCATGTAATTCCGATCATGTCCGAAACCGCATACTCGACGGACACACGCTTCGGCAAGGCGGCGGATTTCAGAAATAAATTGCAGACGATCACAGGAAATGCCATCATTCATTCCGTGTTTTCCGCAGAACCCATAGGCCCGAAAAAGCTGCTGGATCTGCTGGTGATCGCGCCCGCGACGGGCAATACGCTCGCAAAGCTTGCCAACGGCATTACCGACACGCCCGTTACGCTCGCGTGCAAGGCGCACTTGCGAAATGCCCGTCCGGTGCTCATCGCGGTCTCCACCAACGATGCGCTCGGCACGGCCGCAAAAAACATAGGACTTTTAATGAATGCGAAGCATATGTTTTTTGTGCCGATGCGGCAGGATGATCCCGTCAAAAAACCCAATTCCATTGTAGCGGATTTCACCCAAATTCCCGACGCTGCGGCCGCCGCCCTCGAAAACCGGCAGTTGCAGCCGATGTATTGCTGAAAAAATCGGACAATGAAGCGTCGTTCGGACTTCCGGACGGCGCTTCGTTCGATTTTGATGTGCGAATCGGAAAAGGCAGATCCCCTACGCTTCAAAATTCCTCCGTCAGATTGCTCAGCACGGCATGGGGCTTTTTGTGTTTTTTGCCTAATTTACAGGAAAAAATATTTTTTGATAGAATTCTTTATCTGTATATGCTATACTCTTAATATCTGTATATGATATGACCTTATTATCAATATCGAAAAGAAAGGAACGCACCCAAACGGAAAGGGCGGAAATCCGCCATGGAATGCGGTGTGCGGGCAGTAGGGAAAACGGTATGTCTTTTATTGAAATGAAAAATGTAACCAAAACCTACAGAATGGGCGAGGTCGAGATCAAAGCGTTGGACGAAGTGGGCTTCGGCATCGAAAAGGGCGAATTCGTTGTGATCGTCGGCCCTTCGGGCGCGGGCAAAACCACGATCCTCAACATTTTGGGCGGCATGGATACCGCCACTTCGGGAGAAATTTATGTCGATAACGAGACGATCACGCAATTTGACGAAAAGGCGCTGACGACCTATCGGCGCGACGACGTCGGCTTTGTGTTCCAGTTCTACAATTTGATCGGAAACCTGACTGCTGTGGAAAACGTGGAGCTTGCGCTGCAAATTTCCCAAAACCCGTTAAGCGCGAAAACCGTTTTGCAGGAAGTAGGTCTTGGCAACCGTATGGACAACTTCCCCGCGCAGCTTTCGGGCGGTGAGCAGCAGCGCGTTTCCATTGCGCGCGCGCTTGCCAAAAATCCGAAGCTGCTTTTGTGCGACGAGCCGACGGGCGCGCTGGACTACATCACAGGCAAATCCATTTTAAAGCTTTTGCAGGATACCTGCCGCGAAAAGGGCGTTACGATCGTGGTCATCACCCACAATCTGGCGATCGCCCCCATGGCGGATAAGGTTATCAAGGTCAAGAACGGGAAAATTGACCAGATCCTGATGAACAAGCGACCCACCCCCGTCGAATATATTGAGTGGTAAAGGACTTCGGCTATGACAAAGGGAATGAGAAAAGACTTCCGCAGAGAAGTCAAACACAGCTTCAGCCGATTCCTGTCGATCCTGCTGATCTCCGCGCTCGGCGTGGCGTTCTTTGCGGGCGTGCGTTCGGCGTCCCCCGCCATGCTTGCGTCTGCGGACGCCACCTATGACAGCGAAAATCTGACGGACATCCGCATTCTCGGCACGCTCGGCATGACAAAAGACGATGTGGCGACGCTTTTGAGTCTCGACGGCGTTCAGGGCGCGGAGGGCATTTTCACCAAGGATCTTCTCTGCGAGACCGACAAGCAGATCGTCGTGGCAAAGGCGCTTTCGCTGACCGACAGCATCAATTTGCTCAAGGTCAAACAGGGGCGTTTCCCCGAAAGCTACAACGAATGCATCGTAGACGGCGCATTTTTGGAGGCGTCGGGCTATACGCTCGGGGATACGGTGCGCCTGAAAACCGGTACGGAGGAAAAGCTCTCCGATACGCTGGCGGAGGATGAATTCCTGATCGTCGGCGTGGGGGAGACCGCCTATTATATGGATGATGACCGCGGCTCTGCCGCCATCGGCGACGGCACGGTCGACGGCTTGGTTATTATCCCGAAAGAGGCGTTTACGCAGGAATTCTATTCCGAAGTGCTGGTGACCATGACGGGCGCGGCGGAAATGAGCTGCTTCTCCGACGAATACGACGCGCTTTTAAACCGCGTGCGCGCCAATATCGAGAGCATTGAGGAGCAAAGCTGTGCGGCGCGCCTTGCAAAGTTTCGACAGGATGCCGACAGCAAGCTCAACGACGCCAAATTCGAGTTCCAGAAGAAAAAGGATAAGGCCATCAGTGACTTGGGGGACGCGTACCAAACGTTGATGAACTCTCAGGCGGAGTTGGAAAGCGGCAGACAGGAGATCGAGCAGAAACGCGGGGATATAGAAGAACTGCGCATGCTGCTGGATTCCGGCGATGAGCGCGTGGAGAGCGGCAAGACGCAGATCGCCGAAGCGCGGCAGGCAATCAACGATCTCGAAGCGCAAAAGAACGAGCTGGAAGCGGAGATCGAGCGTCAGGAAGCCGCCGTTGTCGAAAAGGAAAAACAACTGCAAAAGGACGCGCCCTATATTTCCAATCAGGAGTATTATCAGCGCAGTCTGGAGATCGTGCGGGATACTGCGACGGTCGAATATTATAAAAATCAACTGCCGACCATCGAGCAGAGCATCGCGGCCGTCAATGAGCGCGTCGAAATCGCCGAGGCGTTTATAGAGGATTACCCCAAGGCGGCGGCCACTGCGCGCGAACGCATTGCGGAGGGCGAAAAACAGCTTGAAGAGGCGGAAAAGAAGATCCAGGACGGTGAAATTGCGCTGGATCGCGCCAAAGAGGATTACGAGGTCGCGAGCGAGGACGCGGAAGCGGAGATCACCGCGGCGGAGGAGCGTCTCCAAAAATCCGAGGACGAGATCAACAATATGCAAATGCCGAAGTGGTATATTTTGGATCGCACGTCGATCTCCAGCTATGCCGCCTTCAAAAACGACGCGGACAGCATCCGCGCCGTCGGCACGGTGTTCCCCGTGATCTTCTTTTTGGTCGCCGCGCTCGTATCGCTGACGACAATGACGCGCATGGTCGAGGAGGAACGTACCGAGATCGGCACGCTCAAGGCGCTCGGCTACAGCAAGCGCGCCATTACCGCGAAATTTGTGCTGTACGCCCTGCTCTCCACGCTGATCGGCAGCATTTTGGGCGCGGCGCTCGGCGAAGCGCTGCTGCCGACGCTGATCATTCGCACCTATCGGCTGGTGTACACCAATTTGACCAAAGTCGTGATCACCGTACAACTGCTCAACGCCGTGATTGCCGCACTCCTCGCCGTGCTCGCTACGGTCGGCGGCGCGATGGCGGCAAGTGTGCGCGTACTGTTTGAAGAGCCTGCATCGCTCATGCGTCCCGCCGCGCCGCAGATGGGGAAACGCATCTTTATGGAAGATATCGACTTTATTTGGTTGCGGTTGAATTTCGCGCAGAAAGCTGCGTGCCGTAACCTGTTCCGTTATAAAAAGCGGTTGTTTATGACCATTCTTGGCGTCGCGGGCTGCACCGCGCTGTTGCTTGTGGGCTTCGGCATCCGGGATTCGGTGAAAATGGTACCCGAAAAGCAGTTCGGCGAGGTCGTGGCGTATCAGGGTACGGTCGGCGCGGATACGTCCCTGTCGCGCGCGGAACGCCGTCAGCTGCTTGCGAAGGTCGCTTCGGTCGAGGGCGTGACGGATTATCTGCAAACCAAGAGCATCGTCACCTATGCCCAAACCGAAAAGGGCGAAACCACGGCCTATCTGATCGTACCGCAGGATACCGCAAAGTTGGGCGAGTATGTACATCTGCGCACAGCGCGTTTCCCGCATGAGGACTGCCGGCTTACCGATGACGGTGTGCTGATCACCGCGAAATTCGCCAAGCTCTTGGGCGTTTCTGTGGGCGATATGATCACGATCAAAGAGGATAAAACCGCCGATCCCGTGGGCGATGTGCGCGTGGCGGGCATTGTCGAAAATTATCTCAACCACTACATTTACATGACGCCCAATATTTACAAGGCGCTCTACGGCGAAACAGCCTCTTTGAACGCGGCGCTGATTCAAACACAGGAGGGCGCCGACGCCGGAAAAATCGCCGAGTCTCTGCTGCAGATCAACGGCGTGACCTCGGTCACCATGAATGCCGACACACAGCGGCAGGTCAATGAAATGCTCGGCAATCTGACCGTCATCATCGCCGTGATGATCCTTGCGGCGGGGCTGTTGGCGTTCATCGTCCTTTACAACCTCAACAACATCAATATCACCGAACGGCGGCGAGAGCTTGCCACGCTGCGTGTGCTGGGCTTTTACGACGGCGAGCTTGCCGCCTATGTCTACCGCGAAAATGTGATCCTGACGCTTTTCGGGATTGTATGCGGTCTGCTGTTGGGCTTCGTGCTGCACTGGTTCGTCATGCAGACCATCGCGACCGAAATGGTGATGTTCGGCGTCGGGATTCGCGCGCTAAGCTATCTGTTCAGCGTGCTGCTGACTGTGGTATTTGCGGCGCTTGTCAACTTCATTATGTATTTCCGCTTAAAGAAGATCGATATGGTCGAATCCCTCAAGAGCGTGGAATAAACGGTTTTCCTCCGCTTAAACAGCGGCAAAGCCTAAAAAACCATAGAAAAAATCCATATCTTGTGCAAATTGCATATTGCATCTAACCACAAGATATGGTATACTGTCGATACAATTCAACGAAATGTGCGACTGACGGGAATTCCGATTCGGAACGCAGAGTACTGCGGGGGAGCACATTTCGATTTGGCCGACCGTCTGGGCAATCTTGCGAATGCGCAGGGTTGCCCTTATTTTTTGCCGATTGGGGAGAAAAAGATATGGATTTTGCACAGTGGCAGGGCTTCCAAAGCGGGGACTGGACAGAGACGATCAACGTCAGCGATTTTATTAAGCGAAATTATACGCCGTACACGGGCGACGCGTCCTTTTTAGCAGAGGCGACGCCGCGCACCAAGGCGCTTATGGAGAAGTGCAATGCGCTGTTTCAGGCGGAGCGCGAAAAAGGCGGCGTTCTGGATGTGGACACCGAACACGTTTCGTCCCTGATCTCCTATGACGCGGGCTATATCGACCGCGATAACGAATTGATCGTGGGCTTGCAGACCGACGCACCCCTAAAGCGCGGCGTCAATCCGTTCGGCGGCATCCGTATGGCGCGCAGCGCGGCGCAGGCGTATGGCTATACGCTTTCGGATACGATCGAGCAGGAATTTCGCTATAAGACGACCCACAATGACGGCGTTTTCCGCGCCTATACCGATGAAATGCGCGCGGTGCGGCACATCGGGCTTTTGACTGGGCTTCCCGACGCATACGGCAGAGGGCGCATCATCGGCGACTACCGCCGTGTGGCGCTGTACGGCGTGGATGTGCTGATCGAGCAGAAAAAGCAGGACAAGTCCCGTTTGGGACAGAAAAATATGGACACCGATACCATCCGCCAGTGCGAGGAGCTGTACCAGCAGATCCATTTTTTGGAGTTGTTGAAGGATATGGCTCAAATGTACGGCTATGACATCAGCCGTCCCGCCGCGAACGCGCGCGAAGCCGTGCAATGGCTGTATTTTGCGTATCTCGCCGCGATCAAGGAGCAAAACGGCGCGGCCATGTCCCTGGGGCGCACCAGCACGTTTCTCGATATTTATATGGAGCGAGACCTTAAAAACGGCACGCTGACGGAGAGCGGCGCGCAGGAGCTGATGGACGATTTCGTGATGAAGCTGCGGCTGGCGCGGCATTTGCGCACGCCCGAATACAACGAACTGTTTGGCGGTGACCCGATGTGGATCACCGAGAGCATCGGCGGCATGACCGTGGAGGGGCAGACGCTGGTCACCAAAAATTCTTACCGTGTGTTACATACGCTCTATACGCTCGGCTCGTCCGCAGAGCCGAATTTGACGGTGCTGTGGTCGGAGCGCCTGCCCGAACCGTTCAAACGGTTCTGTGCCAGGGTCTCTATCGATACCGATTCCATTCAGTATGAAAACGACGACGTGATGCGCCCGATCTACGGCGACGACTATGCGATCGCCTGCTGTGTTTCCGCCATGCAGGTCGGCAAGCAAATGCAGTTTTTCGGCGCACGCTGCAATTTGGCAAAGCTGTTGCTGCTTGCCATTAACGGCGGCTACGACAATATGTCCGAAATGCAGGTCGGCCCGCAAATGGGGCCGCTCTCGGGCGATACGCTCGACTACAATCAGGTCGCGGGGCGGTTCTCGGTCTATCTGTCGTGGCTTTGCAGGCTGTATGTCAACACCATGAACGTCATTCACTATATGCATGACAAATACGCCTATGAAAAAATCCAAATGGCGCTGCATGATACCGACGTTCAGCGGTTTATGGCGTTCGGCGTGGCGGGACTTTCCGTTGCGGCGGACAGTCTCTCCGCCATTCGCTATGCCAAGGTGCATCCCGTGCGCGATGCAAACGGGTATATCGTCGATTTCCAAACCGAGGGCGAATTCCCGACCTACGGCAATGACGACGATCGCGTCGATACCATAGCCAAAGAACTGCTGGAAAATACGATCCAAGAGCTTCGCAAAACACCCGCGTATCGCGGCGCGACGCACACGCTCTCCGCGCTGACGATCACCTCCAACGTCGTTTACGGCAAAAAGACGGGCAGTACGCCGGATGGGCGCAAACGCGGCGAACCCTTCGCCCCCGGCGCGAATCCCATGCACAACCGCGAAAAGAACGGCGCGCTGGCCTCTCTGAATTCTGTGGCGAAAATGCCCTATGACGCGTGCCGCGACGGCATTTCCAACACGTTTTCCATCGTGCCGCAGGCGCTCGGCAAAACGGACACGGAGCGCGTGGAGAATCTGGTCGCGATTTTAAACGGCTATTTCAAAAACAGAGCGCACCATATCAACGTCAATGTGATGAACCGCGAGATGCTGTTGGAAGCATACAACCATCCCGAGAAGTACCCAAACCTGACGATCCGCGTTTCGGGCTATGCGGTCAATTTCCATAAGCTCTCGCGCGAGCAACAGCGGGAAGTGATCATGCGCACATTCCACAGCGTGATGTAAGATATGCACAAGACGTGACGAGCGAAACGAAAAAAGAGAGCGCGGCGGGCGTTCCCTGAAAAATGCATTGTAACCGGATTGGATTGCCTATGCAAACCAAAGAGAAAGGAGAAGCAATTGTGTGTACAGCGGCAACTTATAAAACAAAAGACCATTATTTTGGGCGCAACTTAGACTATGAGTTTTCCTATAACGAGACGGTGACGATCACGCCTCGAAATTATCCGTTTCATTTTCGGCGCATGGGCGAAATCCCGACGCACTACGCTATGATCGGAATGGCTTTTGTGCAGCAGAATTATCCGCTTTATTATGATGCCACCAATGAAAAGGGACTGAGCATGGCGGGACTGAATTTTCCCGGGAATGCAGACTATAAATCGGAAGACCCGAAGAAGGACAATGTGACGCCTTTTGAGTTTATTCCCTGGATTCTGTGCCAGTGCGGCACGGTGGACGAAGCGCGGGAAAAGCTGGCCAATTTAAGTCTCCTCCATGAAGATTTTTCCGAGCAACTTTCTCTGTCGCCTCTGCACTGGATGATCTCCGATCGAAACGAGAGCATTGTGGTAGAGTCTGTCAAAGAGGGGCTGAAGGTCTATGATAATCCTGTAGGCGTCCTGACCAACAATCCTCCCTTTGATTTCCAGCTGACGAATCTTGCCAATTATATGCACGTCAGTCGGAAAGACCCTGAGAATCTGTTTTCGGATCAAATCCAATTATCGCCTTACAGTCGGGGAATGGGCGGCATCGGCCTGCCGGGCGACTTGTCCTCTGCGTCACGGTTTGTAAAAGCGGCCTTCACAAAGCTGAATTCTCTCTCCGGAGACTCGGAGTCGGAGAGCATCAGCCAGTTTTTCCATATTCTCGCATCCGTGGCACAGCAGAAAGGATGCTGTCAGGTAGCGCACGGCTTTGAGTACACGATCTATTCATCCTGTTGTAATACAGACAAGGGCATCTATTATTACACCACCTATGAAAACAGCCGGATCACCGGCGTAGATATGCACCGCGAAGATTTGGACGGCGCACATTTGGTAAGCTATCCTCTGGTGGAAGGACAGCAGATCCATATGCAGAACTGATATGCCTGCCATACCTGTGGCTTTTGTCCTGTTACGACATTCCGAAAAAGGCGTCCTCATAGCGAGGACGCCTTTTTGATCAGATATTCTTTCTGCCTTACAAAGGGAACGCGAAGCACGCTCCCTTTATTTTGTTGCTTTGGGATACAAAGCGCGTTCGTCTCGGCGTTTATTCCTTGTAGGCTTTCGCGCGCTCGAATTCCTTGAGGATTTCCTTGTCGGGCGCTTTGGTCAAAAGGGAGACGACAACGATCGTAAGGCTCGACAGCACAAAAGCGGGGAACAGCTCATAGATATCCAAAATGCCGCCTAAGGGGCGTATTGCCAAATTCCAAACGAACACGGTGATACCGCCGACGAGCATACCCGCGATTGCACCCGCACGGTTGGTGCGCTTCCAGAACAGGGAGAACAGCATGATCGGCCCGAATGTCGCGCCGAAGCCCGCCCAGGCGAAGGAAACGACCTTGAAAATAACGCTCTGTTCGTCCCACGCAACGAGAATACCGACCAACGCAATGGTGAGCAGGATGATGCGCGAGACCCACATGACTTCTTTATCCGAAGCCTTTTTCTTAATAATACCCTCATACAGATTCTTGGAGAACGCGGAGGAGGCGATCAGAAGGTAAGAATCCGACGAGCTGATGGTCGCGGCCAAAATACCCGCCATCACAATGCCCGCGAGCATGGCGGGGAAGAGTGCACGGCTCATCACGATGAAGATGTTTTCCGCACCCGAAGCGGTCGCAAGCGCGGCGTGCGTGGGGAACATCGCTCTGCCCATCAGACCGATGTATACTGCGGCGGTCAGCGAGATCACGACCCAAACGGTGGCGATGCGGCGCGAACGCTTGAGCTCCTTGCCCTTGCGGATGGCCATAAAGCGCAGAAGCACCTGCGGCATACCGAAATAACCAAGTCCCCAAGCCATGTTGGAGATGATCGTCAAAAGGCTGTAGGAGCTTGCCTCCCCAAACAGAGGCCTACCCAAAAGCGCCTGCTGTACACCGCCTTCGGTGGTCAGGGGCGTTGCAAGCGAGGTCAATGAAAAATACCCGGGGATCGCACGCGCGTTTTCCATGACTGCCGCGAGTCCGCCCGCGTTGCGCGTGCCGACGATCAGCACAAGAACCAACGCGCAGAACATCACAATGCTCTGCATGAAGTCCGATGCGCTCTCCGCCAGGAATCCGCCGAGAAAGGTATAGATCACGACGAACACTGCGCCGACGATCATCATGGAGTGATAGGAAAAACCGAACAGCGTGCTGAACAGCTTCCCGCAGGTCACAAAACAGCTTGCTGCGTACACGGTGAAGAACACCAGGATGAACATCGCGGAAATCGCAAGAATGATTTTCTTTTTCTCATGGTAACGGTTGCTTAAAAAGTCGGGAATGGTGATGGCGTCCCCCGAAACGATAGAATAATTGCGCAGCCGTTTGGCGACGATCAACCAGTTGATATATGTACCGACCGCAAGACCCGCCGCCGTCCAAAAAGCATCGGCGAGGCCGCACCAATATGCGACGCCCGGAAGCCCCATCAGCAGCCATCCGCTCATGTCCGAGGCCTCCGCGCTCATGGCGGTCACCCACGGCCCTAACGAACGCCCGCCCAGGAAGTAGTTTTCCGAGTTCTTTTGCGAGCGTTTGGCAAAAAAGACGCCGATCGCAATGACGATGAGCATATAGCCGACCATTGCGATCAGGGTCTGTATGGTATCGCTTGACATAGCCGTTCTCCTTCTTTCCGAAAATTTGTCTTATATTATACTGGAATTCTCCGAAAATGTAAATAAAAAATTTCAGCGTCCCGCGCGCGTCGCCGCAGCTCTAAATTGCAATATCAAATAGGACAGGATAGAAAAGGTCGTCAGAGGAGCGGTAATTGAAGATTTTACGGGGTAAA
>CANRAU010000021.1 GCA_947628665.1 uncultured Clostridia bacterium
CCCCGTAAAATCTTCAATTACCGCTCCTCTGACGACCTTTTCTATCCTGTCCTATTTGATATTGCAATTTAGAAAAACGCGGATTCGGCAGGAAAAAGCAAAAAAGGGCTTGCTTTTTCATGGATTATAAGGTATAATTCAAAAAAGAACGAACATTTGTACGATTTGGAGGATGCAACCTTATGGCGGAAAAGAATAAGGCGCTGGAAACTGCGCTTGTGCAAATCGAAAAGAAATACGGCGCGGGCGCGGTCATGCGTTTGGGCGAGAGCAAGGCGCTCAACGTTGAGGCGATCTCGACAGGCTCTTTGTCTTTGGACATCGCAACGGGTATCGGCGGACTGCCGAAGGGGCGCATCGTGGAGATTTACGGACCGGAATCCTCGGGCAAGACCACCTTGGCGCTGCACGTGGTCGCCGAGGCGCAAAAGGCGGGCGGCGAGGCCGCTTTTGTCGATGCGGAGCATGCGCTCGATCCCGTATATGCCGCCAATTTGGGCGTAGATGTGGATTCGCTGCTGGTTTCGCAGCCCGATAACGGCGAGCAGGCGCTGGAGATCGCCGAAGCTCTGGCGCGTTCCGGCGCGTTGGACGTGATCGTGGTGGACTCGGTCGCCGCTTTGGTGCCGCGTGCGGAGATCGACGGCGATATGGGCGACAGCCATGTCGGTCTGCACGCCCGTCTGATGTCGCAGGCGCTTCGCAAGCTGACGGGCGTCATTTCCAAGTCCGGCACGGTCGTCATTTTCATCAACCAGCTTCGCGAAAAGGTCGGCGTGGTGTACGGCAACCCCGAAGTGACCACGGGCGGCCGCGCGCTGAAATTCTATGCGACCATGCGCATCGACGTGCGCCGCGTGGAGTCCTTAAAGGGGACGGGCGGGGAATTTGTCGGTTCGCGTACCAAGGCAAAGATCGTGAAAAACAAGGTCGCGCCGCCGTTTAAGGTCGCGGAATTCGATATTATGTACGGCGAGGGCATCTCCCGCACGGGCGAGGTGCTGGATGCTGCCGTGGAATTGGGGATCGTCAAAAAGAGCGGCGCGTGGTTCTCCTTTAACGGGGAACGTCTGGGGCAGGGCAGAGACAATGTCAAAAAACTGTTCGCGTCCGATGAAAAATTGTGCGCGCAAATCGAGGGCATGGTGCGCGAGTGCCTGCAAGGGCAGCGCGAAACCGAAAAGGCGCAGGAAAAGCGCGCGACCGACCCCGCCGACGAACCCATTGCCTATAAGCCCGTTG
The DNA here is from genome assembly GCA_947628665.1 of uncultured Clostridia bacterium. Taxonomy (GTDB): domain Bacteria; phylum Bacillota; class Clostridia; order Oscillospirales; family Acutalibacteraceae; genus Fimenecus. The sequence continues at coordinate 1,243 of CANRAU010000021.1, forward strand.
CAACGACGAAAGCCGCCGCACGCGCCAAAATCGACGTTGCGGTCGATGACGACGAATGAAGCTCAGCACGCAAGCCGGTCGGCAGAATAAGATCCACATTTACATCGACGGCGAATACCGTTTGACGGTGGACGACGCGTTTTGGTTCTCCGAACACTGGCACAATTTGCAGGAAATAGACGGCGAGGAGCTGGCTGCTTTGGAAGAAGCGGTCAGCTCCCGCCGTGCGTTTAACAGCGCGTTGGATCTTTTATCCCTGCGCGCGCACGGCAAGCAGGAGCTTTACCGCAAGCTGCTTCGCAAACACAGTCCCGCCGCGGCCGCGGCCGCCGTGGAAAAGGCGGAAGAAGCGGGGCTTTTAAACGATACCGATTATGCCGAGCGTTTTGCAGAGGAACTGTATTCGCGCAAGCACTATGGCGAGCGGCGCATTCTCGCCGAGCTTACGGCGCGGGGCATTGACCGTGAAATTGCGGAAAATGCCGTTAAAATGCTTGACAAAGACGACGAAAATCGTATTATTAAACTATTGCAAACGAAATACCGCTGCGCCTTTGCCGATGAAAAAGGCAGACGCCGCGCGGTAAACGGGCTGATGCGCATGGGCTACGACTATGCCGCCATCCGCAGCGCCTTGGACGAATTCCCGTCGGGAACAGAGGAGTTTGACGATGCCTAAAAAAATCGGAATGATTTCACTCGGCTGTCCGAAAAATCAGGTGGACGCCGAATTGATGCTGGCGAAGCTCGCAAACGCAGGGTATGAGATCACCAACGAGGTGGACGGCGCAGACGCGGTGATCATCAACACCTGCGGATTTATTGAAGAGGCAAAACAGGAAGCCATCGAGAACATACTGGATATGGCGGAGCTGAAGAAAGAGGGCGTGATCGGCAAGATCATCGTCACGGGCTGCCTTGCCGAGCGTTACCGCGAGGAGCTGCTTCGCGAAATGCCCGAAGTGGACGCGGTCGCGGGGCTGGGCGCGAACGGCGACATTGTCGACGTGTGCGCACGGGCGCTCGAAAACGAAACGGTGGAGGTTTTCGGCGAGAAAACCTGTCTGCCGCTGTCGGGCGAACGCCTTTTGACAACGCCCGCATGGTTTGCCTATCTAAAGATCGCCGAGGGCTGCTCGAATTGCTGTTCGTACTGCGCCATTCCCTCCATTCGTGGGCCTTTCCGCAGCCGTCCGCCCGAGGACATTTTGGAGGAAGCCAAGCATCTGGCGGAAAGCGGCGTCAAAGAGCTGATCGTCGTCGCGCAGGATACGACCCGTTATGGGGAGGATCTGTTCGGCAAATCCGCCCTGCCTGCGTTGCTTGCGGCGTTGTCCGAAATCAAAGGGCTCGAGTGGATCCGTGTGCTGTACTGCTATCCCGAACGCATCACCGACGCGCTTTTGGATGTGGTCGCCGCGCATGACAACATCGTACCGTATTTCGACATTCCCATTCAGCATGCCGACGCGGATATTTTGCGCGCCATGAACCGTAAAGGCGACAAGCAGAGCCTTTTGGCGCTGCTTGAAAAAATTCGCACCCGTCTGCCCGACGCGGTGCTGCGCACGACGCTTATTACGGGTTTCCCCGGGGAGAGTGAGGAAGCGTTCGAGACGCTTTGCGATTTTGTGAAGGAAGCGCAGTTTGACCGCCTCGGCTGCTTCGCCTATTCCGCCGAAGAAGGGACGCCCGCCGCCGCGCTGCCCGATCAGATCGACGACGACGTCAAGCGCGAACGCGGCGAGGTCATTATGAACATCCAGTACCGCATTTTTGAAGAACGCAACCGTCTGTGTATCGGCAAGACGTTCAAAACCGTTGTCGAGGGCTATGATCCGTATACCGACAGCTATTACGGCAGAACATACCGCGACGCGCCCGACATCGACGGGCAGGTCAAATTCACCTGCGGCTATGAGCTGCAGGAGGGCGATTTTGTGGACGTGGAAATTTTTGATACGCTCGACTATGACTTGATCGGAGAAGTCGTATGAAATACAACGTCCCCAACCTGCTGACCATTGCCCGCATCTTCATGACGCCGCTCTTTTTGGCGCTGCTTTTGTGGGCATCCTTACCGCACCGTTTCCTGATTGCCGCGGCGGTTTACGGCCTTGCCGCGCTTACGGACTGTATAGACGGTAAGCTCGCGCGCAAGTACGATCAAATCACCAATTTCGGTAAGCTCGTAGACCCCATTGCCGACAAGATTTTGACGACCTCCGCGCTGTTGGGCTTCATGACCATGGGGCTTTGCAATATTTGGATCGTTGTGATCGTTCTCACGCGGGAATTTACCATTTCGTCTGTGCGCATGATCGCCGCCGCCGAGGGCGTGGTGATCCCCGCCAATTTCTGGGGCAAGCTGAAAACGGCCAGCCAAATGATCTTTACCCTTGTCATTTTGCTGCTCGGCGAGATTTTTGCCGTTCTGCCGCAAAACGTCCTGCCGCCGCAGTTGACGCTGTCCGCCATTTCCAACGGCCTTTTGTGGATCACCGCCGTGTTGACGGTCATTTCGGGCGTGATTTATTTGAAAGACAGCAAAAATGTGATCGATTTTACAAAATAACAGGTGCAAACGTCGTTCGTTTGTGCTATACTGTATTGAGTAACTGCTTTGACGGAGAGAAGTAACGAAAAACACCCTTCAGAGAGAAAACGCCGCAGGCTGTAAGCGTTTTCAGGCCGCGTTTTTTGTGAAATGCACTCCCGAGCAGGCGAGGGGAAGAAAAGTATCCTCGTCCGTAAAGCCGCGTTAAGGCATTTGAGTGATAAACGCGAAGTGGAACCGCGGAAATTTTCGCCTTCGCCGCCCTTACTTTTGGGGTCGGCGAGGCTTTTTTTGTCGGATAAGATTTTGGAGGCAAATGTATGTTTGAACGGTTAAAGGAGGATATCGCCGCCGTTAAGGAGCGTGACCCTGCGGCCACCTCTACGCTGCAGATCCTGCTCTTATACCCGGGGCTCAAAGCGATCCGCATGCACAGGCGGGCTAATTGGCTTTGGCGGCACGGGCATCGGTTTTGGGCGCGCTATGTTTCGCAGCGCGCGGCGCGCAAAACGGGGATCGAGATCCATCCCGCCGCTACCATCGGCCGCCGTCTGTTTATCGACCACGGTACGGGCGTGGTCATAGGCGAAACGACCGAGATCGGCGACGACGTCACGCTGTATCAGGGCGTGACGCTGGGCGGCACGGGCAAGGACACGGGCAAGCGCCATCCGACCATCGGCAACGGTGTGATGATCGGCGCGGGCGCAAAGGTACTCGGCCCTTTTAAGGTCGGCGACAATACCAATATCGCGGCAGGCGCGGTCGTGCTGGAGGGCATTCCCCCCGATTCCACGGCGGTTGGCGTTCCGGCGCGCGTGGTCAAGCGCAACGGCCGCCGCGTGGACAATCTCGATCAGGTGCATATACCCGATCCCGTTGCGCAGGAGCTTTGCAGTATGCGCGTGGAGCTGCACAGAATGGAACAGCGGCTCAAGGCCATGGAAGAGAAAAAGGAAGGAGAATAATTATGCGCATTTATAATACGCTGACGCGGCAAAAAGAGGAACTGAAACCCATCACCGAGGGCGAGGTCAAAATCTACGCCTGCGGGCCGACGGTGTACAATTTCATCCACATTGGCAACGCGCGCCCGCTTTGCGTGTTCGATACCCTGCGCCGCTATTTGGAATATCGCGGGTATACGGTCAATTTCGTGCAGAATTTTACGGATATTGACGATAAGATCATCAAACGCGCCATAGAAGAGGGGACAGATTACAAAACCGTTTCCGAAAAATATATCGCGGAATTTTGGAAGGACGCCAAGGGCATGAACATCCGCGAAGCGACCGTACACCCGAAAGCGACGGAGAATATCGACGAGATTTTGGACATCATTTCCATGCTGGTCGAAAAGGGCTATGCGTATGCGGTGGATAACGGCGACGTGTATTTCAGTCCCGCTAAATTCCCCGAATACGGCAAGTTGTCGCATCAGCCGCTGGAGGATTTGGAGGCCGGTGCGCGAATCAACATCGGCGAACGCAAAAAAGAGCCTATGGACTTTGCGCTTTGGAAGGGTGCAAAGCCCGGCGAGCCGGCCTGGGATTCCCCGTGGGGCAAGGGCAGACCCGGCTGGCACATCGAGTGCTCCGCCATGGTGCGCCGCTATCTCGGGAAAACGATCGACATCCACTGCGGCGGGCAGGACTTGATTTTCCCGCACCATGAAAACGAGATCGCGCAGAGCGAATGCTGCAACGGCGTTCCGTTCGCCAATTACTGGATGCACAACGGCTATATCAATGTGGACAATGTCAAAATGTCCAAATCGCTCGGCAATTTCTTCACCGTGCGCGACGTGGCGGAAAAATACGGCTATGAGCCGATCCGCTATCTGATGATCTCGTCACAGTACAGAAGCCCCATCAATTACAGCGTGGATATCATCGAACAGTGCAAAGCCTCGCTGGTACGGCTCTACACCTGCCGCGACAGCCTCGATTTTGCCCTGCAAAACGCTCTCGACAGCGTTCCCGAAAACGCCGATGCGATCAAAGCGCAGTTGGATTCCCGCCGTGAGCAGTTCTGTGAAGCCATGGATGACGACCTCAACACGGCGGATGGGCTTGCCGCTGTGTTTGAGCTGGTGCGCGACGTCAACGTGCAGGTTCTGAACAGCGGTTCGCGCGAGCTGATCGCATATGCTGTGCAGCTGTTCGACGAGTTGACGGGCGTGCTGGGTCTGGTGTATAATCGAAATACGGATGCTTCGCTGGACGCCGACATCGAAGCGATGATCGAAGCACGTCAGGCGGCGCGCAAGGCGAAGGACTGGGCGCGTGCCGACGGCATTCGCGACGAATTAAAGGCGCGCGGCATTGTATTGGAAGACACCCCGCAAGGTGTAAAATGGCATCGTATATAGACATCGAAAAGGAGATATGTATATGGAAGTACTGAACCGTGCCGCGATCAAACAGGAAGCTCGCCGCTTTATCGGAGAGGACACCCGCTGGCTGAAAATGCTGTTGGCCATGCTGCCGTATCTGCTATTGAGCAATATTGTAGGCGCAGGGATGACGGCTTACAGAACCGTCAACCAAATCACCGATGGGGCAATGACCGGTTATTCGATATCGATACCGAGCGTCAGCTGGATAACGATCCTACTCATTCCCTTCGGCATCGCCGTTTCCGCCTATTTCCTCAACTGCATTCGCGGCTTTAACCCCACATGGAAAAGCCCGTATCAGGAGGGCTTCGACCGCTACGGCAAGTATTTTACCGTCGGCTTTCTGCGGTATGTTTTCATTATCCTGTGGTCGCTTTTGCTGGTTATACCCGGTATCGTCAAGTACTATGCGTATTCGCAGGTGGAATATATCATCCACGACAACCCGAATTTGACCGCGAAGCAGGCGTTAGACGTCAGCAAACGCATGACGAACGGCTTCAAAGGACAGTTGTTCGTTCGCGATCTGAGCTTTATTCTTTGGTATCTTTTGGATGCCGTTACGTTCGGCATTGCGACGATTTATGTGACGCCTTATACGTATACTGTGTCCGCGATGTATTATGAGAATTTAAAGACCTATGCTATGGCGAATGGTCGCGTCGCACCGGAGGAATTCGGCATTTTGCCCACGCCGCCTTACGCGGATGTGCCGCCTATGCAGGACGGATACCCGTATGTGCAGCAACCGCCCGTTTCGGGAGATATGGGCTACAGCGCGCCGCAACAGCCGCCCGTTTCGGGAGATATGGGCTACAGCTTGCCGCAGCAGCCGCCTGTTTCGGGAGATATGGGCTACAGCGCGCCGGCAAACACCGATCCCGCGCCCAAGGAAAATGCCGATCTTCCGAACGGGGACTTTACGCCGCCCGCAGCGGAGGACACGTTCCGCCCGGGGACGGACGTACCGTTCGAGCCGCAGTCTGACCCTAAGCAGGAGCAATAATCAGGGGGAACACCAAATGAAATATGCAGTGATTTTATGCGACGGCATGGCGGATTATCCCGTGCCGGCGCTCGGCGGCAAAACGCCGATGATGTGCGCCAACAAGCCGAATATAGACGCTTTGGCGCAAAAAAGTGAAGTCGGTCTTGTGCGCACGGTCGCCAAGGGCTTAAAGCCCGGCAGCGACGTCGCCAATATGAGCGTTTTGGGCTTTGATCCGCGAAAGTATTACACGGGGCGTTCGCCTTTAGAGGCGGCGAGCATCGGCGTGCAGCTTTTGGATACGGACGTGACCCTGCGCACCAATCTTGTCACCCTGTCCGACGACGAGCCGTATGAAAACAAAACCATGGTGGATTATTGCGCGGGCGATATTTCCACAGCGGAGGCCGCTGAGATCATGCGCGATGTGCAGGCGCATTTCGGCAATGCGCAGTTCGCGTTTTATCCGGGCGTCAGCTACAGGCATTGTCTGGTGTGGGCGAACGGTACGACCGACCTTGGCGACATGACGCCGCCGCACGACATTTCCGGCCGTGTGATCAAAGACTATCTTTCCAAGTCCGAGAACGCCGCGCCGCTGCTGCAAATCATGAAGGACAGCTGCGCGTTCCTATCGAAGCACCCCATCAATTTAAAGCGTGTTGCAGAGGGCAAACGCCCCGCCAATTCCCTTTGGCTTTGGGGCGAGGGCAAAAAGCCCTTGTTGCCCGATTTTTACGAATTGTTCGGCAAAAAGGGCGCGGTCATTTCCGCCGTGGATCTGCTGAAAGGCATCGCCAAATGCGCGGGCATGGAAGCCCCCGTGGTGGAAGGCGCGACGGGGTATATCGATACGAATTTCGAGGGCAAAGCGCATGCCGCGCTCGACGCATTAAAGAATGGCTGCGATTTCGCATACATCCACTTGGAAGCGCCGGACGAATGCGGGCATCGCAACGAACCCGAAAACAAGGTGCGCGCCATTGAAATGATCGACAGCCGCGTTCTGTCTATCGTTTTGGAGGGGCTGGAGCAAATGGACGAGGACTATAAAATCATGATCCTGCCCGATCACCCCACGCCCATTGTCACCCAAACGCACGCGTCCGACCCCGTGCCGTATTTGATCTATCACAAAAACGCGGAAAAAGCGGGCGTACAGAGCATTGATGAAGAATCGGCGAAAGCCACGGGCGTTTTCATCGAAAACGGCCCTGACATCATGCGCAAATTCTTAGAGGAAGCCTAAGATAAGCGGAAAAACATAAAGAAAACCAAAAAAGAATATTGTGCCTTTTTGCGGCTGAAAGCCAACTTGCCGCAGGCACATGGGAGGAATAGAGTATGAAATTGCGCAGCGAAAGCATTTTACACGGTGTGGAGCGCGCGCCGAACCGCAGCCTGTTTTATGCAATGGGCTACACGAAAGAGGAATTGGAGCGGCCGCTCATCGGCGTTGTCTCCGCACACAGCGAGATCGTCCCGGGGCATTTTCATTTGGATAAGCTGACCGAAGCGGTCAAGGCGGGCGTTCGCATGGCGGGCGGTACGCCGATCATGGTACCCTCTATCGGTGTTTGCGACGGCATCGCCATGGGGCATATCGGCATGAAGTATTCGCTGCCTTCGCGCGAATTGATCGCCGACAGCGTAGAGACCATGGCCATGGCGCACGGCTTTGACGGCCTTGTGCTCGTACCCAACTGCGATAAGATCGTGCCCGGCATGCTTTTGGGGGCGCTTCGCATCAATCTGCCGACGGTGGTCTGCTCGGGTGGGCCGATGATGTCGGGGCTTGTAGACGGCGTGGAAACGTCGCTTTCCAAAATGTTCGAGGCGGTCGGCGCGCGCAAAGCGAACCTGATCGACGACGAGAAGCTCTGTGAATTTGAAAACAACACCTGTCCCGGCTGCGGGTCGTGTTCGGGTATGTATACCGCAAACAGCATGAACTGCCTTTGCGAATCCTTAGGCATCGCGCTGCCCGGCAATGGCACGATCCCTGCGGTACACGCGGGCAGAACGCAACTTGCCAAACGCGCCGGCATGGCGATCATGCACTTGGTCGAGCAGAACATCCGCGCGCGCGACATCGTCAATGAAAAATCCGTGCGCAACGCGCTGGCATGCGATATGGCGCTCGGCTGTTCGTCCAATTCGGTGCTGCATCTGCTCGCCATCGCCAAAGAGGCGGGCTGCCCCATCGACCTCAAAACCTTTAACGAAATGAGCGCGCGCGTGCCGAACCTCTGCCATTTGGCGCCCGCAGGTCCGACGCATATGCACGACCTGAACAACGCGGGCGGCGTGCCTGCCGTGCAAGCGGAGCTTGCGAAGAAGGGACTTTTGGATCTGTCGCTGCTTACCGTAACGGGCAAAACGGTCGGGGAGAACATCAAGGGCGCGCACATCCGCAACACCGACGCCATTCGTCCGATCGACAACCCCTACAGCGAGACCGGCGGTATCGCGATTCTTTGGGGCAATATCGCCAAGGACGGCTGCGTTGTCAAACGCAGCGCAGTCGCCCCCGAAATGCTTGTCCACTCCGGCCCTGCGCGTGTGTTTGACAGCGAGGACGAGGCGATCGACGCCATCTATACCGGCAAGATCGTAGACGGCGACGTGGTGGTCATCCGCTATGAAGGCCCTGTCGGCGGCCCGGGTATGCGCGAAATGCTCAACCCGACCTCCGCGCTCGCGGGCATGAAGCTGGACAAAACCGTGGCGCTGATCACCGACGGTCGGTTCTCGGGCGCTTCGCGCGGTGCGTCTATCGGCCACGTCGCACCCGAAGCGGCGTGCGGCGGCGAGATCGGCCTTATCGAAGAGGGCGACATCATCGACATCGACATCCCCGCTTCATCGGTCAACGTGCGCGTGTCCGACGAGGAACTGGCAAAGCGCAAAGCCGCTTATGTCCCGCATGAACCGCGGATCAAGAGCGGGTGGCTGGCGCGCTATGCCGCCATGGTCTCCTCCGCCAAGGACGGCGCGGTCATGAAAATCTGATTTTTCCAAAGCGCTACATAGCTGAAAAACCCCTGCCGCAGAGCTTCTTTGCGGCGGGGGCTTTTGGACTTTACAGCTTCATTTTCAATGTTTGCATATCCGCTTTGCCGGAGAGCAGCAGCAGCGTAAACGCGTAAAGCACCGCCTGCGGCGTGCGGCTTTGCCCACATTCCACACAGAATTCACAGGGCAGAATTTCTTCCCCGTCCAGGGTGCGCAGCGGTTTCTGCACGCTGATGGAATAGGTGTTGTTCTCCATGCTTGCAATGCTGATGTCACAGTCCTGCCGCATGCCGACCGAAAGCACGGGCGATCCCCCAAACGTGCTTTGCGTACCGTCCGAAATCACGCAGTCAAAGAGGCAATCCCTGGCTGCGGCCGAATGCGCCTCTTGCCCGGCGAGCAGCAAAACGCTGTAGACGCAGGTGAGTTCTCGGATAAAATCTGTGTTAAAAATCAAAAATTCGGGCGTTATGGCGCAGCAATCGACTATACAGTCGGGGGACAGAAAACACGCGCCGCCGAATTTTTCGAGCATTTGGCAAAGAGTACGCGAAAGCAGCGCATTTTCTCTGCCGATGACCACCGCTGTAATCATGCACGTTCACCCGTAGGTAGTATGGCAGAAAACACGCGCCTTATGCGAAGCGGAAAAATCGGCTTCCCGCAAAAAACTTTTGCAAAAACCCTTGGAAACTTGCCGTATATCGATTATAATAGAAATGAATCTAAAAAAGGGGGAACGGTTTGATGGGTACCAACTATTCCGTTTCTTTGGAACGCGTCATCAAGGAGTTTTCCTATGAGACGCTGTATATGCCGCGATTGCCGTCCGAGCTGTCCGTCACCTCGCAGGACGTCAATCGTCCCGCGCTGCTTTTGGCGGATCGGGATGATTATTTTGACCCCGAGCGCGTGCAGATCCTCGGATTGTCGGAGCTTGAATATTTGAAAACGCTTAGCGCCGAGCGGCAGGAGGAGGGGCTGGAACGCCTGACGAGCCGCCGCCCGCCTTTTATTCTCATCACGCGCGGGCTTGCATGCCCGCCGGCTCTGCGCACATTGGCAGAGAAGTACGAAGTGCCGCTTTTGCGCACCGAGGACGCGACTTCAAGCTGTATGTCCGCCCTCATTTCGTTTCTCGGCACAGAGCTTGCCGAGCGCATCACGCGCCACGGGGTGCTGGTGGAGGTTTACGGCGAGGGCGTGCTGATGGTCGGCGACAGCGGCGTGGGCAAAAGCGAAACGGCCATTGAGCTTGTCAAGCGCGGCCACCGTCTGATCGCGGACGACGCGGTCGAAATTCGGCGGGTATCCGCCAAAACACTGGTCGGCTCTGCGCCCGACAATATCCGCCACTTTATCGAGCTTCGCGGCATCGGCGTCATCAATGCGCGCCGCATTTTCGGTATGGGCGCGGTCAAGCTGACGGAAAAAATCAATTTGGTCATTCAGCTTGAGCCATGGGACCCGAATAAGGTCTACGACCGCATGGGGCTGGATAACGATTATATCAATATCATGGGGATCAAAGTGCCGATGACCGTTGTACCCGTGAAGCCCGGGCGCAATCTCGCCGTGATCATCGAGGTCGCGGCCATGAACAACCGCCAGAAGAAAATGGGTTACAACGCCGCGCGCGAGCTTCTGCATCAGCTCGGTATGGACGAGGGCGAAGAAGCGGCGGCCGAGGAATTGGAGATTTGGCAGAATTACTAAGACTAAAATAGATTTCGGAGGAATACCATATGTATAGAATCGGTGTGGACTTGGGTGGAACGAACATTGTCGCGGGCGTTGTGGACTCGTATTATAAAATCCTTGCCAAAGGCAAACGCAAAACGGCTTGTCCGCGTCCCGCAAATGAGATTTTGGACGACATCGCCGCCTGTGTGCGTGAAACGGTCGCCGAAGCGGGTATTTCCATGGACGACGTGCAGTCCATCGGCATCGGCACGCCGGGTTCGATCAACAAGCGCATGGGCATTATTGAATACGCCAACAACCTCGGCTTTGAAAAAGTACCCGCGCGGGACATTCTGCTAAATTATTTTGACAAGCCGATCTACCTTGAAAACGACGCCAATTGCGCGGCGCTCGGCGAAGCGGTCGCGGGCGTGGGCGGCAATGTGGAGAATTTTGTGGCGATCACGCTCGGCACGGGCGTGGGCAGCGGGATCGTTGTCAACGGCAAAATCGTCAACGGCTGCAACGATGCGGGCGGTGAAATGGGGCATTCCGTAATTGTGGTGGACGGCGAACCCTGCACCTGCGGCAGAAAGGGCTGTTGGGAGGCGTATTCCTCCGCAACGGCGCTGGTGCGGCAGACGAAGGCCTGTATGCAGGACAACAAGGATTCCCTGATGTGGGAGATCGTCGGTGGAGACATAGACAAGGTCAACGGCAGAACCGCGTTCGACGGTATGCGCAAAGGCGACACGGCGGCAAAACACGTGGTGGATCGTTACATAAAGTATCTTGCGGCGGGTATTACAAACGCCGTCAACGTGTTCCAGCCGGATGTGCTTTGCATCGGCGGCGGGATCGGCAACGAGGGCGAGACGCTGCTTTCCCCGATCCGAGAATATGTGGAACGCGAACGCTACAGCATTTACTGCGGCAAGCAAACGCAGATTTGCTCCGCAGTTCTCGGCAACGACGCGGGCATTATCGGCGCGGCGCTGTTAGACGAATAATTGTGTGAGGGATTGCTTTGTACGACGCCATACTTCAAATTGCAGATCGGTATCATGTAGAAACCTTTTCGCGCTTTCCGCTTGCAAAGCTGACGAGCTTTCAAACCGGCGGGGAAGCGGATCTGCTCCTGACCCCGAACTCTAAAGAGTCGCTTCGGGATATTGTTTCGGCGTGCCGGCGCGACAGCATACCGTTTTGCGTCGTAGGCAACGGCAGCAATCTGCTGTTTGCCGACGCGGGCTTTCGCGGCGCGGTACTGCGGCTGGGCGCGCCGATGTCCGCTATACGTCGGCTTCCCGACGGGCGAATTTTCTGCGAGGCGGGCGCGCCGCTGACCGCTCTGTGCCTTTTTGCCTTGCGGCAGGGCTTAGCGGGGCTGGAATTTGCCTACGGGATCCCCGGAACGGTAGGGGGCGCGGTCTATATGAATGCGGGCGCTTACGGCGGCGAAATGCGGGATGTGCTTTGTGAAGCGCGGCACATTGCGCCCGACGGCACGTTCGGCGCGTTTTCGGGGGAGGACTTAAAGCTCGGCTATCGCACCAGCGTTTATACGGATACCGACTACTTGATCACGGGGGCGGTTCTGCGGCTTGAACAGGGCGATCCCGACGCAATCAAGGCGGCTATGGACGACAAAATGCGGCGGCGAAAAGAAAAACAGCCGCTCGAATATCCGAGCGCGGGCAGTACCTTTAAGCGTCCCGAGGGACGTTTTGCGGGCGCGCTCATCGAAGGCTGCGGGTTAAAGGGCTATTCTATCGGCGGCGCGCAGGTCAGCGAGAAGCACGCGGGCTTTGTCATCAACAAAGGCGGCGCGACAACGGCGGATATTCTTGCGCTCATCAAGCATATTCAAGAAACGGTTTATGCGAAAACGGGCGTGCAGCTACAAACGGAAGTCCGATATATCGGATAAACAGAGAGGAATGTATATGGAACTTGTTATTGTAACAGGTCTTTCGGGCGCGGGCAAATCCGCGGCGGTGGACGCGCTGGAGGACATTGGCTTTTTCTGCGTGGACAATATGCCGACCGAATTGATCCCGACCTTTATGCAGCTGATCCTCAGGTCGGAGGAGCATCGCGAGCGCGTGGCGATCGTGGCGGATATCCGTCTGGGTTCTTCTTTTGCCGCCCTGTTCAGCGCGCTTGACGGTCTCGATACCATGAACGTCCCCTATAAAATTCTGTTTATCGATGCCGATAACGATACGATCATGCGCCGTTATCAGGAGACGCGCAGAAAGCATCCGTTGGCCGATGAGCTGCACGCGCAATCCATTGCCGAGGCGATCAATCGGGAACGAGAGCTGCTTTTGCCCGCACGGCAAAAGGCGGATTATGTCATTGACACGTCGCAAATGAAAAGCGGGCAGTTCAAAAACCGCATCGCGAGTCTGTTTTTGGAAAACGCCCAAAACGCCCTGAAGGTCAACTGCATTTCCTTCGGCTTCAAATACGGCGCGCCGAAGGATGCCGATTTGGTTTTCGACGTTCGGTGTCTGCCCAATCCCTTTTATGTTCCGGAACTCAAGCAGCACACAGGGCTGGAAGAACCCGTCCGCAGCTTTGTGATGCAGTTTGAGCAGGCGCGGGGCTTGGCAGACAAGCTGCGGGATCTGCTCGATTATCTGCTGCCCCTGTATACCGCCGAGGGGAAAAGCCAGTTGACCATTGCGGTGGGCTGTACGGGCGGCAGACATCGTTCGGTGGTATTTGCGGAGCTTATCAACAAACACCTGCTGGAAAAAGGCGCCAACAGCAGCGTTTTCCATCGGGATATTACAAGGTAACGCCTATGTCGTTTTCGTCGGACTTAAAAGAGGATCTCCTGCACATCGCGCCGACCAATCCCTGCTGTCTTTTAGCCCAAAGCTATGGGCTTCTGCTGTTCGGGCGGGGATTTTCAGCGGGGGAAGTGTCCCTCTCCACGGAAAATGAGGCCGTCGCGCAGGCGTATCAATATGTGGCGGGGCGGTTCTGTGCATCTGCGCCGCGCATTTTGCGGGCGACGACGCGGAAATACAAGGTCGAAGTACCCGATCGGCAGGACAGGCTGCGGGTGCTGAACGCCTTCGGTTACGACGGTACGGAGCGCGCGCGGCGCATGAATTGGAGCAATATTCAAGAGGATTGCTGCGTAGGCGCGTTTCTGCGGGGCGCGTTTTTGGCGTGCGGCACGATTAATTCTCCCGAAAAGAATTACCATTTGGAATTCGTTGTGCCGCATTACAACCTGTGCCTTGATTTAAAAAAGTTTCTCGAAAACAACGACTTTGCGCCGAAGCAGGTGCGCCGAAACGGGCTTTATGTGCTGTATTTCAAAAAAACCGAGGAAATTCAAAATCTGCTTACCATTATGGGCGCGTCCAAGTTCGTGATGGAACTGATCGACGTGATCATTTACAAGGATATTCGCAACAACGTCAATCGCCGTTTGAATTTTGAAAACGCGAATCTCAATAAGACCGTAGACGCCGCCGTGCGGCAAATCGAATCCATTGAAAAGCTGCAAAAGCACGGCTTACTTTCGTCTTTGCCCGACGAGCTGCGCGAGATCGCACAGCTGCGGCTTTTAAACCCCGATTATTCCCTCCGGCAAATCGGCGACGCCATGCAACCGCCGATGTCGCGTTCGGGCGTTCATCATCGGCTCGGCAAATTGTGCGATATGGCGGACAAGCTGACCTGAAAAGCGCTTTGTATCCAATAAAAAGAACAGAAAGGGGCGACGCAGGATCGTGACCGTCAAAAGCAAAGGACGGTTTCCGTGTTTTGCGTCGCTTGTATGGTTTATGCGGATTTTTGCAATCGACATCGGCGGGACTGCCATAAAATACGGCGTTGTGAACGGCGACTATACCGTGGAGCATGCCTTTGAAACGCCGACCGAGGCGCATTTGGGCGGCGCGCATTTGCCCAAAAAGCTCATGACCCTCATCGACCGCTTTGCCGATACCGTGGATTGCATCGGGATCAGCACGGCGGGGCAGGTGGACAGCGTGTCGGGACGTATTTTGCACGCCTGCGCGACGATTCCCGATTACACGGGCGTGGAGCTTCAAAAACCCCTTTTGGAACGGTACGGCTTACCTGTCTGTGTGGAGAACGACGTCAACTGCGCGGCGACCGCCGAAGCGCGCTTCGGCGCGGGCAGGGGATTCCATGATTTTCTGTGCCTGACCTACGGCACGGGGATCGGCGGCGCGCTGTGGCTGCAGGATCGGCTTTACACGGGCAGCCGCTTTTCCGCAGGGGAGTTCGGGCATATCGTGACGCACAAGGACGGGCGAAATTGCACCTGCGGCGGCAGCGGCTGTTATGAAATGTACGCTTCGACCGTCGCTTTGCAAAACGACGTGCAAAAAGCGACCGGCAAACAGCTTTCCGGCCGTGCGATCTTTGCGCCCGGGCATTTCGGCGACGAAACGATTCGGCGCGTGATCGACAACTGGATCGACGAAGTGGTCTGCGGCCTCTCGTCTTTGATCTATATTTTCAATCCGCCGTGCATCGTGCTCGGCGGCGGCATTATGCGGGAAGATTACATCGTTTCCGAAATCACCCGCCGCGTGCGCACGTACCCCGTACACAGCTTTCAATCGGTTGCCATCCGAAAAGCCGCTTTAGGAAATCAGGCGGGCATGCTGGGCGCGGCTTTTCTGGCAAAGCAAGCGGCGGAAGCACGTGCTTGACCGACCCCAAAACAGAAAATTTCTATCCAAACGATCAAAAAGCGACCCCTTTGACAGTCCGCCAAAGGGGTCACTTTTTTGTAAGAACGAATGGCCAATCGTAAACCCTTACTTCATAAGGGCGGGGGTGCACATCTTCGCCGTCTGCGGTTGAATCCTATGGCTGCAAAGCGCCGTTTCTCCTCAGATTATGTTTCGGAACGCACCGTCTCGGAAGCGTCGCCTTCCGCCGTCAAACCGCTTTCCAAACGTCGTCGGTCAATCTCCGCCTTGATGTCGTCATAGGTCTTGCCGTAGAGACGGTATTTCTTTTTATAGACGATATAGGCGATGATGCACAGCGGGATGGGCATTAAGAACATAAATACGCGCAAAATCGTCAGGCTGTTTTCGGCGATCAGGTTTTCCTGTACGAATTCCGCCTTGCCGCGGTACTGCTCCTGCGAAGAAACCAGCTCCCATGTCTCCTCGTTGTTGATGCGGTATTTGTTGTCCTCCATAAACACGTTGACCGATTGGGTATATGTGCCGTCGGGGGCGGTGATCGGCAGCTCCGAGACCGTCGGCAGTCCCGCAACCGAAATGCCGATGCCGAGAATGAGCATGGCGACCGCTGCCGCCGCTTTGGTGATGAGGGTCGAAACGCTGAACATCACGCTGTCGGCGCGCCTGCCGGTTTTGTATTCGCTGTAATCGGTAATATCGGCGATCATGACCGTACTGCCGATTTGGTTCATGCCCGACGCAAGCATCAGAAACGCGCCCGATACGGCGATCAAAACGGCGTTGAGCAGGTAATTTCCGGGCTTGAGGAAGAAGAATATACCGAACATCAAAACATAGCTGATGATGCAGCCCCAAAACGAGAATTCATAGATTTTTTGGCGGGGAATGATACGGGTCAGCTGATTGTAGAAAAACATGGCGATGCCCTGTCCCGTACAGGCGACCACCCAATACAGTGTGTAGCTGTAGTGGGAGTCGAGCAGATTCGCGCCGTCCTCGTAGCAGTAAATAAACAGATACAAAATCTGCGAAAGCGCAAGGTTTGTGCCGGTGAGATACAGCACCAGACTCAGCGCGTAGGCGCGCAGCTGGTCGTTGACGCGGAAGAGATACAAAATCGTCTTTAACCCTACGTTGGCATGGGGGATAGGATACTTCTCTTTGTTGAAAATGACCGTGATCAGCACAAAGACGATCATAATGACGCCCGCCGTCGCGCCCAAGATCATATAGGCTTTGCTCATGCCCTGTTTCGAGAAGTTGGGCAGGATCAGCGAAGTGCCGACCATGCCGACCAAAAAGCCGCCCAAGCCCCCGATGAGCTTTGCCATGGAGCTTGCTTTGTTGCGCTCCTCGGTGGAATTGGCAATGGCGGGCAGCATGCTCCAAAACGGAACGTCCATAAGCGTAAAGGACATACCCCACAAAACGTAAATCAAAATGTAATAGGCATATCTGCCGACAACGGATACGGATGCGCCCAAAGGCACAAACATTGCCACGAGCGTCATCGCATTGAGGATCGCGCCGACAAAGATCCACGGCCTGTAACGGCCGAACCGCGACTTTTTGACGTTGTTGACAATGGTCGCAAGCATGGGGTCGTTGACAGCGTCCCAAATTTTGGCCAGCACAAAGGCGACCGTCATGATCATGGGATTTAAGCCCTGATAAATGCACAGATAGATCAGGAAAAAGGCGTTTACGCAGTTGTTGCTGAATTCCCTGCCGAGCGAACCCAGAGAGTAAGCCGCAGTCTCCCAAACGGAGAGCGGTTTTACCGATTGTTGTTTTTTGGCGGTCATATGCAAGCTCCCTTTTCAGAATATAAACAGTTTAGCACATTTTCATGAAACAGGAAATGATTTTTACAAAAATATGTGAAAAAATTGCAAGAAAAAGATGTGTTCGCCGGAATTTTTCCGCTTTTTCGATTAAACCGACGGCTTTCGGTCAATCCTTTGAGCATCGGGAAAACGATTTCCCGCGAAAGGATGAAACATATGCAAAAAGCAAAGCAAAACCTGAAACGACGAAAGCTCGAAATTTCCATACTCTGCGGCCTTGTGATCGCCGTGCTGCTGAGCATTACCTCTTTCGGCGCATCGTGCGGCAAGATCCGCCAAAACGTGCTGCGTATGCATGTTATCGCCAATTCCGACAGCGAAGCGGATCAGGCGTTGAAATTAAAAGTGCGCGACGCCGTACTCGAAGAGGGCGGGGCGTTGTTCAACGGCACGATGACCGCCGCCGACGCCGAAGACGTACTCGAAAGCGACAAAGCGCGCCTGTGTGCGGCCGCACAGCGCGTGATCTCGGAAAACGGCTTTGATTACGGCGTGACGGTCGAGATCGGCAAGGATTTCTTCCCGACGCGCACCTATGACGGCACGGTAACGCTGCCTGCGGGGGAGTACGAGGCCGTGCGCGTCATTCTCGGCGAGGGAAAGGGACAGAACTGGTGGTGCGTGATGTTCCCGCCGCTGTGCCTGCCCGCCGCCGAAGCGGATACCAACATCGACGACGTTTTGACCGAGCGCGAGCAAAAGCTGGTCGAGAGCAGCCCGAAGTACGAAGCGCGTTTTAAAATCATAGAAATTTTTGAAAAAATCGCGGCAAAGACAAAATAAGACTTTAAAACGACGGAATTTTTTGCTATACTTTTACCGGATGGATGCCGAATCTGTGCATTTGACATTTGTCCGGTAAAAAGTTTGGGAGGTGAAGCTTCTGCTGAAATACAATATTCTGCCGAAACCCGAGCGTTATGAAACCTTGGAAGGTACATACACGGTCTCCTCAAGTACTGAGGTGCTTTGCTCCAAAGAATTTACACGGGCGGGTCACTATCTGACCGCATATCTGAAAACGAATCCCCGACAGGGCGAGGGTGCGATCACCTTTAAGAAGGTTGAGGGTATGGCGAAAGAAAGCTATGTGCTGCGCGTTGCGCCCGACGGGATCACCGTGCGCGCATCGGACGAGCGCGGCGCATTTTACGGTGCGGTCACGCTGAAAATGATTTTGATGCAGGCGACCAAAACCGAGGGAAAAGCCGTTGTCAATGGGCTTTTGATCTCGGACAAGCCCCATCACGGGTATCGCGGGCTGCAAATCGACGAATCCCGCCATTTCTTTGGGAAAGAAGTCGTCCTGCGGGTACTCGATCAAATGGCGATGCTTAAGCTCAACGCGTTCCACTGGCATTTGTCGGACGATCAGGGCTTTCGGATCGAAAGTAAGGTGTTCCCCGAACTCAATTCCATCGGCTCCCGCCGTCGGTATGCGGGCTTAAAGGGATGCGGTATGGAGTATCGGGGCGGCGAATATTTCCACTATTATACGCAGGAGGAGATTCGCGAGATCGAGGCTTATGCGAATTCGCTTTATATCGACGTGATCCCCGAAATCGATTTACCCGGCCACACGCGCGATATGCTTGCGGCACATCCGGAGCTTTCCTGCACGGGCGAGCCGACCGAGGTCATGTGCGAAAACGGGGTCGCTTCGGAAATTTTATGCGCGGGCAACGAAGCGGTGTATGCATTTTTGGAGCAGCTGCTTGCGGAAATGTGCGGGCTGTTCAAGGGAAAGTATTTCCACATCGGCGGCGACGAGGCCACAGGCGGACATCGCAAGTATTGGCAGAATTGCCCGAAGTGCCAAGCGGCTATGGTGCAAAACGACCTGAAAACCCCTAAGGAATTGCAGGGATACTTCATGACCCGCGTAAACGAAATGGTCAAAAAGCACGGCAAAACCGCAATCGCGTGGAATGACGTTATCGGCGACAGCTTTGACGACAGCATCGTCTGCCAGTATTGGCTGCCGAACAATCTCGGCACGGTGCGCAAACAGGCGTTTAAGCGCGATATGATCTTATCGCCCACCGATTATTTCTACTTTGACGTGAAATATGCCCAGATCCCGCTTCGCAAGGTCTACCGCTTTGATGAAGCGCTGCTGGGACTCGCAAAACCCGGTCAGCGTGTTTTGGGACTGGAATGCGAGCATTGGTCGGAGTTCCTCGATACCGAAACGGCTTTGCAGTTTTCCATGTTCCCGCGCACGGCCGCGTTCGCCGAGGTTGCGTGGACAGACCCGCAAATACGACGGTATTCCGATTTCAAAAAGCGTCTTGCCTGGTTGAAAACCTATATGCGCAAGGTCGGGATCATCTATTCCCGTGTGGAAAAGGGCAATCGACTCACGGTAGGCGCTTGCCGGTATCATCTCGGCGAGGACGGCGCGGAATTTGCGCGGAGCGAAAAACTGCGGGCGCTTGAAACGGAAAAATAAGGCTTGCCCCCGATAGGGGAAAGCCCAATATGCAAATCCAAAAACAGCAGCGTGCGTCTGCACGCGGAAAGGAAGGATACGGCGGCGCGAAAGGCAAAGCTCCGCAGACGTTCTGCCGTATCCAAAGTGAAACTATGTCTGAATTTGTTTTATCTTGTTGCTCAACGGCGGATATGCCTTTGTCCTTTTTTGAAGAGCGGGATGTAAAGCTGGTCTGCTTCCATTTTACCTTGGATGGGAAAGAGTATGCCGATGATTTGGGGCAGACGATCCCGTTTGACGACTTCTATCAGAAAATTGCCGACGGCGCACAGCCGACGACCTCTCAGGTAAACGTCCAGCAGTACACCGAATTTTTTGAGCCGTTCTTAAAAGCGGGCAAGGACATTCTGCATATCGTCTTTTCGAGCGGCCTTTCGGGTTCGTACAATTCCGCCTGCATTGCGCGCGACAATTTGCTGGAGCAGTACCCAGAGCGCAAGCTGTGCCTGGTGGACAGCCTTGCCGCCTCCACGGGCTACGGGCTTTTGGTGGATACGGCGGCCGATCTTCGGGACAGCGGCAAATCCATGGAGGAAATTTGTGCGTTTTTGGAAGAAAACAAGCTGAATTTGCATCACTGGTTCTTCTCCACGGATTTAACGAGCTATATTCGCGGCGGCAGAGTGACCCCCGTGGCGGGTTTCTTCGGCACGATCCTGAAAATCTGCCCGCTTTTGAACGTGAACGCGGAGGGAAAGCTGATTCCCCGTCAGAAATGCCGCGGCAAAGCGCGGGCAATTGACGAGATCGTCGCCAAAATGGTCGAACACGCTGAAGGGGGAACGGATTACAGCGGCAAATGCTTTATGTCGCATTCCGCGTGCATGGAAGACGCGCGTGCTGTTGCCAAAAAGGTGGAGGAGACCTTCCCGAAGCTGAACGGCCCTGTTGTGATCAACAGCATCGGCACGGTGATCGGTGCGCATACGGGACCGGGTACGGTCGCGCTGTTCTTCTACGGCGATAAACGCGGCGAATAACCCCTAAAATACAAAATTATCGTGATTCAAAACACCGTTTGCATTTTGTGAACGGTGTTTTTTGCGCCATGGCCAAAAATTCTTTGTAAATTCGATTGGCTTTGGCCTAAATGCACATTGACGGGGGAATCTATATGTGGTATACTGCAAATACCGTATCAAACGAGACACTTTTTCGGAGGACGGACATGACGGACGCGCAAAAAAAGAAATGTTTGCAAGTGCTGTCGGAGGCCGAGATTTTTTCCTCGGCGGGTATTTTGGAACTGGACACCGTATTGGATTCTTTTTCCTCGATTCGTGACTTCCCCAAAAATGCGGTGATCTATTCGCGCGACAGCAGGGAGAAATGTATCGGGATCCTTCTGTCGGGCGAAGCGCGCGTGATGAAGGAGCATGTGACCCTGAGTGTCCTGCGGCGCGGCGGGCATTTCGGCGCGGTAGTGCTTTATAATGACGCCGACCGTTTTGTCAATACCATCCGCGCCAAAACCGAGTGTACGGTGCTGTTTCTGCAAAAAGAGGGCGTTGACCGCCTGATGGCGCACAATCGGCATTTTGCGGAAAGCTATATCGCCTATCTCTCTCGCCGCATTTACTTTCTGAATGCCAAAATCGAGGCGTATACCGCACCGACGGGCGAAGAAAGGCTGTTGGGCTATCTGCACGGCCTGTGCGATGCGGACGGCGTCGTCAGCGGCGTCTCGATTACGGAGATCTCCAGGCAGATCAATGTCAGCCGCGCGGGAATTTACCGTGCGCTCGATCACCTTTCGGCGCAGGGAAAACTGCGGTATGCTGACAGAAAAATACAACTTTTGTAAAGGATGGATCACGATGAAAAAAGTACTTTCTATTGTACTTGCCGTGCTTATGCTGCTGTCATTTGCGGCATGCGGGGCAAAACAGGAGGAGACGCCCGCCGAAAAAACGGCTGTGCGTTTGGCGACCTTAAAAGGGCCTACGGGGATCGGCACGGTAAAGCTGATGTCCGACAATGACGCGAAAACCGCGAAAAACAACTACACCGTAACCCTTTGCACCGACCCGACCGAGGTGCTCAGCGGCATGACGGCGGGGAACTATGACATAGCCGCCTGCCCGCTCAATATGGCGTCGGTACTCTATAACAAACTGGCGGGGAAAGTACAGATCCTCGCGGTCAATACGCTCGGGACGCTGTATATGCTGTCTACAAAAGAGCTTTCCGGGATCGCCGCGTTAGAGGGCAAAACCGTGGTCACGGCAGGGCAGGGCGCAACACCTGAATATGTGCTCGACTACCTGCTTGAGAAAAACGGTCTGACCGATAAAGTCGCCGTCGAATTCAAATCCGAACATGCCGAGGTCGCCACATTGGCTGCAGCCGCCGATGCTTCGGACGATACCGTCTATATGCTGCCCGAGCCGAATGTGACCTCCGCACTGCTGCAAAACAAAGCGCTGAAAAACGTGCTGGATCTTTCCAAAGCCTTTGAGGATGCTTCGGGCGTGTCCCTTGCCATGGGCTGCATCGTTGCCAATAAGGATTTCGTTTCGGCGAATCCCAAGGCGATCGAAGCCTTTTTGGAGGAATACAAAGCGTCTGTAGATTACACCGTGTCCGACGTGGACGGTACGGCGGCGCTCTGCGAGACCTACGGCATCATTCCGAAGGCCGCCGTTGCCAAACAGGCCATCGGCCGCTGCAGCATTACCTGCGTGGTCGGCACGGATATGCAGAAGATCGTGACCGAAAACCTGAACGTGCTTTACAAGGCAAATCCGCAGTCTGTCGGCGGGAAACTGCCGGGCGATGATTTCTGGTATGGCGTATAAACCCTTTCAAAATTCCAAATGGAAAAAAGGCACACGGATACTCCTTTCGGTATCCGTGTGGCTGTGCATTTGGCAGATCGTCTATCTGCTTGTCGGCAAGGATGTGCTGTTCGCTTCTCCCGTAACGGTCGCAAAACGTCTGGCGGCGCTTTGCTGTACGGGGGATTTTTGGCTGCACACCTTTTCTTCGCTTTTGGGGATCACCGAAGGATATTTGCTCGGCGTGCTTGCGGGTATCCTGCTCGCCGTGCTGACGGCGTGTTCCAAGTGGCTTTACGCCCTGTTCCAGCCGATGCTCGGCGTCATCAAAAGCACACCTGTCGCGTCGTTCATCATTTTGGCGCTGGTCTGGATGCAGAAAAGCACCGTCCCCGTGTTTATCTCCTTTCTGATGGTCGTGCCGATCATCTGGGCGAATCTGACAACGGGCATACGTGAAACCGACCCCCTGCTTTTGGAAATGGCGAAAGCCTATTCCTTTACGCGTCGGCAGACGCTTACGAAAATTTATCTGCCGAGCGTTCTGCCGAGCCTGCGCAGCGCGCTGACAACGGCGATCGGCTTCGCGTGGAAGGCGGGCATCGCCGCCGAGGTCATCAGCACGCCCCGCAATTCCATCGGCGCGCAGCTCTATAACGCCAAGGTGTATTTGGAAACCGCCGATTTATTTGCGTGGACGGTGGTCGTCGTGCTTTTGAGTATGCTGTTTGAAAAGCTGATCGTGCGCTTCCTTACCGATCCGCCGCATAGGCGAAAGGGGGCGGAGAAATGAAGCTGGTCTTTCAAAATGTGTGCAAAGCGTTCGGCGAAAAACAGGTGTTTTCCGATTTCTCGCACACCTTTGTTTTGGAGGGGATCACCGCGTTGATGGGCGCGTCGGGCTGCGGGAAAACAACGCTTCTGCGCCTGATGAGCGGACTTAGTAAGCCGCAGTCGGGCGAAATTCTCGGCGTCCCACAGCGGGTGACGGTTTTGTTTCAAGAGGATAGGCTTCTGCCGTGGATAAGCGTTTTGGAAAACGTCGCGCTCGTGTGCGATCAAACGACCGCCGAAAAACGCCTTTGCGAAGTGGGACTTGCTGCGGAATTGCACGCCATGCCGCAGGAGCTTAGCGGCGGAATGCGGCGGCGAGTTGCTTTGGCGCGCGCTTTGGCGCACGAAAGCGAATTGCTGCTTTTGGACGAGCCTTTTCAGGGCTTGGACGAAGCGCTCTGTAAGCAGATGCTTGCGCTTTTGCAAACGGAAAGCGCCGCGCGCCCGATTTTATTGGTCACACATGACCGCGCACAGGCACAGGCCGTCGGCGCGCCCGTTCTGTATTTGCACGGCAGCCCTGCGAAATTGTGAGAATACAGCACATTTTATGACAAATCAAGAAATATCGTGTATGATACTGTCATATCGTATAGAAGGATGTGACGGCGATGAACAAAGCGCATTTGCGGACTGCGTTTATCGCCGTCACTTTTTTTCTGACCTTTTTCTGCCTTTCGGCGACGTTCCTTTTGCAAATGCGTATGCAAAAAACGCTGGATACCATCGCCGCGCTGCCCGTACAGACGACGGCTGCCGCGTCGGAAACACGTACGCAGGCGACGGGATCGCCGACCGATTCTTCGGGATTGCCGACCGATTCGCCGGGGCTGCCGACCGATTCTCCGGACGCTTCGAGGCTGGAGGCCGCATCCGAAACGAAGGTCGCGCCGGCGGCTGTGCAGACAAAAAATGCCCAAACTACGCGCCGCACGACTGCCCTGACCACCCGCAAGACCGTCACGACCACCGCGCCGCGTACCACGCAGTTAAGCGCGAGACTGGTATTGAACACCAATTCCAAGAAAATACACAGCCCCGACTGCCCCTATGCGAAAAACATCAAGGATGCGAACCGCGGCGAGATTTCCGCCGACGAACTGGACACCTATTTAAATGAAGGGTACGAATTCTGTCAGCATTGTAAGGGGTATACGCGATGAAGCGGGCAAAAGCCAAAGAAATAACGGTCGAAAAAGAAGTTGAAGCAACAACCGAAAAAGCAATCGAAAAGGCAACCGAAAAAGACAGCGCGGCAAAGGATGTACATGCCCTGCATTTGTTTTCGGTGGCCGCCCTGCTTTGTTTGATGCTCAGCGCGGCATTGCTTTGGAATCAAAGCACGCTGAACAGGGGCGCGGACGCTCTGCTTTCCGCACTGCGGGTGACCGAGCCGCCGACCGTCCGGTGGTTTGAGGAAGAAACCGAGCCGCCGCAGACCGAACCTCCGAATGCGGAGCTTCCCGATGCATCCGTCGAGCATTTGACAGGGCAGGTGTCGGGTAGTCACACCTATGTGCTGAACACAAGCTCCAAGAAGATCCATTCGCCGACCTGTCGCTATGCGCAGTCTATGGACGATAGCAACAAAGAGACGGTGTCGGGCGTTTCGCTGGCGGAATTGGAGGCGCAGGGCTATTCGGTATGCGCGGTATGTGGGGCGAAATAGCGTTTTCGGCGGCTTTTATGCATATTGCCTGATTTAGACGGCACGAAAATCGGCGAAAAAAGCAGAAGTAATCTACCGATTGCCCAAAAAACAGCACTTTTTTTGGGCAAAATGCAAATAAAAAATGAAGAATATTAAAAATATCCCTTGCAAAAATCGGAAAGATTGTGTAAAATACATAGTATCGGATTCTACAGTTTTTTCCGATTGGAGGACGGATACATGTCAAATAGACTCTTCCAAGCGATTATTCATCAAATGACGGATGCAGTCGACAGAACGATCGGTGTGATCGATGCGTCGGGTACGGTTATTTCCTGTAGCGAACTTGGCAGAATCGGCGAGGTGCTTTCCCCCGAAGTCAACGTCGTTTTTCAGACGAACGAGCCTTTGGTGACGGACGGGTACGCCTATAAGGCTTTCGGCAGCAATATGCATCCCGAATACGCCGTATTTGTAGAGGGCGACGACGAGCTTGCGGAAAAATACGCCGGCGTTGTGGCGGTATCCCTTGCGGGGATTAAGCAGTATTACGACGAAAAATACGACCGTGGAAACTTTATCAAAAATGTCATTTTGGACAACATTCTCCCCGGCGATATTTATCTGAAAGCCCGCGAGCTGCGCTTCAACAACGACGTGACCCGCGTGGTGATCCTGATTCGGATCGTCGAACACGTAGACGTCTCCGTGTTCGATGTGATCCAAAATCTGTTTCCCGATAAAAGCAAAGACTTTGTTATCAACCTCAATGAGACGGATATTGCGCTCATCAAAGAGGTCAAGTCCAATACCGACCCGCGCGACCTTGAAAAGCTGGCGCGTTCGATTGCGGATTCCGTCGGCGCGGAGTTCTACACGCATGTCCTTGTCGGCATCGGCACTACGGTGGAGGGGATCAAGGATTTGGCGCGCTCCTTCCGCGAGGCACAGGTCGCCTTGGAGGTCGGTAAAGTATTCGATACCGAAAAAACCATTGTCAGCTATGACAACCTCGGCATTGCGCGTCTGATTTATCAGCTTCCCACAACGCTTTGCGTCATGTTCTTAAAAGAGGTGTTTAAGCGCGGCTCTATTGAATCGCTCGATCAGGAAACGCTCTTCACCATTCAAAAGTTCTTTGAAAACAATCTGAATGTGTCCGAAACCTCCCGCAAGCTGTTCGTACACCGCAATACGCTGGTGTACCGTCTGGAGAAGATCAAAAAGCTCACGGGTCTCGATTTGCGTGAATTTGACGACGCAATCGTCTTTAAAGTGGCGCTGATGGTCAAAAAATATTTGGATTCCAACCCGATGAAATACTAACTGCGGTGTAAAATTCGGTTTTGTTCACAAAATATCCTATTTTTTCTGTGGATTTTGCCCATATAAAATGGCGGATTTTGTGGGAATATACAGAAATCTTAAATTTGTTTGTAAAACGGTTACAAATTGGGCAGGAATATGGTATACTATATAGCGGTATATTTTCGTCTTGCGGCGAAAATCCATACCGCTCTTTTTATTGCATGCTCGTATTGTACTTCGGTGCGCGCTCTTTTTCGCGCATCGGAATCCCTTTGGGATAGCCACAGAAAGGCAGAGGTTTCGCGTGATCGAATTCAAAAATGTTTCCAAAACGTATGATAACGGCACCGAAGCGCTGAAAAACGTCAACCTTAAAATTGAGGACGGCGAGTTTGTTTTTGTCGTCGGTTCTTCGGGTGCGGGCAAAAGCACCTTTTTAAAGCTGATTATGCGCGAACAGGTAGCCAACAGCGGCACGGTGCTGATCAACGGCTTCAATTTAAACACGATGCCGAAGAAAAAAATCCCGATGCTGCGCCGCACCATGGGGATCGTGTTTCAGGATTTCCGCCTGATCCCGACCATGACGGTATTTGACAATGTCGCTTTCGCCATGCGCGTGATCGGTACAAAAGAAAAGGAGATCCGCAAGCGCGTGCCATACATATTGAGCCTTGTGGGGCTTACCTCCAAAGCACGGCAGCTGCCGAACCAGCTTTCGGGCGGCGAACAGCAGCGCGTGGCTTTGGCGCGCGCGCTCGTCAACAACGCGCGGCTTTTGATCGCCGACGAGCCGACGGGCAATATCGACCCCGAAATGTCTTATGAGATCGTCGATCTGCTCAACCACATCAACGCCAACGGCACGACGGTCGTTATGGTCACGCATGAGCATAATTTAGTGCGGTATTTCCACCACCGCGTCATTACCATTGAGAGCGGCGAAGTGATCTCCGATACGGAAGATACGGACAAGCTGCCCGAGGATTACGCAAAAATTGAGGAGAATTACCCGAAAGACGCCGAAACTGCCGCGCCGCGTGCAGACGAACTCGATGCGTCGGCGGACGATGCACCCGACGTACCGAACGGGGATTCCCTTTCGGACATCGGCTTAAAGGAAGTGCCCGAATCCACCTTCTATTTCCAGCCGAACGTGGATGAGGATCTTGAGGAATTTATGCGCAATTACGGCTTGGATGACGGGGATATGGCGGAGGATGATGTGGATTATTCCGCTTATTTGGATGAATCTGCGAACGGAGGTGACCGTTCATGAAAGGTTCGAGTCTCAAGTACCTGACCCGCGAAGGATTCCGCAATATCTGGGTCAACCGTTTGATGACGCTGGCGTCCGTTACGGTGCTGCTCGCGTGTATGGTGATCATCGGCGTGGGCGCGATGGCGTTTTTCAACATCAACGCATTGCTTGACAAGGTCGAAGCGCAGAACGTCGTCATGGTGTATGCACCGACCGACGCGCAGGAAGACGCCGTTTCCGAATTGGGGCAGAAATTGCAGGCGCTCTCCAATGTGGAGACCTGCGAATTCATTCCGAAGGAAGAAGCGTTCCAAAAGCAGATCGAAGCGCTCGGCGGCGACAGCGCCATTGTGGAGGGCTTTTCGGAAAGCCCGCTGCCGGATGCTTACAAGCTCACGTTGCGCGATCTGTCGATTTTCGATATGACGATCCGCCAGATCAAGTCGATCCCGAACGTGGATTCCGTGCGGGAAAACAGCGACCTTGCGGGCAAGCTGCTCTCCGTTCGCAAGGCGGTCACAGCCGTCAGCATCGGGCTTGTCGCCATGCTGTTTTTGGTGGCGCTGTTCATTATCGCCAACACCATCCGCATCACGATGTTCAGCCGCAAGCTGGAGATCAATATCATGAAAGCGGTCGGCGCGACCAACGGCTTTATTCGCTGGCCTTTCTTTGTGGAGGGCATTTTGATCGGCATCATTGCCAGCCTTTTGTCGCTCGGCGTGCTTTGGGGCTTGTATGCCCTTGCGGAGTCCTCCTTCGCGGAAATATTGACAGGGCTGAACTTCAGCTTGGTGCCGTTCCTGTCGTATGCGCTGCAAATTTTCGGCGTATTTTTGCTCATCGGCGTATGCACGGGCGGCATCGGCAGTATGATTTCTATGAATAAATACCTGAAAGAGCAGGGGAGTGTGGTCAGCAATGCGTAAATTCACGCTTCGGCGCGCCATGTGCGTTCTATCGGTTTGTACACTGTGCATTTCGGCGATGACATATCCCACGCTTACGGCAAGCGCCCAAAGCAAGGAAGAAGAAATTCAGGATAAGATCGACGATAAAGAGGCGCAGAAAGCGCAAAGCCAGAAGAACGAATCGAGCTTCCAAAAAGAACTGGACGCCTTGCAGGACGATCTGGACGTAATCAACGGAAAGGTCAATTCCCTCAACACACAGATCGCGCAAAAGAATGCGGTGATCAAGCAGTACCAGGACGAAATGAACAGTCTGCAATCGGAGATCGACCAAGCCACGCAAAAGCAGGCGGACTTGGAACAGCAGATCAGCGGTACATATGAGCAGCTGAGCGAGCGGCTCTGCGCGGCTTACATGGCGGGGGAGACTTCCACGCTGGAGCTGCTGCTGACTGCCGAGGATTTTGAGACTTTCCTGACCCGCCTGGAACTGGTCAAGCGTATTTCCGAACACGATACGGCGCTGGTCGCCGATCTGCAGCAAGACATTACCGACTTAAACGATACCAAGGAAAAACTGAGCCGCGATAAAGCGGAGGTGGAAGAAAAGAAAACCGCCGTGCAGAGCGAGCGCGACGCGGTCGAGGCCGACCGTGCAGAGGTACTCAAAGCGAAGAATTTACAGGAAAGCAAACAAAACAGTATCGAGCAAAAGCTGTCCCAGCAGCAAAAGACGACGAATCAGCTAAATGCGGACATCCAATTCCTGCAAGAGGAAATGGAACGCTATGTCGCGGAAAAGGCGCAGGGCATGGTCAGCGGCAGCGGCACGCTGTCGGGCGGCGGCAATTCCGGCAATTACAAGGTTTCTTCCAAGGGCATGATCTGCCCGCTGCAATATCCGAATGTTCAATATAAAACATATTCCAACCACCGGGCTACTGATTTGACTACGTCAGGAGCAACGGGAAATACTTACGGTAAGGAGATTCGCGCCGCAGCGGACGGCGTCGTGTACTCTGCGGAGTACCATTACAGTTGGGGCAACAATGTGTATATCAACCACGGCAACGGCGTCTATACGCGCTATGCCCATTGCAGCAAAATGCTCGTTTCCGCAGGGCAGCATGTCAAGCAGGGGGATGTCATCGCGCTGGTCGGCAATACGGGGAATGTATCGCCGAGGCCGTCTGCCTCCAATCCGCACGCGGGCGCGCACCTGCATTTTGAAGTGTATGTGAATGGCAACCGCGTGAATGACCCGAGAACATGGTTGCCGTAAGGTGAGACTTTTGCGAGAACCGAAAAAGGGGACAGGCTATGAATAAAAAAATCTCGTTAGGGCTCGCGCTTGCGCTCATTTTTGTGGCCGTTGCCGCAACTGTCGCCGTGACCATGTCCGTCACGATGCGTACCTACAATTCCATTATCAAGGATTTGCCCGGCCGTGCGGAGCTTTATTCCGCCGTGTCGGAACTGGACGACATCGTCCGCACCAACTATTACGGCGAGATCAACAACAGCCTTTTGAACGCCGACCTCTCCGGCGGCTATGCCGAGGGCTTGGGCGACAAATACAGCTATTACATGACGGCGGCGCAGTATTCGGTTTACAAGGATGAAATGGACGGCCGCAAGATTGGCATCGGCATCATCCCCTTTTATGATTCTGTGGATATGGTGCTGTACGTTGGCGAGGTGTCGGAAAATTCACCCGCCGCTTTGAGCGGGCTTAAAAAGCTCGACCGCATCACCCATATCGACGAGGAAGCCGTTACGGTCTATAATTACAACGACCTGATCGAAAAGCTGACGGGGGATCGTCTTTCAAGTGTGACCGTGACCTATGTGCGCGGGACGGAAACCAAGACGGTGAGCGTCGTCAAAGGCTATACGGCGCAGACCGTATATACCGATTTAAACGGCACGGTCGGGTATGTACATATTACCGATTTTTATGCGACGACGGCTTCGCAGCTGGAAGAGGCGGTCAATAATCTTGTCGGGCAGGGCGCGACCTCGCTGATTTTCGATCTGCGCGGCACGTCCAACGGTACGATTGCCAATGCGGCGTCGGCGCTGGATGTACTGGTTCCCGTGGCGAGCGAGGGCAGCGGCGCGCTTGCGACGGCGCTCTCCAAGGACGGCAGCGCCCGTCAGACCTTTACGGCGGATGCGGAAAGTATCTCCATGCCCATGGTCGTGCTGGTGAATTCCGATACGGCAGGCCCCGGGGAATTGTTCGCCTGCGACTTGCGGGATTACGGCAAAGCGCAGTTGGTCGGCGAAAAGACGGCGGGCAACGGCACGATGCAGGAGGATTTCGCTTTGAGCGACGGCGGCGCGATCGTGCTGACGACCGCTGTCATTCGCCCCTATATGACCGAGACGTACAATACGGTCGGCCTGACCCCCGATACAGAAGTGGCTCTGTCCTCGGAAAAGCGCGCCAAGCTGCTGCTTTTGACGCACACAGAGGATGACCAGTATCAAAAGGCCTATTCGATGCTGACGAATACCGGCGAATAAGGCATTCTCTTAAACGGCTGCCTTTTTTCCATTCCGATTTTCTGTCGTACTGAACCGACCGCACCCCGCATACAGTATTTGTATGTGGGGTGTTTTCATGTTTTGCGTGCTGCATATCGAGTCTCCGAAGCAAAAAGGGCCGAAATGGCTGCGGCGCTTTCGCCGTCATTTGCCGCCGATCTGCGAAAAAATCCCCGTTCGCGGCGGGGCGTATTTTTATGACGTCACGCTGTTTCGGGACTACAGGGGAGAGGTCGATTTGTCCGTTTTGCCGCAGCTCGCGCCCGGCGGCGCACAGCGTGTCCTGCCCTGCGGCGAGATCCCGCCGCTTACAGAGCCTTTGCGGCTTTTTAAACCCACCCTGTTTTTGCCGACGGTGTTCTTCAATTCCGCACGCGCCTTTTTGGAAGCGGACGACACGCCTGCGTCCGAACGAATCCTCGGCATAAGCGACCCCGAAGCGCGCGTGCAGGCGGCGCTCTATCCCTTTGTGGATCTTGCCAAAACCGTCAAGGTGTACACCCGCCGCGCGCAAAGCTATGCGGCGATACACGCCGAACTGCTTTCGGGATCGGGACTTTCCCTGATCGTGAGCGAACAGCCGTCGACGCTCGCGGACTGCACCGTGATCCTCGACCCGTTTACGCAAATTCCGGGATACCCCATGGGAACGCTTACCTTGCGCAAATGCGGCCGAACGGTTTTGGCGGGGGAGGACGCAGCGCTGCCTGCGGAATACGCCGAACGCTGCCCAAAAGGCGCAAATCCGCTTCTTTTCGCCGCCGCGCTTTATGAACTGTGCAATGTGCAAGAACTGTGCAGCCTTCGCTACACCCGTTTTGCACCGATAAATCCCGCTCGCGTATTGACAGAATCTTCGGTTTAACGTATAATTAACTTTCAGATGTTTTGAAAAGGAAACCGAAAGGAGCTTTTACAATTATGTTACAGGAAACTTTACTGACCGCAGAGGGCTTGAAGGAACTGGAACAGGAACTCGAAACCTTAAAAACCGTCGGCAGAAAGGAAGCCGCCGAAAAGATCAAGGTAGCGCGCAGCTTCGGCGACCTTTCCGAGAATGCCGAATATGACGAAGCCATGAGCGATCAGGCAAGGCTCGAAGCGCGTATCAACGAGATCGAGACCATGATCAAGAACGCCAGAGTCTTTGATGAATCGGCGCTCAGCAACGAGACCGTGCATATCGGCTCGAAAGTCACCATCATAAACAGCGAGAACCGCGAGCTGGAATATAAGATCGTCGGTTTTGCGCAGGCCAATCCCGACGAGGGCAAAATTTCCGATGAGTCTCCCGTCGGCAAAGCGCTGCTGGGGCATAAGGTCGGCGAAACCGTTACGGTAGAAGCTCCCATAGGCCTTTTGGAATTCCAGATCGTCGCGATCGACCGATAAGGTACACAGCGGACAGGTTCGTCCCGATTCTTTCCAAGGGGAAGTGAAACACAATGGCAGAAATGCAGGTGCAGGCAGACGCGCAGCGAGAGATGAGTGAACAGCACAAGATCCGTCTGGAAAAACTGGCCGCTTTGCAAGAGGCAGGCAAAGATCCGTACGTCATCACCAAATATGCCGTTTCGCATCACAGCGCGCAGATCAAAGCGGATTTTGAAAACTTGGAAGGGCAGTCCGTCGCCGTTGCGGGGCGGTTGATGTCCAAACGTGTGATGGGCAAGGCGTCGTTCTGCCATGTGCAGGATCTCGAGGGCAGCATGCAGGCCTATGTCGCGCGCGACAGCATCGGCGAGGAAGCATACAAGGACTTTAAAAAACTGGACATCGGCGATATGATCGGTGTGCGCGGCGAAGTGTTCAAGACCAAAACGGGCGAAATTTCGGTGCACGCGTCGGAAGTTACTCTGCTTTCCAAGAGCTTACAGGTGCTGCCCGAAAAATTCCACGGCCTGACCAATACGGATATGCGCTATCGGCAGCGTTATGTGGATTTGATTATGAATGCGGACGTGCGTGACACGTTCATCAAACGCTCCAAGATCATCAGCGCCATTCGCCGCTATCTCGACGGGCAGGGCTTTATGGAGGTCGAGACCCCCATGCTCGTCTCCAACGCGGGCGGTGCGGCGGCCAAACCGTTTGAGACGCATTTCAACGCGCTGAATGAGGACGTCAAGCTGCGTATTTCGCTGGAGCTTTATTTAAAGCGTCTGATCGTCGGCGGCATGGAGCGCGTCTATGAGATCGGCAGAGTGTTCCGCAATGAGGGGCTGGATACGCGCCACAATCCCGAATTCACGCTTATGGAGCTGTATCAGGCGTATACCGATTATCACGGCATGATGGACTTGACCGAAAACCTCTACCGCTTTGTCGCGCAGGAGGTTTTGGGGACGACCAAAATCACCTATAACGGCGTGGAAATGGATCTCGGCAAGCCCTTTGCGCGCATCACCATGCTCGACGCGGTCAAGCAGTACGCGGGCGTGGATTTCAACGCTATTGAAACGCTTGACGAGGCGAGAGCCGCCGCAAAGGCACACAACATCGAGTTCGAGCCGCGCCACAAGAAGGGCGACATCCTCAATCTGTTTTTTGAGGAATACGTGGAAAAGCACCTTGTACAGCCCACGTTCGTGATGGATCATCCGGTCGAAATATCGCCCTTGACGAAAAAGAAACCCGAAAACCCCGCCTATGTGGAGCGTTTCGAGTTCTTTATGAACGGTTGGGAAATGGCGAACGCGTATTCGGAATTGAACGACCCCATCGACCAGCGGGCGCGTTTTGCCGAGCAGGAAGCGCAGTTTGCCGCAGGAAACGAGGAAGCCAACCATACGGATGAGGATTTCCTGTATGCGCTGGAATTGGGTATGCCCCCGACAGGCGGCATCGGCTTCGGCATCGACCGCATGGTCATGCTCCTGACGGATTCCCCCGCCATCCGTGACGTCTTGTTCTTTCCGACAATGAAGTCCTTACCGAACGACAAGTAAGAAAAAGCCAGTGTTTATGCGGGTTTCGGGACTTTCCAAACTGA
>CANRAU010000022.1 GCA_947628665.1 uncultured Clostridia bacterium
ATGCCAAACTGTCAGTGCCGCCTTTTAGGCGGCAAGCCAGTAGGCGCCCCTTACAGGGGCTGTGCAAACCACCAGTTTAACTGGTGGTTATGATTAAACAGTTTTTGGATTTTAAACAGCTTCCGATGGTTTGACTCGTGAAAATACAAAAGAAACGGTTTTGCTTTATACAAAAAGCGGTTCGGTTTGATTTTACTTTTGTGAAACGCGCCGTGAAGCTCGGGGAGGGAGGCGTCGAAACGGAGGCTTATTCGTAATCCTCTTCGTTTTCCCAGTTGTGATAGACGGCCTGGATGTCGTCGCTTTCCTCAAACATTTCCAGCATTCTGCCCATGTTCTGAATATCGTCGGGATTCGTCAGCTTTGTGTAGGTGGAGGGGACGTATTCGACCTCTGCGGACAGGAACGTATAGCCCTTTGCTTCCAAATCATCGCGCACGCCGCCCATGTCGTTGGGTTCTGTGCGAATTTCGTAGACGTCGCCGTCCGAAAGGAAATCGATCGCGCCCGCTTCCAAAGCGGCTTCCATCAAGGTATCCTCGTCGATATCCTCTTTGTCAATAATGATGATGCCCTGCCGACTGAACAGGAACGAAACACAGCCGGAAGTACCCATGTTGCCGCCGAATTTG
The DNA here is from genome assembly GCA_947628665.1 of uncultured Clostridia bacterium. Classification (GTDB taxonomy): domain Bacteria; phylum Bacillota; class Clostridia; order Oscillospirales; family Acutalibacteraceae; genus Fimenecus. The sequence continues at coordinate 633 of CANRAU010000022.1, forward strand.
TCGAATGCGTGACGCACATCCGCCGCAGTACGGTTGCGGTTGTCGGTCAGCGCTTCAATGATGACCGCAATGCCCGACGGGCCGTAGCCCTCATAGATCACGTCCTCATAATTGTCCGCACTGCCTTCGCCCGCCGCCTTTTTGATGATGCGTTCAATATTGTCATTCGGCACGTTGTTAGCTTTGGCCTTGGCGATAATATCCTTGAGCTTGGAGTTGCCCGCAGGGTCGGGACCGCCCGCCTTGACGGCAACCGCGATCTCGCGCCCGATTTTCGTAAATACCTTGGCGCGCGCGTTGTCGGTTTTTTCCTTTTTGCGCTTAATGGTGCTCCATTTGGAATGTCCTGACATACATTTCACCCTCTTACAGAATTACGGAAAGTATTGTACCACAGTCCGACCCGTTTCGCAAGACGAAATTCACGCCGCTGTGCCGCCTGACGGTGTTGCGGGCTTTTTGTCGTCTTGCAAATCTATCGTAAGATATGGTATACTGTCTTGTAACATGAGAAGCGTTAATATAAATAATGCCAAGAAAGGATCAATATAAATTTATATGACATATACGGATTTTGGAGAATTCAAAGAAAAAGTAAAAAATATGATGCCGGGATTTATTGTTTTTGTGGGAATTGTTCTGTCTTTTAGTTGCGTGGTTACAATTATAACCGGAATGCCGGGATATAAAGAAGAGATTTCACAATTAAACTGGATAAAGACGGAAGCAACTGTTACTAATGTATATGAGCGTATGACAACAAGCGGAAATAAATATATTATATATGATATTTTATATGAATACAGTGCAGAAGAAAATATATACACCGGTTTAATCGAATCTGTAAATTATAAAAAAATCGGAGATGAGTTTGAAATAAAATACAATCCACAATCTCCCGAAAAATCCACTTCTGTATTAAAACCAAATGTAAACTTCATTATATTTGGAGTGATTTTAGGGATAAGCGGAATATTATTGATGATACTTCCTTTTATTTTCAAAAAAATTTTTCATAAAAATAAATCCTAAAATAACATTTTGATTTATGTAACTGATGCAACAGGACTATTGCCCTGCGGCTACACTGTGGCATTGTGTTTTGCATGATGGATTTATGTATAATACGCTTGTATTTTACTTTGATATCGGAGGATTTTGCTATGAAACAATTTATGGACGCGGATTTTTTGCTGACGACCGATACGGCAAAGGAGATTTTTGAGAAGGGCGCGAAAAACACGCCGATTTTCGATTGGCATTGCCATCTTTCGCCGAAAGAGATTTATGAGAACCAAAGTCCCGCCGATATTGCGGAGCTTTGGCTTGGCGGCGACCACTACAAATGGCGCGTGATGCGTTCTTTCGGTGTAAAGGAAGAATACATTACAGGCGATCAAAGCGGATTGGAAAAATTCAAGGCGTTTGCGAGCGCGCTTCCCTATTGTATCGGCAATCCCATGTACCATTGGGCGCATTTGGAATTACAGCGTTACTTCGGCATTTATGCGCCGCTGACAGCAGAGAATGCGGAGAATATCTATCACGAATGCGGCGAGAGGATAAAGGCGGGCGGCTTTACACCGCGTGAATTGATCGCACGTTCCAATGTCGCCTGTGTATGCACCACCGACGACCCTGCCGACAGTCTGGAATATCACGATCTGCTCCAAAACGAAGCGGATTTTGCCTGTCGGGTACTGCCCGCGTTTCGTCCAGACAAGGCACTGCAAATCGAGCAGGCGGGATTCATCCCGTGGGTCAAGGCGTTAGAGCAGGCGGCGAACCGGGAGATCGGGCGCTTTGCCGATTTGAAGGACGCTTTGCTTGCGCGCATGGAGGTATTCAAGACACATGGTTGTTGCGCGAGCGACCACGCGTTTGCCTATGTGCCGTACAGCCCCGCGTCCGACGAGGAGGTCGAACGCATTTTCCAAAAGGGCTTGGCGGGCGACACGCTGACGGGGGAGGAACTCGACCGATACCGCACAGCGTTGATGCTGTTCTTAGGCGCACAGTACGCGCGTTTGGGATGGGCCATGGAATTGCACATCGGCCCTATGCGCAACAACAACCAAAAAATGTTTGCACGCTTAGGGCCCGATACGGGCTTTGACTCCATAGACGATCACCAAATCGCGCAAGGGCTGTCGGGCTTTTTGAATGCTTTGGAAATGCAGGACGCCCTGCCGAAAACGGTTTTGTTTACGCTCAATCCGAAGGACAACGCGGTGCTTGGCACAATGCTCGGCAATTTCCAAAGCGACGAAATTCCCTCCAAGATCCAGTTTGGCTCGGCATGGTGGTTCAACGATCATTATGACGGGATGCGCGAGCAGATGCGCACGCTTGCGAATTTGGGGATTTTAGGCAAATTCGTCGGCATGGTGACCGATTCGCGCAGCTTCCTGTCCTATCCGCGGCATGAGTATTTCCGCCGCATTTTGTGTGAGCTGATCGGCGATTGGGTCGAGGAGGGAAAATACCCCTGCGATTTGGAATTCCTGTCTTCGCTCGTGGCGGATATTTCCTATTACAATGCCGCGCGGTATTTCGGCATTGACACGGCCGATGCTCAGTAAAACACAAAGGCTACAAGAATAAAAGCCCCCGCTTTTCCGCATGGTACGGGAAAGCGGGGGTATTGCATTTTACGGAGTGGTTCTTGCTTTACTCCACGGTAAGCGCATCTAAATTTTTTTCCATCAGATCAAAGAAGCGTTCGACGATGCGTTTGTCCTCGTCGTTGCCGCGCACGCACATCGAAAGCGTGACAACATTGCGCATGGTGGTGGCGGAAAGCAGTACATAAGGCTTGTATTTGACCGCGCCCGTCATGAAGCCGTCGGTCGGTTCATGACCGTCGAGCGCGAGCTTATCGACCTCCAAAATGCCGATGTTGCTCATCGCAAGCAGGGGGTTGGAGTAGCCGATCTTGATGATCTCTTCGCTCGCGGCATGCGGCAGGATGTTGTAGCCCAGCTTTAAAAGCGGCAGGCCGTAAAGCCCCATGAACTTGTCTTTTTTATACAGATTGGAGCTGTGTACAACGTATTGCAGCGTTTGGAAAATATCGCGACCACGTTCGGGAATATTACACTGCATAAATGCGGTATGGTTCGTAAGTCCCTCGTCGCTGACGTCCTTGATATGGCGGCGCAGGTCGATGGCGCACGAAATGGTGACGCTGTCGGACGGGTTATAATCGGCCAGCGTATACAGGCTGTAAAAATAGGCGGCCACCAAAACGTCGTTTACGGTCGCGCCGTGGCGTTTGCCGGCGGCCTTGATCTGCGCAAATTTTTCCGCGCTGATCTTACGCCGCGCAATAAAGGAATGGTCGCGGATGCTGTCGGGCGTCAGAGGGAATTTGTGGTTATCCTTGGCGCAGACGTTTTTGTAGAGGTTGCGCGCCATTCTCTGCTCGGTCTGCGAGAAGTCGTTATAAACCGCTTCAAACGAACGCGTGCCCTCGCGCAGTTCGATGGGGCTTATGCCGTTTTGCACATAATCGTTGTAATTTTTGCAAAGCGCCTTCAGGAAATACTTGAAATCGCCGCCGTCCATGCACATATGGTTCTCGACGATGCAAAGCGTCGATTGCCCCTCATGGAAGAACACCGCGACTTGCATTTGCAAATCGCTGTCGGGCGGAATGTACTGGGTGAGGAAGGTGTTGACGGCCTCTTCCAAATTGTCGGGATGCGACACGGTCAGCACGTCGTCGATATGGTAGGGCTTGACGATCCAGTAGGGGCTGACGTGATTGTCCTTAAAGCACGAATGCAGCACGGGCGCTTTTTCAAAAAAGCAAATCAACACGGTTTTGAGCGCCTCAATGTCGATCTCAAAGTCATAATGCAGCTCTACATGCACCATGCGGTCGTTGAAGTCGCGAAACAGGTAGTGCATTTTATCCCAAAGCTCGGCATTTAATTTGCGTTCCATTCGTCATCCACCTCCTGTTTGTATCTGTATTTGGCGTTGCTGGCGGAACGAAAAGCGATCATCGCGAGATCGATGAGTACCGAAAGCGGCATCAGCAGCCAGCCCGGATGCCACGGCAGGATGTCCAGCGCGCCGAGTACCACATACAGCATCGGCATGGCGGCGGGGATATAGATCAGATAGTTGATGATGCGCAGCTTCTGCTTCGTCACATAGGCGTAAATGCCGTCGGCAACATACATCAGCACGACCGCTATCGGGTAGATCACCCACGCGTCGCTCCGATGCAGCACCACGAGCGTAAACAGGAACACGACCGTTGCGCCCGCCATAATGCTCAGCGCCAGCAGCACGCGCGCGAACGGATGGAACAGACGGCGAAGCGCGGTAATACGCCGGATAAAGACGCTGAGTAAAAAGATGACCCACAGAAGGATGCCGCCGACGATCAACAGCCAGGTTTGCGACCATGCGTCGGTCAAAAAGCTGACGGCAAGGTACAGCACCACCAGTGCGAGGATAAATCCGATCGTACCGAAAATCATGAATTTGTTGAGCGCCTTTTCTCTGCGGCGATGTCGGTCTTCGGCACAGAATTTTTGATAATTCTCTTTAAGATGGGGAAATTCGCTGATGATCAGGTCGTCCAGCACCTTTTCATCGTGCAATCCCGTGTGTGTCACCTCATTGGCGCGCTCGGTCATTTTATCGAGCACCAATCGTTTGTAACGGTACAGTGTGTCGTTGTTTGCAGTATCCGCAAAGGTGTTTTCTATGTAGTCTATAAAACTGCTCATGCGATCCTCCTAAAACATAGAATTTGGATAGGCAATACAATCAGAGTACAATGCGCCCGAGGTGGGCGGATTTCCCCGCCGACTGCGTCCTCGTCCTTGCAATACGCCAGTATAGCGGCGTCCTCGTCCTTGTCGGACAGGAAAATACGCCTCACCTCGGGTCAAAGATTTTGCTCGGTAAATGCCGGACGTGTCCCGCGCGGCGCACGGGCGCAGGCATACTGTCGTATGGCAAGACCGGGGAACAAAGCGGGCGCGGGCGGCATCCCGCGCAAAACGCATTGTATCCTGATTGCATTGCCTATACTTTACACCATATAGCGGCGTTTGTCTGCATATTTTGCTTTCCCAAACGGGGGAAAATGCCGCAACCGAAGGTTGCACGCAAAAATCAGGTATCCTCAATGACCACGCCGCGCGCCTCGCGAAGCTCCGCCAATTCCCGTGTGACGCGTTCTTTCTTTTCACCGACCAAATCATAGAAGAACAGCGGCACGGCGCAAAGCAACAGGGAAACGGCGGGAATCAGGGAGATGAGACTGAACATACCCGTCCGCACGGCCGTCGACATTTCCAACGGATTGGCGGTCACATTTGCGCTTGCGTTCGCCACGTCCAAATGCACCACCATATACATAATGATGATGCCGCCCGTGCTGACGGCGTTTCCGAGCTTGTTGACAAAGCTCTGGATAGCGGAACCGATGCCCGTCGGGCGCACGCCCGTTTGCCACTCCATATAGTCGAGGCAATCCCCGATCATCGCAAGGGTGCATACGTTGATCGCACCGAGCGGAATGCAGGAAATGACGAAGAACGGCACGCAGAGCCAAAAACGCTCGTACCCCAAAAACCAGACCACCATACTGGAAACCGCGCCGACCAGCGAGGTGGAAATGATGATTTGTTTATAATTGAATTTCTTAAACAGCTTCGGCATGAGCAGCATCGCGCCGAACATACCCAGGGCGCTGGCCACCTGGAACACGGTGGAAACCAAGCTGATGTTGCCCTGCAGCGCGGCTTCGCGTTCCGCGCCGACCAGCCCCGTTAAGTCTTTGCCGATATAGAAGCTGTATCGCGCAACGTGTACCGCGCCCGCCTGATACATATAGCGCGCAGAGGATAGAACGCCCATGGCGGCGGTGAGCATCAGGGGCTTGCAGTGGAAAATCAGACTGAAAACGCTTTTTTCGCCCTTTTTGCGTTTGGTGGGGGCAGGCGTCCGCACGCGCTCCTTGGTGGTGAAATAGACGCCCGCAAACAGGATATTGCCCACGATCGCGCAGAAAAGCGCGATCACCATGTATTTGGTTTTTTCCAACTGTATACCGCTCAAATTCATTTTCGGCAGGATGTACCCGAGCAGCATGAAAAAGGCGATGGGGACGGCCGATCCGATACCGTTAGTCGTTTTGCCCTTGCTGATGATCGCGCCGCGCTCGGCGGGGGAGGGCGTCATGACGTTCGGCAGACTCCAAAACGGCACGTCCGAAGCGGTATAGATCATGCCCCACAGCACGTACGTCACCGAGACATAGACCATCAAAGCCGTACCCGAAAGGTTGGGCGCGTAAAACATAAGCACGGTCAATATGGCAATGGGAATAGGCGTATACAAAAGATACGGCCGCATTTTGCCGCGCTTCGGGTTCGCGCGGTCGGCGATGTACCCCATGATCGGGTCGTTGACCGCATCCCACACGCGCGCGAGCAGCATCAAAAGCAGCACGAATATCGGCGAGAGCCGCAGGACATTTAATTGGAAGTCGGATATGTACGAGCTCATGATCGCATAGACCATGCCCTGTCCGAGCGCACCGACGCAGTACCAGATCCATTCTTTTTTGGGAACGTAGTTTTGCATAACCGTTGCCTGCCTTTCCTTGATCCGTAAATTACGGATGGTATTCCGAAACGGGCAGCACCGCATCGTTGTCGGGCCAGCCGCTGTCGTACAATGTACCCTCTATGACCGATTGCAGGTTTTCCAAACCCTTTACGCGCCGCAGGATCGGGTCAATGCGCCGATACAGCGCCATAAAGGAATCAAATTGGGGCGTTCCCGGGGCGTAAGGCTCGTCGCCGCCGTACAAATTGCGGACGACGTCGATCATGAAATCGCAAAGCCGCACCGAAGCCATTTCGGGCGCGATCTGATTTGCGCAGAACAGCAATTTCCCCGCACGTCGGAAGGTCAGCCGATCCAAAAATTTGCCGAGCATCCGAATCGGCACGCGCAGCTTCCACGCCTTTTCCTTCGGCAGCCCAAAGCCCTCGCTGACCTCGCAGAAATGGGCAATATCGTTCGCCGCAGAGGCGAAAATATCGCGCAGCATATATTCAAAATGGTCGCGGCTGTATTCCATATAGCTTTTGCCGCCCAAATCGTAATCGAGCGTTTCGATATGCGAGGTCTCCACCGTCATCGTTTCGTCGGTGAGCGTCATTTTGCGGATGGGGCTTGGATAGCCGATCAAGCTGGCGGTGTTGATATCGAAAATACGGTTGCCGCGCGGGGTGTCGAACGAGGCGATGTTCTGCATATGCGTATGCCCCGTGAACATGAAGCGCACGCCCGCGTCCGCAAGCAGGGTCGCGATCTCTTCGTGGTTGCCGATGACGTCATGCGGCGAATACATCGCATAAAACGGCCCGGGCGGCAACAGGGGATGATGTCCCATGGCAAACATCACGTCGCCGCTTTGCTTGCCGATCTCGAGCTGTTCTCGAAGCCATGCAAGCTCGCTTTCAAAATAGCCGTGGAAGCCCGTCGGCTCCCAGCCGACGCCGTCGTCGTTGAGCGCCAGCAGGCGGTAGCCGGGCGCAAGCTGTGCGACATAAGAAAAGCTCTCTTTATGTACGGAAAGCGCCTGCGCGGGGCCGAATTCCCAATAGACCTCCAAAAGCTCCTCTTTGGTAAGGCCCTGGGCGCGGGTCTCGCCCGTGCTTTTGGAATACTGCTTGGGTTCGGGGCAAATATCGTGCGTAGCGGTCAGCACGAAAACCTTTTTGCCGCAGTCTTTTAAACGGCGCAGCTTTTTTTGCAGCGCATAATGCCCTTCTTTTTCGCCGTCGCTGACCAGATCGCCGCTGATGAGGACGACATCGGTCTCCCGGTCGGCGAGCAGCTTATCGATGGCCGCTTCCAAAATCGCGCCGCTTTCCGCCACGCATTTTTGGTCGTACTTCGCACGGTATTCCCAGGCCGCGCCCTCGGCGTGCATCTCTTCCGCCGCGTAAAAGTGCAGATCGGTGATTTGATAAAAGCGAAACATAACGCCTCCCAGTCGGTATACAAACCGACGTTCCACTGCGGGTCTGTCTTATCCGAACAAATTGGGAAACAGGCCGCCGACGGCGTCGGTTTCCGGCTCCGTCGTGGGGGGTTCGCCCCAAACCTGCAAATAGATCTCCTTGCCCTTTTCGTAGTCCTTGTTGCCGACGGGGGTGGTGGCGATCACGATGCCCGCTGTGTGCGTGCCGTCGTTTTCTTTTTCGACCTTCTGGCAGGTGAAGCCTTTGCTGATGAGCAGCTGCACCGCCGCGTCATACTGCATACCCGAAACGTCGGGCAGGGTGACATATTCGACGCCCTGGCTGACGACGATGGTTAAATCCGATCCCTTGGGAACGCGCTGCCCCTCCGCAATGTTTTGAGAAATGATAGCGTCTCTTTCCACGGTGGGCGAGTACGCATACTCCACAATAAAGTGGAAACGCTCGTTGAGTACCGTGTCGCTTTGAATGCGCGTGTAGCTCTGCCCCTGGAAATTCGGCACATCGACCAGTTCCTGCTCGGCCGATACGGAAGCAGAGGGATCTTCCTTAGGCGTCGTATCGCGCGTAAAGAACAGATAGCCGCCCAGCGCCAAAAGCCCCACCAGACAAACCACGCCGAAGGTGATCAGCCACATACGCGTCTGCTCCTGCTTGCGCAGCATTTCGCGGCGTAATTTCTCTTTGCGGCGGCGCTCCGCTTCTTCCTCCTCGGTGGCCTTGGCCTTTTGCGCGGCCCCCGCCGCCGTCTTGCGGGCGACCACGACTTTCGGCGAACCCGAAAGCTCTTCACGGTATTCGTCGAGGGATTCCGTGCGGTCGTCGGGGGAGACGGCCACGGCATGCTGCACGGCGCTGATGGCATAAGCGGGCAGGGATTCCGCGAATTTCGCGGGGAAAATCAGCTTGTCGTTGACCACGCGTTCGGGAGCTTCCTGCGGCGTACTGCCGACCAACATTCTGTATGTGACCGCCCCGAAGGCATATACATCCGTCCAAGGACCGATGCTGCCCTCGCTGCCGTATTGTTCGATCGCCGCATAGCCCGCCGCCGGTTCGGCTTCCAAGCCGCTGTCCAAAATACGGGCCTCGGGGATGCGAAAATCGGTCAGACGGATTTTGCCGTCGCGCCCCAAGCGCAGGCTGTTCGGCGAAATGCCGCAATGGTAAATGCCCATGCTGTGCAGCTTGGAAACTGCGGATACCACGGGCATCAGCAGCGCCTTGGTCTGCTCAAAGGTCATGTAGCCCGTGCGGCTTTTCAAGAGGAATTCCCGCAGCGAAATGGTCTCCACATATTCGCTGACGGCATAGGCCGTGCCGTGATCCTCCACGATGTCCAGCACGGGAATGATGGCGGAAAGCGAACGCACCCGCGCGAGCTTGCGCCACAACTCCAAAAATGCCGCCAGTCCGTCATGAAACAGCAGCTCGCTGCCGCGCGGGATGGTCACTTCGGTTTCGCCCTGCGCACGCCGAATGTGCGGGTCGGGCAGAAATTCACGGATCGTGACCGCCGCCCTGCGTTCGGGGTCCCACCCCATATAGGTCGCTCCGTCGCCGCCCGCCGCAAGCATTTTACCGACGAAATACCGATTGCCGACTTTGGCGCGCAGGGGGAGATACGGCGCGATTTGCGGGGTGTCCGCCAAAAATCCGCAATGCGGACATTGCGCGGCATCCCCGATCTCTTTCATGCAGCCCATACACAGAGTATCCAATCTGTCCATATGTTCGACCTCCGAAAATTGGCGGAATATAAGCGTTGAAATCCAGACAATAATACAAATATATGATAGCAAAATACACCCTGTTTTGTCAAGATGAAGCGGGCGGCAGGAAACGGTTTTTGCAGACGATTTTTTGCACCGTCAGCCAAAAGCCGACCTGGAAAGAAAAAATCCCCGCACGCTTCCGAAAAACGGAAGGGAACGGGAAAATTTTGGAAAAAGGCTATCGTTATGCGAGGGGGTTACGTTTTAAGCCGCCTATTCGATCACACCGCCGCCAATCACCGTGTCGCCGTCGTACAAAACGGCGGCCTGCCCTTTGGTGACGGCGCGCTGCGGCTCGTCAAACACGATGTGCAGATGGCTGTCATCCGTCTGCACCACGGTGGCGGGCTGTTCGACCTGATTATAGCGGATCTTGGCGCAGAGCCGCTCGGGATTCTCCAAGCGCTCGCAGGCGGAAAGGATCACGTCCCGGACATACACGTCTTTGGTGTATAAATCCTCGTTAAAGCCCAAAACCACACGGTTGTTTTGGACGTCCTTTTCCACCACGTACATGGACGCGGGGAGCGCCAGCCCCAGCCCCCGCCGCTGGCCGACGGTGTAGCGGATAATGCCCTTGTGCGTGCCGAGACGTCTGCCCTCGAGGTCAACAAAATCCCCTTCGGGACAGGTTTTTCCCGTGTACCGCTCAATAAAATGCGCATAATCGCCGTTCGGCACAAAGCAGATGTCCTGGCTGTCGTGCTTTTTGGCATTGCCGAAGCCCTGTTCTTCGGCGATGGCGCGTACTTCGGGCTTGGTTAAGTTCCCCAACGGGAACAGGGTGTGCGACAACCGCTCGGGCGTGAGGGCATACAGCACATAGCTTTGGTCCTTTTTGGGATCGACCGCCTTTTTCAAGAGGAATCGGTCGCCCTGCCGCACAATGCGGGCATAATGCCCTGTGGCAAGCCGCTCTATGCCGAGCGCTTTGGCTTTTTGCATCAGACGGTCAAATTTCATATAGCGGTTGCAGTCGATGCACGGATTTGGCGTAAGGCCCTGTATGTAGCTCTCGGCAAACCGCCGCATGACCTCGCTTTCAAACGCCGCCGTCAGATTGAGCACATAGTGCGCGCAGCCAAGGACGGCGCAAACCGACTTTGCGTCCTCCACGTCGTCCAAGGAACAGCAGGCTTTTTCCCGCGGAACGTCAATGTCGCCGTTGTCAAACAGCTTCATCGTCACGCCCACAATGTCGTAGTTTTGCTGCTTTAACAGGTACGCCGTCACGGAGCTGTCCACACCGCCGCTCATGGCGACCATCACTTTTGGCTTTTCCTGTGTCATAGAAGCTTCCTTCAGGGCTTCAGCCGCCCAGACGAATCATTTCGTCAATGCATTTGCGCGCTTTGGAGATCGTATCGGCGTCGAGTTTAATCTCTTCGCCGCCGCGGCCGCAAACCGCATGATAGACGTCCATCAGCGTGGACATTTTCATGTTTTTGCAAATCAGCTTTTGCGAAAGATAATAGAAATCCTTATCGGGGCAGGCATACTGCAAATGCTCGGCGATGCTGATCTCCGTACCGATGATGAATTCTTGACACGGACTGTTTTTGGCGTAGTCCATGATCGCCGAGGTAGAACCGACGAAATCGGCCTGCCGCACAACATCGGGCGTGCATTCGGGATGCACCAGCAAAAGCGCGTTTGGATGCAGCTCTTTTGCACGGGCGGCCTCTTCGGCGTTTACCGAAGCGTGTACGGGACAGCCGCCCTGTAAGAGCTTGATGTGCTTTTCGGGAACTTGTTCGCGCACATACGCGCCGAGGTTGCAATCGGGGATAAAGAGGATATTCGGGTTTTCGATTTGCCGCACGATCTTGACGGCGGAGGAGGAAGTAACGCATACGTCGCAAACGGTTTTCAGTTCCGCGCTCGTATTGATATAGGCGACGACGGTGTAGTCGGGATACTGCTGTTTGACGGCGGTGATGAGCTCTTTGTCCATCTGCTCCGCCATGGGGCATCCCGCCTCGGGGTGGGCGAGCAGGACGGTTTTCTCGGGCGAGAGAATTTTGACGGTTTCCGCCATGAAGCGGACGCCCGCCATAATCACGGTTTTCTGCGGCGCGGTTTTCGCTTTTACGGACAAAGCGTAGCTGTCGCCCGTAAAATCGGCGACCTCCAATATTTCATGCGCCGTATAGCTGTGCGCCAAAATGCAAATATCCTTTTCCTTTTTGAGCCGCAGAATCTCCTCCTGCACGTCCTTGATCATATACAGCGCTCCTTTCAGCGTCCGAATTTTCACGTTCTATGATACCATCAAGTCTTAGAAATGTATAGATTTTTTTCTTAATAAATTTGTAATTATTTGATTTTGCGGATAAAACTTGTTTTTTCCAAAAATTCATATATAATATAGGCGGTGGTAAGGAAAAGTTTGCATGGCAAATTTTTCCGCCGCCGACCGTAAATTCTCCGTCGGAGGATGCCTATGGATCAGCGTTTGAATGCTTCGTGGCTGCAAAAGCTGCGCGATTTTGTCCTGACCGGGCGGTGCATGATCGCGCTGTCCGTGCTTGCCGCGTTGTTTTCGTTTTTTGAGCTGGATGTGCTGGGCGTACTCGTGTTTGCCTGTATCATTGGCTTTATTCTTGTGACCTGTGAAGATCTGCTTTCGACCTTCATGCCATTTATGCTCGTTTGCCTGATGGGGGCAAAGTGCTACAATTCCTACAGCATATTTATTCAGTATGTACCCCTCGGCATTGTGATCATCGCGTGCATTCTGCTGCATTTTGTATTGTATTGGAAAAAACTCGATTTCAAAGGGCAACTCCTCAAACCGATGCTCTTTGTGTCGGTGGCGGTGACGCTCGGCGGCGTCGGCTTCATTTCCAAAGCGGAATATTTCAGTCCTGTTTCGATTTTTTATATTCTGAGCCTCGGCTTCGGCATGGTGGCGCTGTATGTGATTTTTTATACGCATCTTACGGTGCGCAGAGAATATTCTCTGATCGACAAGGTCACGCTGATCATGGTCGTTGCGGGATGCTTCGCCGCGTTCGTGACGGTTTCGTTTTATCTCATTCATATCAATGAGGTTTTGGAGACCCGCGACCTTTTGTACATGCAGTGGCGCAACAATTATTCCACATTCTTTATGCTGTGTATTCCGTTTGCCTTTCTGCGCGGGCATAAACAGCCGTATTCCATTATGCTGGGATTTTTCTTCTTTTTCTGCATTTTGCTTACGGGTTCGCGCGGCGGGCTTGTATTCGGCGCGGTCGAAATGCTGATGTGCTGTACGCTGTTTATTTTGTACGACAAGCGCCGAAGGCTGACCTACATCAGCATTTGCCTGTGCCTTGCGTTTGCGGTGCTGGTATTTTCGCGGGAGTTCTTTTCGTTCTTCGGCTCTACGTTTGACCGCCTGTTGTCCGCAATCAACGGCGTGCTGATCGGCCAGCAGCAGGAGGTACGGTATTACCAGTATATGCGCGGCATTGAGGACTTCCTCCACAACCCGATCTTGGGTACGGGCATCGGCTATATGGGCAACCGCGATGTGTATGCGGGCGCGGATTTTGCCATCAGCTGGTATCATTGCGCGCCTATTCAAATCGCGGCGAGCTTTGGGTCGCTGGGGATCGTGGCCTATGTGTACCAGTTTGTGCGGCGGATGATCCTGATGTGGAAGAAGCCGACCATGTTCAATATGACGGTCTTTCTCTCGTATATCAGCCTTGAACTGATGTCGCTCGTCAATCCCGGGATTTTCAGCCCCATTCCGTATCTGCTGATTGTGACCATGTTCTTCGCCATCGTGGAGCATTGCAACGACGGCGAAGCACAGGCGGTCATCACCACAGGCGATATGGACGATGAATTGCAGGAAACGGACGAGACCGAACCGAAAAGCCTCGAGGAAGTCGCCGCAAGATAGGCTCGTTTACATACCTTGCTTGGTTTTACCACCGTTTGATGTAAAAACACCATAGACGCAGGTCATCCGTGTCTATGGTGTTTTTATAATATTGAAAATGTTGGGTACGCCTTGCCTGTTTCGGTCATTCCTCTACATTTTCCAGCGCGGCGCGAACGGCGGCGATGACAAAAGCCGAAAAGGTGCAGTTTTTCCCTTGGATGACCTGCTCGACCTGTTCGATCACATCATTGGGAAATCGTATCGTCTTGTTTGTGGTCGGCGGAATAGACGGAATGATAAACTTTTTCACGCAAAATCCCTCGCTATGCAATACATCTGTATTGCTTATTGTAAGTCCGATAAGCACAAAATTATGCATTGCAATTGCAATGCATAATTGCTATAATGCATACGAGGTGATTGGTTTGGCCGAATTTTGTTTGGATTGTTGGAATGCTATCCATGGGACAAATGACCCTGCGGAAAAGTATATTATATCCGAGGAATTGGATCTGTGCGAGGGGTGCGGACAGATGAAACAGGTCATTATTATGCCGCGAGCGGAATCTAGACATAAGGGGCGTGGAATTGCTTTGTTGATTCTGTCAATCGGTATATTGCTGTATGTTCTTTTTAAGGGAACTTGAATCCGACCTTGCGCAGATGCGCAATAGACCAACAGGGAAAATTCTTTTTACTTGCAGAAAAAAGCACCATAGACGCAGAACATCCGCGCCTATGGTGCTTTTTTGCAAATCAAATTCGAGAACATCAGCCATCATGGACAAACCTACATCCGTATTTCTCTGCGTACTTCAAAAGGGATTGACGAAACTGCATATCCTGTGTTATCTTGTTCATGACGAATAGCTGAACCTCCTGCCAGTTGAATTGTGCAACTTAACTGTATCACAGGTTCTCCTATTCGTTACTTCTTTTTTCAAATATTGTAACACATGGCTGATACTCCCGAGGGACAAACCGCCCAAAATCGGCTCTGTTTCCGCCATTTTTGCGTCTGCGTGTCTGTGCATACAGCAGTATAGCGCAGGATGCACAGTCACAATCTGACAAATCATTCCCGCTTTCGGATGAAAACGAATCCGGCTCTCAGGGGGTATCGGGCATCATTGACAAGCCCACAGAAAATGAAAAAATGGAACAGATAAAAGGAAAGAAAAGGGCATGACAAAAAGCCCCGGAGTAAGCCCGAGGCAAAAAAAGACATGGCAGGAAAGGTCAAGGATCGTTTATGATCTTTGCTTTTGAAAAACAAGCCCAGCTAAGCGCCTGCCCGCAACGGTCGCAAAAGGACTGATATTCTCGATCTATTGTAATGTGACAGCGCGGACAGACAGGAAAAGAGAGCGTATCTAAAGAACGCCGATAACATCGGACGGAAGTGACCCGCATAGGCGTTCGGTAAGACACGGCTTCCGCAGGATCGATGGGATTACACGTCTTAGCCATCGCAGGTATCCCCGTTCCAAAGCGAGACCATTTCCAATAAGAGTTCCGAAAACCTTTGACGCTTGTCCGGCGTCAGGTCGGAGAGGAACGAAAGAATATCCAGAAGCTTCAAAAGAATGCTTAACTGATCCTCCGAAAAACCTCCGAACAACAAAAGGGAGGCGTTGACGCCCAGCTTTTCCGCCATATGTTCTACGGTAGCTATATTTGGATTTCCACTGCCGGAGAGATATTCCTGCAAGGTAGAACGGGAGATTTCCAATTCTTTTGAAAACTCTGTCATGGATTTTCCGCGTTCTGCTTTCAGAATACGCAACACGTCTGCCATTTTTCTCTGCATTTCCACGAAATTCCCCCTTATCTTCCATTATAAGGGAAAATTCTATGCTTTGGCGAACCGTTTAGAACGATTTTTATACCATTATTTCGGTATGCAGATTTTATCAGGGGAATTTTCTTTTTTAATCACCGAAACAGACGACGGACACAGGAATATCGTACAGACGAAAATGACCATCCGGGTTGAGAAGAGAGAAAGAGGACACAAACAGGATTCTGCGCCGAAACGACGCGGAATCCTTGCCTTTTTACAAAGCGAAGTACTCTATGAAAACAGGGGGGAGCAGCACGATTTCCTTCCATTTGGACGATATGAAAAAATCGTGCAGAGAGGAGTTTTTTTCCTTGTTCCATGGCTTTGTTTTCGCAAACACAGAAAAAGCGCGGCATTTTCCGCTAAATATGCATCTACGATTTCCACAAATCCTTCTATTTTCAAAAAGCAGAAAGGAGAAAAACCATGTCTGAAATTACGTATCTTACTGCCGAAATTCTCGCTTCATTCCGCTCTTACCTGATCATCGAGGAAAAGTCCGAATTTACAATCGCCAAATACCTGCGCGACGTCGCCGCGTTCGCGAACTTTCTAAACGGAGAGCCGCTGTCCAAAGAGCTCATGCTGGCATACAAAACGTATCTCATGGAGTGCGGCAAATTTGCGGATTCCAGCATCAACTCTATTCTGTCGTCTGTCCGCGCGTTCCTCAAATTTATTGACCGATCAGACTGTAATGTGAAAAATCTCCGAATTCAGGAGATGCCATTCAACCCGGAGGAAAAATGCTTGACGCAGGATGAATTCGGGCGTCTGCTGAACGCGGCGAAAGGGGATCGGCGGCTCTATCTGTTGTTGCTCGTGATCTCCTCGACGGGGATCCGCGTATCGGAATTGAAATATTTCACGGTTGAATCGTTCCGCTCCAAGCTCGAGAGCGTCCGCGTCATGGTACGCTGCAAAAAGAAAAACCGCCGCGTGCTGGTGGCAGACAGCCTGAAGAAAATGATCGTAGCATACATTCGAGAAAAAGGGATCAAGTCCGGCCCGATCTTCTGCACGAAAAGCGGGAAACCGCTGGATCGGAGCAATATTTGGAAACAGATGAAGCGGCTCTGCGAAAAAGCGAACGTTGCGCAGAGTAAGGTGTTCCCGCATAATCTGCGCAAGCTGTTTGCACGGACGTTTTACGAAGCGACGCACGACATCGTACAGCTTGCCGCGCTGCTCGGTCACAGCAGCATCAACACGACGAGAATTTATGTGCAGACGACGGAGGAAGAAGTCCGCGCAAGAGTAGAGCAAATGGTGAGCCGGAAATACTTCGAGAAAAGAAAAGACACCACATTATCAGCATAATGTGGTAAATACACAGCTTTT
Organism: uncultured Clostridia bacterium; assembly: GCA_947628665.1. Lineage (GTDB taxonomy): Bacteria > Bacillota > Clostridia > Oscillospirales > Acutalibacteraceae > Fimenecus. Next base: position 17,493 of record CANRAU010000022.1, read on the forward strand.
AGCGGCACGCAGTAAACCATGTTTTGCTCATTGTAGCATGTTTCAATTTGTATTTCAAGATGTACGCCGCAAAAAAATCACGCATTTACTCGGCCAATTTATGACTTTATTACCAAACGCACCAAATTTGTGAATGTTAGGCATAGAGACAAAGCCCTTGCTGTTTTCACTCGTAGAATGGGAATGCATGGGCTCTCTTATCATACTTTAAAATACGCGTTGGAGAGCGCTTTTTTCGTGCTTCAGCGTGTTGGTGTTTTTTATTTATTGTTCTGTACCACATTATGCTGATAATGTGGTAAAGTTGGACGAAGATAACAATTTAGAAAAAAGTTACGGCGGCGAAAAAGCACTTTCCAAGCATTTTCGCCGCCGTTATCCGTGTCTGTCGAAGGGAGGAGACAAGATGAGCATCGCATTATACGAGCATAATCGGATTGCGTATGAATCCGTTGTCTCCATGCTTGCACAGACAGGCAAGGCCGCCGTTGTGCATCCGACGGGTACAGGCAAATCGTTCATCGGCTTCAAGCTGTGCGAGGATAACCCGGACAAGACGGTTTTGTGGCTGTCGCCTTCTGCGTATATTTTCAAAACGCAGATCGAGAACCTCGAGGCGACCGGTGCGGAAGTCCCCCAAAACATTCTTTACTTTACCTACGCCGCGCTTGCAAACATGAGCGAGGAAGAAATGGCGAAAATCAACCCCGGTCTGGCTGTGTGGGACGAATTCCATAGGGCGGGTTCGCCGATTTGGGGCGCCGCAGTTCGGAAATTTTTAAGTATGTACCCAAATGTTCCGGTACTCGGTCTGTCGGCGACCAATATTCGCTACCTCGACAACCAGCGCGATATGGCGGACGAACTGTTCGACGGTAACGTGGCCTCCGAAATGACGCTGGGCGAGGCCATCGTGCGCGGCATTCTCAGCCCGCCGAAGTACGTTACAACTGTGTATTCCTATACCAGGGATTTGGAGCGGCTTGCGCGGCGCGTAAGGCATCTGCGCAACAAGTCGCAGCGAGAAAAAGCGGAGCAATATATCGAAGCCCTCCGCCGCGCTCTTGAAATGGCGGACGGGCTGGATGTTGTTTTCGATAAAAATATGACCGACAGAACGGGCAAGTATATCGTCTTTTGCGCGAATAAAGCGCACATGGACGAGATGCTGGAGAAGACGGGGGAGTGGTTTGCAAAACTGGATCAGAACCCGCACGTCTATTCCGTATACGCCGACGACCCCGGCGCGTCCAAGTCCTTTGCGGCGTTCAAATCGGACGATGACAGCACCCATCTGCGACTGCTCTATTGCATCGACGCGCTCAATGAAGGCATCCACGTCGAGAATGTAAGCGGCGTGATTCTTCTGCGCCCGACTGTTTCCCCCATTATATATAAACAGCAGATTGGGCGGGCGCTGTCTGCAAGCAAGTCTAAGGAGTCCGTGATCTTCGATATCGTCAATAACATCGCGGGATTGTACAGCATCGACTCCATCGAGGACGAAATGCAGGAGGTTGTGCAGTATTATCAGTTCCGCGGGGAATCCGGGAACATTGTCAACGACCGATTTCGGGTCATCGACGCGGTGGAGGACTGCCGGAGGCTTTTCGACGACCTTGAGGAAACACTCTCCGCGTCGTGGGAGTTTATGTACGCGGAGGCGAAAGCATATTATGAGGCGAATGGCGATCTGCTGCCCACGCAGAGCTATGTCACCGAAAACGGTGTGAAGCTCGGCAAATGGCTTGTTACACAGCGGATCAATTACAGAAACAAAAGCGGCATTTCGCAGTCGCGGATAGATAAACTCGAGCGCATCGGCATGAACTGGCAGACGCTTCACGAACGTCAGTGGGACGAAGGGTATGCTCTCGCGCAGCAGTATTACAGGGAGCATGGCGATCTGAAACCGACCCGCCAAATGTCGGAAAAACTGGCGTACTGGCTCGTAAAGCAGCGTCAGAAGCAGCGCGAAGGACGGCTTACGGACAAGCAATTCGCAAAGCTCTCCGCGCTCGGCATGGTATGGGCGTTCGAGGACGCATGGGAACAGAAGTTTGCATTGGCAAAGCAGTACTATGAAAAGAATGGGAATCTCGATATCCCTGCTGCATACAAAACGGATGACGGGATCAGCCTGGGCGTATGGTATCGGGGCGTGCGGGATCAGTATAGAAACGGAACCCTGACAGAGGAGCGCAAACGCAGACTCGAATCCATTGGTGTGCAATGGGGGTCGGTGCAGACGCGCAACTGGATGCAGTATTATGCGCTCGCGAAGCAATATTACAAGGAACACGGCGACCTGAACGTTCCTGCGAACTATGTGACGTCGGATGGCGTTAAGCTCGGCGTGTGGATCGCAAGCCAGCGGTACAGCATGAAAAAGAACCGTATTTCGGAGGAACAGATCCATCTGCTCGACGAAATCGGCATGAGCTGGAATCGTTTCACCGGCAAATGGAACGCGGCGTTTGCGTATGCACAGGCGTATTTCAATGCGCATGGTGTACTCGACCCTCCCGCAGAATACAAGACCGACGATGGCTTCGCGCTCGGCGCATGGGTAGTGTCGCAGCGCCGTAAGTACGCTGCCGGCAAGCTGAAGCCCACACAGATCAAGCGATTGGAATCGCTGTCCATTGCATGGAATGTGACCGAAGAACAGTGGCAAAACGGGTATGAACACGCGATGCTGTACCATAAGGAACATGGCAATTTGAATGTATCGGACGGCTTCGTTGCGGAAGACGGTTTTCGGCTCGGCTCGTGGCTTGCCGGCCAGCGGACGCGGAACAAGAACGGCCGCATAACGCAACAGCAGCGGGAGCGACTTGATAAACTGGGCATGCAGTGGAGCGTTTTTGGAGATCGCTGGCAGCTTGGCTACGAACACGCGCAAGCGTACTTCGCACAGTATGGCAACCTGAACGTACCGTCCAAATATATCTGCGAGGACGGCTATACGCTGAACAACTGGATCACCTCGCAGAGAAAAGCGTACAAAGATGGAAAGCTGTCGGAAGAGCGTGTTCGTCTGCTGCGGCAGATCGGCATGGTTTGGAACACGAACACGGATAGGTGGAATCGCGGGTACAGCTACGCGAAGTCATACTGTGTCGGCGGTGGGCGCGTCCCCATTCCGCAGACGTATGTGACGGACGACGGCTATCCACTTGGCGAGTGGGTGCGGTCGCAGGAGCGACGATTCCGCGGGGGTGTGCTCGAGAGCGATAAAGTGCAAAGGCTCGCCGAGATTGGAGTGATATTTGGAAGATGAAAGAGGAAACAGGGTCGATCAAACAAAAAGCATCCGTCTCCGAGCCGTGTGTGGTCTGCGGGGAGGATACAGGATACACAAAAGATATACCTATTGCACAGCGGCAGTGCTACATCGAGGGTGCGGGGCAGCTTTGCCGGAAGTGCTATGCGGCGATATATTTGAAAGAAACGTAAGTTCTGCTTCAGGAAGGATATTTTGCAGACGATGTATTTGCCCCTCGACGCGGTGCAGACCGCAGACAGGCCAAAGATAGCTCAGGCCGGAACAGTTGGAGGATGCAGGCAACAATACAGGCTCTGCGACGATTCCCGATCGCTTGGTAGGAAGAATCCCGGAGACGGAGACAAGCGCCGTAACCTCTTAAGGTTCAAAAGGATACATGAAACGCTTCTCTTTTTGCAGGGAGGGGGTATAACCGACTTCTCTCCCTGAAAGCAGGATGTACTTCACAGGAAAGAAGAAAGATGATGGATGATGAAAAGAAAATACCCCCCGGAGAATACGGGCGGTCTTGGAATAAGAAAAATCGAGCACTGGCACATTGTCACAATATGCCTGATGCTTTACGATGCCGTAGCCATAAATCTGTCGTATTTTCTCGCTTTATGGCTACGGTTTGACTGCCACTATACCAAAATCCCCGGAGAATATTTTGCAGCGTGGCTCAAGTTCACCCCGATCTATGCGGCGGTTTCGATTGTCGTACTGTGGATGTTTCGTCTTTACCGCAGCATTTGGCGCTTCGCAAGCTTTGATGAATTAAAACGTATCATTCTGAGTTCCATACTTTTGGGACTGTTCCACTCCGTATTTATAACCTTAGTATTTCTCAGGATGCCGATTTCCTATTATATCATCGGTATTGCGATACAGACTGCTCTGATACTGTTCATCAGATTCGCTTACCGCTTCATTCTCTTGGAGCGCAAGAAAAATACGAGACAGCAGCAAAAGGCGGATGCGAGTCGGGTAATGCTCATCGGCGCGGGTAGTGCAGGACAGATGGTACTGCGCGATCTGCATAACGCCAAAGAGATAAACGAGAGAGTCTGCTGTATTATCGACGATAACAAAAACAAATGGGGACGGTATATAGACGGCGTGCCGATCGTCGGCGGCAGGGATGAAATTCTTCTGAGTGTCGAGAAATACGGAATAGAGAAGATATACCTCACGATCCCGAGTTCAACTGCGGAACAGAAGCGTGATATTCTCAATATCTGTAAGGAAACGGATTGCGAGCTCAAAAACCTTCCGGGGATCGCCGAAATAGTAAACGGAGTTGTGACCGCAAACTCGATGCGGGACGTGGCGGTCGAGGATCTTCTTGGGCGCGAGCCAATCAGACCCGATATGGACGAAATCTACCGCTTCATCACTGGCAAGGTGATCCTTGTCACGGGAGGTGGCGGGTCGATCGGTTCTGAACTCTGTCGACAGATCGCGGCGCATAACCCGAAACAGTTGATTGTATTCGATATCTACGAAAATAACGCATATGCCATAGGTAACGAATTAAAGGACAAGTACCCGGACTTGAGTCTGGAGGTGCTTATCGGTTCGGTGAGGGATAGCAGACGTATCAGCCAGGTTTTTGCAAGGTATAAGCCTGATGTGGTATATCACGCCGCCGCGCATAAGCACGTTCCTCTTATGGAGGACAGTCCCTGCGAGTCTATAAAGAATAACGCCATCGGTACATATAAGACCGCATATGCCGCGATGATGAACGGCTGCCAGCGCTTTGTCCTTATCTCAACGGACAAGGCAGTCAATCCCACAAACATTATGGGTGCGTCAAAGCGACTGTGTGAGATGATCATACAGACCTTTGACAGAAAAATAGCGGAAGGCAGGGCGGATGAAATTAAACCGCTCCACGTCCACTCCGAGGATGCAGACGGTAATATGTGTGGCATGGCGCGTGGAATGGAGCAACCGAAGACGGAATTCGTCGCGGTTCGTTTCGGAAACGTCCTTGGTTCCAACGGCTCGGTGATACCGAGATTCAAGGAGCAGATCGCAAAAGGCGGACCTGTGACGGTCACCCATCCGGATATCATTAGATACTTTATGACAATTCCCGAGGCGGTTTCTCTTGTTTTGCAAGCCGGAACATATGCCGATAGAGGAGAGATATACGTTCTCGATATGGGAGAACCCGTAAAAATAGATACTCTTGCAAGAAATCTGATACGCCTTTCGGGGTTCACCCCGGATAAAGATATCAAGATCATATATACAGGTTTGAGAAAAGGCGAGAAACTCTACGAAGAAAAACTGATGTCCGAGGAAGGCATGAGAACGACGCCCAATAAACTGATTTTCATCGGCAAGCCTATACCGTTCGATCCCGACGTGTTTCTGCGTAAGCTCCAGGGACTTATGACCGCTGCATACGATGGACGTGAGGACATTATCCGCGAACTTGTGGCGGATGTTGTGACAACGTTTAAGCCGGCGGAAGAGAACGGGTACGAGAAAAAGAAAACTGTCACTGACGAACATTTAGACACAAAATCACGCAGAACATTAAAAAAGACAGCGATGCTGTAACTGCGCTTGATTCAAAAGAAGGCATGATATTACATGTTGGAAAAAATAAGAAACGTACCGTTTTCTCCTCCTGACATTTCGGAGGCGGAGATAAATGAAGTCGCCGAGGCACTTCGGTCGGGTTGGATAACGACGGGGCCGCGCGTCAAAGAGTTTGAAAGAAAAATAACGGAATACGTAGGCGTAAATAAGACTTGCTGTCTCAATTCCCAGACAACTTGCGCTGAAATGGCGTTGCGAGCTTTGGGCATAGGCGAGGGCGACGAGGTCATAACCTCGGCTTACACCTATACCGCGACTGCCTCGATAGTTTGCCACGTTGGCGCAAAGCTGATCCTGATTGACACTCAACCCGACAGCCTGGAAATGGACTATGATGCCGTTGAAAGTGCAATTACTGAAAAGACAAAGGCGATAATCCCCGTTGACCTCGGCGGCGTGCCTTGTGATTACGATAGGATATTCGAGATCGTTGAAAATAAAAAATCCCTGTTCAAGCCGTCGAGTGATATTCAGAAAGTAATAGGCAGGATAGCCGTCTGCGCTGACGCCGCTCACGCTTTCGGTGCAAAGTGGCACGGCAGAATGGTAGGGAGCATAGCAGACTTTTCAAGTTTCAGCTTCCACGCAGTCAAGAATCTTACGACTGCAGAGGGCGGCGCGCTCACTTGGAGAGCAATATCTGGAATAAGTGACGAGGATATCTATCATCAACTCCAGCTTCTGAGCCTTCACGGGCAGTCAAAGGACGCTCTCGCCAAGACGCAACTTGGCGCATGGGAGTACGATATCATCGGACCTTATTACAAGTGCAATATGACAGATATTATGGCCGCTATCGGGCTTAAACAATTTGATCGTTATCCCCAAATGCTAAAGCGCAGAAAAGAGATTATCGGAAGGTATGACGAGGCATTCCGTCCGCTTGGCGTTCGGACGCTTAACCACTACACCGACGAATACGAGTCGTCCGGGCATCTGTATATAACGAGAGTCCCGGGAATTACACTGGAACAGCGTAACGGGATCATAGTCAAAATGGCTGAGCGAGGCATTGCCTGCAATGTGCACTATAAACCGTTGCCCATGCACACGGCGTACAAAAATGTAGGCTTCAATATTAAAGATTACCCAAATGCGTACGCATATTTTGCAAATGAGATAACTCTGCCGCTTCATACCTGCCTTTCGAATGAGGATGTGGAGTATGTGATTGGACAGTACGCAGAGGTTTTGAAGGAATACATATAGGTGAAAATCGTTAAGTGGGAACAGCTTCCAGCCGAAATGCAGATCGAAGCTGTCAGGAAATACTATGACATCTTGAAAAAGAAAAAATTTTCATTGCTTCTGAAAAGGGCGTTTGACCTCTTTGTCTCTCTGATCGCTCTGGTTGTATTCTCGCCGATATTTTTAGTATTGGCGATAGCGATTAAGCTTGATTCACCCGGACCGGTTTTCTACCGTCAGGAGAGGGTTACACAATACGGGCGGCGGTTCCGAATCCACAAATTCCGCACGATGGTGCAGAATGCGGACAAAGGGTCTCAGGTGACGGTAAATAATGACGGTCGCGTCACCCGCGTCGGTAGAGCAATCCGTGCCTGTAGACTGGATGAGACGGCGCAGTTGCTTGATGTGATTCGAGGCACACTCACGCTGGTCGGTACACGTCCGGAGTCGCCCCGCTTTGTCGTCGAGTATACCGATGAAATGATGGCGACACTATTGCTCCCCGCTGGGGTTACAAGCCTTGCAAGTATTTACTATAAGGATGAAGCAAAACTGCTCGACGGAGCGGATGACACGGATAAAGTTTATATTGAAAAGATACTGCCGGAAAAGATGTACTATAACCTTCGAAGTATAGAAAAGTTTAGCTTTTGGGGAGATATACGAATAATGTTTATGACGGTGTTTGCGGTATTCGGGAAGAAATATAAGGGAGAGTACGAAGGAACTGTGTTGAACGATGGCGAAGAGCAGATGGGTGAGATAAGTAAAGTATGACGGACGTGATAATCGCATCGGTGGTTATGCCAGTGTACAATGAGGAAAAATACATTGAAAAATGTATTAATTCCTTGTTGCAACAAGACTATCCGAAGAAACAGATGGAATGGATTTTTGTTGACGGATGCTCAAAGGACAAAACGGTTGCATTGCTGAAACGGTATCAGGATAAATATCCTGAACTTATAAAGATACTGAATAATCCACATGAGATTGTGCCGAATGCGATGAACATTGGAATTGAAGCTTCTTGTGGCAAATATATTGTCCGGCTTGATGCACATGCCGATTATGCACCCGACTACATTTCAAAATGCATTTATTATCTTGAAAATACAGATGCTGAAAATGTTGGCGGTGTTGCTGAGACGAAAGCAAACGGCTTTATGGGAAATGCGATTGCAAAAATGCTTTCATCAAAGTTTGGAGTCGGCAATTCACATTTCCGAACAAGTGGAGAAAGCGGTTATGTGGATACAGTTCCTTTCGGGGCTTTCAAGAGAGAAGTGTTTTCTAAATACGGAGGATATGATGAACGCCTGATCCGCAATCAAGATAATGAAATGAATTATCGAATCAGGAAAAATGGAGGGAAAATATATTTATCTAACGATATTCATTTTACTTACTATTGCAGAGATTCCATCAAAGGAATTGCAATAATGGCCAAAAAAAACGGGATGTGGAACATCATTACCATGAAATTGTGTCCCGGATCAATGGGATTGCGTCACTTTATTCCATTGCTATTTGTTGCTTCGATCTTTGGCCTTACTCTTTTAGGTATTATGCATCCGATTTTTTGGATGTTGCTAGGCATAGAATTAGTGCTATATCTGTTGTTGGATGTATTGTTTTCAGCAAAACAAGCGGCCAATGTAAAAGAGTTTTTTGCACTGATTTGTTTATTTCCCATATTTCACGTTGCATACGGTTTTGGCTCAATAATCGGTATAGCGAAACTGTTTTTAAAAGAGTTCAAAACAGGCAATTATGTTAATAGAAAATTATAATTAAGAGGTAGATATCAACATGTCATTTTACAACGAACTCATAAATAAAGAAGAGAGGCTTTCCCTCGTCGGTCTTGGCTATGTCGGCATGCCGATTGCTGTTGCTTTCGCCCAAAAGGGCATAGATGTTATCGGCTTTGATTTGAACAAATCCAAAATTGACCTGTACAAATCAGGTATCGATCCGACCAAAGAGGTCGGCGATGACGCTATAAAGAATACGGCTGTGCATTTTACATCGGACGAAAAAGATTTGCAGAAAGCAAAGTTTCACATTGTTGCCGTTCCGACCCCTGTTAATACCGACCATACGCCCGACCTTACCCCGGTGATTGGCGCATCCGAAATCGTTGGCAGAAACCTTACAAAAGGTTCGTATGTCGTTTTTGAATCTACTGTCTATCCAGGATGTACCGAGGACGTGTGTGTCCCGATTTTAGAAAAGGAATCCGGTCTAAAATGCGGCGAGGATTTTAAAGTTGGGTATTCACCCGAAAGAATTAATCCCGGCGATAAGGTACACAGACTTGAAAATATCAGAAAAATCGTTTCCGGTTGCGACGAGGAAGCCTTGCAAACTATTAAGTCCGTGTATGATATTGTAATCGAAGTCGGGACATATCCTGTCAGTAATATTCGGACTGCGGAAGCTGTCAAGGTCGTTGAGAACAGCCAGCGTGACATCAACATTGCCTTCATGAATGAGTTGGCGATGGTATTTGACAAGATGGACATCGATACCAATGAAGTTGTTGACGGCATGAATACCAAATGGAATGCCCTTGGTTTTCGTCCGGGACTTGTTGGCGGACATTGCATCGGTGTAGATCCGTACTATTTTACTTACGAAGCGGAGAAACTTGGATATCACAGCCAGATTATTTTAAATGGGCGTATTGTAAACGACAGCATAGGCAAATATGTCGCGGATGCAGCAATCAAAAAGATGATCGAGGCCGGACAAGCACCGAAGAAATCGAAAGTTGTCATTCTCGGCATCACCTTTAAGGAAAACTGTCCGGATACTAGAAACTCAAAGGTTGATGATATTATCAAACGCCTGAATGAATATGGTATTGAGCCGATTGTGGTCGATCCGTGGGCAAGTGAACGCGATGCGTTGCATGAATACGGCATCACATTGACAAAGCTTGAAGATGTCAAAGACGCAGACTGCATGATTGTGGCGGTTGCACATAATGAATTTCGAGCGCTTTCTTTGGAAGATATCAAGAAAATGTACAGCTCGGGAGATGTTGCTGAAAAGGTGATTATTGATGTCAAGGGATTGTACAAAGTAAGCGATCTTGATGCATCCGGTCTGAATTGGTGGAGACTATGAGATGAAAATCAAAATTTACAAATTCTTTTTAGGCACAATTGGAAAAATTCTGCCGCTCCGGCGCCATCCGGGGGTATAGCTAACCATATTCGTTGTCTGTTTGTTAGAGGAATCGTAAATAAAATGAGACTGTATTGTGGAATCCGGAGCGGAGATACTTGGAGGATGCACTTTTGGGGATTGTACATCTATCGGTTCTCATTGCATGATTGGTGCGAAGTGCATTTCCAAAGGACATAATATGATGGGATCGAATGTGCATATCTATACAACCAATCACATCTACGATGAACGTAATCATAAATTTAACGGAAGTACGGAACCGATTCCAGTTACAATCGGTGAATATGTGTGGATAGGTTAAGGAGCAATTATATTGCCATGCGTAACAATAGGAGATCATGTAATAATCGGGGCTGGAAGCGTCGTTACGCAAGACATTCCCAGCGGCGTGATGGCGGCCGGGAATCCCTGCGTTGTAAAAAAAGTTATTGATTCCAAGTATTATAAGGGAAATGATTGAGTGAAGGTTTTACATATCAACTGTAACTACATTGGGACAGCGCTACATCAGACGATGATTGAACATTTAGAAAAGTTCGGCTGTGAGAATCAGGTTTATGTGCCGACCTACGATAAATCAGTAGGTGTAATTACACCGAATAAAAATGTATTGGTTTCCGAGTGCTTCAGGAAATGGGATCGGCTTGTTTTTGATTATAAGCAATCAAAAATACGGAAGGATGTGGAGTCGAAGATAGATATAACCGCTTTTGACTGCATTCATGCGTATACTCTTTTTACGGATGGAAATTGTGCAAAGAAACTGTCTGAAAGATATCATATTCCCTATGTTGTTGCAGTGCGAAACACAGATGTTAATATATTTCTTGCTCATAACCCCTTTTTTCGAAAGCGCGGCGTGGAAATCATGAAAGGGGCGTCTGCAATCTTCTTCCTCTCGGATGCCTATCGCAAAGAGGTTTTTGAAAAGTACATATCTTTCCGAGATGCACAGGAATTATCGAAGAAAGTGAGAATTATTCCCAACGGAATAGATGACTTTTGGTTACAGAACACGCCGCAAGAAATGGAAGCAAGGATATTAGGCAATAAAATCAGACTTATTTATGCGGGAAGAATAGATAAAAACAAGAACATCGTAACAACGCAACAGGCAATGCGTTTACTCCGGGGACAAGGATATGATGTGACCCTGACTGTAGTCGGAAAAATTGTAGATCAAAAGGTGTATAAGTCGATATCTAAAGATCCGTATACGATATGCATTCCGCCTCAGCCAAAAGAAAAGCTAATTGACTACTACCGCGCAAGCGATATATTTGTTATGCCGTCCTTTCATGAAACCTTCGGACTTGTTTATGCGGAGGCTATGAGTCAGGGACTGCCGGCTATATATACAAGAGGGCAAGGATTTGATGAGCAATTTGAGGACGGATTGGTTGGAAATGCTGTTAATGCAGCTTCTGCGGAAGATATAGCAGATAAGATAAAACGAATTTGGAATAATTATATTAAAGTAAGAGATAATTGCCTGCATTGCTTTCAGAAATTCGATTGGAATAAAATTTCGTCTCTTTACTTTAATATATATACGAGTTTGGATAGCTAAAATGAGATTTTCAGTTGTTGTGCCTGTTTACAGGACGGAAGAATATATCCGTGAATGCGTAGACAGCATATTAAATCAGACCTACAAGGATTTTGAACTAATCCTTGTGGATGACGGCAGTCCGGACAGATGCCCGGAGATTTGCGACCAATATGTTGCCTTAGACAATCGAATCCGTGTTATACATAAACCCAACGGTGGATTATCCGAAGCCAGAAACTTTGGTATTCAAGCGGCAAAGGGCGATTATCTTGTATTTGTCGATTCCGATGACGCACTGATGCCGGACGCCTTGGAGCATATCGCGTTATGTACCGCGCACGACCCTGACGTAGTCATCACAGAATTGTATAATACCACAGATATGCGGTTGGATTGCATTGCACAGAAGGATTTGTTCACCTTGCCGCAGGCGGAAGATGTACATTCGATGATTGCCTTTGTGTTTCAGAAAAAGGAACATACATGGGCTTCCGTACAGTATATCTTGCGAAGACAGATGGTTATAGACCATCATCTAAAATATGACGTGGGATACTATCACGAGGATATGAGCTGGACGCCGCGCCTGTTCATCTATGCCAAATGTATCGCTTTCTATAATCAAATCTGGTATGTTCGCAGATTGAATCGTGATGGGTCTATAACAAATACCGCATCTTATAGAAAGATAAAAGACGCTCTGACTTTAATTGTAAATGAGATTCATTCAGATGCATACAGTGTGCTGCCAAGAGAAGACATGGAAATTGTCTTTTGTAGCTTAGTTGGATCGATCTTCAGTACACTTAATCGTTGTTCCTGCTGCTCTGAGACAGAAATAAAATTATTGGCAGATTATATGGATAAAAACTTCGATGTGTTTAGGTACGCAAGAAAAATAAAGCATAGGGTGTTTGTGACATTTGCGAAACTTTTTGGAGTTGAAAAGACATTGCGCATTTGTATAAGTTATCGGAGGCATAAATGATTGGGACAATTTTATTATACAATAGCGTATTACTAATATGCTATTTGGGTGCAATATATTTGGATAAAAAGCCCCAATATAAAAGTTTATCATTTTTTATAGTCATTATCATCATTACCCTCTTATCGTGCTTATGCGGATTTAGAAGTTACAATATTGGAATAGATACACATACTTATTATGCTGTGTTTGATGACCCAGATGCTTCTTTTAGTATTGAATACGGGTTTATATTACTTTGTAAAGTATTACTGAGTGTACATTTTTCAAAAGAACTTATATTTTTTACAATATCATTTATAACAAATACTTTGTTTGTCGTTCGTCTCTTTACATTAAGAACGATTGCCCCGATGAGATATTCTATTCCAGTCTATTATGTCATGGTCTATTTTCTGACATTTTCCGGAATAAGACAAATGCTTGCTGTTTCAATTGCATTTTTTGCTACCTATTATATTTTTGAAAGAAAAAGACTGATTACTTTTATTATTTTAGAGCTACTTGCGTCATCTATTCATACTTCTGCACTGTTTACGATTGTGTTTTTAATTCTTGAATCTCTAAGCAGAATCTCCAGCAAAAAATGGATAATTCCTAAAATAATCTTGCTGTTGTTGTCTCCAGTTCTAATTTTTAATCTTTATACAGTACTATATGAGAATTATGGATACTTTTTTGAAAAATATGAAAAAGAGCCACGAGAAATTGGGTATATGGTTTTCTTTCGCTTAATTCTGCTTATTTTAATCATAGTCACATTCTATTTATACTTGGACAAAAGCAAAAGAGAGAACAATGCATTAGTTAAGAAGCTATTTGTTATAGAATTTGTCACCGTATTATTTTCCGGAATTGATTATTTCTTTGCAAATATCGCTCGCATAGGATGGTATTTTCTTGCATTTACACCGGTGTTATATGCATATGTGCTTCGCTATAAATCACGAAATATAGCTTATTTAGCGATCAAATGTATGATATGGATCTGTTTGGGATATACATATGTCCAAATGTTTCTTTCCCAGACCAACAAGCTTGTGCCATATGAGTTTTTTTGGAACATGTGAGATGTGAATAAACAATCAAATATTTTTGTTGAGACGTTAAAAACGATGCCTTACCGTAATGCAGAATTAAACGTATGATAAAACGCATGCATGAGCATGGTATTGTTCTGCTTTACATTAAAGGAAAATGCCATTTAAATTGTGGTTATACATATGGATGATGCAGAACCTGTTCACAGGCAGGAGATATATAGATTAGTTTAGTTACATTTCGTAGTTTAACAGTATATTAGAGGAAAGTGCAAATGGGTGAGAATTACATACCGAAAATAATTCATTATTGTTGGTTCGGCGGAAAGCCATTGCCCGAGCTGGCGCTGAAATGCATTGCAAGTTGGAAAAAATATTGTCCCGATTATAAAATAAAGCGTTGGGACGAGACAAATTTTGATATAAACTGTTGCGAGTATGTTCGAGAGGCCTATGAGGCAAAAATGTGGGCGTTCGTGAGCGACTATGCAAGATTTAAAATACTTTATGAAAACGGTGGCATTTACTTTGACACAGATGTAGAGTTGATAAAGCCCATAGACGACATTGTTGAGAAAGGATCGTTTATGGGTCTGGAGGAGTCAAGTGAGACATACATTGCCACCGGGCTCGGTCTTGCGGCAAATGCCGGGCTTGACCTTTTGCAGGAAATTCTTGATGACTATCATCGTTCACATTTTGAAAAAAGTAAAACCGGTTCTTATGAAACCGTTGTAACAAGAGTTACAAAAATAATTCTAAGGCACGGAGCTATACGTCCCGACAAAATAAACACAGTCGCCGGGATAACGGTTTATCCTCCTGATTTTTTTTGCCCGTTGAACTACCACACCGGCGATTTGAACATCACAGAGAACACGCGTTCAATTCATCGTTATTTTGCAAGCTGGGTCCCCTCCGAGAACAAGGCGATTCTCAATATAAAGAAGAAATTGTGTAATAAGGGCGGGATCAGAAAACATATCGGAAATATAATAATATTTGTACTAAAGATAATTAACAAATTGAAGACAGTCGGAATAAAGGGAAGCTTGCAGTATATACGGAGTAAGCTAAAACCAACTTAATTTGGCGGCAGAGGCAATACGCAGTCGCTTAAGAGAGTAAGATAATTGGGAGCAAGCAATCATGCTTAATAATATCAAAAGAATCATAAGAAGACTTATCAATTTTTTCCTTCATTGTGTTTCGGTCATTATTGTTACCGTATCTGGAAAAAGGAAAGAATCGCTCAATTACTTAAAAAGTGTAAAAGATAAATACAAAGGTCAAAGGTGCTTTGTTATAGGCAATGGGCCGAGCCTGACGGCAAAGGATTTGGACAGGCTCAAAGGGGAAATAACATTCGCATCAAACAGGATATACAAAATATTTGATTCGACCGACTGGAGACCAACGTATTTTACAATATTTGATGAAGGCGTCGCAAGAGCGGAAGGCGTAATTGACGGCATAAATTCATTCAACTGTGAAATGAAATTTGTCAGAGAGGAAGGTCAGTATATTTTCGGAAAAATAAACGAACCGATTTGTTATATACGTTCTCATTCCTCCAGAAAGTATCTCGATAACCCGAATTTTTCTGAAAATATGGTTGAAAAAGCATATTCGATAGCGACCGTAACCTATATATCGCTTCAGCTTGCGAGGCATATGGGCTTTTCCGAAATCTATCTTTTGGGTATGGATAATCAGTACGCATATTCTATGTTAAGAGACGGAACAATCGTGAAAAACGATAACGGAAAGGACTATTTCGGCGATAAAGCGGATAAAAGCACAGGTGAATCCGAGACGATGCCAAAATTCGCACCGGCTACATGGGAAATGGATGCGGCGTATAATTTTGCCGAAAAATACTCACGGGAGCATAATTTCAGAATATACAACGCCACCCGTGGGGGAAGGCTCGAAACGTTTGAAAGAGTGGATTTTGACAGCCTGTTTGATAATATCAAATGATAAAGGAGAGATAACTATGAAAATTATCGGAGTAATCCCCGCACGTTATCAGTCGAGTAGATTTCCGGGCAAGCCATTGGCGGATATATGTGGCAAGCCTATGATATGGTGGGTTTATAACCAATGCAAAAAGGTTGAGGATTTTTCGGAGGTATATGTTGCGACCGATGATGACAAGATATTTGAAACTTGTGTGTCTTTAAACATAAAGGCGGTTATGACATCTCCCGAGCATAGAACGGGTACTGACCGTATAGGAGAAGTCGCGAACAAAATACCTGCGGATATCATAGTGAATATTCAGGGCGACGAACCGCTTTTGGAGCCTGACACCATTAAAGCCGCAATAAAGCCGTTTTATGACGACCCGTTTATTCAGATTACCAATCTCATGACGAAAATAACCAATCCCGTCGACGCCATAAACTGCACTGTTCCTAAAGTAATAACCAATAAGGACGGTTTGGGAATATTCCTCACTCGCGCCGCTGTTCCTTATCCGAAGGGAAGCATAAATTATAGTATGTACAAGCAGGTCTGCGTATACGGCTTTAAGCCCGAGGCGCTGAAATTTTACTGTGACTACGGGAAAAAGTACGGTAAAGCCAAAATTGAAGAGATCGAGGACATTGAGATCCTCAGATTCATTGAAAACGGGTACAAGGTTCAATACATAGAGGTAGATTCCGAAACTGTCGCCGTTGATACGCCCAACGACCTTGAAAAAGTAAGGGCTATAATCAGGCAAAATTTGCGGGGTATAAACCTTTAAAGGTTTATACCGTTCCAAGGACATGCAGCGCTTCCGTTAAGAGAAATCAAGAATAGGCGAAAGACCCTATTTGCAGATTGTTTCCGCGATAGAAGCGACAGATATAAATAATCCGGACGACTTCGCTATAGCGGACGCAATATATTCATACGTTATTAAGAAAGGCTGAAAATGAACACATTACTTGAAAACTTTCGCGAGGCACTCGCAACGGGAAAGTGCGTTTACGGACCGTTTATGAAAACTGCTGATCCGATGTTTGTTGAAGCTGCAGGCTTGGCGGGCTTTGATTTCGCGATTCTTGACATGGAGCACGGCCCGGTGCTTTTGCAGGAGCAGCAGAACAATATCCGAGCCGCCGCTTTAAGAGGCCTATTGCCAATTGTTCGCGTCAAGGATGCCGAGGAGAACACCATAGGTTCGGTTTTGGATATAGGTGCAATGGGCATACAGGTCCCGCAGGTCAAAAACGCAGAACAGGCTCTAAAAGTCGTTGAAAGGGCGAGGTTTTATCCCTACGGCATGAGGGGCGTGTGCAGATTTGTCAGGGCGGCAAATTATACTGCAACCGACAGAAAAGAATACTTTGAATCTTCAAAAGATCTTTTGGTAATCATTCAGCTTGAGGGCGAGGATGCAATACGCAATCTCGATGAAATTCTTGAAGTTGATGGAATTGATATTTTATTTATAGGACCCTATGACCTTTCTCAAGCTCTCGGAGTACCCGGCGAGGTAAGGCATCCTAAAGTTGTTGAGGCAATAAAGAACATATCCGTTAAAGCAAGAGAAAAGGGTATGGTAGTAGGTACATTTGTGGACGAATACGATTCCTTGGACTTCTGGAGAAGCAAGGGGATTCAGTACCTGAGCTACAGCGTCGACGTTGGGATTTTTATGGAAGGATGTAAGGAAATAATGAAACACATCAGCAAATCCGCAAATTCTGCGGGGGGGGGGGTACAGTTATAGGCTGACCCTTACCGCTGACCTCCGAAAGGAGGCG
>CANRAU010000023.1 GCA_947628665.1 uncultured Clostridia bacterium
TTTGTGTGGTAACTTCAATTATACCACGTCTGCTATGACTTTTTCTATATGTCCTATTTCATTTTACAATCAACCTTTTCCGATTATTTTGGGCGCATTTAAAAAAAAGGCTTGCATTTTAAAACAGGATATGGTATTATCTTTACTGCTGTATTCTGCTACCGAAAGAGGTGAAAGATCATGAAACAGGGACTGCATCCCGATTACAAGCCCACCACGGTGAAATGCGCTTGCGGTGCCGAATATGAAACGCGTTCCACCAAGGATAATCTGCGTGTGGATATTTGCTCTCGCTGCCATCCGTTCTTCACCGGCAAACAGAAATTGGTAGATACCGGCGGGCGTGTTGACCGCTTCAACAAGAGATTCAATTTGGGCGCTCAGGACAAATAAGCTGACGAAGAAAAGGCGGCACATATGTGCCGCTTTTTTATTCCGGGAAAGGGGTAGACAATGCCCGAATACAAAACCGTAAAACAGAGCGGCACGGACGAATTTACGGAAAAGCGTTCGCGGTTTATCGGCAATGTCCGCCCCGTAAAGACCGAAAAGGAAGCGCAGGCTTTTATTGCCGAGATCACCCGTCGCCACCGCGACGCGCGCCATACCGCCTATGCCTATCTTTTGCGGGAGGGCGGGATCAAGCGCATGAGCGATGACGGCGAGCCGCAGGGTACGGCAGGACTGCCGATTTTGGAGGTTCTCGAAAAATCAGGCGTTTGCGACGTCTGCATCACGGTGACGCGCTATTTCGGCGGGGTACTGCTCGGCGCGCCGGGGCTTTTCCGCGCATATTCGCACGCGGCGCAGCTGGCGCTCGCTTCGGGCGGCGTCGTCACCATGGAGATGCGCGGTATTTTTTCCTTTACGACGGACTACGCGTTTTACCCCAAACTGCAAAATCTGCTGCCGCAGCTCAGCGTGACGGTTACGGATACCGAATTTACAGATCGTGTGCGCCTGACCGTCAGCGTCCCTCAGACGCTTGAGACGGCTTTTTGCGAAAAAGTGTTCGATGCTTCGGGCGGGCAGGTGACCCCTAAAAAAATCTGCGAAAAATTTGCCGAAAAATAAAGGGAAGCCGAAATTTTGTGCGTATAACCTTAATAGGAAGCCTCGGCAAGGGGGGATACTATGGATAATTCGGTTCGGGAAACGACACAACGCACGGAACGCCTTATGTTGTGTGCGCGCGCCTGTTTATCCGAGCAGTCGCGCGGCAGACAAACAGCGGAAGCAGAATGTCCCATCCGCACGCCTTTTCAGCGGGATCGCGATCGAATCCTGCACTGCAATGCGTTTCGCCGCTTAAAACATAAAACCCAGGTCTTTCTCTCTCCCGAGGGCGACCATTACCGCACCCGTTTGACCCATACCTTAGAGGTATCGCAGATCGCGCGTACCATTGCGCGCGCGCTTCGGCTGAATGAGGACTTGACCGAGGCCGTGGCGCTCGGGCATGATCTTGGGCATACGCCTTTCGGCCATGCGGGGGAGCGTGCGCTGAACGAGGTCGTTGAGGGCGGTTTCCGCCACTATGAGCAGAGCCTTCGCGTGGTGGACAAGCTCGAAAAAAACGGCTTGGGGCTGAATTTGACCTATGAGGTGCGCGACGGCATTCTATGCCATACCACAGGCAAGGAGGCCGACACCTTGGAAGGGCGCATCGTCAAGCTCGCCGACAAGATCGCCTATCTCAATCACGATATTGACGATGCCATCCGCGCGGGCGTTATGGCGGAAACGGATATACCCGCCGATGTTCGCGAAACGCTGGGCGATTCCAAGTCCAAGCGCATCAATACGCTGGTGCTGTCCACGATTCGCAACAGCGCTGAGGATATAACGCTCGGCGAGGATGTCCGGCAGGCGTTTGATGAATTGAATCGCTTTATGTTCTACCACGTCTACACGAACCCCGTCTGCAAGGGGGAGGAAACCAAGGCGCAGGCGCTGATCAAAAGCGTATTTCAGTATTACGTGGAAAACCCCGGCCGTATGCCGCAAACGTTCTGCCAAATCGCAGAGCGGGAGGGCGCGAACCGCGCCGCATGCGACTATGTTGCCAGTATGTCGGACAGTTATGTATTAAGTGTCTATCAACAGCTTTTCATCCCGAAAGCATGGTTGGAAAAGGGGTTGTATTGACGCAGGATTTGGAAAGTGAGGTGACGGATCGTGCCGTTTGATGAAGGCTTTTTGCAGGAACTGCATGCGCGCGCGGACATTGAATCTGTCATCTCGCCGTATGTAACGCTCAAACGGGCAGGCAAGCTCTTAAAGGGGCTTTGTCCGTTCCACAACGAAAAAACGCCGTCCTTTACCGTCTATCCCGAAACGCAGTCCTATTACTGCTTCGGCTGCGGCAGCGGCGGGGACGCGATCACGTTTATAAAAAACATCGAAAACCTCGATTACGGGGAAGCGGTTCGTTTTTTGGCCGACCGCGTGGGACTTTCGGTGCCGCAGGATAACTTTTCGACGGAGCTTTATGATAAGCGGCGCAAAATGTATGAGGCCAACCGTGCGGCGGCGCGTTTCTTTCATAAAATGCTGTACGCGCCCGAGGGGGAAGCGGGGCTGCGGTACTTCCATGATCGCGGACTTACGGATCAAACCATCCGCAAATTTGGTTTGGGCTTCGCGCCGTCGGGCTGGCATGCTTTGCATCAGCACCTGCGCAAGCAGGGCTTTTCGGATCGCGAGCTGTATGAGGCCAATTTGCTTCGTATGCGCCAAAAGGACGGGCATACATATTATTACGACGCGTTCTCGGAGCGCGTGATGTTCCCGATCATTGATCTGCGCGGCAACGTGCTGGCTTTCAGCGGCCGTGCGCTGACGTCGGACAATCCCCGAAAATACGTCAACACCGGCGATACGCTGATCTATAAAAAAGGCGAGAACCTGTTCGCGCTGAATTTGGCGAAGAAATCCGCGGCGAGCGGCATGATCCTCTGCGAGGGCAATATGGATGTGGTCACGCTGCACCAGGCGGGGTTTGACAATGCCGTCGCGGGTCTCGGCACGGCGCTGACCGAACAGCAGGTCGCGTTGCTTTCCCGCTACACGGGCGAGGTGTTTTTGTGCTATGACGCGGATGAGGCGGGGCGTCGTGCTGCGGAAAAAGCCATGCGCCTGTTTTCCAAAACCACGGTGCGCGTCAAGGTCATCCATATGCGCGGCGGAAAAGACCCGGATGAGATCATCAAGACCTACGGTCCGGAACGATTTCGGACGCTGCTCGGCGAGGCGGCGAACAATTTGGAATACCACTTGCTGCAAGCGCGGGAAAAGTTCGATTTGACGACTTCCGACGGAAAAACAAAATATTTGTCAGAGGCGTGTGCCGTGCTTGCGGACGCGAAAAGCGCTGTGGAAGTCGATATTTACGCCGGCAGACTTTCCGAGGAGTTTGGCGTAGAAAAGGAGAGCATTCAAAAGGACGTAAATCGAATCCGCAAGCAGCGCGTGCGGCAGAGCGAGCAAAACCGTCTGCGCGACAGCAGGGAACTCGAAAAAAACGCCGAGAAAACGCTCAATCAGGTGAATCCTGAGCGCGCGCGCCGTCTGCGAGCCGCAAAGGCAGAAGAACTGCTTTGCGCGTCCCTTATGCATAATCCCGAGTTTTTCACTCAAATTAAAGAGGAAGTTTCTCCCGACGATTTTGTCACGTCCTTTAACCGCCGCGTGTTTGCGGCGCTGTGTGACCGGATCGCGGCGCACGGCGGATTTACGATTGCCACGCTGACGGGGGATTTCACGGATGCGGAGATCGGCGTGATCGCCAAAATACAGACTCTCATTCCGCAACTTGCCAACACGTTGGGCGAATGTCGGGATTGCATAAAGGTCCTGCATGAGGAAAAAAATAAACGCGTGGGTGTGCGCGCATCGGATCTGTCCGACGCGGACTACTTAAAGCTGTTTCAAGGATAAAAAGTTTAGTACATAGAAGTGAAGGAGATTTTATGGAGAACACGGATAAGAAAACCTCTGTTTCCGGGCTTTTGGAAAAAGGCAAGGCTTCCGGCAAGCTGACGACACAGGAAATTGACGCCGTCATTTTGGAAATGGACTTTGACATGGACGAGCTGGATAAGCTCTATGAGACCATCGAGTCGCAAAACATCGAAATCATCGATGATATGAGCGACTCGGCGCTGGAAGATCTCAACTTTGATTCGGAGCTTCCCAAGGGGCAGGAGGCTGCGGCGACGGCGGCGGACGGCAAAAATGCCGCTATGGAAGATCCCGTTAAGGTCTATTTAAAAGAGATCGGCCGTGTGCCGCTGCTCACGCCCGAGGAAGAGATCGAGCTTGCCATTCGTATAGGCAACAACGACCAGCAGGCCAAGCAGCGTTTGGCGGAGGCGAATCTGCGTTTGGTGGTCAGCATCGCCAAGCGCTATGTTGGGCGCGGTATGCAGTTCCTCGACTTGATCCAAGAGGGGAACTTGGGGCTTATCAAGGCGGTCGATAAATTCGATTACACCAAGGGCTTCAAATTTTCCACCTATGCGACGTGGTGGATTCGCCAGGCGATTACCCGCGCCATTGCCGATCAGGCCAGAACCATCCGTATCCCCGTACACATGGTGGAAACGATCAATAAGGTCAAAAAGACCAACAGCCAACTGCTGCATAAAAACGGCAGAGACCCGACGGCGGAGGAGATCGCGGCGGAACTGGGTATGCCTGTGGAAAAGGTGCGTGAGATCCTGCGGGTTTCCCAGGAACCCGTTTCCCTGGAGACGCCCATCGGCGAGGAGGAGGACAGCCACCTCGGCGACTTCATCCCCGATGACGACGCGCTTGCTCCGGCGGACGCGGCCTCCATGCTGCTGTTAAAGGAGCAGCTCAACGAGGTACTCAAGACCCTGACCATGCGGGAGGCAAAGGTGCTTTCCCTTCGCTTTGGGCTGGAGGACGGACATCCGCGCACGCTTGAGGAGGTCGGCAGCGAATTCGGTGTGACCCGTGAACGCATTCGCCAAATCGAGGCAAAAGCCCTTCGCAAGCTGCGCCATCCGAGCCGCAGCAAAAAGCTCAAGGACTTTTTGGATTGACAGAAAATATGGCTTCTCCCCATCCGCGCTTTTGCACGGATGGGGATTTTTCGCTTTAAAAATCGGCAATGCATACAAAATCTTTTTTCTTTTTTTGTGCAAAACCTATGAGCGCACGCCAGAATTCACAAGATATTGCGGCTCTTTTAAAAATTTTTTCCATATCTTGTATTTTCCTCTTGCAAATGTGTACGAGATGTAGTAGAATAAATCTCGGCACATTTGTGGTTGATACTATATATGGAGGATAAAGTCGTATGAAGATCATCAAACGGAACGGATCGGAGGAGACCTTCGACCGGCAGAAAATCAAAAATGCGATTGCAAAAGCCAATAACGAGACCGACGGAAAACCTGAACTGACCGACCGGCAGATCGATTATATTTCGCTTGTGATCGAGGACTATATCAATGAGATCGGCCGCGCGCTTACGGTGGAAGAAGTGCAGGAGCTGGTGGAAACGCATATCATTATGCAGGGCGCAGCCGAAACGGCAAAGCGGTATATCCGTTACCGCTTTACGCGTAACCTTGCCCGTGTTGCCAATACGACCGACAATCAAATTCTGTCGCTCATCGAGTGCAACAACGAAGAGGTCAAGCAGGAAAACTCCAACAAAAACCCGACGGTCAATTCCGTGCAGCGCGATTATATGGCGGGCGAGGTCAGCAAGGATCTGACCAAACGCATCCTGCTGCCTGCGGACATCGTCAAGGCGCACGAGGAAGGCATCATCCATTTCCATGACGCGGATTATTTTGCCCAACATATGCACAACTGCGATTTGGTGAATTTGGAGGATATGCTGCAAAACGGCACTGTCATTTCCGACACCATGATCGAAAAGCCGCATTCTTTCTCCACAGCCTGCAACATCGCCACACAGATCATTGCGCAGGTTGCCTCCAATCAATACGGCGGGCAGTCCATTTCGCTGACGCATTTGGCGCCCTTTGTACAGATCTCGCGTGAAAAGATCCGCAAGCAGCTTGCCGAGGAAATGCAGGACTTCCATATCGCCGCCACACCCGAGCAGGTCGATGCCATGGTCGAAAAACGTGTGCGGGAGGAGATCAAGCGCGGCGTGCAGACCATTCAGTATCAGGTCGTCACATTGCTTACCACCAACGGACAAGCACCCTTCGTCACGGTCTTTATGTATCTCAATGAGGCCAAGAATGAGCAGGAAAAACACGATTTGGCCATTATCATTGAAGAAGTGCTGCGCCAGCGCATTATCGGCACGAAAAACGAAGTGGGCGTATGGGTCACGCCTGCCTTCCCGAAGCTGATTTATGTTTTGGAGGAGGACAATATCCGCGAAGATACGCCGTACTGGTATTTGACCGAGCTTGCCGCGAAATGCACGGCAAAACGCATGGTGCCCGATTATATTTCCGAAAAAATCATGCTTCAGCTTAAAATCGACGACAACGGCAACGGCAACTGCTACACCTGCATGGGCTGCCGCAGCTTCCTGACGCCGTATGTGGATGAAAACGGCAAACCGAAATATTACGGCCGTTTCAATCAGGGCGTGGTCACGATCAATTTGGTCGACGTGGCCTGCACAGCCTGCCGCGAGCATAAGGACGAGGCGAAGTTTTGGGAGATTTTGGATGAGCGTTTGGAGCTTTGCCACAGAGCGCTGCAGTGCCGTCACAACCGTTTGGAGGGCACGCTTTCCGACGCCGCGCCCATCCTTTGGCAGTACGGCGCACTCGCACGGCTCAAAAAGGGCGAAACCATTGACAAATTGCTGCACGGCGGTTATTCCACGATTTCCCTCGGTTATGCGGGTCTTTGGGAATGTGTATATGAGGTGACCGGCAAAAAGCTGACAGAGCCGGCGGGCGAGGAATTCGGGCTTCGCGTGATGCAGAAGCTCAACGATGCGTGCATGAAGTGGCGCAAAGCGGAAAATATCCATTATTCGCTTTACGGCACGCCGCTGGAATCCACGACCTATAAGTTTGCAAAATGCCTGCAACAGCGTTTCGGTGTGATCCCGGGTGTGACGGATCGCAACTACATCACCAATTCTTATCATGTCCATGTCACCGAACAGATTGATGCGTTCCAAAAGCTGGCGTTGGAATCCAAATTCCAGGCGCTTTCGCCCGGCGGCGCGATCTCTTATGTGGAAGTCCCCAATATGCAACAGAATATCCCTGCGGTGCTGGAGGTCATTAAGTTTATTTATGACAACATCATGTATGCAGAGCTGAACACCAAGAGTGATTATTGCCAGGTCTGCGGCTATGACGGGGAAATCCAGATCGCCGAAGAGGACGGCAAATTGGTTTGGGTCTGCCCGAACTGCGGCAATCACGATCAGTCCAAAATGAATGTTGCGCGGCGTACCTGCGGCTACATCGGTTCGCAGTTCTGGAATCAGGGCCGCACGCAGGAAATCAAAGAAAGAGTTTTGCACCTGTAATGTATTACGGAGCGATAAAAAAATGCGATATAGCCAACGGCGTCGGTGTGCGTGTGGTGTTGTTCGTTTCGGGCTGCACCCATCATTGTAAGGGCTGTTTTCAGCCTGAAACGTGGGATTTCACCTATGGGCAGGAATTTACCGAGGAAACGCAGAATGCGCTTATGGAAGCGTTGCGACCCGACTACATCGACGGTCTGACGCTGCTCGGCGGAGAGCCGTTTGAACCGGTAAATCAGCGGGAGCTTATCTCCCTGCTGCGCCGTGTCAGGCGCGAGCTGCCGCAAAAAACCGTTTGGGCATTTTCGGGCTATACGTTTGAGGAGCTTACAGGTGAGAGCCGTGCGCGCTGTGAAGTCACCGACGAAATGCTTTCGATGATCGACGTGCTGGTGGACGGCGAATTTGTCGAAGAAAAGCGGAATATCTCTTTGCAGTTTCGCGGCAGCGAAAACCAGCGTTTGATCGACGTCCCCAAAACACTTGCATCCGGGCAAATCGTATGGTGGGAAGCCCCCGCTGTGCGTTAAAAACATAGGAATGGGAGCATAACACATGGAAAGACGCGATAAAATCAATTATTATCTCGATCTTGCGGAAATGGTTTCGCAAAGAAGCACCTGCCTGCGCCGCCATTTCGGCGCGGTGATCGTGCAGAATGACGAAGTGATCTCTACAGGTTATGTCGGTGCACCCCGGGGCAGGCAAAACTGTACCGATCTCAATTACTGTGTGCGCCAAAAGCTCCAAGTGCCGCGCGGCGAGCGTTATGAGCTTTGCCGAAGCGTACACGCCGAAGCGAATGCGATCATCAGCACCTCGCGCAACAAAATGCTCGGCAGCACGATGTATTTGGTCGGGGTCGAGTGCAGCACGGGGGAGTATGTAGAGAACGCGTGCAGCTGTTCGATGTGCAAGCGGTTGATCATCAACGCGGGGATCAGCCACGTGATTATTCGCGACAATAAGGACGACTACCGGATTATCCATGTGCAAAAGTGGATCGACGAGGACGAGTCGCTGGAAGGCGTGCGCGGGTATTAAGACTCTCCTCAGCTTACTCACAATTCATAGAATAGGATAACAGCAGACACTTTTTCGGGAACGAACTGTGCCTGCTGTTTCCTATTTCGCGGCTATTCGATAATTTTTATGCATAATCGCTATAATCCCCATAGATTTTTATTTGACAAAACCCGCGTGCGGTGCTATAATACATAAGCAAATTTGCTTTAAAGCGTTAAAGCAAAAGAAAGACTTTTTTGGGAGCATATACACTATGATGGGAAGAAAAGGCAATTTGATGAGCGTGCGAAACGACGTAAAGGTTTTGGACGCTACGATTCGAGACGGCGGCCTTTGCAACAATTTTGCATTCACGGACGATTTTGTAAAAGCGCTTTATAAGACGAACGTCAAAAGCGGCGTTGATTATATGGAATTCGGCTATCGTGCCAGTCGCGTGCTGTTTGATGAAAACAGCTTCGGCAAGTGGAAATTCTGCAAGGAAGAGGATATCCGTGCGATCGTCGGGGATAATCCGTCCGATATGAAAATCGCGGTCATGGCGGACGTGGGACGATGCGATTTCAAAACGGATTTCATTCCGAAAAGCGAAAGCGTGATCGATATGGTGCGCGTCGCGTGCTATATTCATCAAATACCCGCTGCAATCGAAATGGTGGAGTATTTCCACGACCTTGGGTATGAAACGACCTGCAACATTATGGCGGTTTCCCAAGCCAATCTGAATCAGCTGGAAGAGGCGCTCTCCATGCTCGGCGCATCCAATGTGGATGTGATTTATTTGGTGGACAGCTATGGTTCGCTCTATCCCGAGAATGCTTCCGCACTTGCCAAAACCTATTTGGAAGCCGCCGAAAAAAGCGGCAAGCAGGTCGGTTTCCATGCGCATAACAATCAGAATTTGGCGTTTGCCAATACGATTGAAACGCTTTCTTACGGCGTATCGTTCTTGGATGCCACCGCGCAGGGCATGGGACGCGGCGCGGGCAACTGCGCCATGGAATTGTTGCTCGGCTTTCTGAAAAATCCGAAATACAATCTGTACAGCCTCCTTTCGTTTATCGAAAATTATATGCTGCCTTTAAAAGAACAGGGTGTGCAGTGGGGCTATGACCTGCAATATATGCTCACGGGGCAGTTCAATCGTCACCCGCGAGAGGCGATCTCCTTCACCGCCGAACACCGCAAGGATTATTGCGAATTCTACAAATCCCTTTTAGATAATTTTTAACTGAACGCGTTTTACGGCTTGTCCACGCCTTGACAAACGCCCGGATGCATGATAGAATAGCCACGTTTTTAAGAGCTTAGAAAGATGCAGCCGTCGTCTGCATTTGCGATGCATAATAAGAAAGAAGTCTCATGTACGCTTTAGAGTATAACGAGACTTCTTTTTTACTTTGTGATCAGGTATACAATCGGAGTACCATGCGATTTGCGGGAAAAGCCGGTGCGATTGCGGCATGTTGTACCCGAGCTGTATTGCCTGCGCGCCGACGCTGAGAGGGGATTGGTTATGGGATTTTTGGAGTTGTTTTGCGTCGCCGTGGGGCTTTCCATGGATGCGTTCGCCGTCGCGATCTGCAAGGGGCTGCAAATGCGGAGACTGCGCCCTTTACAGGGCGGGGTGATCGCGCTGTTTTTCGGCGGATTTCAAGCGTTGATGCCCCTGATCGGCTGGTTTTTAGGCAATCAGTTTGCGCGTACCATTGCAAGTCTCGATCATTGGATCGCTTTTGTGCTGCTCGGCGTCATTGGTGCAAAAATGATCTTTGACGCTTACCAAGCGAACGGGGGAGCAGAGGACGTCGCGTCCGACCGATTTGACCTGCGAGAGATTTTTGTCCTTGCCGTCGCAACAAGCATAGACGCGCTCGCGGTCGGCGTGACCTTTGCTTTTTTGCAGGTCGGCATTTTCGGCGCGATCACGCTGATCGGTGCAACTACGTTTCTGCTATCCTTTGCGGGCGTGCTGATCGGGCATAAATTCGGCATAAAATATGAAAAGAAAGCCCAAATTCTCGGAGGCGTGATCCTGATCGGCATCGGATGCAAGATTCTGCTTTCGCATCTCGGCATCTTTTTTTCCTGATTATAATAGAGAAACCGCCTATACGCTATGCTTATATGCGTAAAGACGGTTTTTTCTGATTTAGGATTATTCACCGTTATAAGGTCTCTCAGTCCTCAGGTCGTCTAAAGTCGGGAGAATGAACTGCTTGGTTAATTTGAAAACGGTAACGCTTGCAATATAGTTGTACCCAACATTACCGGTTGCCTTTCCCGTAGCTTTTTTCACGGTACTGTCGCCATCTAAAACCTCGTACACAGCATCCAGTTCGCTTTCCGTCATGAGAAGGTTTCCGTCCGCATCCGTCTTTCCTGAGAAACCCAATACGGTAGCGCCCGGATTTTGCGCATTGACCCTAATCAATGCAACAAGGGTAGATTTATCAACGCCGTATGCATCTGCGACGGCACAAATATACCGATTATTGGGGTCATCGCAATAATATGTGACCGATTCACTTTCCATAAGTTTATCCAAAGCGGCGTAGCCTGTTCCCGTAGAGCTTTCTTCAACAGAACCTGTAGTAGGGGAATCCGTTTTCGTTATGTTGTCGCTGCGGGTTGGCGTTGCCGTTTGTGTTTGTGCAGCAGATTCATTTTCGTTTTGCGCAGACGAAGCATCATTTGCCAAAGAGACGGGATTGCTCTCAGTAGATGTGCCCGCTTCCTGTTTGGCGCAAGCACAAAACGCACATAGAAAGACCATAGCCAACCCGATGCATATACAAATTTTTTTCATATAAAAATATCCCAAAGAAATATAAGAAAAGGCGCTCATCGCGCCCTTTCTTTGGTTTAGATTACATAAGACCGGAAAAGAAATTGATGATCGCCTCGATCACGGGACCAAGATATTCACCGATTGTCTCAAGGAACGGGGTAATCTGCTCAATGATGGCACTAAAATCCATGGTTACGCCTCCTTTCATTTTTTATATCAATGTAATATTACCATATCTTGTATAAAAAAAATCAATACTTGGAATCAAAAAAGTTATACAAAAATGGTAGATATAATTTGTAAAAAATGATAGTTCAGACGTTTCGGGCGGACAAGGAAACGAATAATCTCTTCGAACAATTTTCTCTATAATTTTAAAAAATATTTTTAAATTTGGGGGTTTCCGAGTCAAGCAAATGGGAAAAATACGCTTGTATCTCCATAAGTTCATCCGACAAATTCTCGTAGTCGCCCGCGTTGGCCTCTTTCTCCAAGACCTGTATAAGAATTTCGGTTCGCTCCATTTCTTCGTGGTTGACAAATGCGCCGAGCACCTTTTCGTGCTTCTCCCAAAGTGCGAGAAGATCCGATATTTCCCGTTTTAGCTGCTCGGTATTCCCGTTTTCCAGAGCTGTTGAGATCTCCTCGGCCTGCGTTTCAAGCGCAAGGCTCATGTGCCGCAGGCTGCAATACCCGAACACGGCCAAAAAAACGGCCAGCAGCAAGCACACTACGGATATGATCAATCTTTTCATTTGTCCGCCGCCTTTTCTATCTTGGTCATGTTGCCTTGTTTGTCGAGCGTCATCACAAGCAACTTTTCCGGATCGATCTTTCGCTTCTTTAAGAGCGCACGGAATTTCTCCTCGTTCATGCCGCAGTCTTTAAATCCCGATTGCAGAATGCGTCCGTCGCTGACGACGACACAGGGAATCCCGTTGTCCGGCTCTGCGGCATTCAAAGCGCCTGCCTGCGGCGTTCGATATTCGGGTTTGAGCAGCACGCTCAAAGTCCCGTCCGTTTCCACGATCGCGTACTGTACCTCCGAAATATCGAATACATCCTTTTTGCGCAATTCTTCCAAAAGATCGTCTACGGTAAAACGCAAACGTTTTAACTGCGCCTGATCCAAAACACCGTTCCGAATGACGATGAGGGAATTGCCCTGCAAAAGATTGCGGAAACGTATGCTTTTGATGCTGAACCACGACATTAGGATTTCAAATCCGATCAGCAGCAGCACAGGGATGAGCGTATTGATGAGCGGAATACGCGTATCCTGCATGGGGATCACAAGAATTTCCGAGAGCAGGATCGTAATGACCAGATCCGCAGGCTGCAATTCCCCGACCTGCCGTTTGCCGAGAATGCGGAAGGTGATCAACACCAAAATATATAAAATAACGGTTCTTATCAATGTAATCAACATAGCTGCACTTCTCCTCGGGTATATTTTTTTAACATACGGGTACAGTATTACAGGTGATTTTATGTGGAAATGGATAAATCAAGCAGTAGATAAGGTGACCCAAAAAACACCGGATTCCGTACAGCCGCTGCCTACCGTCAGCACAAACGCCGAGGAAAATATCATTTATTTTAAAAAGCGGCTCGGCAGCAGCTTTGATATTTTATATAAACAAACCTATATCGGAAACAATCGTGCGTTTTTGATTATGGACGACGGTATGTGCAATAACCTGTTGGTCACGCAGCAGGTGGTACAGCCGATTTTGCGTGCGGAGAAAATGCCGACCGACCCGCAGGAGCAAATGGCATATATCCGCGATAAGATCACGCAGGGCATTGATCAAAAGGAAGAACACAGCTTGGACGCCGCCATTAAAGAGCTTTTGTCGGGGCTTGTGATTTTATTTATCGACGGCGTGCCCTTTTGCGAATGCTTCGGCGTACAGGGATTTCCCAAGCGTTCCGTAGAAAACGCACAGACAGAAGTGCAGGAGCGCGGCGCGCAGGAGGCGTTTGTAGAGAGCTTTAAAGACAATGTTGCGCTCATGCGCCGCCGTGTGCGGTCGCCCGTGGCGCGGTTTGACATACAGGAGGTCGGCAAAACCAGCCAAACGCGCATTTGTATTTGTTATTTTGCCGACCGCGCCGATCCGCAATGCGTGGATGAGGTCAAGAACAGACTGAAAAAGGCGGATTTGGACGTTGTACTCGGTACAGGCTATCTGCGTCCGTTTTTGGAGTCGGACACCGTTTCCTTGTTTTCTTCGGTCGGGACGACGGAACGCCCCGACATTGCCTGCGCGCAAATGGCGGAGGGCAGGGTCGTGATTCTGGTGGACGGCACGCCCTTCGCTTTATATGTGCCGCATTTATTTTTGGAAAACTTCCAGTCGCTGGATGATTACAACCACAGACCGTATTATTCCCTGTTTATTCGCACGCTGAAGATCGCGGCATTTGTCTTAAGCGTTTTTCTGCCCGGCGTGTACGTCGCGGTCTGTACGTTTCATCAGGAGATTTTGCCTGCATCCATGCTGTACGACACCGCCGTACAGGAAAGCATCACGCCGTTTCCCGTGATGCTGGAAGCGATCTTTATACACTTTATTTATGAGATCGTGCGGGAGGCGGGACTGCGTATGCCGAAATCCGTCGGCCATGCCGTGAGCATTGTAGGTGCGCTCGTCATCGGCGACGCGGCGGTCACGGCGGGATTGGTCGCCGCGCCCATGCTCATAGTTGTAGCTATGACGGCCATCAGCTCATTTGTGGTGTCCAAAATCTATTATCCTGTATCTATCTTACGCTTTGCTTTTATGGTGATCGGCGGGATCACGGGATTTTACGGCATTATCATCGGATTCGGCGTGTTGCTTACGAATGTATGCGCGGTGCAGTCCTTCGGTACGCCGTTTGCCGCCCCATTTGCGCCGCTGCATATCGGCGCGCTCATGCGGGATACGTTTGTGCGCATGAGCTGGACACGCCTCGGAAAGCGGGAACTGCAAATCGAAACTCTGGAGAAATAAAACTACGAAAGGAAGCGTACCGCGGGAAAACGGAGGGCGTTCAAAAACGCTCCCACTCGGTGCGCAACGGCTACGATGAACAAAACATCCAAAATCAGCGTTTGGCAGCTTTTTTCAGTCATTCTTTTGTCCCGTCTGCTGACCTTACTGACCTATACCACATTTGGCCTGGAGCGTATGCATAACGCTGATTTCTTTGCATCCGTGCTGTTTTGCACAACCTTTGTGGCGCTGTTTTCGATAATGGTTTTTATACAAAGTAAGCTGTTTCCCGAAAAAGACATGACGGACATCGCCTATATCGCGTCGCCGCTGCTTTCCAAAGGCGTGTCGGTTTGCTATGCGTTCTACTTCATATTCGCGGCATTGACGACGCTCGTGCGCTTGGAACTGTTCGTCAGCAGCATTGTTTTCCCCGACACGGACAGCACGCTGTTCGCCGTTATCTGTATTATCGCCGCCTGCTATGCGGCTACGCTCGGGATAGAAGGGATCGGTCGGGCGAGCGTACTGTCTTTGGCTATTTTCAACGCTGCTTTTCTGTTTATCGTCCTCACCATGGCGGACAAAATCGATTTTGTGAACTTTTCCCCAATCTTTTTTGACGGTATCACGCCCTCTCTCAAGGCGGGATTAAATTCTGCGACGCGCACGGTAGAGGTCGTCATGCTGACGGCTTTGCTCCCCAAAACCAAAGGCAAGCCTATGCGCATCTACACGACATGGCTTCTGGTTTTTGCGGTATATAAGCTCATCCTGTTTTTCTGTACGTTCGGGGGCTTGGGCGATTACGCGCTGACACAGCTGTTCCCCGTCTATGCGATGTCCGTTTTATCGGAAGTCGGCGTGTTCCGACGCTTCGACGTACTTTTGACGGGCGTTTGGATTTTGAGTGCCTTTATCAAAATCAGCCTGCTGTTTTATTTGCAGGCGGAGCTTTTGCAAAAGTCCTTTAAGAAATCGTGGCGCACAGGCTACATTCTCATAGCGGGCGCTTTGGTTCTGATCGTGCAGATCGGCATGGGGGGAACATTTGCCGATTATTTCTTCTCGACAACGCTCCTGACCCGCACGCTGTTTTATGCCGCCTTTACCCTCGTTCTGCCCGGTGTAGTCCTGCTTGCGGCATATCGGAAAGGAAAGAAACGCCATGAAAAAACCGCTTAAACTGCTGCTTCTGCCGATTCTGCTGGTATTTCTGTTCAGCTCTTGCAGTTATTCCACGCACGAATTAAAAAATCGCCTGATCATTCAGGCGATCGGCGTCGATACGATTGAAAACGGTCGGGTGCAGGTCACGCTGCAAACGCTTAACACCGAAATGGCTGGCAATCCCAACAGCGGCGCAGACCTTGGCAATGTCATCAATTCCCTTACGACCGAAGGCAGTACCGTGGCCGAAGCGATCTCCAACGCGGCAAAACAGGTCGGAAAGCTGCCGATGCTCTCCCAAAACCGACTGATCGTTTTCGGGCGAGATACCGCGAAGGCGGGCATCCAACCGTATCTCGATTATTTTGTGCGGGATGCGCAAAATCGCGCCACGGTGTATGTGGCCGTTTCCGACACCTCGGCCAAGGATTTGGTCAGCGCGGAACTGGGGGAGAGCGTAGTCGCCGCAAGCAGTCTGGAAGATATTTTACAGGCCATGCAATTTAATCTGAACATCGTCAATCAAGAACTGTATATGCTTGTGAACCAGGTGGAGACCGACGCCGCCGATGCGTATATGCCCGTTCTCAAGGCGGAGCAGGGGGAAGGCGGGGAAAGCAAATTCAAGCTGCAATCCGTGGCGGTGTTTGATGAGGATAAAATGCTGTATGAATTGCAGGACGAGGGCGTTATCGCCTTACAGATTTTAACGAATCAGGTAGAAAGCGGCGGCGCTTTTTCCATCTATAACACAAAGTATCAATCGAACATGACCCTGCAAATTGAAAAATGCCGCGTTCGCATCCGACCACTGGTTGAAAATGATCAGCCCGTTTTTGACGTCCGCATCCGTATAAATGCCGATATTGCCGAAAACCAGACCGAACAGCCGTTTTCCGTGACGGAGGATTATTTGAACGAAACGAAAAAGTCCGCCGAAGCCTATATCAACAATCTGATCACGGAAAATACCAAGCAGAGCTTTACAAAATTTCAGACAGACCCGTTTTGCTTAGGCATGCGTTTTAAAAGAAAGCAGGCAAAATTTTATAAAACGCATATCGAAAACTGGAAAGAGATGCTGCCGAATGTCAAAGTGCGCGTCCATACGGAGGTCGAGATCGAGCGCGTGGGCAACGGCGTAGAGAATATCTGATTTCTCTTGCGGTTTTCTTCGGGGTTTGGTATACTCTGTTCGGTGATTCTATGAACAGCTTTGAAAAAATCTACGAAGTGGTCAGGCGCATTCCGAAAGGCTGTGTATCCACCTACGGGGATATAGCTTATGCCGCTGGAAACCCGCGCTGGGCGCGTGTGGTCGGGTACGCGCTGCACGTCAATCCCGATCCCGCCACGATTCCCTGCCACCGTGTCGTCAATCGGTTTGGGCAGGTGTCCGCCGCTTTCGCGTTCGGCGGGGAAAACGAGCAGATCCGTCTGCTGCGCCAAGAAAGGGTAGAGGTCAGCGACGACGGCTATGTGGATTTGGAAAAATACCGCTTTATTCCGCTTCTATAAGGAAAAAACGACGCCATCTTTCACAGATGGCGTCGCTATGTTTTATATCCAATTGTTTTTGTGGAGGCTTACAGGATCTTTCCGTTTTCCAAATCAAAGCAGAATTGCTTTGGTTCGCCGTTTTGCGTGTAATCGATTTCCACCACGCGGCGGTTTTCCAAGGAAAATTCGGCTCTTTGCACCTGGATATCGTCCTTTCGGAAGGTGTCGAGCATAACCTGCATTTGCAAAGCGTTATAATCGCCGACGTTATCGGAGGTGAACAGTACCTTACCGAACAATTTGTTGACGGTCGCGATGATTTTGCGCTGCTCAAAGCTGCAATGCATATTGTTTTCCCGCAGCAAAAATACATCGGGGTCGTTGCGGAAGGCTCTGCCATCGAGCGCACGGCGGAAAATGGTATTGCCGAGCGTGTTGATGGTGGAGACGTTCTCGCGGTGCGTAAAGGTCACACAGTGCCAGCGAAGCCCCATATCCGCACCGATCCGGCAGTAATCCACTTTGCCGAACGCGGGCATCAGCGGCACGCCGCAGCCGAGAATTTGTTTATCGCCAACGCATTCCCGCAAAAAGTCCATCGCTTCGCACATCAGCTGACCTCTGGATTTTCCGTGATTCGGAATGATTGCCGCAGCATACAAAAAGTCGAGCTTGACGAGATCGTAGCCCCAATCGTTGAGGATCACGTCAAAGAAATGCCGAATGTATTCGCGCGCTTCGGGATTTTCGATGTCGAGCGCATAGAATCCGCCCCAGTTCAGACCGCAACGCACGGGTCTGCCGTTGGGGTGACGGATGAGCCAGTCGGGATGCTCTTTGGCGACATTGGATACATACTGCGCGCCGAAGGGGGCTAACCAAATCCCGGCCTGCATTCCTTTTTCGTGTATTTTGTCCGCTATGACCTTCATGCCGCAGGGGAATTTTTTCGCATCGACCGAAAGCCAGTCGCCGACGTTGGTCTGATAGCCGTCGTCGATTTGGAAAATATCGATTTGCGCGTCGACCTCTGCAAGTGCGTCCAAATCGTCCGTCACGATTTTTTCGTTGATATTGGGATAGTAATTATACCATGTTGTATAACCGTTGCGCACGGGCGCGGTCGCCTTGGGGATATTTAAAAGGGCAAACCAGCGGTCGAAAACCTCGTCCATCGTGCCGTCCAGCTGGACTATGTTGAGGACTTCATATTCCCCGTCAAAAGCGACGCCTTCCAAGTCCTTTTCTACAGTGATCGTACCGTTGTTGCAGTCAAAGCGGAAAATGGTATAGCCCGTGCGCTCATTGAGCGACGCAAACAGGGTGTACTGCGTATCTCTGCGCACATACGCATACGAGAAGCCGTGGAACATACCCGCCTCTTTGTCATAGTCCACAAATGTGTAATCGCCTGAGGAACGGAAGGAGGTCGCCATAATTCCGGCCTTGCAGACCGGGTTTAAGTAAGAGGGAACGTCATCCGGAAACCACTCGCGACAGTCCGTCCAGGATTGATAGCCGTTTAAGAACAGACGATCCTGCGAAGTGAACGTAAACGGAATGGTAATGGAGAGCTTATGGATCTGCAAAGGTACTGCGGACTGCATAGTTAACACGATATGATCCCGAAATGCTTTGTACCGCATTGTAAAATGCTCGGTTTCAAACAAATTGGTCGTATACGCAGTTTTGCCGACGGTGTACTCCACATGCAGTTTAAACTTATTCATAATAACCTCCCAAAAGTTCTCTTTTTCTCAGTATAACATAAAAACCGAACCATTATATGCCAAAATTATTTGGCTTTTTTTGTTGATTTTGATGTGTGAATGCGGTAAAATAAGCAACGATAAACTTTATACAAAATTTTGCACTCTGGTAAGGTATTCTCTTTAAAATGAGGTGTAGGTATGCAATATACGGAGCGCGTCCGGGAATGGATGTCGTTTGACGAAGAAACCGAGCGCGAGCTTTTGGCAATCACGGACGAAAAAGAACTGGAGGATCGCTTTTACAAAGACCTGACCTTCGGTACGGGGGGCTTGCGCGGCATTATGGGTGCAGGGCCTAACCGCATGAACCGATATACCGTCGGCCGTGCAACGCTTGGGCTTGCAAACTATTTATCGGCTTCTCGCGTGGGTGCAAAGAGCGTCGCGATCGCGTTCGATTCCCGCAACCATTCCGAGGAATTTGCCAAGCACGCAGCTCGTGTGCTTGCCGCGAAGGGGATCACCGCGTATTTGTTTGATCGGCTTATGCCGACGCCCGTCCTGTCCTTCGCGGTGCGGTATCTTGGCTGCACGGCGGGCATCGTGCTGACCGCAAGTCACAATCCCAAGGAATATAACGGCTACAAGGTCTATGACAGCTGCGGCTGCCAGCTTGTGCCTGCGCTTGCGAATGAAGTGATCGCCTATGTCAATGCCGTCACGGACTTACGTGCGATTCCGTGTATGGATTTTGAAAAAGCAAAAGAGCAGGGGCTTATCCGCATGGTGGGCGATGAAGTGCTGGACGCCTTTTTGGAAGCCGTCGGCGCACAGGCGTTGTATACCGAAAGCTCCGATTTAAAAGTCGTTTATACGTCGTTGCACGGCACGGGAAACGAGCCGGTTCGGCGCATTCTCGCAAACTTTCAGGTGTCCGTTGTTCCCGAGCAGGAATCGCCCGACGGGAATTTTTCCACGGTTCGCTCGCCGAATCCCGAGGAGCGTGACGCGCTGACCCTTGCCGTGGAGCAGGCCAAGCGCGAAAACGCGGATTTGGTGCTGGGGACCGATCCCGACTGTGACCGCGTGGGCATCGCTGTAAAACACGAAGGTGAATTCCGACTTTTGACGGGCAATCAGGTCGGCGCACTGCTTGCGGATTTTGTACTGCGTTTCCGTAAGCCCTCCTTGAACGAACGCTCCGCGATGGTCAAAACCATTGTGACCAATGATCTTGGCGCGAACATCGGCAGAAAGTACGGCTTACAGATCGTTGAAACGCTAACAGGCTTTAAATATATCGGCGATCAAATCAATCGCTATGAGAAAAACGGCGATAAGGAATTCGTGTTTGGCTATGAGGAAAGCTACGGGTATCTCGTCGGCACGCACGCGCGCGATAAGGACGCTGTGGTCGCTTCCTTGCTGATTTGCGAAATGGCCGCATACCACAAAGCGAACGGCCGCACGCTCGTAGACGCTTTGCAGGAGCTGTATGCGGAATACGGCTTTTATCTCGATGCTTTGGACGCATTTGTGTTCAAGGGCAAGGACGGCGCGGAGAAGATCGCTTCGATCATGCATGCGTTCCATACGGACGGTTCTTCCGCCTTCCGAGGCGTTACAAGCGTACTGGACTACGGCAAGGGAATCGGGGATCTTCCAAAGGAAAATGTCCTCAAATTCCTGTTTGCGGACGGCAGTTGGCTGGCGGTACGCCCCTCGGGTACAGAGCCGAAGCTCAAAATTTATTATTCTGTATGCGGAACGACCAAGGAAAAAGCGCAGGAGACGCTGGATGCATTGCGCAAGATTGTGCATCAGATCATGGGCGAATAGTATGCAGGAAGCAAGAAAGGATTGCGGTTCGGGAATATGAGCATGAAAGACTATGTGGAAACGGTGATCCGCCCCAAAATTCAGGGCGACGGCGGCGAAGTGCGCTTTTCCGCGCTCCAAGACGGGGAATTGACCCTGATTTTTCAGGGGGAATGCTCCAAATGTCTGATTTTGGATCGATGTGTGCGCTGGATCGAAGCGGAGATCGGGCGCGATCTCGGAGAGCGCGTACATATTCACGCTGTTCGCAAAAAACCGTTTTTTTGGGATAACTGAATAGAGGAGTTCGCATATGGCACATATCAAGGTTACGCGCCGCAGTATGCGTCCCGAGGAATGGACGCAACTGCGCTTCGGTTGGCTCAAACGCCATATTTATCAGAAAAAATATGAAATCAAATCTCTGCAAATTCGCGATGCGCGGCAGGTCGCCGAAATGGAATATGAATACTATTCCGAGGACTACCGCCCACTGCAAAGGGGAGATATGTATTTTACCCCCGACGGCACGGCTTTCATTCGCGGCGATGTGGCTATCCCCGAAGAACTGATTGGACAGGAGCTTTGGTTTTCGCTCAAAACGGCGGCGGAGATCATTGTCAAGGTCAATGGGAAGTACGTCGGCGGCGTTGACCCGAACCGCGAACGGATTTTGCTTACCCCGTATCTTGCGCCGGACGCCAAAGAACTGCACTTCGAGATGCAGGGTTATAACCGTTCCAAGCCCGATGACGAGCGCAATCCCGAATCGCTTTCTGTACGCGGCTGTCGTCAGATTTTTGAGGGCGCGTACCTTGTTACGGTCAACCATGTCGTGCAGGATCTTGTCTACGATTTGGAACTGCTTTTGAATATCGCGGAAAGCGACCTTTTCAATGAGGATTACCGTGCGTTTTTGACGCGAGAGCTTGACCATGCACTGAATTTGATCGACTTTGAGGATGAATCGCTTCCGGGGCTTCGTGAAGCGAAGCAGTATATCGATACGGTGATATACGCCAACGACGATTATAAGGGCAGCGGCGACGTTGCACTGATCGCGCACTCGCATTTGGATATTGCTTACTATTGGCGCAGGATCCACAGCGTGCAGAAGAATCTGCGCACCATACTGATTCAACTGCGGCTGATGGATCGCTATCCCGAATTCAAATACACGCATACGCAGGCCTATACCTATGAAACGCTCGAAAAATACTATCCCGAGGTTTTCGAGGAACTCAAGGAAAAAATCAAGGCAGGGCAGTTTGAGCCTGTCGGGGCGATGTATGTAGAGCCGGACTGCAACATTCCCGCAGCGGAAAGTCTCATACGTCAATGCTTATACGGACAGCAGTATTTCCGCGAAAAATTCGGGATCACCGTGCATAACTGCTGGCTTCCCGACGTGTTCGGCAACAGCTGGGTACTGCCGCAGATTTTGAAAAAAAGCGGTGTGGACTACTTCGTTTCCAATAAAATGTCTACTTGGAACGATACCAACCGTTTCCCGCACAACAATTTCATTTGGCGCGGGATCGACGGCAGTGAAGTCTATGCCTGTGTGCCGCCCACGCACTTTATCACTTGGAACATGCCCACGCAGATTCAGGAAAACTGGAATGCGTATCAGGATAAGAATACGGGCGGGCAGACCTTGTCCATGTTCGGTTATGGCGACGGCGGCAGCGGCTGTACCGAGGAAATGATCGAGCTGATGCGCCGCTTTGATAAGCTGTCGATCATGCCCAAGACCGAACACACCAGCGCCCAAGATTTTCTCGAAAAGAATCTAAAAGGCAACACCGCTCTGCAAAAATGGGACGGCGAATTATACCTTGAAATGCACCGCGGCACGTTCACGACCAAGGCGGAGCTGAAAAGGGGAAACCGCAGGCTCGAATATAAGCTGCGCGAAGCGGAGATCATCTCCACACTGCGTGCGCTTGCAGGAGAAGCGTATCCGCACGAAACGCTTACCGCGTGCTGGAAAAAGCTCTTGCTCAATCAATTCCATGACATTCTTCCGGGCAGTCACATTACGCCCGTATACCGCGACGCTATGGCGGATTATGCGGAGATCGACCAAATGCTTGACGACGTCATCGGCACGGGAGAGCAGTATTTTAACTCCCTCAATTTCACGCGCACGGCGCTCACGTTCTTTGACGACCCGATGGGGGACAGCACCCGATACGGCAAAAAAGGGTTTTGGTGTCGGCCGAATTTGCCCGCGCTCGCGAGCGGTTCGGTTTACCCGAGTTCGGAGGTCTGCGATGCATGGTGCTTTGTCAACGCATTCGACGTGGAGACTCCGTTTTATCGCATCACGTTCTCCAAGGATGGCAGTATTTTGTCTCTCTATGACAAGGAGCTTTTGCGCGAATGGACGGACGGCGCGTTTAACGAGCTGAAAATTTATGAGGACAAACCCGGGGTCTATGATGCGTGGGACATTTTGCCCAATTATAAAGAGCGCACGATCACGCCCGAAGTAAAAGTCCCTCTGCATTTCACGGAAAAGAATGCGGAGGTCGCCGTTTTTGCCTGCACCCTGCAATTCGGGAACAGTGTCTGGGAGCGGCTTATCCGTGTGTTTCGGCAGTCGCGCGGCATTGAGGTGGAAAACGTCGTGGACTGGCACGAAAAGCACCGCCTTGCAAAAGCCGAGTTTTCCTGCAATGTTCTGACAAGAGAGGCCGTATGCGATCTCGGTGCGGGCTTTATCAAACGCGAAACACATCGGAATACCGACTGGCAAAAGGCGCGTTTTGAGGTCTGTCATCATAAATGGTGCGATCTTTCGGAGACGGACGGCGGCGTTGCTTTGCTTAACGACGGCAAATACGGCGTCGGCTTTTTGGAAAACACGATGTCTTTAAGCCTGCTGCGTTCGACGATCCGTCCCGACCCGACAAGCGATATGGGAACGCACCGTTTCTGCTATATGATCCTGCCGCACGCGGGGGATGCGGTATCGGCAGAGGTCAACAAAACCGCGCTTCAGTACAACATCCCGCTTGTCAAAGCGGATGTGTCCTGCGAGAACACCTTTGACGGATTGTTCCTGCAGGCGATGAAGCTGTCCGAGGACGGGCGTATGGTCGTTGTGCGTCTTTCGGAGCAGGATGGCCGCCGCGGTGTGCTGCATCTGCCGAAAGAAGTCAAGCTCCTCAATATGCTTGAGGACATTGAAGGGGAGAGCGCTGAAATTCCCTATACGCCCTTTGCCATTTTGACGCTGGGGATTCCGATTGAACAGAAGTAAGGAGAATTTGGTGAAATCGAAGATTTCTATTGCAAATCCGCTGTTTTCTATGTATAATTAGTTGATACTGATTTTGGAGGAAAAAAGATGTTTAACGTTTTATTACTGGAAGCGACTGCCACAACAGGCGGCAGATCGGGTGGATCGTTCACTTTCCTCATCGTGATGATCCTCATGTTTGTCCTGATGTATTTTCTGACGATCCGTCCGCAGAGAAAGCAGCAGAAAAAGGATCAGGAAATGCGTGACAGCACGCAGGTCGGCGATGAGATCACCACCATCGGCGGGATCATGGGTCGTGTCGTTACGGTGAAAGAGGATTCCCTGATCATTGAAACAGGCGCTGACAGAAACAAAATGAAAATTGCGCGCTGGGCGATCCAAACGAACAATACCGCCAACGAGAAATTGCAGGCGGAGCGCGAAGCTGCAAAGGCCGCAATGGAAAAGCAAAAGGAAGAAAAGGCCGCCAAGAAGAACAAGAAGGACGAATAAGGTCTGCCTTTTTGATGCATAAATAAAAAATCCCTCTCATACCTTTTAGTAAGGTGTGAGGGGGTTATTTTTATGTCGAACAGCAAAAGAGCGAAGAGAAGAAGCAGCCGAAATGGGCAATCCTACACCTTACAGCAAACGCTGCTGCGCTGCCTGATCACAGCGATCGTTTCCTTTGGCGTGTTTTTGGTGTGTACTGCTTTCCTTTGCAAGTTCTATTTGCAAAAAGGAGGCGATTCTATGACCTTTCGGATACTGATGCCCGTATTTTGCGGCCTGTCCTTTTTGCTTTGCGGCTTCCTGATTACGGCGCGAGGCAAGTCTTTCGGCGGAAAGGTCGCGTTTATCGCAGGCTTCATGCAACTCATCTTTTTGTTGCTGGTGCTGCTTGCGGCCACAGGCGGGAAAATCGATTTGTATATTTTGCTGCCCGTGGGGTTGGGGCTTGTTTTGCCGCTTGTCGGCGGTTATCTCGGCAAACGGGTGTAGCCGTCTTTTCATAGCGGTAAAAAACGAAGGAATTTAAGGCGTTATAAACGCGGAAAGGAAACGTGCCGAACGCTTGACGGGGCGCAAATACAGTGCTTCGGGTGAAATCGGCGCCAAGGTGATGCAAATGAGACGAGTTAAAAAACGCGCGACCATTATTTCAACGGGATTTCGATTTCCGAGAAACACGAGAAACGGCGGTGGGATCGTAAAGAACAACCAACGGTTGATTTTTTTAACAGTCATTTTCATTTGCGGACTGCTTTTAGGCTCAACAGCCATCAAAAACAAAGACGCTGCGCTTACAGAGGAATTAAAATCTCTGATTGAAAACTTTTGCCGTGTGCGCAGTCAATCGTCCCTGGCGGTGAATTTTTTCTCGATCTTCGGTACGGAATGTATTTTCTTGATTCCCGCTATGCTCTTTGGCGTCTGTTCGGTCGGCGAACCGTTTTTGTGGCTGCTGCCGTTAGGCAAAGGCATGGGGCTTGGCATGATCGCAGCTTACTTATACAGCGAACATTCCTTAAACGGGATGCTGTATTTTGCGGCGATTTTGCTGCCGCCCTCGGT
The DNA here is from genome assembly GCA_947628665.1 of uncultured Clostridia bacterium. GTDB lineage: Bacteria > Bacillota > Clostridia > Oscillospirales > Acutalibacteraceae > Fimenecus. The sequence continues at coordinate 25,334 of CANRAU010000023.1, forward strand.
TTTTTCGGCCGCGGCGCTCCTGCTCGGCTGTAAGGAGAGCATACTCATGACGCACGACATCAACCGCGTGCTGCTGGGAAAGCGCGAAAAAACCGGCGATGCGGGCTTTTTTAAGCTGTATATTCTGCGCTATATCGTGCTGCTCGCGTCGGTTTTGCTCGCATCCGGCCTTGGCGCACTTTTGAACCATGCGCTGAGCGGCAGAATCAATCTGTTTTCTGCTTGACTGCCGCAAGGGGATTGGCGTTTGACGCCTTTTGCAGTTGTTCATCCACAATATGCGTGTAAATTTCGGTCGTGCCGAGGTTTTCATGCCCCAAAATTTCTTTCAGCACCAAAACGTCTACATTGCCGTGCTGATACATCAGCGTGGCGGCCGTGTGCCGCAGCTTGTGTACAGACAAGCCTCTGTCTCCAAGGCCGCATTTGTCCAAATAGTGATACACAATGTGCTGCACGGTTTTCGGGCTGATGCGTTGGCGGCGGCTACTCAAAAACAGTGCGTTTTTGTCCTTTTGCGGAACCATATCCACAGGGCGAACCGCCATATAGTTTTTGATGGCCGTAATGCAGGCGTCGTTTAAATAGACCGTTCTCTGCTTATTGCCCTTGCCGGTGATCGTCAGAGTGTTGTTGTCTTTAATATCGGTGTAATTGATCGATACAAGTTCCGCAAGCCGAAGCCCGCAGTTTAAAAACAAGGTCAGGATACAGTAATCCCGCTCCTTATTTTCGCCGTCTACCGAAGCGAGCAGCCGTAAACTCTCCTCAAGCGTGAGATACTTCGGCTGTGTTTTCTTCAGCCTTGGCGTTTCCAATTCCTGCATGGGATTTTCATCCAACAGCTTACGCTGCACACAGAGATACTTGAAAAAGGAGCGAATACTGCTGGTTTTGCGCGCTCTTGCGGCCGCGTCGTTGTTGCGTTCGGACTTGCAGTAGGACAAGAACGCGTAAGCGTCCATCAAAGTGATCTTTCGTAGAAATTCAATGTCAATATCGGAAATATCCACATTGTCAGGCGTTTCGGCCGAAGGGTCGCCGCGCTGCCCTTTTAAAAAGCGGAAAAACAGCGTTAGATCTAAAGCATATTCGTCAACGGTCAATTCCGATTTATTTTTGATGGCCAGCTCGTGACTTACAAAATCCCGCAAGAGCGGCGGAAGTCCGGGCGCATTTGCATATTTCATTAACCAATCACCACGCAAAAAACCTTATACATATTGCATTTTTGTATGTTTCTGTAAATCTTTGTTTCATCGTCCCGATTCTTCCCATAAACCAACAATATAGTACCACTCTGCCATAGAATTTGCAAGTATTGGAAAAATATGCAAAAAAGCCGCAGGATCGCATTATAATGTGTGGTAATACGGGCAGATGTCCGCATAATGGCCGTCTTTCATCCGAAATCCTTTCGGGATCGTACCCAACTGTACGAACCCCAAGCGCGTGTAGAGCCGCCGCGCAGACGTATTGCTCGCGACGACCGCATTAAACTGCAAAATGCGAAATCCGTGTTGCTTTCCCTGTTGTAAGCAATCACGCACCAGCAGTTCTCCGATCCCGTTTCCGCGGCTTTCACGGCGAACGGCGTAGCTTGCATTGCAGATATGCCCGCAGCGGCCGATGTTGTTCGGGTGCAGGATATATAAGCCGTGCAGTGTGTTTGTATCGGAATCCACAGCCACGGCGGTATAGGTCTGTTCGGCAAAGAATACCTTTCCCGAGGGGACTTCCAGACAGTCCTCCTGCGGGAATGCAACGCCGTCCTCCACCACTTCATTCCAAATAGAGATCATTTGCTCCAAATCCGATGCACGGTATTCTCGAATTGCAATCTGCATAAGTTTCTCTTCCTTTATGTGTATCTTATCATTAGCGTGTATACATCTGCTTTTTAGATTTGTCATATTTTTTTAAAGCGATCCGACAAGGGAATGCGCTTTCGGGACAAGGAAAATGGCTTGACGCCCGCTTTCGGCAGGATTCAAGCCATTTTTGTAAACGCCTTAAAAGCAGGGGCGGGGAAGCATACTGCTTTACAGGTTGTTGATGTAATAGCTCAAGGTCATCAAACTGTCGGAAAGGTGTACGTTTTCTACGGCGACGTTCGGGTGATGGGCGGCTATATCATAGTGGCTGAAATTCCAAAATCCCTTCACACCGAGACGCACAAGCTCATCCGTGATCACCTCTGCATGTTCTCCCGGGATGCAGAGTACGGCGACCGTTGGCGCATTGTCGCGACAAAAATCGTACAAGCCGTCAATATGCCGAATGGGAAGATTGCGTACAAGCTGACCTGCCAAGGCTTCGTTTTTATCAAAGATCCCAATCAGATTAAAGCCGCGTTCTTCAAAGGACATATGCGCCGCAACCGCTCTGCCTAAGTTTCCCGCGCCGATCAAAACGGTTTTGGCCTTTTTATCTACGCCTAAGATTTTGCCGATCTCTTTATAAAGCTGAGCGACATTATATCCGTAGCCCTGCTGACCGAAGCCGCCGAAGCAATTCAAATCCTGCCGAATTTGCGAAGCAGTAAAGCCCATGCGCTTGGAAAGCTCCCCACTGGAGATGCGCTGTACGCCCGCTCTTTTCATTTCACCCAAAAAACGGTAATAACGCGGCAGCCGCTTGATAACCGCCATGGAAATATCGTTTTTTGCCATTCCATCCACCTCACTCGGAAAGGCGTTTCACCGTTTCCATTACATAATCCCCAAATGCGCTGCACGTTGCGCCGTCTTCACGTCCGGTTATTTTCAGCTTTTTTTCTTCAAACATACAAATGTCGAGCGCGCGCTCCAACAGATCCGCCTCGGCCTGCTTGCCGATGTGAGAAAGCAGCATAACGCTCGCACGAAGCATGGAGCAGGGGTCTGCATACCGGCCGCGCCCTTCGCGGATCATACGCGGTGCAGAGCCGTGGATGGCTTCAAACATCGCATAGCGTTTGCCGAGATTTGCACTGCCCGCCGTGCCGACGCCGCCCTGGAATTCCGCGGCTTCGTCGGTGATGATGTCGCCGTACAGGTTCGGCAAAACAAAGACCTTGAAGTCCCTGCGGCGTTTTTCATCGATGAGCTTGGCTGTGGTGATGTCCACGTACCATTCATCCGTGGTGATGTCGGGATATTCTTCGCCGACCTTTTTGCAAATGCGCAGGAATTTGCCATCCGTCGTTTTGATGACGTTGGCCTTGTTGATGATCGATACGCGGTCTTTGTTGTTCTTGCGCGCATATTCATAGGCAAGTCTCGCAATGCGTTCGCTGCCTTCGCTCGTCGTGACAACAAAATCCAAAGCAAGGTCGTCGTCCACGTTGACACCCTTAGAACCGACGGCATACGCGCCCTCGGTATTTTCACGGAAGAACGTCCAGTCGATGCCCTGTTCGGGTACTTTTACGGGACGCACATTTGCGAAAAGATCCAAAGCTTTGCGCATGGCGACGTTTGCACTCTCGATGTTCGGCCAAGGATCGCCCGCCTGCGGCGTGGTGGTCGGGCCTTTGAGGATGACATGACACGCCTTCAATTCCTCCAACACGTCGTCGGGAATAGCTTTCATCACCGCAACACGGTTTTCAATCGTCAGACCGTCAATCGTGCGGAATTCCACTTTACCGCTTTTTACATCGTCCGCGAGCATATATTCCAGCACGCGCGCCGATTCCTTGGTGATGATCGGGCCGATACCGTCGCCGCCGCACACGCCGATGATAATTTTATCGAGTTTATCAAAATCCAAAAATTCCTTCTCCGCCTTAATGCGGTCGGAACGCGCGGATTGCTCGCGTACCAGCGCTTCAAACTGTTTTAAAGCCTGTTGTAAATTTTCTTCTGTCATAGTAACCTCCGTATATGTAAGGGACAATTCCCTATGCATTGTGCTGTGAGAAAAGAGGGGACGTCTTTCGTTGATTACAATGCCTCTCTCGTGTAGTTCAGCAACCCGCCTGCAAGCAGAATTTCACGCTGACGCTTGGAGAGATTGTAGGCAAGCGCGTAGCTTTCCCCAGTCGTCAGATTTTCAAGTACCGCAGGCGTACCGTTCTGAATCGCGTCGCGGATGCCGGCAAGGCGCAGTTCGTCGCCTTGCGTGATCTTCTCATAATCCGCTTCGTCCTTGAAATTCAACGGCAGAATGCCCGCGTTGATGAGATTTGCGGCGTGAATGCGCGCAAACGATTTGGTAATGACCGCTTTCACGCCGAGATACAGCGGCACGAGCGCCGCGTGTTCACGCGAAGAACCCTGCCCGTAATTCGCGCCGCCGATCACGATGCCCTTGCCCTCTGCCTTGCAGCGTTCGGCAAAGCTCTTGTCGCATACCGCAAAGCAGAATTGCGAAAGATAGGGGATGTTGGAGCGATAGGGGAGAATTTTTGCCCCCGCAGGCATGATGTGGTCGGTGGTGATGTCGTCGCCTACCTTTAAGACTGCCTTTGCCGTGATCTCCTGCGGCAGTTCTTCTGTCGTCGGGAAAGGCTTGATGTTCGGCCCGTAAAGCACTTCGACTTGCTCTGCCTCCTCGGGAGGCGCGGGCGGAATAATCATATTGTCGTTGATCTCAAAGGATTCGGGCATTTCAATGTGCAAAGCCTCGCCAAGCTCGCGCGGATCGGACAATACGCCTTTGAGCGCCGAGTAGGCGGCGACCTCCGGGCTTACCAGATAAACGCCCGCGTCCGCCGTACCGGAACGACCCTCGAAATTGCGGTTGAAGGTGCGCAAAGATACGCCCGCAGAATTCGGCGATTGCCCCATGCCGATGCACGGGCCGCACGCGCTTTCCAAAATCCTTGCGCCCGCGTCGATCATGCAGCTGAGCGCGCCGTTTTTGGCAAGCATATTCAAAACCTGTTTTGAGCCGGGCGCAATCGACAGGCTGACGGTCGGGCAAACGGTTTTGCCCTTGAGGATCGCCGCGACCTTGAGCATATCCATGAGCGACGAATTTGTGCAAGAGCCGATGCAGACCTGATCGACATGAATAGGACCGATCTCCGTGACTGTTTTGACGCGGTCAGGCATATGCGGCATGGCCGCCATTGGCGCAAGCGCGGAAAGGTCGATCTCAATGGTTTCATCGTATACCGCGTCTGCATCCGCCGTCAGTTCCACCCAATCCTCGGGACGGTTTTGCGCGGTCAAAAAGGCTTTGGTGATCTCGTCCGAGGGGAACACAGAGGTCGTCGCACCCAACTCCGCGCCCATATTGGTGATAGTCGCGCGTTCGGGGACGGACAGCGTTTTAACGCCCTCGCCCGTGTATTCAATGATCTTGCCGACGCCGCCCTTGACCGTCATGCGGCGCAATACCTCCAAAATCACGTCCTTTGCCGCAACATAGGGGTTGAGCTTTCCGACCAAATGCACATTGACGATTTTGGGCATGGTGATATAATATGTACCGCCGCCCATCGCCACGGCAACGTCCAAACCGCCCGCGCCCATGGCCAGCATCCCGATGCCGCCGCCCGTGGGGGTGTGGCTGTCCGAGCCGATCAGCGTCTTGCCGGGCTTGCCAAAACGCTCCAAATGTACCTGATGGCAAATGCCGTTGCCGGGTCTTGAAAAGCGAACGCCGCGTTTTTTGGCAACAGACTGGATAAAGCGGTGATCGTCGGCGTTTTCAAAGCCGGTTTGCAGGGTGTTATGGTCGATGTAAGCGACAGAAAGCTCCGTGCGCACGCGCTCAACGCCCATAGCCTCAAATTCGAGGTAGGCCATCGTTCCCGTAGCATCCTGCGTTAAGGTTTGATCAATGCGTAAACCGACTTCACTGCCGACGGTCATTTCTCCGCTGACCAAATGGCTCTGAATCAGTTTTTGTGCAACCGTAAGTCCCATATAACGTAAAAACTCCTAACTTTTGCAATTTTTTAACAAAGTCTATTGTAATACGTTGGTCTTTCTTTGTCAATGAATCCAGGGGAATTATTTGTGCCGGAGGCGGCGAAAAATCGCCGATTGGTTGATTGTAAAATGAAATAGGACATATAGAAAAAGTCATAGCAGACGTGGTATAATTGAAGTTACCACACAAACA
>CANRAU010000024.1 GCA_947628665.1 uncultured Clostridia bacterium
TTCGGAATAGTGTAGTGCTGGCGGTCTATCTCTTGTTTTCGGTTGCTTGCTTCCTTACCGTACATGAGCATTTGCGGCAGGCATATTTTTTGTCCTTTTGGGAATCGATCTCGAAAGCGCGAGGCTGTGACTGGCGAAAACCGTAGTTGCCGTGAGCCTTTCCATACATCTTGTGTGCTGATGATTCCCCACCAACCTGCACAACGCAGACTTCCAAATTTTAGGGAACTTGTCGAATTGACGAACTTTCCTTCATTTGCTAAAATGAATTTGCGGATACTTGCAGGGACGGGGAAGCGGAAAAATTCAGCAAATACCATACAGCTTAACATAACACAACATTTTCACGCCCCGCACGTACCGCACACGGCACAGTGCGGGGTGTGGATATATTGCAGTGGATGGAAACGGAGAGGTGAAATGTGATGTCTAAAGCGCACAAATGCATCAGTGTAGGCATTCGTGTCTTGCTGATGGCAGTTTTCGGGTATTTGATCTTTCGCGCGGTTGGGATTTATAACTTCCCCACGCAGAATTTTTTCCGTATATTCTTAGACGGACCTGTTTATGTTCTGTTCTGTATATGGAACGTGATTTGTATCCTATTGTTTCTGTTCAATAAAAGATCTAAGCCGCTTTCTTGGATCAGCGGGATCGTTTGTGTTGCATTGTTTATGATCGTATCCGGTATGGGTGTTTACTGGGACGAGGTTTTGCCCTATAAAAGCGGGGTCAATATGCCCAGTAAGCAGATCATGGAGTCAGTTGGAACGGCTGTATATGGCAAAGCGCAAATGGAGGAATCGTACACAAGCTCTGAAAATATACACCTTGGAAAAATCATTTTAGAAGAAGGTGACATGGAGTTTCACAGCCAAAACGAAGATCAAAATCTGCGAGTTCTCATCAGCTATGCCGAGCATAGTCCGAAGCTGATCCATGATATGCTTTTGGAAGGCGCAAAAAAGGACATGATGCGCTATATGTTCTATGATGCGCAAGGCGTTTTACAATCGGACATTGTACGAAGCGGGGAAACAGATGCCTTTCGATATGATTATAGATACATAGAAAATGAAGGTGTGGCCTATATCGTGATTGAGGATGCAGATGCGTATGTGGACTATTATCTGCATGTATCGGTAAATGACACAACGGACTTAAACGTGGAAAGGATCATCGAATGCCTGGCAAGCTGTGCGAAAGCATAAAAAGCAAGCATATGAACGCCTTTAAACATTCCCGTTTTTTTCCGCCAATCTGCACAACGCGTATAATAAGGAGTCACTTATGAAACATTTTATTTTTAATGGGATAAAATCTTCTTTTGTGTGGATATGGTTTAATACTTTCTTTTCATTTCTGACTTTTTTCCTTGCAAGCACTTTGTATATTGCCGCTGATTCTAATTTTGTAATGAAAATACTCAGCATCGTTGTGATTTTGGGTATACTTGTTGGTCTATGTTATTGCGCCCGTATTTTTTATAAATTTGGAAAAGGAAGCTTATATAAATTTGATAACAAATTTTTGAATTTATTTTCAATCGTATCTGTTCATTTTATTATTATACTTTTTTGCATTTGGATCGCATCTTATATGGATATGATGCAGGCAATTCTGAATTGGTTTCTTCGTACCATTGAGATTTTGAACTCCATGACATGGAATATATATTTGGGTATATCTGACGCGTTTTATTTAAGTGTGCTCCTTTCTTTCGTTCCTTATATTTTTATGTTTATTGGCTTACAGAAGGGTAGTGTACATCCGAATAGCGCTTTATAACTATTGAGAACAAAGAGAATGCTTTTGCTTTCAATCAATTAACCTTGTCGAATTGGCGAACTTTTTGTATTGAAAAGTGTAATTGGAGTGGAATACCATGTTCCGTATTTTATCTTGCAGAGCTTTTATTCTGATTCCCATTTTTTTGATTCTTATTTGTGTTTCCGTGGTACTTTTGGCGCGTTGGATCCATGAAAAGAAAATATCGCCCAAAAGTAAGACGATCTCAATCATCGTAATGGTGTGTGCGATTCTGTGCGGGTACTTTATGTTCCTGCACGGCAATCTCCGAAAAACGGTTGTAGATTTGGACGCTTGCACACAATCCTTTGATGCAATTTTGGCTTTGGATTTTGAAAAACAGGACAAACCTTACTTTGCAAGCCCGAATGGGGAATCTTATTGCACACATATACAAGATGGCAATTTGGATATGCAGATCCATGTCATATATGGTGAAATGGATTCGTCGTTTGACGTCACGAAAACCTCATCCAATGCCTTTGAAGCTGTGTTCGCACCGTTGTTTGCAAGAGAGAAAAAAGACCGCGATATTCTCTGTACGGCATCCGCTATGCGTGCAGGCAAAGAAGAGCGGTTCAACGTACACGCATTCAACGGATGTTATGACGGTACAATTTATATGTGCAGGGACGATGTGCATGTTGTGATAGAGTATTCCGTCTTCGACGAGCAAAAACTGTATTATGCATTCACAACTGAAAAGCCGGATAAGCTCGATATATCCCAATATTTTGTATAGGATTTCAGCCGCCAATCTGCACAATACGCATTCCCAATTTTTAGGGAACTTGTCGAATTGACGAACTTTCCTTCATTTGCTAAAATGAATTTGCGGATACTTGCAGGGACGGGGAAGCGGAAAAGCATTGCAAATACCATACAGCTTAACATAACACAACATTTTCACGCCCCGCACATACCGCTTACGGCACATGCGGGGCGAATTTGTTTGATCGGAAACGCCGCATTGCAACAAATAAAAAGGTGTAAAGAGGCATTTCCTATGAGTAAATCTAAATTAAAAAGAAATCTTGTTTTCTCCATCATTATGGCGGTTCTTTCCATAGCGATTATCATTGCGGATTTCATTTTTATAAATACGTTTTTCGTTATGCCGCTGTTTTCGATGTATTGTGTTCTGCCTTTCTTCGGAATCGTAATGGTTCTGTTTGTTGCAAAGGCAATCAACGGCATACTTGCCCTAAACAAAGGGGAGACTTATGATTCCATACATAAAGTCCTGTCAAAAGTGACAACTGCTCTTTTGATCCTTGTCCTTGTTTTGAATTTTGGATTTTCCAATTATTATTTGATGAACTTTGGAATGAAATATGCGAATTTGTCATCGGAGCAGAATGCACCGAAATTATATGAAATATTTAATGTTTCCCCTTTTACAAACGTCGTTGAAAATGTGGAAAAGGAGCATGACACGTTTAATTACTTTGACTACTCTAAATTTCTCAAAAGTGAATCCATATATGTAAACAAGAATTTTTCAGCTGTTGACTGCAATGGCGAGGAGACTGCACCCATACAAGTAAAAATTGAATATTCAAAAGACGTTTTGCCTATTTTTAACTTTATTCGATATGAAATGTTAAAAATGTCCTTATCGGATAAGAAATATGATGAGAATAAGCAGTATGTATATAGTTATATATTAGGCGATTATGATGATTCTGTTGTTGCATGGAGTACTACTTTTTCTTTGCTAAGTAAAGAAAATGGTTCTTTTCTATATGTCTATATTGAAACATGGGATCCTGACTTTCGGATTGATGAGGAAAAAGCGTTAGAGTATTTTAAAACAGCAGGGGAGGAAGCCCTCAGAACGGTAAACCCGACTTGAATGCGGAAAATCATCCATATAAAGGAAGATTATAATGAAATCAAAGTATAAAATCCAACTTTACCATTCTCCTTTGTTTAAAATCGTCGTCGGCGTATTGTTGCTGATTACAGTAGCCCGTTTGGCGGCTTTGGGCTATGCTATGTTCACCCACTTTTCAAGCGGCGGCACGTTTTACGACTTCTTTTTTTCGCAAAGCAATTTGTTTGGCTTGGCGATCCCGACAGGCGTTAGGAATGTAGTCGATTTTGTTCTGTATATTGTACTTTCCGTGCTGTGGGCGTTTATACTCTTTCATGCCGCTTTTTTACATAAGATGATTGTGGATGACGAGTATATTCAAATCCATTACGCGCCGAGGCTGTTCAACAGGTATATTCTCAAAAAGAACATACAACGGTTCGCACCCGTGAAAAGTGAGACGCTTACGTTCGGTCAAAAGCTGTTGAATTTGAATTTTTCCCATGACGATCTTTATGAAATCGTTTGTTACAATAAAAGATTTATTGTCACCTGTAAGGACAAGAGCCAACTTGAACGGTTGCAAAATGAGATCGATGCTGTGCGTGCGGCCAATACTGACGCCGGGGTCGCGGAAGAACAGAAAATAACCGATTGGTGGCTGATGTACACAATATTTATCGTTATTGTATATATTTTAAATTATGCTCGAACTTTCCTATTTTAACTAAGGATATACGTCAGGCTGCAAGCTTTGCCACGTTAATCTTGGAAAGGTGATTCGTGTGACAAGAAAAAATCAAAAATTTTCCAAAATTATTCGCACTCTGCTTTTATGCTTATTGATTTTAGTCCTTTTGTACGCCCCGTTTCTTTCCTCCACGATTCAAACAAATTTTGTGCTTACGATGTCGTTTGTCTATTTTTACTTGCCGATTTGTTTTCTCCTGACGGTTTGTACCGTGATCTGCACTGTAAACGTAGTTTATAGGCTGTGCAAAGAAAAAGAACGCTTGCTTTCCAAACCCTGTAAAGGTATATTGCTGATTTCTCTGTTCCTCAGCGCCTTTTATCTTGTATTTGCCCCAATGATCCTTTGCCCTTCGGCAAGCAATGAAATCAATGCTTTTCAAGACGCTTTTTCATTAAAACAGGTCATTTCTGAAGAAACAGATTTAGAAGATCTTACGGTGCATATCGGGAAAAAGTGGGGAAACACGGTCTATATAAAAGGAGAGACAACTGTCAATTGGGAACGGTTTACCTGTGTGGATAAAGAGATCAGAGATCAATGTCCACCGGTTGCTGTAGCGTATGAAGTTGAACTTATGCAAAATGCTCCGTCTATTTATAAAGCGTTTATCTTCAATATGGAAAAAGAATGGTTCGTAATTTCTGTTCAAGACGCTTCCTTTACAGACGATGAGGATATAACGTCGTTTGATTATGACGGTGTACATTTTACTGCGTACTATGATAAGTATGTAGACTTCCAGACGGAGCGGCTGTTTTTCCTTGCGGAGTATGAAAACAGCTTAGTGCGGTTTAGCATAACATTGGAAGATGCCAATGAAGTTTTACAGCTTGATATAGATTCAATTCTATCGCAAACCTGTCAAATGCTCCGTTCGGACAAGGAAGCTGTGCCGTCCAATTATCCCCGATAAATATGATAGCTGGAAAATTATCTATATAAGTATGGAAATATAAGGGATGGTATGCTATGAAAAAAATTACTGCAAAAAGGATTGTATTATCCGTAATGGGATTTATAGGTTTATCATTGCTTGTCATTTTTGCTGTCGATCTGTTATACACAATCCATGCTGAAAAACGATTAAGAATATATTGCAACGCACCGACCGAAACCGTAAAAATAGACGGTCTTACTACGGATTACAAAAGAATAGAAAATTACCGATTTTACGATTCAACCCATATCGATTGTAATTTTGGCGTGGGACAGCTTGCAAAAAAGGTCAAAGGAGCTAATTTATATACGGTATCTGAAAGTCAGGATGTCTTAGTGAATCTTAAGGGATATATCGAGTCGGAATCCCAAAGTAAAATATATGTAAAAGTAGACAAACTCAAATTGTTGCCAACAGACCTTTCCGATGCGGATGTTTCCTATATTTCTCTCGGATTTTCAAAGAGTGATGAAGAAGGATTTAAAAATAAACAGTTTATTTTGGATTTGACGCAGGACGACATTGCAAAAGCAATTTCCTTTTGCCAAAACGAAAACAATCTTTTAAATCCGCCTGCCGAAGCGGAAAAAATCGAAATGTCCGAAGAAGGGAATGTTTATTCGATATGCTGTCACATTAAAGGGCTTGAAGAATTGTTCTTTAAATATCCCTGCTATTGTGTGCAAAACTTAAATGACGGAAAATATTATCTGAGCAGCATATTTTCTATCGACGCCGTTTATGAAATACCCGATAAATATCAGGATATTATAAAGGCGGCGGTTAGCATAGATGCGTAAACAGCAGGAAATGAATCTTTTGCATATAATAAAGCGGTGCGCATTTTGCTAAGTGCGCACCGCTTTTTCTGTGTGATTTTGCCTTCATTGTTTGATTTTGCGTTTAAAAATCCTAATCCTTTTTCAGCGAATCGTACACCTTGATTTTGACGGCTTCCTGTTCGCAGTTGTGGCGGTAAATGCTCAGCACCAATCCGATGCCGAGATACACGCCGAGGTTGGACGAGCCGCCCGCTGAGAAGAAGGGGAGCGTGATACCGATAACGGGCAACAGCATTAAGCACATGCCGACGTTGATCACCATTTGCCCGAAGATCATGGCGGCCATGCCGCTGCAAATGAGGTTCGTGGAGCGTTCACGCGACTTTCGGCCTATGATCAGCATCCGTATGGCAATAAAAGACAAAAGCCCCAGCGCGGCAATGCAACCGACTACACCTACGATGCGAACAATAATAGTTTGCTGTCAGTATCGTCGGGAGATATGACCAACAGCTATACGTATGAACAGGATCGCTTAAAAACGATCAATGTCAACGGCGCGTTGCAATATCAGTTTGCCTATGATGTGTTCGGGCGCACGACCTCTACTAAGGTGGGGAACGGCACGTCCTTCCGCACGCTTTCAAGCATGACCTACAACAATGCGGGTTTACTTGCACGCCAAACCTACGGCAACGGGGACTACATCGACTTCACCTATGACAGTCTTGACCGGATCACGCGAAAACAGTATAATGGAAGCAGTACGAACCGTATGGAATACCTCTACGGTTCGGATGGAAGCGTTGCGCAGACGATCGACTATGCGGCAAATACGCACACAAAGTTTGTCTATGATCTTGCGGGTCGTTTGGTATCGCAAAGAGAGTATGGCGGAGTGACGCAGCTGCCATCCTATCCGAATGCGTATACGAATTTCACATATGCCGATAAAACAAATTATCTGACGGGTATAAAACACGTCTCGCCCCTTGGTACGCAGAACATCGGCTACCGCTACGGCGACCTTAGCAAGCAGGAGATGCCCGACCAGATTTACGGCGTTTCGTGGAACGGCGAGGAGAAGCTCAGCTATACCTATGACGGCCTTGGGCGGTTGACCAACAAAGCGCTTAAGGTGAAAGACGACCCCGAAAACGGCACGCTCAATATGGGCTATGTTTATGAGGATGTCGGCGAGGGCGAAAGAACCACAACGCTCTTAAAGAGACTTTTGTTTGCCGGAAACCCGCTGCTCGACTATACCTACGACGCGGTAGGCAATATAACTTCGATATGCGACGGCTCATTGGCACAAAGCTTTGAATATGATGACTTAAATCAGCTTGTCCGGTTCAATGACCGCTACCAGAACAAGACTTTTACTTACGAGTATGAGAACGGTAACATCACCTTTGAGCACGAGTATGCGTATACAACAGGAGAACTGCCCGCCACGCCAAAGCGTTCTACGCAGTATCACTATGACGATCCCGCATGGAGCGATGTGCTTACAGGCTACAGCACGCTGCGGTATACTTCGGACGGGAAAGCCGTTGCGAGCATAAACAGTGTCGAAGAAATCAAAGATCGTGCTCAAAGCGATGCGTATGCGCGCAGATTCCTGGGTGACCGCTTCAAAAAAGTCGATTTGAGCAAGAATAGCCTGCTCAGGCAAAACGCAAAAACGGCGTCCGTAGTAGCGAATGGCAATGTAATCGTGGATGATACGGTATCGTTGACCGTAGACGAGATCGGAAATCTCACGGGAATTGACTCTATCGCGCAGCTCAAGTGGAACGGTCGACAGTTGCAAGACATTGTAATGGAGGACGGAAAGATCTCGTATGCTTACAACGCTGACGGGCAGAGAATATCGAAAACGCTGGCACAGTTCGGCGAAGAATCCGTAACCACGGAGTATTTCTACAACGGGGAAATTCTTGCGGGGCAGAAAACGGGAAATGATGTACTCGTTTTTATGTACGACAACAACGGGGACATTTTCGGCTTTACATACAACGGAAAGCCGTACTATTATATCAAAAATGCACAGAACGATGTTATGTTCATCGTAGACCCCGAAGAAGGGGCGGTAGTACTCTATACGTATGACGCATGGGGCAATGTGACCGGATGCTACGACGCGTCAGAAAATAACATCGGTACGATTAACCCCATCACCTATCGAAGCTATTACTATGACTTTGAATTGGGTATGTATTACCTCAATTCCCGCTACTATATGCCCGCCCTCCACCGTTTCATCAATGCGGATGGGTATGCGAGTACAGGACAGGGAATGTTGGGCCATAACATGTTTGCGTATTGTTTGAATAATCCTGTAAACATGATGGATCCAAATGGAAATTATTGTGTATCGTTTCCAGCACAAGGGAATGGTCCTGCAACAATTATTCCGGAGCCGGGTGATCCTCCCGGCCTTAAGGTAACCAAAAAAGGTAATACATACACAGTTGCGCAACGAAAACGTTCACATGTAAGTGGGCGCACAACAATTACTTCAAAGATAACGGATACTATAGGACATGAAACAAAGGTTAATGTGACCGACGTAGCTATTAATTATATCCTAAATAACATTAGATATTCTGCATATGAAAGTATGAGCTATTTTTCAACTGCGGGAAAAGCACTGGTAAAAAATATCGGTCATGCTTGCAATAATGCAGTGTACTATGCGACAACCCCATTCTTGAATGATATGAAAATGGTGGGCAGAAGCGTTGGGATTGCAACGGTAGCGGCATTTGCGATTGATATTTATTCAGACTATTGTACTTACGGGGGATGTGCAGATGACTTTTACAAAGCGGCAACAATTACAACAATTAGTGCTGTTGCTTCTATTGGCGCTGGAATGGTCATTGCCGCATTTTCCGCGCCAGCATTAGTTCCAGTACTCTGTATACTGGCTGGTACTACTATTTCTCTTGCATCTGACGAAGCTAAAAGAAATATAATAGGGTATTAAGGAGATAAATATGATTACTTTTGTAAATTCATTGACATTTTTTCAATTTGCTGTTCTCATTGTAGGATGTATATTTGTGTGCATAATTCTATTACTCAATAAAAAGATAAAAAAGCAACGAAAAGATATTATTGCATTGTGGATAGCAATTGGTGGGGGGATACTCTGTATCATTTATAAGGCTATCAACACGTATTATACGGATAATATCCTATTATCAAAACTATCTGGAAATCTATTATCCATTTTTGTTTTTATTGTTCTTGTAGTCCTTGCAATTAGTGCGTTAGTCCAAAGTAAAACAGGGAATTATCCTCCGGAAAAGAAAAGAGCATTATTCACCGCCGGTATTATCTTGTTGGTTGCACTTGCGATGGGGGTCATAATGTTCATCGTTTTTAAGGAACCATGACAGAGACAGATAAAATGTGCCTATATCGTAACCAATATATCTTATAAACAAACTGTATAAACGCGAAAGTAAATTATATTTGGAACTACCAATACGACGTATACCTGATCGTCAACAGCGACTGCCAAGCGGAGGTGCTGTACCAGTATGACGCATGGGGCAATATAACCATGTGCTACGACGCGTCGGACAATAATCTCAGCTCCGTAAACCCCATTACTTACCGCAGCTACTATTCTGATTTGGAATTAGGCATGTATTACCTCAATTCCCGCTACTATATGCCTGCCCTCCACCGTTTCCTTAATGCGGATGGGTATGTGAGTACAGGACAGGGAATGTTGGGTCATAACATGTTTGCGTATTGTTTGAATAACCCTGTAAATATGTCTGATCCTGATGGACATTTTGCTATTAGCGGTATTACTATTGCATCCCTTTACCTTATTGCGCAAACTTGTATAAAAATTTTGGCTGTAGCCCTAGTTGTTGTAACATGTGCCGTTGTTGTGCCACAAGTAAGTAAAGGCATAGCACAAGGCGTTGGAAATGCAGTAAATCATGTAAACCAAAGTATTAGTAGCGCAAAAGCCAAAGCGAAAGAGAAAGCAAAAGCAAAAGCAAAAGAGAAAGATGCTACGGTTCCACCACGTTCTAGTACAAATATTTATAGGTATGGTGGGACTAACCCAGGAAATCTAACCCCTAAGACAAAAGATAAATTTACTGGCTTATCCTTCTCTACAATCCCAATGCCCGGTGCTGCAAAAACGACGATAGAAGAATTAAATGCGACTGGGCTCGTATATGCCGTTCGTGATGGAGCAACACACGTTAGCGTGAGGCCTATCGGTGGGACTATGGATGACTGGATAAATGCTGGGCCAAATTCTGTCTGGACACAAGCTGTAAAATCAGCTGTCATTAAATGGGATGGAGAAAATTAAATGATTAATATTGATTATATTATGAGCTTGATTGATTGGAATAAAAGCATAGACGAGCAAGCAGATGGAATCAAAATGGCAGAAAATGTTGAAAGCATTAATGTGTTTCTGCAACCATGTAATAAAAATTACAATAAAAATGTTTGGAACAATTGTGCAAAAATTCTGTCCGAGAGAACAGATGATGAATTGTCTCCATATTTAGTCGAATTGTTAGAATGGCTACAAGATTTGAATTGGCCGGGCGCTTTTTGTATACTCGACAGACTGCAAAAATATGCAGACGATCCTTCCTATAATTTAGCGTTTAATACTTGTCTTAAATATGCGCAAGCATTAGAAGATAGCGTTTGGGAGAGTAATTTGCGACTAATACAAAGAAAAAATGAATATTGTTAAATAATCCGCAGCAAACAATGACTTCCTGAGACAAAAAGTTAGCGTTATTAGGATCGACAAAGGTTTCAGGAAATTCTCGACGTGTGTCCAAACATTGTACCCCATTTGTTAATTCATAGAATCAGGGGCTGACCCCTTAAACAGACACCCTTGCTAAGTGGAACGGTCGACAGTTGCAAGACATTGTAATGGAGGACGGAAAGATTTCGTATGCTTACAACGCTGACGGGCAGAGAATATCGAAAACGCTGACACAGTTCGGCGAAGAATCCGTAACCACGGAGTATTTCTACAATGGAGAAATACTTGCAGGACAGAAAACGGGAAATGATGTACTCGTTTTTATGTACGACAACAACGGGGACATTTTCGGCTTTACATACAACGGAAAGCCGTACTATTATATCAAAAATGCACAGAACGATGTTATGTTCATCGTAGACCCCGAAGAAGGGGCGGTAGTACTCTATACGTATGACGCATGGGGCAATGTGACCGGATGCTACGACGCGTCAGAAAATAACATCGGTACGATTAACCCCATCACCTATCGAAGCTATTACTATGACTTTGAATTGGGTATGTATTACCTCAGTTCCCGTTACTATATGCCCGCTCTCCACCGTTTCCTTAATGCGGATGGGTATGTGCAAACAGGACAGGGAATGCTTGACAAAAATATGTTTGCATATTGCTTGAATGACCCTGTAAACATGATGGACCCGAACGGAGATGCACCAATACACCATCATATAACCGGCGGATACTGTCCTATATGTGGATTTCGAACACTTCCATCTGCTAAAAATAATACAAAAAAGGATTCTCCAACTATAGATCCTCCTATTAGCTTTGGTTATAATAGCCATCATAAGAAAGGGACGACTAATTCAGCTAATCGTGAAACCCATGAAAATGGAGAGAGTCGCCGACAGAGGGATCAACGTGGTGAGAAAGGAGACGCACGGAGGAAACCAAATCCAAACAAACGTCGAACGCAACAGATAACTATATATATTTCTTCTGAGGAGATTGTTTGCGCAACAACTATGGTCGTAGCAACAGCAGGGGTCATGTATCTAATTGCAAATGATTGCACGGGGATAGGTGTATTTGACGATGTAGCAATTGTTCCGTTAGTTCGTATTATTTGGGATACTTCTGCACAAGTTTTAGCATAAATAGGAGGAAAAGAAATGCAAAACATATTACACAATCTATATGAACAGGGAAAAATGGCAGCCATATATACCAACAAAAGCGATACTTCTCATTTCGTTTATGGACGAGTGCTACATACGAATGATACGGATTTCGCCCTTGCATTGGTCACACCGTATGGCGAGTATGACGGCGTGCTGGTCAAATCCATAGACGACATACTCCGTATCGAAGTTGATGGTCAGTATGCACAAAGAATGCGAAAGTTGTGTGCGCTGAATGAATCGATTCAGTTAGACATTTCTTTTGCTTCGGGGGACATAAAAAGAGATATTTTACTGGATTCGATGAAATGTAAAAAAGTCGTGGCGCTGGAACTGTCCTACAGCGGCTTTGACGATGTCGTGGGGATTGTCGAAAAAGTGGAGGAAAGTGTTTGTCAGATCCTGCAAATTGACGCGGACGGATTCCCGGATGGAACGGTTTTTGTAAGTATGGATCGCATTACGCAAATTTCCTATGATTCACGGGATGAAAGACGAACCCTTTGCTTATATCTGACCAATAAAAACGTAAGCAACTAAAGAAGAATAATATCTAAACAATATCACAGCAAGGGCGGCCGTACCCCCGAGTAGCCGCCCTTATTGTTTGGAACGGTCTACCGTATAATAAAAAGCGATGCTCATTTTGCTAAGTGCGCACCGCTTTTTCTGTGTGATTTTGCCTTCCTTGTTTGATTTTGTGCTTAAAAATCTTAATCCTTTTTCAGCGAATCGTACACCTTGATTTTGACGGCCTCCTGTTCGCAGTTATGGCGGTAAATGCTCAGCACCAATCCGATGCCGAGATACACGCCGAGGTTGGACGAGCCGCCCGCTGAGAAGAAGGGGAGCGTGATACCGATAACCGGCAGCAGCATTAAGCACATACCAACGTTGATCACCATTTGCCCGAAAATCATGGCGGCCATGCCGCTGCAAATGAGGTTCGTGGAGCGTTCACGCGACTTTCGGCCGATGATCAGCATCCGTATGGCGATAAAAGACAGAAGCCCCAGCGCGGCAATACAGCCGACGAAACCCAATTCTTCGCCGATCACGGTAAAGATCATATCATTTCGGCTTTCGGGTACAACGCCCGCCTGCGTGTAAGCCCCCTTGAACAGTCCTTGCCCCGTCAGTCCACCCGAACCGATGGCGGTGATGCCGTTTTTCTGCTGATAAATGATAGCGGGGTATTGATCGGGATAGATCAGCGCCAAAAATCGGTTTTTCTGAATGGATGAAAATACATATGTCCAAACCAAAGGCGCGGCAGCGGCTACAAGCGCAATACCGCCTAAAAAATAGCCCCAGTGCAGACCGCTGACGAACAACATGGCGGCGGCGATGACAAGGAATACCAAAGCCGAGCCCATATCGCCCGTTTCCAAAACCAAAAAGGTCGGGATCATGGCGTGAAGCCCCAGCTGGAGGATACTCAGTGGCTTATTGATCCGGTCACGCAGCCTGTCCAAATGCACACCAAAGGTGATGATAAAGCCGATTTTCACAAATTCCGACGGCTGAATACTGAACACCTTAAAATTGAGCCAGGTGTGTACATCGGGTCGCTCGTCTGGCCCTGTGCCGAAACGGAACAGCAGGAGCAGCGAGACAATGCAAATGCCGCCGATAATCATCCAATACCGCGTAAAGACCTCGTAATTAAAATAGGAAATGATGAGGCATAGCACGATGCCGAGCATGGTTGCGATGAACATGATCAGAAAATCGCGCGCAAAAAGCTGATCCTCCAGACGGTCATGGCGCGTTGCGCTGTACACCATCAAAAGGCCGAACGCAGACGCAAGCAGGCTTGCGAGGAACAGCAGCTTGTCCGTTTCTCGCCAAAAAAGCCGTATATTGTTTAAAAATTGCTTCATAACAGTCGTCCTAAGCTTTCATTCGAGGCTCGGGCGGCAACCCAAGCCCTCTTGTCAGTATTATAGTATGGATGTACATTGAATTCAAGCAAAAAGTATTTACGAACCGCAAAAAGCATGGTACAATGTTTTTGCATTAAAAATGTTCCGTAACAGCAGAATGTTCGGCACAGTCGTTTCGGTGATTCCATGCAGAAATGGACAAGTTACAGCTATGAGCAGACCGTCGCCTTGGGGGAGCAATTCGGGAAAACGCTCCGAGGCGGCACGGTCGTCGCCTTTTACGGCGGTATGGGTGCGGGGAAAACCGCATTTATTACGGGCATTGCCAGGGGCATGGGGATCACCCACGCCGTCAGCAGCCCGACGTTTTCCATTGTGCAGGTCTACGGGAAACACGCGGAGCTTTGCCACTTCGATATGTATCGCGTGGAGACTTGGGACGACCTTGAAACCACCGGCTTTTTTGAATATTTGGAAAGCGGTTCGGTGCTTTGCGTGGAGTGGAGCGAAAACATTGAAAACGCGCTACCCGAAAACACCGTGCGAGTCACGTTGGAGCGCGGAGACGCGGATAACGTCCGCATCATCACCGTTACGGGTGCAAAGGAGAACCTATGAGGATATTGGCTTTGGAATGCGCATCCGTTTCGGCGAGCGCGGCAATTCTCGACGCAGGCGTGCTGCTGGGCGAGACGTTTACAAACGTCCGATTGACCCACAGCCAAACGCTGTTGCCGATGACGCAGGAGTTGCTTCGCAATGCGCAAATCGACATGGACTCGATCGACGTGTTTGCCGTCACGACGGGCCCGGGCTCTTTTACGGGCGTGCGCATCGGCGTGGCGGCGGTAAAGGGCATGGCGGACGCCGCGCAAAAGCCCTGCTTCGGTGTTTCCGCTTTGGAAGCGGCGGCGTATCCGTTTCGCGGGTTTAACGGCGTTGTCTGTGCGGCCATGGATGCGCGATGCAATCAGGTTTATACCGCGCTGTTTTGCGGCGGCGCGCGTGTTACGCAGGATTTGGCAATTTCCATTTCCGAGCTTTGCGAGCGTTTGCAGGCACAGCATTTGCCGATACTGGTCACAGGGGACGGCGCGCAAAAGGTGCAGGCTGCGTTATCCGATTTTGCACTTCCCGCCGAATTGGCAGACCCGTCCCTTCGTTTTGCGCGCGCTTCAAGTGTCGCGTATCTTGCACAGCAAAACATAGAAAACGGACAACAGACCGTTTTGCCCGCAGCGCTTCATCCCATTTATCTGCGGCTGCCGCAGGCCGAACGGGAATTGCATTCAAAAAACAGGGGGAAAAGGCAATGATTTATCTTGGCGCAGATCACGGCGGTTATGCATTGAAAGAGGCGATCAAAGCGCATTTGACCGCGCAGGGGATTGCCGTGACCGATTGCGGAACGTATTCCACGGATTCGGTCGATTACGCTCCAATTGCGAAAGAGACGTGCACGCGTCTGCTTGCCGACAGCGATAAGGAAAGCCTCGCGATCCTTTGCTGCGGGACAGGCATCGGCATTTCCATGGCTGCCAATAAAGTACACGGTATCCGCGCGGCCTGTTGTTCGGATTACTTCGGCGCAAAATACACGCGTCTGCACAACAACGCAAACGTCCTTTGCATGGGCGGGCGCGTGATCGGCGTGGGACTTGCCTTGGAATTGGTCGATGTGTTCCTGCATACGCCGTTCGAGGGCGGCCGCCACCAGCGACGTATCGATCAAATTGCCGACATTGAAGCCCAATATCGCAAATAATTGCGCTCGGATTCGTGTGCGATAAAATTCTTGTTTTTTTTCGGTCACTGTTATATAATGGAAATCGATACAGCACTTTTTATCAATGATTTGGAGGCGCATTATGGGAAAGGTTACGATCACCAATCATCCGTTGATTCAGCATAAGCTGACGCTGCTGCGGGATAAGAACACGGGTTCTAAGGAATTCCGCGCGCTCGTGCAGGAGATCGCCATGCTGATGTGTTATGAGGCTACGCGCGATCTGCCCTTGAAAGAGGTGGAGATCGAAACGCCGATTGCTATGGCAAAAACCAAGGTCATTTCCGGCAAAACGCTTGCCTTTGTGCCGATCCTGCGTGCGGGAACGGGTATGCTCGGTGGTGTTTTGGAGCTGATCCCCGCCGCTAAGGTCGGGCATATCGGCATGTACCGCGACCCCGAAACGGTCAAGCCCGTTCCGTATTACTGCAAAATGCCGTCGGATATTTCACAGCGCGAAGTGATCGTGCTTGATCCGATGCTCGCTACGGGCGGTTCTGCGATCGACGCCATCACGCAAATCAAAACCTATCATCCGAAGTCCATTAAGTTTATGGGCATCGTTGCTGCGCCCCAAGGGCTGGAGGCGTTGACGACCGCGCATCCGGACGTGGATATTTACTGCGCAGCCCTCGACGAGCGTTTGAATGAACACGCCTATATCGTCCCCGGTCTCGGCGACGCGGGCGACCGTATTTTCGGCACAAAATAAATAAAAAGAGAAAGGGACGGCCGCTTATTGACGTTTGCTGTCCCTTATTGCTTATGAGGTGTTACCATGAAATTTCGGTGTATAATTGCCCTTGGTTTATGCTTTGTCCTATGTGGAGGAATGTTGTCTATGCTTACATCTTGCGGCGGAAGCGATGCAAATACGATTTCGGTACAGCCATCGAAAACCTATCAGACGATGCAGGGCTTCGGTGCAAGCGCCGCCTGGTGGGCGCAGGACGTCGGCGGCTGGACGGAAAAGGACGCTTCCGGCGAAGAAGTGCGCACCGCCATATTGAAGCTGTTGTACAGCGACGAAGGGATCGGTTTGGATATTTACCGCTACAACCTCGGCGCGGGCGCGAAGGCGAACGATCCTTCGTCTTATTCCGATCCCTGGCGTAAAACGCAGAGCTTTATCGGCGCGGACGGGAAGATCGACTATTCGCTGGACGCAAACGCGGTTTGGTGTATGCAAAAAGCGGCGGAGCTGGGCGTGCCGAACATCGTATTTTTCTCTAACTCCGCACCCAATACCATGACCATCAACGGGAAGACCCACGGCGATCCCGACACATCCCGTCTGGATTATGTGGACGACAACGGGAACAATGTGTATTACTCCTTGCCGAACCTCAATCCCGAGCAGTATGAGAATTTCGCAAACTATGTGCTGGACGCTGTCGAGCATTTTCGTGCGCAGGGCATTCCCGTCAAAGCCATTTCCCCGATCAACGAGCCGCAATGGGCTTGGCAGGGCGGACAGGAGGGCTGCCACTACGAGCCGGACGAGGTCGTTGCACTGTACCGTGTATTTCTGAAAGAAATGCAGGAGCGCGGTTTGGACGATTTGGAGCTTTCCATGTTTGAATCCGGCCAGCCGTTTGGCGATACGCTCAAACGCTATTTAGAGCCGATCATGGACGATGACGAGCTGCGCGATGCCATAAAGGGCTTGGATACCCATTCTTATTGGGGGACTGTGGAGCAGAAACAAAAGACCGCACGTTATTTGAAGCGGAAATATTCCAAATTGCCCGTGCGCTGTACCGAATGGTGCGAAATGGTCAACGGCAAAGATGTAACGATGGATTCCGCACTGGTGCTTGTCAAGACCATGGCGGAGGATCTGACCATTCTGAACGCCGAAAGCTGGACTTTTTGGATCGCAGTCTCTGCCTATGACTACCGCGACGGACTGATTTATGTAGACCGTGACGCACATACCTATGAGACCACAAAGCGTTTGTATGCACTGGGCAATTTCTCGAAATTTGTCAATATCGGCGCGCCGCGTGTGAAAGCGGAAACGGGCAAGGACAGCCCCTTGACCGCAATTGCCTTTGATAACGGCGACACCATTTCAGTGGTCGTCATCAACGCCTCCGAGCAGGCGCAGAACTTTACGCTACGTATGCACGACAAAGCAAAATACGCTGAGATCGAGGTTTATGTGACCGATGCGACGCACAATTTGGAAAAAACGGATTCCAAAACATATGCGGAAGATGAGACGTACAGCGTTTCTGCGCAGTCGGTCACCACGTTTGTCCTTACGAAGCAGGTGAGCTGATGCAGTCGAAGCCGTATATGCGGCAGGTGGTTGTGCATCCTATCCCGCCGCTTTTCAATGCAAAAAGCCGTGTTTTGATTCTCGGCAGCTTCCCGTCGGTCAAATCCCGCGAACAGGGATTTTTCTACGGACATCCGCAAAATCGGTTTTGGCCGCTGCTTGCGGCTTTGCATGATGCGCCGACGCCGAAAACGATCGCGGAAAAACGGGACTTCGTGCTCGAACATGGCATCGCGCTGTGGGACGTGATCGCTTCCTGCGAGATTGTCGGTTCGTCCGACAGTTCCATTCAAAACGTCGTGCCGAACGACCTGTCCGAGATTTTGCGCGCTGCCAAGATCCGAGCCATTTTCACAAACGGCAAAACGGCCGATCGGTTTTATCAAAAATACACGCTGCAAAGAACAGGTATACCCGCCGTTTGCCTGCCGTCCACAAGCCCCGCCAATGCTTCGTACAGCTTGGAGCGGCTGAAAACGGCTTGGCGGGTGTTGCTGGAATATACATAAAAAAGAACTTATACCAGTATCGGGCGGATTTTGGCATAGGTTTTTTCTTGAGAGGGCGACAATATGATCACCGAAAAAAACAACGTCTTTTATTTGGAAACCCAAAATACGGAATATATTTTTGCGGTACACCCAAACGGCACGCTGCAAAACGAGTACTGGGGCGCGCGCATCGGGGTCTGCGGCGGGTTTCCCGGGAAACCGTCGGGCGACCGCGGCTCGAATGATCCGGTCGAAGATTTTTATACGGAGGAATACAGCGCATGGGGCGGGGCGCGTTTTAAAGAATGCGCCCTGAAAGTCAGCTTTGCCGACGGCAACCGCGACTTAAAGCTGCATTTTGCATCTTTTTCTCTGAACGGCGAAACGCTTGATGTGGTGCTGAAGGACGATTTTTATGCGCTTTGGGTCACGCTGCACTATACGGTTTTTCCACAAAATGACGTCATCCGCCGCAGCGTCACGGTAAAAAATGAAACCGAAAACAGCGTGACGGTCGAGCGTATCGCAAGCGCTGTGCTGCATTTGCCGGGAAAACGGCCGTTTCATATACACAATGTCAGCGGTGCGTGGTCGGGCGAACAGCAGCCTTTTTCGGAGACGTTACAAAGCGGTTCTATGATTTTTGAAAGCCGCAAGGGGAGTACCGCGCACGGAAATTCTCCCTATTTCATTGCCGAACAGGGCTGTACGGAGTTTTCGGGAGATGCGTATTTCGCCGCGCTCGAATACAGCGGCAATTTCAAGGTATGTGCTTCTCGCGGGGCGGATCACCGCACGCAGGTCCTGCTTGGGATCAATGATTTTGATTTTGCTTATATCCTCGATCCGCATGCGGCACTCGACGCACCGCCTGTTTTCTTCGGATTTACCGAACAGGGATTTTCGGGCGTTTCCAATACGGTCAACCGTTTCGCACTCGATCATATTTTTCCGAAGGCGTTCGCCGAGAAACCGCTTCCCGTACTTTACAACAGTTGGGAAGCGCTGGAATTCAGCGTGAATATCGAAAACCAAACCGCGCTTGTGCAAAATGCAGCGGATATGGGTATAGAACTGTTTGTGATGGACGACGGTTGGTTCGGCGCACGAAAGAACGACCGTGCGGGACTGGGGGATTGGTTTGTCAATCGGGAAAAATTTCCCGACGGCCTTACGCCTTTGATCGACTGCGTGAACCGCGCGGGGATGGACTTCGGTTTGTGGGTCGAGCCGGAAATGGTCAACCCCGACAGCGATCTGTACCGCGCGCATCCCGACTGGGTCTATCATTTCCCGAATCGAGAAAACCGTTTGCTGCGTAGCCAGCTTGTCCTGAATCTCACACTTGACGAGGTGCAGGATTACTTATACGACTGCCTTTCCGCTTTGCTTCGCGAGAACAACATTCGCTATATCAAATGGGATATGAACCGCGCTTATTCCGAGGCGGGCGCGCCGAACCTTGGCGACAATCAAAAGGCGATGTGGTATTTGCACAATCGTGCGCTTTTTGCACTTTTGGAGAGACTGCGTACTGAATTTCCTGCGGTTTCGTTTGAAGCCTGCGCTTCGGGCGGCGGCCGAATCGATTACGGCGCGCTGCACGCTTTCGATATGTACTGGCCGAGCGACAATACCGAGGCCGTTGACCGCATCCGCATCCAAAACGGCTACAGCCGTATGTATCCGACCAAGGCCATGCGCGCGTGGGTCACGGATATTGGTTGGAACGCGCTTCGTGTACCTTTGGATTTCCGATTTGCCTGTGCCATGCGCGGCGCGCTTTCCGTTGGCGGGAATATCGGGAAGTGGTCAAAAGAGGAGCTTGACACGGCGGCACAGTACATTGCGCTTTATAAGTCCGTCCGCGATGTGATCCAGTTCGGAGATTTCTACCGAATCGCCGACTTGGACACGGACGAGGGTTTGAACGCCGTGCAGTACGTCAGCCGCGACAAAACACGCAGTGTGGCGATTTTGCTTACGCCCTTTACACAGTTCCACCTGCAAAAGGAACGCCTGCTGTCCCTTCGGGGCTTGGACGATCATAAAACATATCGCTTTACATGGAACGGCGAGACTCTCGAACGCACAGGCGCATTTTTGAATCATGTGCCTTTGGCGTTTGAGACAAAACGAACCTTCGATTCCAGGATCGTTGTTTTGGAAGCGGTGGAACAGTCCTCATAAACAACGGTGCTTTCCCTGCAAATATTATTTTGCTGCGCATCTGCAAGGCATATGAAGGCCAGGGGTATAATACGTTTGTCATAGAGAAAAGCACGCAATCAAAATAAAAAGAGAGGCAAAGTCTTTGGTTGGACTTTGTCTCTCTTTTTGGAATTCTTTACTGCGCCGAAAGCTCGGTAAGCGTCTTTTCAATGCCGTCTGCTATGGCAACGGCGTAGTCGTTCAAGTGTTCGTCAAAGAGCTTGTTGTCCTCGTCGCTTGTGATAAAGCCAATCTCCGCAAGGCAGCTCGGCATTTTGGTGTGCGCATTGACGTAATAGTTGCCGTCGGGATTTTTGGCATAGCCCGTTTTAACGCCTCGATCTGCGGAAATATCCGTTTTCGCGAGCGCTTGCATAATGTTTTCGCCCAATTCCCAGTCCGCGTCGCTCGGCGTGTTCGCCACCCAAACTTCTACGCCTTTTCCGCTTTCTGCGCTGTTGCGGTGCAACGCAACAAACAGGGTGCATTTGTTGGAATTCGCGACCTTGCAGCGTTCTTCGAGGCTCAAAAACGTATCGTCCTCCCGCGTCATATAGACGCGGATACCGCGCGCTTCCAATTCGCTCTGCACAAGCAGTGCCAAGCGCAGATTGTCGTCCTTTTCCGAACGGCCGCCGCCCACAGCGCCTGCGTCATGCGCACCGTGTCCCGCGTCCAAACACACCGAAATTTCACGCGGCTTCGTATGTACATATACCATCGTCACCGTAACGACGACCGCGCCGACGCAAATAAGTGCGATCAGAGCGAGCCTTAGCAGCCTCGCACCATTTTTTCTTACCTTCACTTTGACCACCAAAAAGCAATATACCTTATATTTTGTCGAATGACAACCGATTTCGACAAAATCCTTGCATTTGTAATATAAATTTAATATATACTTAATTTATGTACGGAAAATCGGACTTATTCCGTCGGCCGCAGATTGTAAAGCGGCGTTGGTTGTGATACAATATTTAAAAGAAATTGTACTTTTATGCTATTTGCTTCTGCGGCTATTGCAGAATGCGGCAGGATAGATCAGGCAGAACAGGGGAGAAAATCGGCATGCTTCGCTTTGTACTCGGCAGAAACGGCAGCGGCAAAACCGAATATGTGCGCTCGCTTTTGGCGCAAAAGCTGGCTGCGGGCGAATCGGGACTGCTTTTGATCGTGCCGGAGCAGTTTTCCTATGAAACCGAACGGGAAATGCTGAAAAAAGTCGGCGCAAAAGCGATGCTTCGTTTGCAGATCCTCAGCTTTTCCCGCTTGGCGGAGAACGTGCTTGAAGAAACGAAGCCAAACACACGCCCGCCGATCACCGACGGA
Source organism: uncultured Clostridia bacterium (assembly GCA_947628665.1). Lineage (GTDB taxonomy): Bacteria > Bacillota > Clostridia > Oscillospirales > Acutalibacteraceae > Fimenecus. Next base: position 22,044 of record CANRAU010000024.1, read on the forward strand.
ATGCGCGCTGTATTGATGAGTCTTGCGCTGGAAGCCCTGGGCGAACAGGCGGAGATTTACCAAAAATACAAAAACCGCACCCGTCTTTTGGGAAGTCTTGTTACGTTTTCGACGGAGTTAAAGCAGTGCGCCCTGACGCCTGCGGATCTGCAGGAAACGGCGGACAAGCTCTCGAAAGGCACGCTTCGGCAGAAGCTCACGGAACTTTCGCTGATTACGCAGATGTATGACGCGCTTGTGCATCAGCGCTTTTCGGACGATACGGATCTGTTGACCGTTTTGGCAAATACCATTCCCGAAACCGACTATTTCAACGGAAAAACCGTGGTATTTGATGCTTTTGCGGGCTTTACCAAGCAGGAACGAAGCGTACTTGCCGCTTTGCTGCCGCGCTGTGCGGATGTCTATGTGACGCTTTGCACGGATGCAGACCGACAGAACGGCGCCTGCATTTTTGACAATGTAAACGATGAAATGCGCAAGCTCCAACGCGTCGCCGCGCTGCAAAACACACCGGTCGCAAAGCCGGTGCACTTAGACGCATCCAAGGCAGATAAAACGCCGGAACTGAAATTTATAGAAAAAAATCTCTTTGATTGCCGAAAAGCGCAATTTCCCGCAACGCCCGACGGCATTGCGCTCTATTCTGCCGCGAACCGAACGGAGGAATGCGAATTTGTTGCGCGAACCATTCGCAAACTCCTGCGCGAAGAAAACTGCCGCGCGCGGGACATTGCCGTGTTGCAGCGGCGAAAGGGTACATACGACAGCGCGCTGCGCGCCGCGTTTACAAAATACGAAGTACCGTTTTTTGAGGATCGGCGCAGACCCGTCGCTGCGCAGCCGATCATGCAGCTTACCGACAGCCTTCTCGATATGGCGGCAAACGGCATTTCCACGCAATCGCTGATGCGCTACCTCAAAACCGACCTTGCGGGGCTTACTGCGGAAGAAACGGCGGAACTCGAAAATTACGCCGTGATTTGGAGCATAGACGGCGCAAAATGGCGTTCGGATTTTACCGAAAATCCCGACGGTTTGGGGGCGACGATGCAGACGCGCAGCGAAGAAAAGCTGGCAGCGCTGAATGAACTTCGCCGCCGCGCTGTTGCGCCGATCTTGAAATTCCGTCTCGATTTTGCGGACGGCAACCCTTTGGAAAAATCCGAACGGCTCTATCGCTTTTTGATAGGTCTTGGAGTCGACGCGTCGCTCAAATCTTGCGCGCTGGCTTTGCTCGGCGCGGGTGCTGCCACCGAAGCGCAGCAGCAAAACGCCGTTTGGGATACGCTCATGCAGATTTTGGATATGCTTGCCCGCGTTCCGGTGGATGGCACGCTTACGCCAGGGCGTTATCGGGAATTGTTTACGGTTCTTTTGGAAAGCACAGATCTCGGGCAGATCCCCGACGGTCTTGACACCGTCTGCATCGGTTCGGCGGATCGTATCCGCATCGCGCCCCCGCGCTTTGTTTTCGTACTCGGTGCAAACGAAGGCGTTTTCCCCGAAAACCCGCCAACGCAGGGCGTTTTGAATGACGTCGACCGCAAAATCCTGCTTCCGCTTGGTCTGGAATTGACCGAAACGGCGGAATACAAGGCGGTGGATGAGCGATTTTTCGCCTATTACGTGCTTACGCTCCCGAAAGAGCGGCTATATGTCTCATGGTCGATGGCGGATTATCAGGGGGAATCCATGACGCAGTCGGTATTGGTGACCGAATTGCAGGATATGTTCCCGTCGCTTCCTGTCACGGATTCGCAAACCGTGCCGCCGGAGGATAAAATCGAAGGGGCGGCCTCGGCTTTTGAAGTGCTGGCGGACAGCTTTTCCGATGCTTCCGCGCTGTTTGCGTCGCTGAAAGCGTATTTTGCAGAAAAGCCTGCGTACCGTGCAAGGCTCAACGCACTCTCGCGTGCGGCAGGCGAAGCGCCCACCCAAATTTCCGACCCCGCCGTGGCCGAGCGGTTGTTCGGCAGGGATATGCTCCTTTCCGCTTCCAAAGCCGAATGCTATTACAAATGCCCGTTTTCGTATTTCTGCAAATTCGGTTTGGGGTTAAAAGCGATCAAAAAAGCGGAGCTTGACTACGCCCAAAGCGGCACAGTCATCCATTATTGCTTGGAGTCGGTCTTATCCCAATACGACCGCGAAACCTTGCTTTCCATGTCGGAATCGGATCTGCGCGCGGCTGTTCACGCGGCGATCACCTCCTATGCGCAGGAGAAAATGGGCGGCGAAGAAAGCAAAGACCCGCGCTTCGTGTATTTGCTCAGAAGCCTTAGCGAAACCGTATTTGACGTGTTGGAGCGGCTGATTTCCGAGTTCTCCGTCAGTGCGTTTATCCCGACGGATTTTGAACTGTCCATTCGCCCCGACGGCGCAATCGCGCCCTACCGATTGTCGTTGCCCGACGGCGGGAGCCTGCGGATCATCGGATCGGTCGATCGCGTGGACGTGATGCAAAAGGACGGCAAAAGCTATCTGCGCGTGATCGATTATAAATCGGGCGGCAAGGAATTCAGCCTTTCCGAAGTGTTTTCGGGGTTGAATATGCAAATGCTGATCTACTTGTTCGCCATTTATGAAAACGGAAGCGCGCGTTACGGCGAGATCGTACCCGCAGGGATACTATATCTGCCCGCAAAATCCGTGGAAGATAAGCTCCCGCGCGACGCCGAAAAAGAAGAAATACACGCCGCACGGCTGCAAAACAGCCGTATGAGCGGCGTAGTGCTTCATGATACCGACGTGATTTTAGGCATGGATTCCTCCGCTTCGGGGCTGTTCATTCCCGTTACGGCACGTGGCGAGCGTTTTGCGGGGAAGCTCCTCAGCGCGAAAGAATTCTCCGCCCTCCGGCAAAAGGTGGACAAAAATCTCTGCGATTTGGGACTGTCTCTGCATGACGGCGTGATCCCCGTTCTGCCGGCCATGCACGGCGACAAAAATCTTGCCTGCACCTACTGCGATTTTGCCGCCGTTTGCGGGTATGAGGACGGGGACGCCGTAAGGCAGCTGCCCGATTACGGCAAATTTGACGTTGCCAAAAAGAAATTGCTTGAAAAGGAGGGGGAAACCGAATGCGCGAGCGTAACTGGACAAGTGAACAACTGAATGCGATTGAAGCGCGCGGCGGCTCTGTATTGGTTTCCGCCGCTGCGGGTTCGGGGAAAACCGCCGTTTTGGTCGAACGGGTGATCCGTCTTGTCTGCGACAGGGATCATCCTTGCCCGTTGGATCGTCTCCTGGTGGTCACATTTACACGGGCGGCAGCAGCAGAAATGCGCGAACGCATCGGCAAAGCGCTTGCCGACCGTTTGGCGGGCGACCCCTTGGACAGCTATCTTCTGCATCAGCAAATGCTGCTCCCAAGCGCGGAGATCTGCACCATGGACAGCTTTTGCAGCGCGCTTGTGAAACGCTTCTTTCACGAATTGGATATTTCCCCGGATTTTCAGATGCTTTCAGACAGCGAACGTCTCGCGCTGGAGGAAGAAACGCTTTCCGACTGCTTACTGCCGCTGTATGAAAACGGCGGCGAAACATTCCGCCGACTTTTTGCATCGTTTCAACTCGGAAGCTCCGACCGCCGCTTAAAAAACACGGTTTTGGAACTGTACCACTATGCGCAGGCTTATCCTTTTCCCGAAAAATGGCTTTTGGGGATCGTGGACGCTTACGACCCGCATGTACCCGTCGCACAGAGCCCGTGGGGAAAAGAAATTCTTTCCTATATCGACGATCAGATGTGCGAAAATATCCGAATCCTTGAAAAGTGCTTGACGCTCCTTTCCAATGAGGAGGGCTTATATGCCGCTTACGCGCCCGCGCTGCAGTCCGACTTAGACGCATGCCGAACGATTTTACAGGCAGTGCGCGAGGAAAAATGGGACGACGCGAAAGCCGAGATCGCGCGTTATACACCCGAGCGGTTCAAATCCGCGCCGCACCAATACAGCGACAGCAGTATTAAAACAACGGTTAAGGCGCTGCGCGAAAAAATGAAAAAAAGCTTTACGGGGCTTTCTAAGGCCATGCCCGCGACCGAAGCAGAGCACGGCGAGGATATGCGCTTTTTAAAGCCCATCATCGCGCTGCTTGTGCAGACCGTACTGGATTTTTCCGCGGCTTTGTTCGCCGCCAAACGGGAAGCCAACGCCTTTACTTTCGACGACGTATCCCATATGGCGCTTCGCCTGCTGCTTCATGAGGACGCCGACGGCGTTCCGCAGCGGACAGAAATCGCCAAAGAGATGAGCGAAAAGTACAACGAGATTTTATTGGACGAATATCAGGATACCAACGAAGCGCAGGATATGCTGTTCACCGCGATCTCCCGTGACGGCGGCAATTTGTTCACCGTGGGCGACGTAAAGCAAAGTATTTACGGATTTCGGCTCGCCATGCCGGAGATTTTTATCCGCCGCCGCGCATCCTATCACGACTTTGACGGAAAAACCTATCCCGCGCGCATTACGCTTGACCGCAATTTCCGTTCGCGCAAAACGATCGCCGACGGGATCAACTACATCTTCGGGCAGCTGATGACCGAAGAATTCGGCGGCGTCGCCTATAACGGCACGGAACGTCTGTGTGCCGCCGCCGACTTCGATGCTTCGACCGACCCGCCGCTTGAACTGCACCTTTTGCCCGAAAACGCGGAGGGAGATTCCCCCGAACCCGACTATATAGCCGCCCGCATCCGTGCACTTGTGGACAGCAAAACTCCGGTGCGGGATAAAAACGGGCAGGAGCGTCCCATTCGTTATGGGGACATATGCATTTTGGTGCGCTCGCTTACGGGCGTGGAACGCTACAGGGCTTCTCTGGAACGCGTGGGGATCCCCGCTTTTTATCAGAAAAAGGGCGGATTTTTCTCCATGACGGAAATTCGCGTGATGACTTCGCTTTTGCAGATCCTCAGCAACCCGCTTTTGGATGTGCCGCTTTGCGCCTGTCTGCTTTCGCCCATTTGGGGATTTTCGCCCGATGAAGTGGCCGAGATCAAAATGGGTTCGCGCGAGGAAAGCCTTTTTCGCAAGCTGCGCGATACCGACACACCGAAATGCCGTGCCTTTTTGGAGGATTACCTTGAACTGCGGCGTTTGAGTACCGTTTTGCCGCCGGATGAACTGCTTCGGACGATTTACGAAAAAACCGGCTACGCGGCAATCGTTGGCGCGATGCACGGCGGTGAAAACCGCAAGCTCAATTTGCTTTTGCTGCAGCATTACGCCGAGGAATACGCCGCGAACAGCCAGGGCGGCCTTTCGGGTTTTCTGCGCAAGCTCGAACGCCTGCGCGACAACGAGAAAAACGTGGAGGCGGCAACGGGCGTTTCGGAATATGCCGATGTGGTGCGCATCATGACGATCCACAAAAGCAAAGGCTTGGAATTTCCCGTGGTCATTCTCGCCAAATGCGCATCCGCCTTTAACCGGGAAAATCAGCGCAAGCGAATGCTTATCCACCGCCGGCTGATGCTGGGGCTTCCTGTTTTGGAGGGGGAGAGCGAACGGCAGTGCGCGTCCGTTCCGTATGTCGGCGCAAAACTCGCCATAGCGGCGGACGAACAAGCCGATGAACTGCGTGTGCTGTATGTCGCGCTGACGCGCGCGAAAGAGCGGCTGATTTTGGTCGGTTCGGGCAGTTCCCAACGAACAGCGGAAAAAATGTTGGAAACAGCGGCGTTGAGCGTGCTTGGTGAAGAGGGCGTCGGGTCGATGTTCGTGCGCAAAGCGAGCACCTGTATGGATTGGTTGCTGGCGACGCTTTATAAGCACCCGCAGGCCGAAGAATTGCGCCGTATCGCGGGAATCGGGGAACGGGAGAGTACGGTCGGCGGATTTTCTCTCTCGGTGTTTGTACCCGAAAATGCGTCCAATTCCGGCTGTGATCCGGCGAAGACGCAGACGGAAGCTCCAAAGCCGGACAAAGCGCTTTTAGAGATGATCGACACGCGCACAAGGTATCGCTACCGCGGTTTGAAGCTTGCGGCCTGCCCCGCGAAAATGACGGCGTCGCAGTTGAACGCCGCAGAGCAGTCCTTGGATTTCTTTGCGGAAACGCGCCCTGCGTTTTTGGGAAAGGGAGGGCTTACGCCCGCCATGCGCGGCACGGTGACGCACCGATTTGCGGAGCTTTGCGATTTTGCCGCCGCGCGGGAGGATTTAGAAGGGGAGATCGCTCGCCTGACTTCCGAAGGGTATTTTACCGACGAGGAAGTCGATGCGCTTGACCGCAGTGCGCTGACCGCCTTTTTGCAGTCCGAATTGCTGGAACGGTTGTTACATGCCGACCGACTTTGCCGCGAACAGAAGTTTACGGTGTTTTTCCCCGCACGCGATTTGTATGCGGACTTGGACGAAGAGGACAGCCGCGAACAGATCATGGTGCAGGGCATGATCGACTGCGCATTTCTCGAAAATGGAAAATGGGTCATTTTGGACTATAAAACCGACCGCGTGCGGGACGAAAGCGCTTTGGCAGAGCGGTACAAGCGCCAGTTGGCCGTATATAAGCGCGCCGCCGAGGAGATATTTGAAACGCGGCAGGTCGAAACCGAGCTTTATTCCTTTGCGCTGCAAAAAGAGATCGTTTTAGACATAGACTGATTAGATATGGATCGAGCCTACCGTGATATTTTCCGATTATTTCTAAATTGCAATATCAAATAGGACAGGATAGAAAAGGCCGTCAGAGGAGTGGTAATTGAAGATTTTACGGGGTAAACGATTGATCCAGCTTTCCACATAAGCAACCTGTTCGTCTGAGACGTTGTCA
>CANRAU010000025.1 GCA_947628665.1 uncultured Clostridia bacterium
ACCTACATACACGACAAATAATAATCTCTAAACAAAATTGATTAGTAGTTGTCGAGTGGGAATAGTATCAAGAAAGCTGAAAAACCTTGATATGACAGAAAAATAAGGCGCCAATTCACCACCCCCTGAGAACACCTACAATACACGTTTTTCGGAAAACAATTTGAAGAATTCCATCGAAGAAATGAGATCGTTCATTTTCTCGCAGAATCAACCATAATCATTTAAGATTTTGATAAATTCATTCTATAGAGGAGGAATCTTACTAACATGCAAGAAATTAAATGCCCTAAATGTGGCGAAGTATTTCAAGTGGATAAAACTGGATATAACCAGATTGTACGTCAAGTTCGTGATAAAGAATTCAGCAATGAACTCGAACGGAGAGAAAAAGAACTTATAGTCAAACAAGAACAAAAACTTGAATTATTACGCTTGCAGGACGAAAAAGAACACAGCAAAAGTATTTCAAAAAAGGATGCTGAGATTTCTGCAAAAGATCAGTTAATCGCTGAATTACAAGCTAAGTTGAAAGCAAGCGAAACGGCAAGAAAACTTGCAGTAGCCGAGGCTGTCGAAAAAAAGAACGAGGAACTTTCTGAAAAGAACTCAGAAATTATCAGTCTTAAAGGAGAACTTAAAAGCAAAGAAACAGAAAACAGTTTGAGCGAAAAGTCATTAAAGGAACAATATGAAGAAAAGCTCAAATTAAAAGATGAGCAGATTGAGTATTACAAGGATTTCAAGGCTCGGCAATCAACAAAAATGATTGGCGAAAGTTTGGAACAACACTGCCTTACGCAATTCAATTCAATCCGCATGACTGCCTTTCCTAATGCCTACTTTGAAAAAGATAACGATGCAAGGACTGGCAGTAAAGGAGACTTTATCTATCGTGAATGCGGAGAGGACGGTACCGAGTTTATTTCAATTATGTTTGAGATGAAAAACGAGGCCGATACCACCGCTACCAAACATAAAAATGAAGATTTCTTTAAGGAACTGGATAAAGACCGTAATGAGAAAGGATGCGAATATGCGATACTCGTTTCCCTACTTGAGAGAGATAGTGAACTATATAACAATGGTATTGTGGATGTGTCCTATAAATACCCAAAAATGTATGTCATCCGTCCGCAGTTCTTTATCCCGATAATTACGTTGCTACGGAATGCCGCACAAAACGCCCTATATTACAGACGAGAGTTGCAGATTGTTCGGAATCAGCAAATTGATATTTCTCATTTTGAAGAGAATATGAAAGCTTTTAAAGAAGGCTTTGCCTATAACTACCAATTGGCAAGCAAGAAATTTACTACGGCAATTGAAGAAATTGACAAAACCATAGATCATTTGCAAAAGACGAAGGCAGCCCTTCTTTCATCAGAGAATAATCTTCGCCTTGCAAACAACAAAGCGGAGGATTTGAGTATCAAAAAGCTGACAAAAAATGCGCCCTCACTAAAAGCTATGTTCGATGATTTAAAACATGATGAGTGAATTGTGAGATAAAAGTGAAATTCGTGGCAACACTTTGGCAACAAAAAATCGGATAGCGTATGCTTTACCGATAATACGAATAATGCAGATACGCTCTGCTAAATCTCATGAACGAACTTGTTTAGAATGAGTTTATAAGGAGCGAGTGGGAATGATTGCGAAAGTCTGAAAAATCCAGTAACTATGCGGGTTTTCGGTTACATAAGTGCCTTTTGATAACAATTTGATAACAGCCGTGGGCGGCGGCATTATTCCTGCTGTCCGGTGGTTTACTGGTTTAAGAGTATTTTCATTTGGCTGTCGGCTGAAAAATCCATATTCAAAAAGCCCTTAGCTGTGGGGTTCACGGCTAAGGGCTTTTTGTCGTTTGTCAGGGGGTGATTTTCTTTTTCTTCGGTTCGGGAAGCGAATCATATATGGTCTGGAAAAGCTCACAGAGAAACTCTCTGTTGTCAATATCTTCGATGAGCAACATTTCCTTAGCGCCCTCATACGGCAGTTCATAGACGTGTATCCATCAAGGAAACAGCGGAGGTTACAGGCTTTACAAGCAGACGGTCATCATAAATGCCGCCGATGATCTTACCTCGAAAATAGAGGATATATTCCCCCATCATCGCACGGTAAGAAATGCCGTCTAAGCCGCTTAACTGGTCTAACACAAAGTCCAGATAATTTTTACCGGAAGCCATATTACGCCTACTTTCAATCGTCGGTTTTGAGTTTATCCTTAAATTGTTCCACCAAGGCGTCGCTAAGCTCCTGCGACGGAACGCCCGCCCAAGTCTGTGTAAGCATAGTTTAACAGAAACAGAGAAAAAAGCAAGGCGGCGGCTTGAAATTTTCCTTGTTTTATGCTATCATAGATACAATTAAAAATGAGCAATGAACGACACATGTGGCGTCCTTCGGACGTGTAAATCTGATTACGGTACACAGATTTGCCCACATGTGTTTTTATTGTGCGAAAAGGAGTTCACTATGCCAAGAAATCAGTTCCAACGGATGGTATTCGCCTTTATAACGGTCGTGATTACCGTCCATGCCTATGTTTTTTTCAGCCTGTACGTCGTTCACGGCGAGATGTTCAGGCAGATCACCGGAGAATCCAGCGTGCTTGCCGCAATAGGCAAAATGGGCGGTGTTCTCGTGTTTGGAAAACCGATCCCAATTTGGGCGGTTGTGCTTATCGAGTTTGCACTGGCGTATACACTGGAAGTCCTGCTGGGTTCGCCTTTATCCTTTCGGCTGGCCTGTAAAAATTTCGATATGCAATCGACCCATCCCGTGCTTTTTGAAACGACGATCATCTGTGCCACGGTCGGAATCATGTGCCCCTCTATGAGCTTTCTTGCCGCCATTCTGTATTATAACTATCAGGGCGGGTTTAGCCTGTGGGCGCTTTTTGCCGAATGGTTGAAGCTGATGTGCTATAATTTCCCTTTTGCATTTTTTACACAGCTTTTCTTTATTCAACCCTTTGTTCGCACGGTGTTCAAACTGCTGTTTGCCAAGGATATCAAAAATCGGAATGCCGGTAAAGAGGCTGTGACAGCATGATTTTTGTGCAGAATTGCCCTTGCAAAAAACGGAATCTCTGATATAATACCTGTTAGTGTGTAGCTGAAACGGCGTAAGTCCAACTTTGGGACTTACGCCGTTTTTGCGTTTAACAGGAGGTTTTTCTATGGAACAAAATCAATCGTATCTTGCCACAGAAAAGGTTGGCAAGCTCATGGGCAAATATGCCGTGCCCTGCATTATCTCGTTGCTCGTCGGTGCGCTTTACAACATCGTTGACCAAATTTTCATCGCCAATGCAAGCTATCTCGGCTCTTACGGCAACGCAGCCAACACCGTGGTGTTCCCCTTAACGGTCATTGCGCTTGCCATTGCCGTCATGATCGGGGACGGCTGCTGCGCATTTGTCAGCCTGAATCTGGGCAAGAATAACAAAAAGGCCGCCGGAAACAGTATCGGCCTTTCGGTGTTGATGACCGTCATAAGCAGCGTTTTGCTGTGCGGTGTGTATCTCCTTTTTTCCACGCCGATCATCACGGTGTTTGGCGGAACTGTCAACGAGGAAACCTTTGCGCTTTCCAAAGAATATTTCTTTTATATCTCTCTCGGCATCCCGTTCTATATGTTCGGGCAGGCGATGAATCCCATCATTCGTGCGGACGGAAGCCCGAAATTTGCCATGGCTTCTACGTTATTGGGCGCGATCCTGAATATCATTCTCGATCCGATTTTTATCTTCTGCTTTCACTGGGGCATGACGGGCGCAGCTGTGGCGACGGTGATCGGTCAAATTGCAACGGCGTTGCTCTCGCTTCTGTATATTCTGCATACAAAATCCGTAAAATTATCCAAACAGGATTTTTATTGGAATCAAGAAATTGCGGGACGCACACTTTCGCTGGGAATTTGCAGTTTTCTTTCTCAAATTTCGCTGGTTGCGGCGATGGCGGCGATCAACAATATGATCCGCAAATACGGTGCGCAAGACGCCATTTTCGGGCAGGAGCTATACGCACAGATCCCGATGGCGGTCGTAGGGATCGTCATGAAGGTGTTTCAGATCGTGATTTCCATCGTCATCGGCATGGCGGCAGGATGTATTCCGGTCGTCGGATACAACATGGGCGCAAAGAAGCATGAACGGGTTAAAAAGCTTTTTTCGCTGTTACTCGCCTGCGAAGCCGCCGTCGGTCTTATCGCCCTGCTCGTTGTAGAATTTCTGCCCCGTCAGCTGATCGGCATTTTCGGCTCGGCAAACGAAAGCGTTTATTACACGGAATTTGCTGTCAAAGCATTTCGGATCTATCTTTGCATGATCGTTTTTGCGTGTCTCAATAAAGCGACGTTTATTTTTCTTCAAGCGATGGGTAAGGCGGTCGCCTCAACGATGCTTTCCATGATCCGTGAAATCGTGTTCGGCGTCGGTTTTGCCCTCCTTTTGCCCATATTTTTCGGCCTTGACGGCGTATTGTACTCCATGCCGACATCTGATATTCTGACGGCGATTGTTTCCGCTGTTATTATTGCTGTGACCTATAAACAATTATCCCACGGGGCGATAGCTGAACAGTGACATACTTATAGCGCAATGCTCCTGTTATCCACAGCTACAACAAAATGATAACATGTGGGCAACAGGTCGGATTCGGATCGTGCAAATAAGCAAAAGACACACCGACACGGCGGATCATCATTCCGAATCAGAATTGTCCTCGTGACAACAGGTTCGGATTATTCGTGAGAAAAGGAGCTAACAGGCCTTTGGTATCGACTGTTAGCTCCTTTTATGTTTTTCTGTGTTTTATTTTGTGCCGCGTTTTATTTCTCCGCGTGCTTTTGGAAAAACGCCAGCATCAGATCTATGGTTTTGACGCTTTCGGGGAATTCCGGATTGGTTACGGAAAAAACGTGCAACAGCTGCTTGCCGTTGTTCGCCTTTTTCCAATCGACGATCTGCGCGGGGATGCCGTTTTCTTTTAAAACGCGATAGGTTTTCTGCGTCGCACGGTGCGCCACAATATCGCCGTGGCTGGTGACGAGAAAGGTTGGCGGCATTTTGCCCATAGTGATAATACGGTCAAAATTGACAAGGCCATAATAGGCACTGTTTTTGTAATCCGCGCCGCGTATCTGGCGGTAATACAAATCGGTGGGGTCTTTCGGCTCTAAAAACGGCACGGGCGAGACAAGCCCCACCGCGCGGATGGTAAGTCCGCTCGGCTGTACGCCGTAGACCGCCTGCAGTTCGGCGGAAGTGTTCACGACGGCGGTATGCGCCGCAAGATAGCCGCCCGCCGAATCGCCCGACAAATACACATTGCGTGCGTCGCACGGATAATCGCCCAAATGCGCGGCGATCCAACCAAGCGCCGCCATACAGTCCGTGATCTGGTCGCCGACCGTCGCGTCGGGTACCAATCGGTAATTGATGCTGAACACCGTATAGCCGAGACTCGCGCGGTACATATCATAATGGCGGTTGATCTTCGTCGTGCCGTACATCCACCCGCCGCCGTGGATGTCGATGATGACGGGCAGCGCCTGATCGGCATTTTCGGGATAATACACATCGAGCGTGTGCTGCCATGTGCCGTCGTCCAAATACGGCACGTCCAAAACGCTTGTCACGCCCGGGGTCGGGGTCTGCCCCGCGATGCGCGCATTGTCGTCTTTTTCGACGTTTGCCCAGAACTTTTGGAGAAGCGGTATAAGGTTCATAAAGCCACAGCATCCTTTCCGAGTTTGATTGATCTGTATGCCTACAGTATAACGCTTTTTCAAAAAGGATGCAAGGAAAGGTTCTGCCCTGCAGCGGGCGAACCGCCTATTTTTCGACAAGAGCCGCCTATTTTTCGGCAATATACGAGGCGACCGATACGGTTTGCGGCTGTGCTTTTGGGTCAATGGGCGCGTTTTCGCGTACCGCTTCGAGCATCTTTTGCAAAGCCGCCGCGCCGATCTGCGCAAAGTCTACCGCCACCGTCGCCGAAAGCCTGCCCGCTTGAACGCTTTCCAGCGCCTGCGGCGTTCCATCGCTGCCGACGATCCAAAGCGTATCGAGCCTGCCCGCCTCCTCTGCGGCGCGTACCGCGCCGAGCGCCATGGCGTCGTTACAGGCATAAATCCCTTTCAGCTGCGGATATTTTTCCAGCAAATCGGCTGTCTGCGTAAAGGCTTGCTGTGCGTCGCCGTCGCAGACGCGCGTTTCGACCATCCGCACGCCCGAAGTTACACGGAAATTCTCTTCTGCGCCCTGCCTTCGCGCCGCACACACGGTGTCCTCGCCGCTGCCCGCCAACACGGCAATATCGCCGCCTGCGGTCATTCGGCTTAACAAATAGTTCGCGGCGTTTTCTCCGTCTTTCAGAGGGTCGGCGGCCACAAAGGCGGCTATGCTGCCGCCCTTTTGCTGCAGAGCTTGCATATTCGTCTCTTTTTCCAGATTCACAATGTAAATATCTTGTTGGCTCGCCTTGGCGATCCCCTCGACGAGATTGTCCGCCGTCAGCGGGGAAACGCCGACAGCGCGGTAGCCTGTCTCTATGCACTGCTGCAAAAGCGCAAGCTGTCCGTCCAAATCGTCCGCTGAATCGACGGCAAAAATATCGACCGTAACGCCCTGTTTGTTCGCCTCGGCCTCGACGCCCTGCTTCACCGCCGCTTCTGCGGGATCGGAGAGGGCGCGCAACACCATGGCGTACTGCGGCCGATGTGCTTCGGCATGCGGATCGCCGCCCGTGTTCTCCCGCAAAGTGCATCCGGAAAGCGCCATACCCAAAAGCAGCGTGACCGCTGTCATCCGAAGAAACCGAAACCGCCGCAAACCGTGCATAAAAATCCCCCTTTTTCTAAATTGTTTTCCGAAATGCTGCAGGTATACCTTTTCAAAAAATACGGATTTACGGTTGACACGGTTTTTGCGGAAGATTATAATATTTGAAAAGATGTCCCCCGCCTCAGGCGGCGGGTGACACCTTTTCTTTCATCGGGAGTTATCATCTCCCGATGAAACGGGCTACGCCCTTGACAAATATTGATGTTCGGGCGTCGCCCTCGATTAAATGAAGCCACGCAAAAATTTGCAAAGAAGGTTTGTGCCATGCCGTTTCCCGCCCGTGTTTACGCCGAAATCGATTTAGACGCGATCTGCAAAAATGCGGAACGCGCCATGGATAAGGTTGGCGCGGACGTGCGCGTCATGGCGGTCGTAAAGGCAGACGCTTACGGACACGGCGCAGTACCCGTTGCGCGTGCGCTATCGCAAATCGGCGTATACGTTTTCGGCGTGGCGACCGTGCAGGAGGGCGCGCAGCTTCGTTCGGCGGGCATACAGACGCCGATCCTGGTACTCGGCCACGTATTTCCCGAAGAATATGCGTCGATGCTGGAAAACGATCTGCTGTTTACCGTATTTCAAACGGAGAGCGCCAAGCAGATCTCCGATATGGCGCAGCGCCTTCAAAAGACCGCCAAGGTACACCTGAAAATCGATACGGGCATGGGGCGCATCGGCTTGTTTCCGACAGCGCAGAGCCTTTCGGCGATCCGAGAGATCGCCACATTGCCCGCGTTAGAGGTGCAGGGCATTTTCACGCATTTCGCCTGCGCCGACGAAGCGGACAAAACCTCGTTCTGCGCGCAGAAGGACGCCTTTTTGTCGTTTACCGAGCAGCTGGACGCTTTGGGACTGCACATTCCGATTCGGCATATGTGCAACAGCGCGGCAGTCATTGATTTTTCCGGGCCGTATCTTGATATGGTGCGCTGCGGCATTATGCTGTACGGGCTGTATCCGTCCGACGAGGTCAACACCGAGGGCTTCCCGTTGTTGCCCGCCATGCAGTTGAAGAGCCGCGTGGCGTTTGTGAAAACCGTCGGCGCGGGATTCCCCGTAAGCTACGGCTCAACCTATACGACCGAAAAGGAAACCGTGATCGCCACGATCCCCGTCGGCTATGCGGACGGCTATCCGCGTGCGCTGTCCGGGAAAGGTCGGGTGCTTATCCACGGGCAGTACGCCAAAATTTTGGGGCGCATTTGCATGGATCAATGCATGGTCGATGTGACCGATATTCCGAACGTCCGCGAGGGCGACGCCGTTACGCTGGTCGGCGCGCAGGGCGATCAACGCATTTCCGTTGAGGAGGTCGCCGACAGCGCGTACAGCTTCAACTATGAATTTTGCTGCGGCATCGCAAAGCGTGTGCCGCGCGTGTACATTCGGCACGGAGAAGTGTCCGAAATTTCGGACGCACTCGATTGACAAGGACGACCTTTTTCGCTACAATACACGGTGTTACAGCTTTGGAAATCCCTTGGATACGAACGGAGCATTGCAGCATGGAATTTGATAAATTTGACGCGTTTGATGCAGGCATAGAGCTGGGGGGACTTCGCAACCGAAACGAAATTCGCCTGCTGGTCTGTTATCTGCTGCGGGCGATGGATCAGCCGGTTCCGCGCGCGCTTGTGGTGGATGCGATTTTAAACGACGGGCTTGCCAATTATTTTGAAATCAACGAAGCCATTGCGGAGCTGCTCAAAGGCGGCAGCATTGATCGGGATATTCTGGACGGCGAGGAGATTTTGAAGGTCACGCCGCGCGGACGCAATTCGGCGGAGCTTTTGGAAACGACGCTGCCCAAAACCGTGCGGGAAAAGGCGGTCAATGCCGCCATTAAGCTGATGACGCTCGCCAAAAACAAGCGGGAAAACAAGATCCTGACCGAAGCGCTGCCCGACGGCGGGTACAACATTACGTTTATCCTCGGGAACGAGGGCGACGAGCTGATGCGTCTGACCGTGTTTGTGGCGGACAGTATGCAGCTGGAGTTGGTCAAAAATAATTTTCTGAACGACCCCGTGAAACTGTATTCGGGCATCATCACCGCGCTGACGATTTAAGCAAACGGCGCAAAAAGACGATTTCAACAATAAAACACCGAGAAGAACGGTAAAAGGTTCTTCTCGGTACGGCTTATAAAATTTAGATATGATCTCATATGCACATAAGGTTACGGAGCAATATCGCATGATGCAATTAAACGTGTTGTCTTTATTGGAGAAAAACGGCAGGACAAAATATTGGTTGTACAAGCAACTTGGTATGAGTTATCAGAATTTCAGTAAAATGATCAACAACCAAACAAAATCCATACGCTATGAAAACATTGAGGCGATGTGCTTGCTGTTGCACTGTACCCCGAACGAGCTGTTTACGATTACCGAAGAGGAATAAATCTCCAAAAGGAATCACCGAAAGCTATGCGGCTTTCGGTGATTCTTTGTTGGTCTTCAGCAAAGACAAAACCCCCGGTTCTACCGGGGGAAATAGGGAGCTTTAGTAAAATAAAAAACGGCGAGCTGAAAGCAAGCCGAAAAGGTATTGAGGAAAAGAAAACCTCCAAGTAAAATGTAAGTGGTTTGGCATCCGCATTACACAAACAAGGAGGAATTCAACGATGAAAACAGCAGGAAATAACGAAATAAAAAAGTTATCGCATTCAATGTACAGATGTCAGTATCATATAGTGTTTGCGCCAAAGTACAGAAGAAAAGAAATATATGGGCAAATCAGAATATAAGTGTAGCACAATTTATGGGATATCTCAAGGGAAAAAGCAGTTTGATGATTTTCGACCGACACGCAAATTTGAAGTACAAGTATGGAAGCAGACATTTTTGGTGCAGAGGATACTATGTAGATACAGTGGGTCGAAACAAGAGGGTAATATCAGAATACATCAAAAATCAACTTGAAGAAGATTTTGCAAATGACCAAATATCCCTCAAAGAGTATGTCGACCCGTTTACGGGTGCCAAGAATAAGTAAGCAAAAAAGCAGCCGCACGGGAGCGGCTGCTTGAAAAAATAATGCGATGCCAAACTGTCAGTGCCGCCTTTTAGGCGGCAAGCCAGTAGGCGCCCCTTACAGGGGCTGTGCAAACCACCAGTTCAACTGGTGGTTATGATTTTGCATCCGTTACAAATCAAAGGCGAGCGGCAAAAGCTCGGAAAGGGTATGCACTTCGTAATCGCCGCTGTCGTCGCCGAAAACGATTTGGAAATCAGGCTTGCAAAATTCCGCCAGCGCTTGTCGGCATACGCCGCACGGCGTGCAGAAGCGCTTATAAACGCCGTCCCGCGTACAACCCACGACGGCGATAGCCAAAAATTCCGTCTCGCCCTCGCTGACCGCCTTAAACAAGGCCGTGCGCTCGGCGCAGATCGTCGGCGTGTGGCACTTGTTTTCAATATTGCAGCCCGTATAGACCTTGCCCTGCGCGGTCAGCAGCGCCGCGCCGACGCGAAAGCCCGAATACGGCGCGTAGGCGTATTTCTGCGCTTCAAGCGCGCGTTTGACCAATTCCTGCGGCGTCATAAAGCCATCTTCTTTCTCACTTTTGCATAGGTCGTCTCTGATGGGGACAGCTTTATTGTACCGCATTTGCCGAAAGAAAACAATGCGCCTTTTCGTTCTTTTTGGGAGGCAAACACAATATCCATATATAAAAGGTGTTTGGAGGGATTTTGTATGGATGTTTTGCGTTTCGGCAGCCGCGGCACATTGGTGGAATATGTACAGCTTGCGCTCACAAGGGCGGGATATCCCGAGCTTCGCGTGGACGGCGTTTTCGGCGCGCGCACGCTGGACGCCGTGCGGGATTTTCAGCAGCGCAATCGTCTGCGGCCGGACGGCGTGGTCGGCAGCCGCACATGGAATCAGCTGATCCCCTATTTAAAGGGATATACCACACACACCGTGCGCGCGGGAGATACCTTCTTCCGCATCGCGCAGACCTACGGCACCGACATACGCCGCATTATGCTTGCCAACCCCACGGTCGACCCGCGCAACCTGCAAATCGGCACGGTGCTGTATGTACCGTTTAACTTTACGCTCGTCCCCACGCAGGTCGCATATTCCTCCATGCTCAATGCGTGGATCGTAGAGGGGCTGGGCGTGCGGTATCCGTTTCTGCGCACGGGCAGCATCGGGCAGAGCGTCATGGGCAGGGAGCTTGTGTATCTGCGCTTCGGCAACGGAGAAAAGGAAATCTTTTATAACGCCGCGCACCACGCCAACGAATGGCTGACCACACCCGTTTTGCTGCAATTTGCCGAGCAGTACGCCGACAGCTACGCCGAGGGCAGCGAGATCGGCGGTGCGCTTGCGGCAAGGCTGTTTCGCGAGTACAGCTTATATCTGCTGCCAATGGTCGATCCCGACGGGGTCGATCTCGTCACGGGCGTTCTCACTTCGGGCGGCTTTTACAACCGTGCGCGGCGCATTGCGGACGATTACAGCCAAATCCCCTTCCCGAACGGTTGGAAAGCCAATATCGCGGGCGTGGATCTGAATTTGCAGTATCCCGCGAACTGGGAGGAGGCCAAGCGCATCAAATACGAGCAGGGCTTTGTCTCCCCTGCCCCACGGGACTTTGTGGGCAGCGCGCCGCTGGTCGCGCCTGAAAGCTACGCGGTCTATCAGTTCACACGCGCGCATGATTTTCTGCTGACGCTCTCCTACCACAGCCAGGGCGAGATCATTTACTGGAAATACCTTGATTACGAGCCGGAGCGTTCGCGGGAGATCGCCGACTACTTCGGCGAGGTCAGCGGCTATGCGGTGGAGGAAACGCCGTATGCTTCGGGCTTTGCGGGCTACAAGGACTGGTTCATTGAGACCTATAACCGCCCGGGCTACACCATTGAAGTCGGCATCGGCACGAGTCCCTTACCCGTGTCGCAGTTTCCCAAAATCTATCGGGACAATCTCGGTATTCTTGTCGGCGGCATGACGCAGATTTAAGCTGAGGGAATATCAAAAGAGCAGAGCCTGTTTTTGGCTCTGCCCTTTTTGATAGGATACGTTTTTCCGAGATGGTTTTATTTGGTCACGGTTTCTTTCTCCGCCTGCGCGGGTGCGTCAAACAGCAGATTCACATTCCGCTTGCCCTTGTGCCAATAGGGGCAAATTTTCAAAATCACCCAGCCGATGATCGCGCCGACGGTGTTGCAGACCACGTCCTCCATCGTATCGATGAGCGCATAACGCATATCGTTGAGCGCGGGGATCACGTTCGGCAATGCAATGCCATATTGATCCGCAGCCTCCTGCGCCAACGCCAGCGACCAATGCTGGGCGTCGCCGCCCGCGACCTGATCAAAGATGAACTCAAACAGTTCCCAGCCCGTCCCCGCGAAGAACGAGAAACCGAACGCCGCAAGTACCGCAATGGATGCGCTGCAATGCGCCTGATCGCGTTTTTGCATGGCGACGATGACCTCATAGCCCGCCAGAACGCCCGAAAGGCCGCCCACCGTATGCAAAATCAGGTCGTATGCGGGAATGCTGTAATAGAAATTCAGATATGCGCCGCCGAAAGACGCCAAAAACAGCCCGCCCGCCAAGAAATCCTGTATGTAGGACGGCACATGGTAAAGCCATGTCTTTTTGGGGAACATCTGAAAAATTTCCCACAGGAACATCAGTATCAAATTGGCTGCGGTTTGCAGGGATTGCTGCACGTCCTTACGGAAAAAGATGGAATCGATTAGCGCACCGATCATAACCACGCGCAAGATCCACCAATAAATGACCTCCCATTTTTTGGAATGCGCAAAAAGTCTTTGGATATAAGCTTTCATATTCTCTCCCCCGCCGCAAAGCGAACGCCTGCGGCCTGTCTTCTTATTTTCTCCATGATACCAACAAAAGTGCGTTTGCACAAGGATTTTTTTGCGAAAAAGGGCGTTCTTTGCAAATTTTTAATTTTTGTCCGACCCGCCCGTCAGTTCACGCGCAGTGCGCTCATCGGCGCAACGGTTATGGAGTTGACGGTGACGGGGGCGTCGTTGTAGTTAAAATACAGCACGATGCTGTTGTTGTATTCGGTACGGTACACGCCCTGCTGCACCTTTTCGTGCGCGGTCATGCGCGCGTCCCGCAGATCGCAAAGCAGCTCGTTCGCCTTTATATACTGCTCAGCCGCACGGTTGATCTGCGCTTCATAATGATAGACCGCGTCGAGGTTTTCGTTCCCCGTTTGCCGAAACGTCCAAGCGAAAGCGGGCAGCGCGCCGTATTCCATAGCTTTTAAGAATGCCGCTTCGCTGTTCTCGGACAAATTGGCGGGCGCGTGCGCATATTCCACAATGCCGTGCAGCACCATTTGCACAAAGGGTACGGCATAGTAATTGTCCGTTTGCGGATACGTTGTTTCGCTCGGCAGATCTGCAACCACATCGGCATTTTTGAGCATATACACATTGCCCGTATCGACCATCAGCTTATGCCCGACAGACAAGGTGGTCGCCTGCGTGGACAAAAGATTCTGCGCCCCCGTGCGGCTGTACGCCGCGCGCGAATAATCCGAATACAAAAGACGTCCCGCGTCGTCAATACAGTAGCCGCCGAAATCGTATTTTTGCATGGTATCGATAAAGCCGGTCACATCCGCATCGACTTCCGAAAGTGCGAGCGCAAATCGGGTAAAGCTCTCCTCTCCGGCAAATTCCGAGAAAGGATTTAATACGGAGATACTTGCGGCCTTGCCGAAAACGGTTTTTGCCGAGGCCTGGCCGTTGCGGTTGGACGTGCAGATATCGGTATTCAAATACAGTGTGAACTGCTGCGTATTGGCATACTGCGCGAGTTCTTCAAACGCCTTGCGATTGCCGAGTACGGAAGCAGGCGCGATATTCCCTATCCGCTGCTGATCGCCTGCGCCCTCCAATACGCCGTTATAGCGCAAAAATACATTGTTGATCCCCTTGGCTTTCATGCGCTTTAAAAGCTCCAAAGTCTGCTTGTAATCGGAAAGCACCGCCTTTTTCCCGCTGTCGGCGGCGGCCTGCACCGCAACGAGCATCGGCGCATACTCGGTATTGACAACGGTTTTGGTCGATAATATCCCGCTGCGGATCAAAAGCTCGCGGCAGGCGGTCGCCATGCCGGAATAGCTCGCGTTTCTGTCGGAAAGAAAGCGATAGCAAACGCCGACCTCGCCCACATAGGGCGTACCCATATATAGGGTCTGTTTGCCGTCTTTGCCGCGCAGGACGGTATCCGTCACGCGGAAGGTCGTGCCGACGCGGTTATAGGTATCCGCCCCCGTGCAGCGGTTTTCCCGAATTTCGGAAATGCCGTCGCCGCTTTCCACAAACGCCAGAAAAGCATTTTCGCCGCATTTCATACCGTAGGCGGGGATCACGGACGCGGCATACGCCACCCGTTCGTCGAGGGTCTGCGGTCTGTCGCCGAGCGCGGGGTCTGCGCCGTAGGTCAAAAACGTGCGCGCGGTATCCTCCGATTCCGAAAGCGCCGCCGTTTGGTCGATCGCGCCGCCGCCGTCGGGAACTAAAATGTAGTCGTCCGCTGCGGCGTCCTCCCCCGTCGCGCCGAAGTGATCCAACAGGGTGAGCGTTTCGACCGTATAGCCGCTGCTAACGAGCATTTCGCCGCAATTCACCTTGACGTGCAGCGCGCCGTCGGTAAGGATGTACTGCACCGTGACCGAGACATAAAGCGCGTTTTCGGGCAGTGCGTCGAACGCGCTGTTTGCGGTATCGCTATCCAGCGCCATATCGTATGTGACCTGCAAACCGTTTTCGGAGGGCTTGAAGGACGCCGAGCCAAAAGCCACGGAATTGTCCTGCGAATTGAGCGTATAGACCGTGCCGCCGCCCGACACCTGTACGGTGACCACCGCCGCGCCCGCACCGGTTTCCTGTGCGCCGCCGACAGGCAAAGACAGCCACGTTTTATCCCGACCCGTTTCGCGCACACCCATACCGTAGGTCACGCTGTCAAAATACAGCTCAATAAGCCCGGATTTTGCCACATAGATCAGGTTATTCGTATTCGTGATATGGTACTGCCGATCGGTGAATTTCGCCGTTTCCTCGGTGCGCGCGCCGATCTTGCTTTTGGAAACTCCATTGCCCGCGCAGCCCGCCAAAAGCAGAGAAAGGCACAGAAGCAAGGAAAGTCCGCTGACGATCCGTTTTCTGGTGATGCCGGTGTGTCGCATATTTCTCTCCCGTTTCCTAAGATTCCGACAAAGTAAAGGCATTGTCCCCCAAAACAAGGGGGATGCTATCGTATTTTACCACAACGGCGCAAAAAATGCAAATTTCGCGCGCCGCACGCCTTATGCGGGGCGTTTCCCTTGCAAAAATAACAGTTGACTTTTTTGTCCGTTTAGGGGTACAATAACTGCAATAAGAAAAAACGCTGACGGAGAATGACGGTTTTCGTACCGCCTTGCAGAGAGCCCGTATCATCGGCTGAAAGTACGGGCAAGGCCGGAAAACCCGATACCGCTCCCGAGTGTGCGCCGGAAAATCCAGTAAGGCGCGCCGTACCGCCGCGTTAAGGCGATCGAGTGGGCTTTAGAGCCAATTCGGGTGGAACCGTGGAATCTGTGCATTTCATCCCGTTGTTTCGGGGTGAAGTGCCTTTTATTTTAAGAGGTGTTTTATGATCGAGATCACACTGAAAAGCGGCGACGTAAAAAGCTATGCCGAGGCCGTCACCGCCGCTGACGTTGCCAAAGAGCTTGGTATGGGACTGTATAAGGCGGCCTGTGCGGCGCGCATCGACGGCGAAGTCTGCGACCTGCGCACGGTCATTCGCGAAAACTGCACGTTGGAAATTCTGACGTTCGACGATGAGGACGGCAGACGGACGTTCCGCCATACGGCGTCGCATATTTTGGCGCAGGCGGTCAAACGCCTGTACCCCGAAGCAAAGCTCGCCATAGGGCCTGCCATTGACAACGGCTTTTATTACGACTTCGATTCCGAAACCGTGTTCACGCCGGAGGTTTTGGAAAAGATCGAGGCGGAAATGAAAAAGATCGTCAAGGAGGACCTCCCCATTGAGCGTTTTGAGCTTCCGCCCGAGGAGGCCACCGCCATGATGGCGCAAAAGGGTGAAAGCTATAAAGTGGAGCTCATCGCCGAACACGCGGGCAACGGCGAGCCGATCAGCTTTTATCGGCAAGGGGAATTCACCGAGCTGTGCGCGGGTCCGCACTTGATGAAAACAGGCGCGGTCAAGGCGTTCAAGCTGACCTCCTGCACGGGCGCGTACTGGCGCGGCGACGAAAAGAACAAAATGCTCCAGCGCATTTACGCCACCGCGTTCCCGAAGGCCGCCGCGCTCGAAGAATACCTCGCGATGGTCGAGGAAGCCAAAAAGCGCGACCACAGAAAGCTCGGCAGGGAATTGAAGCTCTTTACCATGATGGACGAAGGCCCGGGCTTCCCGTTCTTTTTGCCGAAAGGCATGATCCTCAAAAACACGCTGATCGACTATTGGCGCAGCATCCACACGCGCGAGGGCTATGTGGAAATTTCCACCCCGATGATGCTCAATCGGCAGCTTTGGGAGACTTCGGGGCATTGGGCGCATTACAAAGAGAATATGTATACCACGGTCATCGACGACACGGATTTTGCCATCAAGCCGATGAACTGCCCCGGCGGGATGCTGGTCTACAAATCCGAGATCCACTCCTACCGCGATCTGCCCATCCGCATGGGCGAACTGGGACTTGTACACCGCCACGAAAAATCCGGCGCGCTGCACGGGCTGATGCGCGTGCGTTGCTTCACGCAGGACGACGCCCACATCTTCATGACCCCCGAACAGATCACCGATGAGATCAAAGGCGTCGTGCGCCTTATCGACGAGGTCTATACGCTGTTCGGCTTCAAATATCATGTGGAGCTTTCCACGCGTCCCGAGGATTCCATGGGCAGCGACGAGGATTGGGAGATGGCCACCGAGGGGCTTCAAAAAGCGTTGGAGGAGTTGGAGCTTCCCTATGTCGTCAACGAGGGCGACGGCGCGTTTTACGGCCCCAAGATAGATTTTCATTTGGAGGATTCGCTCGGCAGAACGTGGCAGTGCGGCACCATTCAGCTGGATTTCCAGCTGCCGCAGCGTTTTGAAGCGGAATATGTCGGCGCGGACGGCGAAAAGCACCGTCCGATCATGATCCACCGCGTCGTATTCGGCTCGATCGAGCGGTTTATCGGTATTTTGATCGAACATTTCGCAGGCGCGTTCCCGCTGTGGCTCTCGCCCGTGCAGGCGATCATTCTGCCCATCGCCGATCGGCATCACGAAAAGGCAAACGCCGTGAAAGAAGCGTTGCTCGCGCGCGGCATTCGCGTGGAGGTCGACAACCGTTCCGAGAAGATCGGGTATAAGATCCGCGAAGCGCAGCTGCAGAAGATCCCGTATATGTTGGTTCTCGGCGACAAAGAGGTCGAAGACGGGACGCTTTCCGTCCGCCGCAGAGGGCAGGGCGATCTCGGCTCTATGTCCGTAGATGCGCTTTGCGACAAGCTGCTTGCAGAGATCGCGCAAAAGGCGAGAGATTAAAGAAAAAATACCCACACAGGCGCGTCGTTTCGCTCCGTGGGTTCTAAATTAAAGGAGGATTTTCACATGGAAAAAGCGCCCCTGACCGTAACGGTCATTACGGACACGCATTATTATGCAAAATCCACAGGCATTGAAGGGAAAGCCTATGAGGCGGCGAATACCAAGAGCCAAATGCTTCTGAAAAATTCCGCCGAGCTTTTGGACGCGGCTTTCCGCCAGATCAAAGCAGATAAGCGCACCGACATCGTGCTGCTCTCGGGCGACACCACCAGCAACGGCGAATATGATTCCCACAAGGAATTCATTGCCATGCTGCGGGATCTGAAAGCGGCGGGCAAGCGCGTCTATGTCATTACCGCGACGCACGATTATCAGGACGACGGGCAAACCAACGCCTATGTCGGCGACGAGAAAGTCAAAATCCCCGCCGCAAAGCGTGAGGAGCTGTTTGAGATGTACCGCGAGTTCGGCCCTGACGAGGCTATATCCGTCCATCGCGACAGTATGTCCTACGTCGTACAGCTGCAGGAGGGTTACCGCCTGTTTGCCATCAACGACGACCGCAATCTGACCGGCAAAAGCGGCATTTCGGACGATTGCTACAAATGGCTTTGCGAACAGGCGGAAGATGCGCGCAAAAACGGGCAGTTTATCCTCGCCATGACGCACCACCCGCTGATCGCGCCCTCCCCCGTGTATGCGCTCATCGGCAAAAACGATATGCACGGCGATTTTGACATCCGCCGCAAGCAGTACGCCGATTTAGGGATGCAGTTCATGCTGACCGGACACACGCATATCCACCATATCGACAAGTGCGAGAGCGACAGAGGAAACACCCTGTACACCATTGCGACCGCCGCAACGGTCGGCTATCCCGCGCCAATCCGCACCGTTGTTGTGGACGAGGCGGCGGGCATCGTTTCGACCACGACCGATTTCATCACGGAAAAGGTCGATTTCGATTTAGAAGGGCTTTCGCTGCAGGACTATTTGAAAAATCAAATGGTCGGCATGGTGTTCGATATGATCAAAGCCGCAGGCAGCGACATCCACCTGTTTGCCGATATGGCGACGTCCATGAGCATTAAGAAAAAGCTGGTCTACAAAATCGGCTGGATTTTAAAGCCCCTTATGAAGGGCTTAAACAAGCTGACCATCGGCACGGTGGCGAAGTGGACGAGAAAGGAAACGGGCTTACAGCCCGAGGACTACGCGGACATCAAGGATCGCAGCGTGGTGGATTTCATTGCCGATATCGTCACGAACCTGTACGGCGGCGAAAACCTGTATGAACCCGAAGATGCGGAATACAAGATCACCATGGGGCTTTTGAGCATTTTCGATTCGATTTTCAGCGCCTTACATATTTCGGTGCGCAAGCTCCTCAAGGTTTCGGATTCTCTGTGCGATTTCGTCGAGCCGCTGCTGCATAACGCGGGCATCCCCTCTTACAACGCGGTGCTGCCGATTTTGCCGTATTACGAAGAAGGGCAGCACGCGCCCGAAAAAGCGCCCGAGGAAAAGCCCGTGCGTCCCAAGAGCAAAAAGGGCGTGCCGATCGTCGTCATCGGCATTCTGCTGTTGCTGATCTTCCTCATTCCGCTGCTGTTGGTCGTCGGCGTCGGCTTTATCGTCAATCAAATTCGGTACGGGAAGTATATGAAATAAGCCCCCGCGCCCAAAGCGCGGCAACCAAAAAGCCTCCTTCGCGGGAGGCTTTTTTCTTTGCGGACGGAGGAATGGATCGTATGTTTCTTTCAAATTTGGGGAGTTGCCCTTGACAAAATGATCGTTTGGTGTCATATTATATGCAGAATACGCAAAAATGTTTCAAAATATGGGGAATTTTTCGGCGGTTTGCGCGGAGTATATCGATTGGGCAATAAAGCTACAGTCATGCCCCGGACAAGCATACTTTCATTCGCTTCTTTAAGAAACGGGTGATGAATATAGGAGGGTTTATATGAAAAAATGTTTATCGGCATTGTTGACGTTGTTGCTGGTGGCATCTGCCCTGTCGTTCGGCGGCTTGACGGCATTTGCGCAAGCAAATGGAGATTTCGAGTATAAAGTTCTGTCTGAAGAAGACAAAACTTGCGAGATCACCGGCTATACCGGCTCTGCGGAAGTATTGGATATTCCCGCGCAGCTCGACGGTTATACCGTGACAAGCATAGGGATAATCGTATTTCAGTGCCGCAATGACCTAAAGCGTGTAACGATCCCGCAGGGCGTGACGAGCATAGGCAATAATGCATTCTTTGCTTGTAACAACCTAACGGAAGTGACGATTCCCGAGGGCGTTACGAGTATAGGGACTGAGGCTTTTTCTAACTGCTCCCTGACAGAAGTGAACATTCCGCAGAGTGTGACGAGCATTGGGATTAGGACATTCGCATCTTGCAATGACTTGACCAAATTTGATGTGGACAGCCGGAACACGGTATATTCCTCCAAGGACGGTGTGTTGTTTAACA
The DNA here is from genome assembly GCA_947628665.1 of uncultured Clostridia bacterium. Lineage (GTDB taxonomy): Bacteria > Bacillota > Clostridia > Oscillospirales > Acutalibacteraceae > Fimenecus. The sequence goes on from CANRAU010000025.1 coordinate 19,903, forward strand.
AAGCGCAAACCGAGCTTCTCCAATACCCTTTAGGCAAATCCAATGCAAGTTACGCGATTCCCGATAATGTGACGAGCATTGGGAACGATGCATTTGGGGGCTGCGACAACCTGACAGCAGTGACGATCCCCGAGGGCGTGACAAGCATAGGGAACTATGCATTTGAGGGTTGCGACAACCTGACGACAGTGACGATCCCCGGAAGCGTAACGAGTATTGGGTCCCATGCATTTTATAATACAGGCTATTATAATACAGCATCCAACTGGGTTGACGGCGTGCTGTATTTGGACAACTGTTTATTGGATGTGGACTTTGACGAAATTTCGAATGCATACTCCATTCTCTCCGGCACAAGGGTTATTGCCAACTATACATTTGTGGACTGCGACAGCCTGACGGCAGTGACGATTCCAGAGAGCGTGACGAACATAGGGGCAGACACATTTTGGAGCTGCGATAACCTGACGACAGTAACGATCTCCGAGGGTGTGAGGAGCATTGGGAAATGGGCATTTATGGACAGCACCAGCCTGACGACAGTGACGATCCCGCGGAGCACAACGAGCATAGGGGAGGGTGCATTTGCATACTGCGACAGCCTGACGACAGTGACGATCTCCGAGGGCGTGAGGAGCATTGGGGAATGGGCATTTATGGACTGCGACAGTCTGACAACAGTGACGATCCCGCGGAACGTAACGAGCATAGGAGACAACGCATTTTATAAATCCGGATTAACAACCATTTACGGCTACAGCGGTTCTTGCGCCGAAAGCTATGCGAAAGAAAACGGGTTTGCGTTTATTGCGCTCGCCGAACTCCATGACACAAAAAGCGGAATTACTGTCGCTGCCACCGCAGTGGACACCTTTCCCGAAAACGCAGAGCTTGCCGTTTCTGTCGTAGATACAGCAAATGATCGCATTACATACGATATTTCCCTACAGGCGGGCGGCAAAGCAATCCGGCCGAACGGCAACGTGACGGTCAAAATTCCCGTCCCCGAAAAGATGGATGGCGCGAATGTAAAAGTCTACCGTCAGGAAGCGGACGGCACGCTTACCGATATGCACGCGATATTCCAGGACGGATATGCGGTATTCACCACCGACCATTTCAGCCGATACATTTTGGAGGGTGAGGCGGCAAAGACCCCCTCGACACCGACTGACCCCGCAAAGCCTACCGACCCGACACAGCCTACACAGCCGACTGACCCCGCAAACCCGCAGCCGGGACAGAACGGCACAACACAAGCGCCCGCAAACAACGCCCATACGGATATTCCCAAAACGGGCAGTGCGTCAAACGCTTTGGCAGGGACGTGTGCGTTTATGCTGGCTATAGCCGCCGTCGGCGCTTTGGGTCTCAAAAAAGCGTATCGCAAAAAGCAGGCACAAGCATAACAAAGCGCATTCCCCTTTTCCCCACATACAGACATAGAAAAGCCTCCTTCGCGGGAGGTTTTTTTCTTTGCGGGCGGTTTATTTTGCCCGCTTCGGTTTTCGGTTTTTACGGTTTTTCGGGTTCGTTTCGGGCGGGATTTTGCCGTATTCTGCCCTCGGGTTTTACGGTATGCTCCAAAAGATAGTCGATGCTGACCCCGTAAAGGTCGGCAAGCCGGATCACAAAATCCACGGGAATGGTGCGCTCTCCTTTCTCATAGCGACGATATACCTCCCTCTTGCAGCCCAAGAAGTCGGCGATGTTTTGCTGCGTCAGATCGTGATCGATCCGAAGGTCGTATATTCTTTTGAAATACATTTTTTGTTTCACCCTTGACAATGCTATCATTTGGTGGTACACTAACGCTTGTAATGCTACCATTTGGTGGCATATTATGCGCGGATCGCGTGAAAATATTCCCGAAATGCGGGGATATTTTCGGCGGGTTTCGGAATCGGAAAACGCGGTCGCATTGTGCAAATCAAAGTGTAAACGGAGGAATGATTAATGAAAACAAAGGCAAAAAGACGGCATCGGCTGTCGGCGCTCGTTGCCGTCCTGTGCATCGCGGCAATCTTGGCGCCGTTCGCGGGGCTTACGGCGTTCGCGCAGACGAGCGGAGATTTTGAGTATAGAGTGCTGTCCGAAACGGACAAAACTTGCGAAATCACCCACTATACAGGCTCGGCGACGGTATTGGATATTCCCGCGCAGCTCGACGGTTATACTGTGACGAGCATAGGGGAGTATGCATTAGAGGACTGTGAAAGCCTGACGAAAGTAACAATCCCCGAAGGCGTGACGAACATAGGGTACTATGCATTTCATGGTTGCGTCGACCTGATGAAAATAAACATCCCGCAGAGCGTGGAAACCATAGGGGGCTATGCATTTGATAACACAGGCTATTATAACACAGCGTCCAACTGGAGCGACGGTGTGCTGTATTTGGATAACTGTTTAGTGGCATCAAAAACTTATAACAGATTTGAGGATCAATACTATGAATTTCCAAGTCAATATGCCATTCGCCCCGGTACCAGAGTCATTGCAGACGGTGCATTTAATGGCAGCAGTCTAAAAAATATTTCTATTCCTGCCAGCGTAACAAGCATGAGCCCTTTGGTATTTCGTACCAGTAGCACTCTCTACCTAACATTTAGTACCGACCTGACAAGAATCGATGTAGACAGCCAAAATCCTGTGTATTCTTCAAAGGATGGCGTTCTGTTTAACAAAGCTCAAACCGAATTGATTTATTATCCACCGAACAAAACAGATGCTAATTATACCATTCCGCAGAACGTAACAAGCATTGGGGATTATGCTTTCAGTCTCTGCGAGAGTCTGACAAACGTAAACATCCCACAGGGCGTGACAAGCATCGGATTTTCGGCATTTTCCGGCTGTAGCGGCCTAACAGCGGACATTCCGCAAAGCGTGACGAGTATTGCTGCTTGGGCATTCGCTTTCTGCGACAACTTAACAGCGGTGAACATTCCGCAGGGCGTGACAAGTATTGAGGATTCTACATTCTATCATTGCTATAACCTAACACAAGTTACCATTTCACAGGGTGTAACGAGTATAGGGGAAGATGCGTTTGCGTCGTGTGACAGCCTGACGCAAGTGACTATCCCGAATAGCGTGACAAAAATTGGGTATAATGCATTTCTTAGCTGTGACGGCCTAAAGAAAGTGATTATCCCGCGGAGTGTAACGAACATAGATAGTAAAGCATTTGATTTCTGTGATGCACTAACGATTTACGGCTACAGCGATTCTTACGCCGAAAGCTATGCGAAAGAAAACGGGTTTGCGTTTATTGCGCTCGCCGAACTCCATGACGCAAAAAGCGGGATCACTGTGGCCGCCGACGATGTGAACGTTTTCCCCGAAAACGCAGAGCTTGCCGTTTCTGTCGTAGACACGGCAAATGATCGCATTACATACGATATTTCCCTACAGGCGGGCGGCAAAGAAATCCGGCCGAACGGTAGCGTGACGGTCAAAATTCCCGTCCCCGAAACGATGGATGGCGCAAGCGTAAAAGTCTACCGTCAGGAAACGGACGGCACGCTTACCGATATGCACGCGATATTCCAGGACGGATATGCGGTATTCACCACCGACCATTTCAGCCGATACATTTTGGAGGGTGAGGCGGCAAAGACCCCCTCGACGCCGACCGATCCCGCAAAGCCTACCGACCCGACACAACCTACACAACCGACCGACCCCGCAAACCCGCAGCCGGGACAGAGTAGCACAACGCAAGCGCCCGCAAACAACGCCCATACGGATATTCCCAAAACGGGCAGTGCATCAAACGCTTTGGCAGGGACGTGTGCGTTTATGCTGGCCATAGCCGCCGTCGGCGCTTTGGGTCTCAAAAAAGCGTATCGCAAAAAGCAGACACAAGCATAACAAGGCACATTCCCCTTTTTCCCCACATACAGACTGAAGCAAACAGGACGTCCTTGCGGCGTCCTGTTTGCTTTTCCTTGTTCGTTTTTGTTGCACTTCGGGCGGCATTACAAAGGCTATACCTGCAAAAACAACTCTATGCGGCGGTTGCCTGTGGCGGCGAGCGTTTGCGGCGGTGCGTCACCCCGTCAGGCGGCGGCGCAATTCCGCCAAAATGCTGCGCTCGCGCCGCGACACCTGCACCTGCGTCAATCCCAGCGCTTCGGCGGTGCGCACCTGCGTAAGCCCTCGATAATACCGCAGCTCGATGAGCTTTCTGTCCGTTTCGGGGAGCTTTTGCAAAACCTCGTCGAGGGCGAGGCTGTTTTGAATTTCCTCCTCTCCGGACGGTACGGGGATGTCGGTCTGCCGCTCGGCGTCCTCATGCAATTCGGTCAAAGAGATCACGGGCTGCGAAAGATTCACAAGCTCCGCCGCTTCGCATATGGGTATCCCCAACCGCTCCGCCAGCTCCGAGATCGTTGGTTCACGGCCGAGCGTATGCGTCAGCGTTTCGCGCAAGGCCGCCGCCTGCCGCGCGCGCGTTTTGAGGCTTCGGCTGATTTTGACCGCGCCGCCGTCGCGGAACAGGCGTTTGATCTCGCCGAGTACCGCCGGAACGGCATAGGTCGAAAAGGCGTACCCCAATTCGGGGCGGAAGCCGTCTGCGGCTTTGACAAGCCCCAAACAGCCCGCCGAAAACAGGTCGTCATATTCAATGCCCTTGCCCCGAAAGCGGTTCGCGCACGCGTGTACCAGCCCTAAATTCTCCTCGACCAGCGCGTCACGGTTCGGGCTGCGCATTTCTGCCCCGTATGTATTTGACAAGCGTGACGGTCGTGCCTTTGCCCACCGTCGAGCGCACCCGCACCCCGTCGCAAAAGCTCTCCATGACCGAAAAGCCCAGGCCCGCGCGGTCGCCGCCAAGCGTGGTGAACAGCGGCGTGCGCGCCTTTTCCACGTCGGCAATGCCGCAGCCGCGGTCGCGGATCTGAATTTCGGTTTTGCCGTCGGCAAACAGCCGCACGCGTATGTAGACCGTTCCCACGGTATCTCGATAGGCATGGACGATACAGTTGGTCACCGCCTCGCTGACGGCGGTTTTGATGTCGTTGATCTCCTCTACGGTGGGGTCAAGGCACGCGGCAAAAGCGGCGACCGCCACGCGCGCAAACCCCTCGTTGGCCGAGCGGCTCTCCATTTGCAGTTTCATTTCATTGCGCGGTTTCATGTGTTTTCCCTCCCTTTTCCTGCTTTTGCAGCTGTACAAGCGTATCCAAGCCCGCAAGCCGCATGACCTTATAGGCGTGTGGCGAAAGATTTTGAATTTTCAGGTCACACTGCATGGCTTCGAGCAGCTTATACCGCCCCATGACAAGACCGATGCCGGAGCTGTCCATGAAAGTGACCCCGCCGAAATCCAAAACGGCGTGTTCGGGGCGAAAGCCCATGATGAACGTATCGATCTTGTCGCGCACAGACGGTGCATTGTGGTGATCGAGTTCCCCTTGCAGATATGCAGTCATTGTTTTTTCCTCGGTTTCAATATTCGTTTGCATGATCGT
>CANRAU010000026.1 GCA_947628665.1 uncultured Clostridia bacterium
TTTTCATTAAAATATCGTTTCATATGGCCTCAAACTTATCAAATAGTATTTAAAATAAGATAATAAATAGTTATCCTCCGTTAACATTCAAATCATAACCACCAGTTGAACTGGTGGTTTGCACAGCCCCTGTAAGGGGCGCCTACTGGCTTGCCGCCTAAAAGGCGGCACTGACAGTTTGGCATCGCATTATTTTTTCAAGCAGCCGCTCCCGTGCGGCTGCTTTTTTGCTTACTTATTCTTGGCACCCGTAAACGGGTCGACATACTCTTTGAGGGATATTTGGTCATTTGCAAAATCTTCTTCAAGTTGATTTTTGATGTATTCTGATATTACCCTCTTGTTTCGACCCACTGTATCTACATAGTATCCTCTGCACCAAAAATGTCTGCTTCCATACTTGTACTTCAAATTTGCGTGTCGGTCGAAAATCATCAAACTACTTTTTTCCCTTGAGATATCCCATAAATTGTGCTACACTTATATACGGTAGGATACTTACCAAAAGGTGTATATGGTCTTTACATGCTTCTGCTTCTATGATTTCTACTCCCTTCTGTTCACACAATTTACGGATTATTTCTCCGATATCTTTTCTGATCTGCCCATATATTTCTTTCCTTCTGTACTTTGGCGCAAGCACTATATGATACTGACATCTATACGTTGAATGCGATAATTTTTTTATTTCGTTATTTCCTGCTGTTTTCATCGTTGAATTCCTCCTTGTTTGTGTAATGCGGATGCCAAACCACTTACATTTTACTTGGAGGTTTTCTTTTCCTCAATACCTTTTCGGCTTGCTTTCAGCTCGCCGCTTTTTTTACTAAAGCTTCCTATTTCCCCCGGTAGAACCGGGGGTTTTGTCTTTGCTTAAGACCAATAAAAGACGGCAAACCGTTTGGTTTACCGTCGTTTGCTTTGAGAAAGCACGATTTTTATATGCGTTTTTTATGTACGCTTTTATGTTCGTGTCGCTTATGAATTGTTCTGAACCTCTTTCCCATTCCGCCTTTAATGCTCGTCGCGGAGGACTGCCTCGGCGCACTTGACACCATCTACGGCGGCGGAAATGATGCCGCCCGCGTAGCCCGCGCCCTCGCCGCAGGGGAATATCCCGTTGATTTGGGTTTGGAAAAACTCGTCGCGCACAATGCGCACAGGAGAGGAGGAGCGCGTTTCGGGGCCTGTCAACACCGCGTCGGGGCAGGCAAAGCCCGCGAGCATCTTATCCATTTTGCCGAGCGCGTCGCACATGGTGTCGATCACGCGTCTCGGCAAAACGGTGCGCAGATCGCATAAAGCGACCCCCGTCGGGCAGGTCGGCTTTACCGCGCCGAGCGTTTTGGATGGCGTGCCTTTCAGGAAATCGCCGACCGTTTGTGCGGGTGCGGTGTAGTCGCCCCCGCCGAGCATGAACGCTTTTTTCTCGATCTCCAACTGATAATACAGCCCCGCCAAGGGGTGATCACTCGGAAATTCTGCGGGTTCCACGCCCACCAAGAGCGCGGAATTCGCATTTTTTCCGTCTCGGGCAAATTCGCTCATGCCGTTTGTCACGACCGTACCCGTCTCACTCGGACAGCATACGACCGTACCGCCCGGACACATACAAAAGGTGTACGCGCCCCTGCCGCCCGGCGGATGGCACGCCAGCTTATAATCCGCCGCGCCGAGCTTCGGATGCGCCGCAAACGCGCCGTACTGCGAACGGTTGATGCTCTCCTGGCTATGCTCTATGCGCGCGCCGACCGAAAACGCCTTCTGCGTGATGGGAATTCCCTTGCGGTAGAGCATTTCGACCGTATCGCGCGCGGAATGCCCGATGGCAAGCACCACCGCGTCGGTCTCGAAGTCCGCTTCCCCGCCGTCGCGCCCCGCGAACCGCACGCCCTGCACTGCGCCGTTATAAATCAGAATATCCGTAAGCTTCGTCTGAAACCGTATTTCGCCGCCTAAACGCAGGACCTCCTCGCGAATGGAACGCACCACGCCGCACAGCTTATCCGTGCCGATATGCGGCTTTGCACTGTATAAAATCTCCTGCGGCGCGCCGTGTCGGACGAACTGCCGCAGGATCTCGCGTTGGCGAAAATCCTTTGTCCCCGTATTGAGCTTTCCGTCGGAAAACGTCCCCGCGCCGCCCTCGCCGAACTGCACGTTGGATTCGGGGTCGAGCTTTCGTGTGCGCCAAAACGCGTTGACAGACGCCTGCCGCTGTTCGACAGGTTCGCCGCGCTCGACCACCAGCGGACAAAGCCCGGCTTTTGCAAGCATCAGCGCACAAAACATTCCCGCAGGACCGAAGCCCACCACCACAGGGCGCAGCTTCGTTTTGCGGCGATTTTCGGGCAATTCATAACGGTAGACCTCCGCCTTTTGCACTTTCGGGTCATGCAGACGCTTTAAGAGCCTGTCCTCATCGCCGTCGATTTCCACTTCCACGGCATAGATAAATTTGATGTCATTCTTTTTGCGGCAATCCAGCGATTTGCGAAATATGGAGAGCGAGTGCACCGCCGACTTCGGAATATGCAGTGCCTTTGCCGCCAAAGCGGACAGCGTTTGTTCGTCGCCTTCCAGCGGGATTTTCAATTCCTGTATTCGGATCAATCGGCATACTCCTTTGCTATCGCTTCGCCTGCGGCACGGCCTGAACTCCACGCCCACTGCAAATTGTACCCGCCGCAGCCGCCGTCTATATTCAGCGTTTCGCCGCAAACATACAAGTGCGGCCACTTTTTGGACTGCATCGTCACGGGGTCGAATTCACTTACATCTGCGCCCCCTGCCGTCACCTGCGCAAAATCAAAGCCGCGCGGTCGGTCGATTTCCACGGTATAGCATTTGACCGTCCCGACGAATCGAGCAATCTGCACTTCGGTAAGCTTCCCGCAAGGCTCGTCCCTGTGAATCCCGCAAGAAAGCAACAGCGCATCGCCCAAAGCCTTGGGCAAAATTCCCTGCGCGAGCGTCCCCGCTGTCTTTTGCGGCGCGGATTTTTTCGTTTCGAGCAAAAAGCTTTGCAGCTGCGCCTCGGGCATCTGTGGCAAGCAGTCTAACTTTACAGTGAAATGCTCCTGCGGGGCGACGGATACCAAACGCGAAAGCTGCATAATCGGTATCCCGGAAAGGCCGTACTCGGTAAACTGCACTTCTCCGCCCATGTTGTAAAGCTCTTTTCCCTTACAAACAAGTGCCGCACGACAGACGCATCGAACCCCTTTCAGCGACTTCGGAAACCGACTTGCCACCAATGCCGTAAGCGCGGGCGCGGGCGACACGACTGTATGCCCGAGCTGCCGAAGCAGGCGAAACGCACCGCCGTCCGTACCGTGCTGCGGCGCGGCGCTGCCGCCTGCGCAAAGTACCAAAAAATCGGCAAAATATTGTCCGTTGAGCAGAAAACCGTCCTTTTGCGGCTGTACTTCGGTGATTTCCCGCCCGGTTTCGATAGCAATACCGAGACGCTGCATTTCCGCAAGCAGCGTCTCGCGAACGGAGGACGCCTGCCCCGAAATCGGATAGACGCGTCCCTCGGCTTCGGTTTTGCACAAAAGCCCCATAGATGCGAAAAAATCGACCGTACTTTGCGGCGGATAGCGCCTGAGCGCCGATTCGGCAAAAGCCGTATCGCCGAAATAGTCCGATCGTGAAAGCCGTTCATTGGTCAAATTGCAGCGGCCGTTGCCTGTTGCGAGCAGTTTTTTCAAAGGCTTTGCGAGCCGCTCGTAGACCGTCACGGTAAAATCCGCAGACGCTCTTCCAAGGGTGATCGCCGCCGCGCTTCCCGCAGCGCCGCAGCCGATAATGGCGACTGTTTTCACGGCTTTTCCTCCCGTTTTTCTTCGTCCGTTTGCGTGTTATGGGCGCACGAGGCACAGCCGCCGCAGTTTGCACAGCTTTCACAGCCGTTTCGCCGCGCCCGACATCCTGCGCGCACTTTTGTAGCAATCAGCACAGCGACTGCAAGCACCGCCGCAATCAAAATCGCAATGTCTGCGCCTGTCATGCTTCCCCGCCCCCTTAAAAAATCACCTTGCACACCTGATAGACGATAAACGTAATGACCCACGCGGTGACGGCCTGAAAGCCGAGCGCCAACGCCGTCCATTTGCGGGAATTCATCTCGCGGCGCAGCGTTGCGACCGCCGCCATACAGGGAATAAACAGCAAATTGAATACCATAAAGGCGTAAGCGCTCGCGGGTGTGTATGCCTTGGCGATGAGCTCGGAGAGCATCCCCGTATCCCCCGCGCCCTGCAAAATGCCCATTGTGCTGACAATGGATTCGCGCGCGATCAGCCCCGAGATCATGGAAACGGAGGATTTCCAGTCGCCAAAGCCCAGGGGTGCGAAAATCGGCGCAAGGAAAGAGCCGACCGTGCCGAGAATGCTTTCGGCGGAGTTTTCCACATGGTGCAGGGAAAAATTGAAATACTGGCAGAACCAGATCACCACGCTCGCGCCCAAAAGCACCGTTCCCGCCTTGGTCATGAAGTCCTTGATCTTATCATACAAATGCAGGCCGAGCGTTTTTAAGGTAGGCATACGGTATGGCGGCAGTTCCATGACGAACGGCGCGTGACCGCCCTTTAACACGGTTTTTTGCAGCACGAGCGCCGCAGCGATCGCCACCAAAAAGCCGAGCAGATAGAGGCTGCCCACCACAAGTCCCCTGCGCGCGGGGAAAAAGGCCAAAATGAACATGGAATACACGGGCATTTTCGCGCTGCACGACATAAAGGGGATGAGCATCATGGTGATGCGCCTGTCCTTTTCATTCTCGAGCGTGCGCGTGGCCATGACGGCGGGTACGGAGCAGCCGAAGCCCATCAGCATCGGCACGAAGGATTTGCCCGAAAGCCCGATGGAGTGCAGCGCGCGATCCATAATAAACGCCGCGCGCGCCATATAGCCGCTGTCCTCCAAAATCGAAAGGAAGAAGAATAGCAGCAGAATTTGCGGCAGGAAGGACAGAACCGCGCCCAAGCCGCCGATCACGCCGTCGCACACAAGTCCGACCGCCCAATCGGACGCGCCCACCCGCACAAGCCCCTCGCGCACGAAGGAGGCGAAGGTGTCGTTGATAAGGCCGTCCACCAAGTTGGTCAGATTTGCGCCCAAAGCGCCGAAGGTGATGTAAAAAATCAGCAGCATCAGGCCGAAAAACAGCGGGATGGCGAGATATTTATTGGTGACGACGCGGTCGATCTTATCCGACAGCGTCATATGCCCCGCTTCGTGTGCGCGTGTCACGCACTTGGCCGTCACAGAGCAGATGTATTGATATTTTTGATCGGCAATGACCATTTCGCGGTCTATATTTTTTGTCTCCAATTCGGAAACGATGGATTCTATGCGGGAAAGCGCAGCGTCCCTGAGCGCGAGCGTCTCTAAAGTCGGCGCGTCACCCTCTATGAGCTTGACCGCCGACCACCGAAGCGGAAGTCCCCTTTCGTTGCAGTCGTCCGAAATCAGGCGTTCGATTTTGAGGATCGCGCTGCGCACAGGCCCTGTGTAAATGTCGGGCGGCGCGCACATATTGCAGTGCTTATCCATATGCCTGCCCGCGCTGTCGTTGCCGTGCTCGGCCTCGTGATTGGCCGCGTGCAGCAATTTGTGGATGCCCGTCCCCTTTGCGGCGGAAATGGGTACGACCCGAATCCCCAGCATGGCGGACAGCATTTGGATATCAATATTATCGCCGTTTTTTTCGACCACGTCGATCATATTCAGCGCGATCACCATTGGTATGCCCAATTCCGCAAGCTGCATACTCAAATAGAGGTTGCGCTCCAAATTCGTGGCGTCCACGATGTTGACGATCAGATCAGGGTGTTCGTCCAAAATATAGTTGCGGGTCACGATCTCTTCCATGGAATACGGAGACAGGGAATAAATACCGGGCAGATCCACAATGGACGCGTCCATATTGTCGTGGGTGATCTTTCCCTCTTTCTTTTCCACGGTCACGCCCGGCCAGTTGCCAACATATTGGTTGCTGCCTGTGACGGCGTTGAACAGCGTGGTTTTGCCGCAGTTCGGATTGCCGACCAACGCATAACGGTAGCCCATGGGTCAATCCTCCGTTTCCACGGTAATGCCCTGCGCTTCCGCTTTGCGCAGGGATAATTCATAGCCCCGTACATTGATCTCCAGCGGATCGCCCAGGGGCGCGGCCTTGCGCATCACCACGACCGCTCCGGGCGTGATGCCCATATCGATGATCCGTCGGCGCACCGCGCCCGTGCAGGTCAAAGAGACGACCCGACTTTTTTGCCCGACTTTTAATTTTGTCAGCTCTATGATCATAAAACCCTCGCAAAATCGAGTGCAGAAGCACTTGCATACCGATGCCGTAAACGGCACAGGACGTACATGGATATTGTACTGCACAGGGCGGCGTCTGTCAACGCGGGACAAGCAAAAAATCCTGCACAAAAAACGGCGTATAGCCATGCCTCTCTGCATTTTCGCTCTGTACGCCCCTTTCAAAAGGCGGGCAGGGAACGATACCTTTTTTCAGCGCCTTTGAAATGTGCGTTTCAGGGCGCAAAAAAGCGCCTATTCTCAATGGCTGAAAACAGGCGCTCGTGAGATCACTTTATTCTGTTTGTGCGGACAGCAAATTGCTCACTTCTTTTTCCTATAGGCTCGAAACATCACAAATGTAAGAACCCCCAGCGCAATGCCAAAGCAGATACCCACGCCAATACCGGCGCGGCTCTCTAACACTTTACAAAAAATCACGCTGAATAGGACGCTCATGGATATTCCCACGCTGAATCCAACGCTTACAGCTGAACCTCGTTTCATCGCCACTTAGCCTCACTTTCATACGACTTGATTTCTTTGAAAAGCAAACAATTATACAAACAGGAAGTTGTTAGCGAATCATAATGGATAATTTTTTCCCGCAAAAAACACCTATAAGACAACAGGCAACACTCAGAAATATATAAATTCCCCCAGACAGATAGGCCTTGCTTTCAAACAGCGTGAGCGCTTCAAGTGAAAATGTAGAAAAAGTTGTAAATCCCCCGCATACGCCTGTTTTCCAAAACAAGACGGTATTCGGAGATACTTCATTATGATTACTCACAATACCTGCAATAAATCCTATCAGCGTTGCACCTATTATATTGACGATCAATGTTAATATGGGAAAACTTGTTTTAACCGGCAAAAGACTTATTGCATATCTTCCCATTGCGCCTACTGCTCCACCGAGAGCGACAAATAAAAATCCCATGTTTACCTCCCAAAATCTCCGATTTTTCTTGCCGTTCTGAGCCTGTCCACTCATTTCTCTCTATCCACAAACAGGTTGCAAAGGCACATGACAACGGCGAACAATATCCCGGCAATCGGCCAAACGACCCATGTGATTTCCCATGCGTCTGTCAAAAAGCTCCATCCGAGATATATGGCGGTCGCACTGAGCCAATAGACCGCCCCGACCGTTTCTTTGATACGGTTCTTCCGTTGATTTTGAACCGCATAGACGCCCTCTTTCAAGAGCTTTTGCATACTCGCCCGGCGCACACCGGCAAGGATAAAAAGGGCGGCTCCAATTCCTGCCAAAAGCAACGTGATAGTCAGCATGGCCACCATGAAAAACTCTTTTTCCGTGACCATACCTACAAAAAGCGGTATAGGTGAAAGAACGCACAGGCAAGTGGCTATGATATTGTATTTCGCATAGGCGGCTCGATACGCCTTCTGCTTTTCCTTTACCATGCCGTCCACGCCGTACTCCGTTTCAAACGACTCCTTGTCGATGAACGCAAAAGGGGTATTTTTGAAACCGCAGGAGACGAAAATCGCAACGGCGGCAGCGACAAACAGAAGCAGAACGACAAGCCCCACCCCCGCAGCCAAATTTTCGGAAACAGAGTACCCCGGCGTTTCCGATGCGGCGCCTAACAGGAGCAGTGGGATCACGGCGACGATACACAAAAACACAGCGGCGGCAATGCGTTTGGACGCCTGTTCTCTCCACGCCAGAAATTCGTTTGCAAGGGCGAGAGAAACCCGTTTTACGGGTATACGATCTGTATCATCGGTAAATTCTTCATCCTCGATCTCGTCCTTGAGAAGATAATCCGTCGTGACGCCAAAGAGCCGGCTGAGCGCCAAAATTTTTTCCAAATCCGGCACGGTCTGCGCGCCCTCCCATTTGGAAACTGCCTGCCGGGACACCTGCATTTTCTCCGCAAGCTCCTCCTGCGACCAACCGTTCTTTTTTCTCAAATTCGTTATCTTGTCTGCCAAAATCATTTTTCTTTCCTCCGCATGGATTTGTCGGCGGCCTTACCTGCCAACCGCTGCGAATAGGATAGCTTATTTTGCGGTTGCATACCACCAAACGGCGGCTGGAAATTCGTCAACCGGGGGTTGCGGCAAATAGATTTTCCTGTAAAAGTCGGGCATCAGATTTCTTTTCGATGCTCCAAATGTATTCCAATGTGCCCGATTCCAAGGATAACGGCTGAAATGGTCCTATAGATTTCGGGTTTGCAACCGACGGGACGACAACATTTTCTTTTCTTAAAAAATCATCTGCATGACAGTTTGCGTCAATTGCCGATTGCCGCATGGCAATTTGCAGGATATCCTCATTGGTAAAATGCATACAGGACCTCATTTCTTGCGCTTTTTTCGCATTTTCACAATTTCATTTTACCATAAAAATATGCCTTTTTCTACCGTTTTACGTAGAAACCGGCGGCAAGGATTGCTCCCTGCCGCCGCTCCGCTTTAACTGCAAATTCGCGAAAAGGCAACGCAGAAAGCATTTCTGCTCTCTGCGTTGCCTTTTACCTTTGCTAACGCCTATTCGGTTGTATTGATTGTTGTTTTTAAAGTACTGCCCCGGGTGGCGTCTGCTTTTGCCCGAACCGTTCCATATGGCTATAAAAAGGGTTATTTTTCTTTCTTGCAGGGGTTGCACGCGTCGATCAGCTCGCGCACTTTGGCCTTATCCTGATCGCTCAAAATGCGGTATGCCCCCAAAAGCTCGCGTTCCTCTTTCGCCAATGTCGATACAAGCGAACCATGATGATCCTGCTCGTAAGCATCCGCCTCATCACTAAGGCGTTCCGGATGCTGCGTATCGAGGTTCAGAATAAAATCAATATCCACGGAGAAGATTTTGGCAAACGCATCCAAAAGCATAATGTCCGGCGTGTTTTTGGACAGCTCATATGCCGTATAGGTGGTACGGTCAATATTGAGAATATCCGCGATCTGCTGCTGCGTATAGCCGTTGATCGTCCGCAGAGCCCGCATTTGCTTGGCAAGCTCGGGATTTTTCATCATATTCGTCACCCTTTATCCATTTCTATTTACATTATAATGGATATTTTTAGAATATGTAAAAAAGTGCCGAATAGTCGCAAAATTTTTTTGCACAATGAAAAAGTTCCCGACAGTCGCTTAAGACTCGGACAGGAAGTGGATAAACAGGCCGCTCAACAGCTTCGGTTCAAACCAGGTGGACTTCGGCGGCATGACCCTGCCCGCGTCCGCGATAGCCAAAAGCTGTGTAAGGGAAGTGGGTACCATGGAAAACGCAACGGCCATTTCACCGCTGTTCACGCACGCTTCCAACGCCGAAAGCCCCCGTATGCCGCCCACGAAGTCGATGCGCGGGTCGGTGCGCGGGTCGGCGATTCCCAAAATCGGCGCGATCACCTTATCCTGAAGCACGGAAACATCCAAAGAAGCGACGGGGTCGCCCTCGTCAACCGTACCGGACTTCGCCGTCAGTCGATACCAAACTCCCCCGAGATACATGCCGAAGGTGTGCGGTTCTTTCGGGGAGAAAGGATGCGTGGGCGCGCGTTCCACGGTGAAATCCGCAGATAAGCTCTCTAAAAATGCCGCTTCGCTTTTGCCGTTCAAATCCTTGACCAGGCGGTTATAATCGAGGATCGCCAATTCCTCCATGGGAAACAGTACGGACAAAAAGTAGTTGAATTCCTCCGTGCCGTCATAATCGGGATGCGCTTCACGGCGCATTTGCCCGACCTTCACAGCCGAGGCGGCGCGGTGATGCCCGTCGGCAATGTACAGCGCGGGGATTTCGCGGAACAGGGAAATGAGGGTCTGCACGGTGTCGTCCGCATCGATGACCCACACCGTCTGCCGCACGTCGTCCGCCGTGAAATCATACACCGGATCGTGCGCCTGCGTCCAGGCGGCTATGCAGTCGGAAACAGCCTTTTCCCCGCGATAGGTTAAAAAGATAGGCCCTGTATTCGCGTCGAGCGTGTCGACATGGCGGATGCGATCCGCTTCCTTGTCGGCGCGCGTAAATTCGTGCTTGCGAATGACATTGTGCAGATAATCATCCACCGCCGTACAGCCGACGATCCCTGTTTGGGTGCGTCCGCGCCACGTCTGCCGATAAATATAGAGACAGGGCTTTTCCTCCTGCACGAGTACATCCGCCGAGATGAGCTTGCCCAAATTCTCCTTTGCTCTTTCGTAAACTCTGGCGTCATAAGGATCTACGCTTTTCGGAAGATCGATCTCCGCCTTATCCACATGCAGGAAGGAATAGGGGTTGCCGAAGGCCATCCGCCGCGCTTCCTCGGAATTCATTACATCATACGGAAGAGCGGCTACCTTTTCGGCATAGCCCGCCGCCGGGCGAAAAGCCCGAAATGCTTTTAACACTGCCATTTCCGATGCCTCTTTTTTTGATAAAGTATAAACAAGCCGTAAAGGAACATACACGCCGCCAAGCCCGCCGCCGCGCCGAGGAAATCCACAAACACGTCGCGCAGTTGGCACGAACGCCCCGCGATAAAATACTGGTGGATCTCGTCGCTCGTCGCGTACAGCACGTTTGTCAGCAAAGAAAGCGCCGCCTGCGGCATGCGGAAGCTCGCTAAATACGCGAAGTACAGCAAAACCTCCAAGCCGCAATACTCCAGCGCATGCGCCGTTTTGCGAACGGTATGCGAGGAGACTTGCAGGTTAAGATGCTCCAACAGCCACCGCAGAACGCCGTCACTGGTCTCCTGTGACTGCGACGCTTCCTGCTGTGACAGGCCGAATATCACCGCCATGCACAGGAATACGAGTGTCCACGAGACGATCAACAGCCATTTTCTGCGCCGTACCGCGCTTGGGTCATTTTTTTGTTGCCTGAATGAAGTATACATAGTCCTTGGAAGAATAATAGTAAATGTCCTTCGTATCTTGATTCGTCACGAAGTAGCTCCCCTGCCAAACAACGGGCAGCAGTACCGCGTGCTGTAACAAATGATCCTCCGCCGCCATGCAGGCCGTGCGCAGGTCGCTGAAGCTGCCTGTACTCGCACGCACTTTGGCGAGCAAATCGGTATACCGCGAATCGACCGCGAACGTGTCGGCCGAGAAGCGTTCCAAAAATGCGGAAGTCATCACGGAATCGGCGGATAACGGATAAAGCGCGACGGTATAATTGCCGTCGGTCATCGCCGCCTGCAAGGTTTGGGCGTCCACAGTCTTTACGGTGGCTACAAATTTTACGCCGAGCGTTTTTTGCCAGGACTGCACCACGGCGCGCACATATTCGCCGTTTTGCTCCTCGCAAAGCACCTCGATCTCCACAGAGGTCGCGCCGAGTTCCAGCAAAGCCTCCTCAAAGCAGGTCTTCGCCGCCTGCGGGTCATAAGAGAGCATAGCCGCCGCGCTGTCCGCCGCACGATAAGCCCCCGCGCCGATTTTACAGTACGGTGGTACAAGCCCCCGCGCCGCCTGCACGTCCTCTCCGAGCAGGGATACTTTTGACGGATCGGCCGCAAGGCACAGAGCTTTACGCAAATTCTCATTGGCAAGCCCCGCGTTTTTCGGGTTAAACAGAAAAGAACAAGTGGTGTTTTCGAGACTTTGCACGGACAGGTCTTCCGTGTCCGACAGCGCGTCGAATTCGTCCTTGGTCAGAAACGCCGCATCGTATGTACCCGAAGCGACTTTCTCGGGGACGGCGCTTGCGTCCGCGTTGTAATAGAGCGTCACCGACGCAGGACTGACGGTTTGTTCGCCGTTGTAATCCTCATTTTGCACAAGCTTGATCGAGCTTTCTGCGACCCATCTGCTTGGATGGAACGGCCCGTTGCACAGCAAATTGCCCGCTTTCAAGCCGTAACGCCCCGCCGTGCGCTCGAAAAACTCGCGGTCACAGGGCATTGCCCCGGGCGAAGTCAGCGCATACAGCAGATTTTCATCGGGATAATCCAGCGTGATCTGCACCGTAAACGCATCCGTTGCCTGCACGCCGAGCGTGGAGACATCCGCCTGCCCCGCCAAAATGGCGTGTGCACCGTGGATCGCGGAAAACAAAAAGGCGTCCTCCGAGCCGGTCTGCGGGTCTACGGCGCGCTGCAGGGCAAACACAAAATCTTCGGCATATACGGTCGGATCAAAGGTATCTTTATAATTTTCGCCCAAAACCTCCTTATGCCCCGAAAACAGCGCCCAGTGGCCGTTGGGACGCAGGCGGAACGTGTACACAAGCCCGTCGTCGGAAACCGTATAGCTCTGCGCCGCGCCGTTTTGCACCGTACCGTCCGAAGCGATGCGCACAAGCCCCTCAAAGCAGTTTGCGGCAACGAGGCGTTCCGCGTTGGAGGCGGCGATCTGCGGGTCAAGGCTCGTGGGTTCGTCGGTAATGGGCATGGCGAAGGTCTTGCCCGCCTTGGTCTTGTCAAAGCAGCCGGAGAAGGAAACAGCCATCAGCACGATCAGCATCAAAACCGCGATCCATTTTTTGAACATGCCCGTTTCTCCTCCCTGCACAAAATCCATCCGTTTATATTGTAGCACAGCGCCTGCAAAAAATCCACTATGAAAAAGCATAAAACCAAAATGCCGCCCGTTTCGGACGGCATTGGGTGTATACAACTTATGCGGCGGCGTCCGCATCGTCGATTTCCGGCGCAGCGGTCTGGTCGCTTCCGGTCGATTCCGGTTCGGTCGACGCATCCGTAGACCCCGTAGGGGCGGGTTCTGTCGTTTGCGGTTCCGTGGTGTTCGGCTGTACGTCCGTCAGCGGCACGGTCGTGCTTGGGGACGTCGTAGGCGGCTCGGTCACGTCGTTTCGATCTCCCGAATCGGACGACGGCCTTTTTGTATTGGATTCGGGCGTCTGATTGCGCGCCGTTGTGCCGGCATTCGGCTTCTGCGTATTTTTGTTTGACGAGAGATCGTCGGGAACTTCCCCGTAAATGAACAAATGCAGCGTCTCGCTCGCCTTTTGCAGGTCATAGCGCCAAACCCACGCGCCGTCGTAAATGCCGCCGATGGCATTGTCCGTTTCTCCGGGGACGATAAGCGTTTGGATGTTGATGTCACTTTTGAGCATCGGCACGAACGACATAGCCTCCGAGAAGGACAGCGACGTCTCGCAAAGATCCATGGCCATGCGGCCGAGCTCGGCGTATTTGGAGGGACTGATCCCACGCACCTTTTCGATCAGCGTTTCGAGCAGCCTGCGCTGCCGATTGGAACGGGCAATGTCGGAATCCCGCTTGCGGATGCGCGCATAGACCACAGCCTGCTCGCCCGTCAAATGCACATGACCCGACTGCTTCAAGTAACCGAAAGAGGGATTTTCATCGTCGCCGATGTCGTTGAGCTCCAGGCGTTCCTGCTCGGTCACATCCATATCTACGCCGCCGAGAAGATCTATCGCCTCGGCGAGCTTCGCGAAATTAAAGGTCACATAATCGGTGATATTCATATTGAAATTCTGATTGACGGTTTTGATGGCCAGCTGCGCGCCGCCAAACGCATACGCATGGGTGATCTTTTGATCCTTATGGCCTTCGATCGACACATAGCTGTCACGCAAAATCGAGGACAGCTTCACGGTATTGTTCTTTTTATCAATGCTGACAATAATGATCGAATCGGAGCGACCCGAGAACGAATCCGCATCACGGGTATCCAAACCAAACAGCACCACATTAAAAATGCCCGTATTGCCGTATTTATCCTCAATGGCGGAGGAAATGCCGAGATTATTTTCATCCACCGAATTGCGAAAACCGCTGTTGTAAAACGTGTACACCGCACCAAACACAACCAGAAGCAGGAGCAGCAGCGCCAAAATCACATAGACTGTAACGCGTTTCCAACGCGCGAGGCCGAACCAGCGCTTGCCGAATTTGCTGTTGCGGAATTTGCTGTTTTTGCGCTTTTCTGCCTTTTTTGCGCTCCGCGCCGTCCTTCTCTGCGCGTCGAACTGCACTTCCCGTTCTTCGGAATTGCGATGTTGGTTGTTCATGCAAGCACCCCACTATCAGTGTAAACCATCGGTCGCAAATCATCCGCTGCGCCGAAATTTTTTTGGCAGAGTATCGCCAACGATTATACAATGAAAGTCGAATGCTGTCAATTCATGCGGAAAAAATTTAATAAAATCGTTACACAAAAAAGCCCCTGCCAAACAAGCAGGGGCAAGCAGGCAAATATAAGCTTATTGCGCTTCGTCACCGCGCAAAACGCTGTAGGCCATATCGGGGTTGTCGCTCATAATGGCGTCCGCGCCAATGGAGGAAAGCCGCCGCACATCCTCGGGATCGTTGATCGTCCAATACTGCACCGCGATATTGTATTTGTGCGCATAATTCACCAACCGCGACGTACCCAGTTTAAACACATAATCGTCGTCGGGAATTTGCAGTGCGGCAAATTTGTAATAATCATCGGCGTGTTTGATGCCCAGCAAACTCGAAAAATAGAAGTCTACAACCTCTTTGATCCCCGCCGAACGCAGCATATCGGGATAGGTCTCATCCATATATGCGCTGATCTCGCCGTGGAACGTGCCGATGACCGCGCGGGAGAGCATATCGTATTCCTTAAGGGTCTTGTACAGCGCATCCGCCGCGCTTCTGCCGAGATCGTCGCCGTCCTTGATCTCGATAATGAAGCTGTAGTGTCCGTAGGGTTCGAGGTAATCGAAAACATCCTGCAGACGAACGACCTTTAAGTCGTCGGGAATTTCATCCCCGCGCAGGCCCTTATACGGCGTTTCGCCGCTGTCGGTCGTGAAATGCTCGCCGAGATTGAGCGTCAAAAGCTCCTCATATGTTTTTTCGCTCGGCAAAACGCCCTCCTGACCAAATTCCTCCGCGGAATTGCTGGTGCGGTCAAAGGTGCTGTCATGCAGCAGGATCAACTGCCCGTCCTTGGTGATATGGAGGTCGAATTCAAAAATATCCACGGCGAAGCCGTTGCTTTCCACGCAGTTTTTGAATGCGCGCAGCGTGTTTTCAGGGGCGATGCCGCCGCCCGAACGGTGCGCCGAGATCATTGTTTTTCCGGTGGGCACGATATACGGATTGCGATCCGTATCCCCCGCAGATGCCGAAACCTCCACGACCGCATCTTTAAAATCATGTGTGATCAGCAGCAAAAATCCGCCGATCAATACCCCCAGTACAAGCACTATGCACAGAACCACTTTTAAAATTTTCTTCACCGCTTTTCCTCCGCTCTGCCGTTACGCGCGCAACGGTTCGTTTTATAGGATAATTGTAACGCCGTTTTCCCAAATTGTCAATGTATACGGGCATAAATACGCACGCATACGGGCATAAATGCGCATACGGCGAACCGCGCAGAAATCGTTTGACATTTTCCCACTCTTTGTGGTAAAATAAATTGGTTTCCGATTTGTACTGAAAGAGGTGTTTGCTATGCTCAAAAAACTCGGTTCGGTTCTACTCGGTCTTTGCATGCTGACGATGTTGCTTGTACCCGCCTTCGCTGTCGGCGATATTTCGGCTACGGTGGACACGACGCTCGCGGACGGCACGCTGACCGTAAAGGTGCAGATCCCCGCCAAAACGGATCTTGCCACCTTGGAGACAAACCTGCGTTATGATGCGGAAAAGCTGACGTTTTCCAATGTGGAGTACGGCGTGGGAGATATGAACACCTACAACGCCGACACCGCAGGGCAGGTCAAGCTGTATATGGTCTGGTCAAATTCCCAGCAGGACGCGGCAACGCTTGTCACGGTCACATTCAAGGTCAAAGAGGGCGCGCAGGGTTCGACCGCTCTCTCCTTCACCGACACGGCGGCGACCGACAGTACGGACGCTAAGCTGCCGCTCGTTATCGGTTCGAGTACGGCCGGCAGTACAAATGCCGTGCAGGTGCAGTTGACCGAAGCGCCGCAGGGAGGCGAAACGACTGCTCCGCATGCGAATACGGACGAAAACAACCCCTCTACGGCAGGCAAATATGCGGCTGTCGGTTCGGCGGCGTTCGTCGTTGCCGTTGCCGCCGTGGCGATCAGCGTCGCGGTCAAGCGCAAAAAGGATGAGATTTAAAACCGTATGATTTCGGAAGCCGCCCGAAGCGCCTTTCGGGCGGCTTTCCATGTTCTGTTAAGGAGGATCCCGAGAAATGGTAAAAGCGATTGTCGGCGCGAACTGGGGCGACGAGGGCAAAGGGAAAATTACGGATATGTTCGCCGAAAAGGCGGATATCGTCGTGCGGTTTCAGGGCGGCGCAAACGCCGGGCATACCATTATCAACGAAAAAGGCCGGTTTGCCTTTCACCTGATGCCCAGCGGCGTATGCTATGACCATACCACCTGCATCATCGGCAACGGCGTTGCGCTGGATATTGAAAAATTCTGCAAGGAGCTTGCCGACGTCCGCGCGGCGGGGCTTTCCCCAAATCTGCTCGTTTCCGAGCGCGCGCAAATTTTAATGCCCTATCATATCCTGTTCGACGAATACGAGGAAGAACGTCTGGGCAAAAACGCGTTCGGCTCTACCAAAAGCGGCATTGCGCCGTTTTTCAGCGACAAATACGCCAAGATCGGGATTCAGGTCAATGAGCTGTTCGACGAAGAAGTCTTAAAAGCCAAGCTCAAAAACATCTGCACGTTAAAGAATCTGACGCTGGAATATGTGTATCACAAGCCGTTACTCAAGGAAAACGAACTGTTTGACACCTGTATGCGGTATCGTGAAATGATCCGCCCCTATGTGTGCGACACGCATACGTTCCTTGCCAAAGCCCTCGAGGAGGGCAAGGAGATCCTGCTCGAAGGGCAGCTCGGCACACTGAAAGACCCCGACTTCGGCATTTACCCGATGGTCACCTCCTCCTCTACGCTTGCGGGCTACGGCGCGGTCGGCGCGGGGATCCCGCCGCATAAGATCGAGGACGTCATCGTGGTGACGAAAGCGTATTCCTCCGCCGTCGGCGCGGGTGAATTCGTTTCCGAAATTTTGGATGAGGACGAGGCGCAGGCGCTTCGCATCCACGGCGGCGACAAGGGCGAATTCGGCGCGACGACGGGCAGACCGCGGCGCGTCGGCTGGTTTGACTGTGTGGCGTCCCGTTACGGCATCGCCATGCAGGGCGCAACGCAGGTGGTCATGACCGCGCTCGACTGTCTTTCCTATTTGGAGGAGATCAAGGTTTGTGTCGGCTATGAAGTGGACGGCAAGGTCATCAAGGATTTCCCCACCACGCCCACGCTCAAAAGATGCAAGCCCGTTTTGACGACGCTCAAGGGCTGGCACTGCGATATTCGGGGCATCCACAACTATGCCGACCTGCCGAAAGAGGCGCGCGATTATGTGGAATTCATCGAGAACGAACTCGGCTTCCACATCGACATGGTCTCCAACGGTCCGGAACGAGAAGCCATTATATACCGATAAACGCGAAAAAGCACAAAGCGGATTTTTCTTCCGCTTTGTGCTTTTCTTTTGCACTTTGTGTGCTTTTTTAATCTTCGTCCGGCTGCTGTCCGTCATGGGGCAGCCATTTGCACGCCGTTACCTCCATATTCGTGAACGTGGCTTTAAAGGAGGACGCTTCCGGACTGCAGGCATAGACGCCAAATCGAATCTCGTCGGCGGCTTCCCACATATGGCATATCCGCATCTGCGAAAAACGGACGCCGTCTTGGGAGCATTCGATACAGAAGTCGTCCTCCCGGCGGCTCAAACGATACCACATGGATTTTACGGATGCGTCGATCTCTGTTGTCGCCCAGTCGGAATACCCGTGGTTGGTGACGACGCTGCCCAAATGCTGGAACGCTTCGTTTTCGTATTCTATAGAGCCTTTCAGCCAGTTTTCACTGTCGAGATACAGCACGACGCCGCATTGGTCGAAACGGTGTTTGCTCGCAAACTCGGTCTTTACTGTAAAGGAAAAGAACTTTTCACGGGTTCGCATCTGCAAGACCGGAGCGTTATCGTTGCGAAAATGGTAATAGGTACGCTGCCACAAATCGGTATGCGGCGCGGTGATGATCTCAATGCGGTCATCCTGAAAAGCATACGACTTCGGCTCTCTCGTCCACTCAAATTTTTGCATATCCAACATGCTATTCCCTCGCTGTGTTTGATAAATTTTGCCCGGCAAGCGTCATACGCCCTGTATTTCCGAAACGGCGAACAACGCCGCTTCGCCGCTGATTCGGATCCTGCCGTTGCCCGTCAGGCGGCAATACAATGTGCCGCCGCGCTTAGACGCCTGATAGGCGACAATGTCGCTTTTGCCAAGCACCTTTGACCAGTAATCCGCGATCTGACAATGGGCAGAGCCGCAGACCGGGTCTTCGGGTATGGACAATTTCGGGCAAAAACTGCGGGACACACAGTCCGTATCCGCGCCGCGCGCCGTCACATTTTGGATGCGCCCCTCGAGCCGTATGAGCCATTCCGGATTCGGCGTCATATTGCGGACGATGTCCTCCCTTTCAAATACGCAGATCAAATCAAGCCCCAAAACGGCCTTCGTCGGGCGAACGCCGAACGCCTTCTCCATATCGTCCGTGACAGGAATTTCCTGAAGTGCGTAGGTCGGAAAATCCATTTCGTAAAGATTCCCTTTGCGCACGACCATAAGTTTGCCGCTTTTGGTGTGGAATTCGACCTGATCGGCATTTTGGTCATACGCATGGAGAATGACGAAAGCGGACGCTAAAGTCGCGTGTCCGCACAGTTCCACTTCCGTGCCGGGCGTAAACCAACGCAGGTGGTAGCCCGTGGATTCCTTCACGATAAAAGCCGTTTCGGACAGGTTGTTTTCCCCGGCGATGTGCATCATTAAAGCCTCATCCGGCCATTTGTCCATCACGCAAACGGCGGCGGGATTGCCGGAAAACACCCGATCGGTAAATGCGTCTACAATATATTGCTTCATTTCTTGTACACTCCGAAATTTTTGATGGATTCGTATCTGTTGCTGCACAATAGCCGCTTTGTGGATATTGTACCATTTCCCGCAAATTATGCAATCCCCTTTTCCGGCTCCCCTGTCCCGATTTTGCGCGCGGGCGGCTTTTGCGAATGGATAACACTTGCAATACAGCGGCAGATTGTATATAATGGACTTGCTTCATCATTCCAATTTTTAAGGATGTCGGATATGGAAAAAATACTTGTTTTGGACTTCGGCGGGCAATACAATCAGCTTATCGCCCGTCGGGTGCGCGACCACCATATTTATGCGGAGATCCTGCCCTATACCACGCCCATAGAAGCAATTCGGGCGGCAAATTACAAGGGCATCATCTTCACAGGCGGGCCAAATTCCGTTTTTGATATGGAATCCCCGCATTATGACCCTGCGATTTTAGACATCGGCGTGCCGATTTTGGGCATTTGCTACGGTTGCCAGCTGATTGCCTGGATGCGCCGCGGCGAAGTCAAAACCGCGCCTGTGTCCGAATACGGCAAAATCGATTTGACCGTGTGCGGCGACAGCCCGCTGTTTGACGGCGTGCCGAAGGACAGCGTCGTTTGGATGAGCCATACGGACTATATCGCCACGCCCCCCGTGGGTTTCTCGGTCGTCGCCACGACCGAGAACTGCCCCTGTGCGGCGATGCAGAATCCGGCAGAGGGCATTTACGCCGTGCAGTTTCACCCCGAAGTGACCCACAGCGCTTATGGCGACAAAATGCTCGAAAACTTCTTATATAAAGTCTGTCATTGCAAGGGCGACTGGATCATGGACAGCTTTATTGAGGATACCGTCGCCGCGTTGCGTCGGCAGATCGGCGACAAGCAGGTCATTTTAGGGCTTTCGGGCGGTGTGGACAGCTCCGTCGCGGCGGGGCTTTTGTCCCGCGCCGTCGGCAAACAGCTCGTCTGCGTATTTGTCGATCAGGGGCTGATGCGCAAGGATGAGGGCGATTTTGTCGAGCAGACCTTTACAAAGCTGTTTGATATGCAGTTTGTCCGCGTGAACTGCGGCGATGTATTTTTGAAGAAATTGAAAGGCGTTTGCGATCCGGAGCAAAAGCGCAAGATCATTTCCGAAGAATTCTACAAGGTGTTTTGGGATGAGATCAAGCGCCGCGCCGCAGGCGACGCGTTCTTTGCGCAAGGCTCAATCTATCCCGACCGTATCGAAAGCGGCAAGGGCGCTTCGGGCGCAAAAGCGGGCAGTGCCGTCATCAAGACGCATCACAATATGGGGTCTATCCCCTCGGATATTGCATTTCTCGGCGTGATCGAGCCGCTGCGCGATCTGTTCAAGGACGAAGTGCGCACCGTCGGCGAGAAGCTCGGCTTGCCGCATGAGCTGGTATGGCGGCAGCCGTTCCCCGGGCCGGGGCTGGGCGTGCGCATCGTCGGCGAGATCACCGCAGAAAAGATCCGTATTTTACAAAATGCAGACTTTGTCCTGCGCGACGAAATGGCGAAAAACGGCTATGAAAAGCAGTTGAGCCAGTTTTTTGCGGTGTTTACAGGCGCAAAAGCGGTCGGCGTGATGGGCGACCACCGTACATACGAAAACGTCATCGCCCTGCGCGCCGTCACCACCGACGATTTTATGACCGCCGATTGGGCGCGTATCCCCTATGACATCTTAGCTGCGGTCTCCAACCGCATCACCAACGAAGTCGACGGCGTCAACCGCGTCGTCTATGACATCACCTCCAAACCCCCCGGCACGGTGGAGTGGGAATAAATCGTAAAGTCTGAAAAACCGCATAAACAAAGGATTTTTGGCTTGAAATTTCCCGATTTGATAGCAAAATGATAGCAGACTGCAAAACGCATTTATTGTGCGTTCCCTGCGGTTTGCGGGTACAATTATCTTAATAAAATCTAAAAAGGCATTACTGACTTTTGCAGTCGGTAATGCCTTTTTGCGTTTATTTACTTAAAGTACAGAATGTATTTCCGAGTTGATTAGTTTGGATATATCGTTGCGTATGACTACCGATGACACTTCCTATACTCATAGATTTCATAGCAGAATCTAAAAGACCTAATGCAATTAGTCTATCGGCTTGATATACAGGACATTGTGAGGTATCAGAAACTTGTTTGTTATAAACAGCGAATAACAACTTGATATCGGAAACGAACATACGTGAAGTTACTTCTGATAGTTCACAGAAGGTATCCCAATTTATTTGTTGTTCCACATAAGCTCTATAAAAGCGTGCTAATATTTCTGACTTTTTCAAATCAACATTTGAGTTTAATGTTATTAGCACACGCCCCAATTCATCTTCTGCAAATTTGGGATTGCTATAAAGATGTTCTTTATATTTTTGTAGTTTAGCAGGAGTGATCGATTTCTCGTTGAATGTATTGATAAATTTAATTGTTTGTTTCAATAGGTTTCTATCATGTAAATTCTGAGCAGTTTTACCTATTCCAACTAAAACACTAACGATAGGCACACTTTTGAAAACACCGTCATCTAAAAGGCTATCAATACCCAATTCAGCCATATCGATGCAAGCATCGCTTAAGGTTGAATCAAACAATGTTGTTTCAAATGCAGGAACTATTTTATCCATAATTATGACCATTCCTTTCCGCTGCGCAGCAAGGCACAAAAGGACATGAAAAAATCCGATGCCGTTACGCAGC
>CANRAU010000027.1 GCA_947628665.1 uncultured Clostridia bacterium
TGCGTAACGGCATCGGATTTTTTCATGTCCTTTTGTGCCTTGCTGCGCAGCGGAAAGGAATGGTCATAATTATGAAAAAGAATTTGGGTGTTGTTCCGGCGGTCTATCCCATGCCTGTTTTGATGGTGGCCGCTTACGACGAGAACGACAAGGTCAACGTGATGAACGCCGCGTGGGGCATGATCTGCGCCATGGACAAAATTGCGCTCTTTATCGATGAGGATCACAAAACGACGCAGAATATTCTGAAAACCAAAGCGTTTACGGTCAGCATCGCGGATGAGGCGCACATGGATGCGGCGGATTTCTTCGGTATCGCCACCGGCAACAAGATGGCGGACAAATTTGCGCGCACGGGCTATCACGCGACGAGAAGCGCATTTGTCCATGCGCCCGTGATCGAAGAATTTCCCGTTGTGATGGAGTGCGAGCTGGCGGAGATCGTGGATACGGAAAATATGTACGCGGTCGTCGGCAAGATCGTGAATGTGGGCGCGGAGGAAGCCGTGCTCGGCGAAAAGGACAAGATCGATCCCGAAAAACTCCATGCGCTGATTTTTGACCAGTTCCAATCGGGGTACTATATCTCCGGCGAACGGGTCGGCAAAGCGTGGAACGCGGGCGCAGGGCTGATGAAAGGGGAAACGGACTGATCCCGTTTGCCTTCACGGGGTTTGCAAAGGGACTTCTCTTTGCCAAAGCGCCGATATTTTCGCATATCCCCGCCGTCGGTTTTCGGCGGCGGGGTCGTTTTGTCTAAGGCGCTTCAATCGTCAGCGGGCTATCGCGATTTTTCCCGAGCGTTGTCCTTGTCAAGTGTCAGCCGTCCATTGCGAACTTACACGACCGAGCTCCGTTGCGATTTGTAGTTGTATTTCATGGCAAATTGTGGTATCCTATCTATACAAGCTGTCCCTGTAGGGACGGTCTTCAGCAGGGAGGTCGAACCCCGCGCGGTGCTTCCCTCAGCTTAGCCTGAATCCAAACAGAAAGGAATTTACAAATGCTTGAATACAGATACGACACCCAAATGCTCATCGAGGGCGAAAACCTGGACGAGGACGCCATTCACGATTATTTCATCGAGCATTTTAAAGGCGACTGCCTGCTTGCGGTCGGCGACGAGGACTTGATTAAAATCCATTACCATACCAACGAGCCGTGGAAGGTCTTGGAATACTGCGCCACTTTAGGTGAAATTTTTGACATCGTGGTAGAGGATATGGACAGGCAGGAGCGGGGACTGCACGGCTGAGCGCGCAAGGGGAAAATCTTTTGTCAAAAGCTATTGACATTGCGCGGCAATGGGTTCATAATAAATATAGAAAATGCATATCGGTAGGTAAGGCTCCCACAGGGATACGGGCTGCTGCCGCGAAACGGTGGAGACACCGTCAGCAGGTCAGCAAGGCACATCGAAAAGCAAGGTGTGCTTTAATGCAGTTTCATCGCCCTCTGAAGCTAAAGCTTGAACGAAATCATAGTGTACGCTTGCGCATACCGTCTTTTCGTTTGGCGGTATGCGCTTAAACTTTTTTTGGTGAGGTGAATGCAATGGACGCAGGAAGTATAAAAAGCGCAGACCCTAACCCTCCGCGATCTACGCGGCTGAGAGCGGCGGCTTTCTGTGTCGTTGCTTTCGGGTAATACGGCCTCGCGCTTTGTTTCCTGTTTTTGCCCCAACGGGCGCACAACATCGAATGGGAGGGAAACAGAGTGTACGAACAAATCCTTACTTTATTGGAATCCAAACAATATACGGCCTTAAAAGAACTGCTTTCCAAGCAAAACGAGGCCGACCTCGCCGCCGTTTTCGAGGAATTGCCGGAGGAGAAGCTGCCGCTGGTGTACAGGCTTCTTCCGAAAGAATTGGCGGCGGAAGTTTTCGTCAATATGGAGTCGGATACGCAGGAATTTCTGATCCGCGCGTTCAGCGATCGGGAACTGCGGGAAGTGCTGGATGAACTGTACGTGGACGACGCGGTGGACATCATCGAGGAAATGCCCGCCACGGTGGTCAAGCGTATTTTGATGCATACCGACCCCGAAATGCGCAAAAGCATCAACGAAATTCTGCAATACCCCGAGGACTCCGCCGGCAGTCTGATGACGACGGAATTCGTCGATCTGAAAAAGTACATGACGGTGGAGGACGCGTTCACGCGCATCCGCCGCACGGGCGTGGATAAAGAGACGATCTACATCGGGTATGTGACCGATGAAAACCGCAAGCTGTTGGGGATCGTATCGGTCAAGGACTTGTTGCTTTGCGAACAGAACGTGCAGCTGTCCGAAATCATGGATACCAATATTATTTCCACTTCCACCTTGGAGGATAAGGAGATCGTGGCGGAAAAATTCCGCAAATACGACTTGCTCGCCCTGCCCGTGGTGGATCGGGAGAACCGTTTGGTCGGCATCATCACCATCGACGACGCCATGGACGTCTTGCAGGACGAAAATACCGAGGATATCGAAAAAATGGCGGCCATCACCCCGACGGACAAGCCGTATCTGCGCATGAGCGTGGCGGAGACCTGGAAAAAGCGTTTCCCGTGGTTATTGCTTTTGATGGTCTCGGCGACCTTTACGGGCAAGATCATCCAGCATTTTGAAAACGCCCTGCAAGCCTATGTGATCCTGACTTCGTTCATCCCGATGCTGATGGATACGGGCGGAAACTGCGGCGGACAGGCTTCGGTCACCATCATTCGCGGCCTGTCGCTCGGCGATATTGAATTCCGCGATACGTTCCGCGTGATTTGGAAAGAATTTCGCGTCGCACTGCTTTGCGGCGTAACGCTGGCCGTCGCCAATTTTGTAAAGCTCATGCTGATCGACCATGTCTCGCTTACGGTCGCGGGCGTGGTCTGCGTGACCATGATTTTGACGATCATATTGGCAAAATTCATCGGCTGTACGCTGCCGATTTTGGCAAAGAGCCTGCATTTTGACCCCGCAGTCATGGCAAGCCCGTTTATCACCACCATTGTCGACGCGCTCTCGCTGCTGATTTATTTCCGCGTCGCGTCGATCATGCTTGGAATTTAGACTGCGGCAAAAGGCAACTTGTCCCTTTGCCGCCTTTGGCCGGAGCTTTTTAAGGCAGTCTGTCCGCAAAATGAGAAAGGAGATTTTCATATGCCTTTTATCCATATAAAGGTTTCCGAAAAGTTAGACGAACAAAACATCGAGGCGATCAAAACGAAGCTCGGCAAGGCCGTTTCGCTGCTGCCGGGCAAAAGCGAAGCATATTTGATGGTACAGGTCGAGGACGGCTGTCATCTGTATTTCAAAGGAAATCAGGCCGCGCCGACCGCCATGACTGAGGTTAGTATTTTCGGTACGGCACCGCGTGCAAGCTGCGAAGCGCTGACAGGGGAGGTCTGCCGCATTTTGGAGGAACTTGCCGGCATTCCGCAGGATCGTTCCTATGTGACCTTCCGATTTGTGGAGAATTGGGGCTATAACGGATTTTTATTCTAATTTTTCTTTTAAATTAAATTAAAGGAAAGAGAGGACTTACAACATGAAACGGACGGTTTCCCTGCTTCTTGCGTGCCTGATGCTTTTGTCGGTGCTGTCGCTTTCCGCCTGCCAAAACGGCAGCGGCGCGGAACACGGCAGCATCAGCGGCTATGCGAGCAGCCATTCGATCCTGAACCGCGAAATTCCCACGTTTACCGCGGCGCAGAACGGCGATTTCACCGTTCTGCAATTCAGCGATACGCATTTGATCTGCGGCACATCCAAAAAGGATACCAAAACGCTGGATGCGGTTCGCGCGCAGATCGAAGCCGCAAAACCCGATCTGGTCGTTGTTTCGGGCGATATGATCGAGGGCAACAACAGCAAAAAGTCCTATAACAAGCAAGCTGCGCTGCAAACGGTCGGCGAGCTGTTCGAGAGCCTTTCCCAGTATTGGGCGTATGTGCCGGGCAACAACGACGGCGAATGCTACGGTTCGTCGGAGGACGTCGCCGCGTACCTTTCCGAGTATCCGCATTGCATTTTGGCGGACGACGAAAATACCACGGGCGCAACGCATTACAGCATCGACATTCTGTCGCCCGACGGGCAATCGGTCGAGCATTCGTTGGTATTTATGGACAGCCTTGCCCGTGATGCAGCCAATCGCTATGACTTTATGAAAGCCGATCAGGTCGAATGGCTCCAAAAAACGCTGGATGCGAAAAAAGCGGCCGATCCCGATACGCGTGTGAGTGTGTTCTTCCATATGAATACCCCAAACTTTGCGAATGCGGGCAAAAACGGCGAGCCGTACCGCGAGGGCTACAACCCCATTCCGACGGATTTTTATGAAGGGATCGACGGCAACGAAGCCGTGGATAGCGTGCTGACAGCGTCGGGTATCGTGGGCTTGGTCTCCATCGGGCATATCCACCCCGATACGAATTATTGCAGCTTCTATAACGGGATATATTACCATATCACGCGCGCGACCGGGTATGCGGCTTCCAAAACGCCCGGCTGCCTGCGCCTGACCATTCATACGGGAGCGACCGAGGTGCGCTCGATGTATGAATTTACGGAAATTGCGTTTTCGTAAGAGATAAAAATCCAAGCGTCCGCCTTTTGCGACGGGCGCTTTTCAAATGCTTGCCAAGCGGCGGGAAAAATGGTACAATACGTCTATCCCAAAGAAAAGGAAAAAGACTGTGGAAAATACAAGTTTGAATATTGCCTTGCTCATTGATTCCGACAACATTTCCCCCAAATACGTGGAAACGATTTTTGACGAGTTGAAGCCCATCGGCACGGTGACCGTCAAACGCATTTACGGCGACTGGACGCTCGGTCAGGCCAAAAGCTGGAAATCGGTTTTGGCGGAATATGCGATTTTGCCGGTGCAGCAATACGCATATACCTCTGGGAAAAACTCGACGGATTCCGCGATGATCATTGACGCGATGGACGTTCTGTATTTGCACAAGGTCGATGTGTTCTGCCTTGCGTCGAGTGACAGCGACTTTACGCGTCTTGCCGCGCGCCTGCGGGAATCGGGCAAGCGCGTGATCGGCATGGGCGAGAGCAAAACGCCCAAGGCCTTTGTCAGCTCCTGCGATTCGTTCCGCTATTTGGATGTGCTCAGCGGCGAAGCGGATTCGGACGTTTCCGCGTCGGACAACAGCATTACGCCGCTGCGGGATATCGAGCAGGAAATCCTCTCCATGCTGTCGCAGCGTGAGACGGGCGCGAAGGTGCTCATCAGCGTTGTGAAGGACAATTTACAGC
Organism: uncultured Clostridia bacterium; assembly: GCA_947628665.1. GTDB lineage: Bacteria > Bacillota > Clostridia > Oscillospirales > Acutalibacteraceae > Fimenecus. Next base: position 5,257 of record CANRAU010000027.1, read on the forward strand.
GCAAATACTCCGATTTCGACGAACGAAACTACGGCTTTTCCAAGTTTTCGAGCTTCTTGAAATCATTTGACGCGTTCAGCGTCGTATCGGACAGCGAACGGTATTCGCTGTATATTTGTCAGGCGTACTCCGCCCAGCGCGCCGAGATCGAGGCGTATGTCAAGGAAATGCTAAAGAATCGCGGCGGCAAAATGAACATCGGCGAGGTCAATACGAAACTGCTCGAGCGGTATCGGGATTTCTCCGTAAAGGCGCTGGGCTATAAGCAGATCAAGCCTTTTTTGGCGGACATCGACGGTGTGATCATCAAAAACTGCGACCTCATCCTGAAAAAATAAGCCTGCACAAAGAGAAAGACACAAAAGAGCCGTACATCTCCCGAAGAGATGTACGGCTCTGGCGGTTTATTCGCCATTCGTTGCCTTTGCTTTACACCTTGCGTTTGCGTATGGCGGGCAAAATCAGCGGTTTTTTTTCGCCTGCCGACAGCATTTCCCGAAGCAAAAGTGCTTTCAATTCCGCACGCACGGCCTGATATCGCTTGTCACGAATCAAATTGTCTTTTTCAATCGGATCGCGGGAGAGGTCATACAGATAGTCCTCAAAATAGACGCGGGAAGCCCCCCGCAGAATGCTCACGATCCCTGCGGCGCGCACGGCATATTTGTACCGTTCGGTGCGGATCGCTCTGCCGCATTGGCTTTCGCTGATCTGCATAAATACGCAGTCGCGCGCATCCGTACCGTGGCGCTGCCGCCGAAGATCGACGCCCCGAAAGGTCGGGGGGATCTCGATGCCCGCAATCGACAGCAGGGTAGGCGGCAGATCGATCAAGCTCGTCAGGCGTGTCTCGCGAATCCCTCCTGTAAAGTCGCCCCCGCGAATGATCAGCGGCGTGTGCGTGGCGGATTCATGGCACGAACGCTTGTATTCGGCGTTGCGCGTTTTAAAATGACTGCCGTGGTCGGAGGTGTAGAGGATCACGGTGTTTTCATACAAGCCCTTTTCCTTGAGCTTGTCAACCAGTCTGCCCACATTATGGTCGAGCCGATGGATCGCGCTGATGTAATCGGGGTAGCACGCTTTATAGTCGCCCGCTAAAAAAGACAGGTCGTCGGGGATGGGGTAATCTTGAAATTGTGCTACCGTCTCGCGATACCCCTCATAGCGGTGGTGGTCGTTTTGATGGTGCGGCTCAAGCTGGGAGACGAACAGGAAGAACGGCTTGCTTACGTCCCGTTTTTCGAGAAATTCCAACGCAAAATCGTTGATGCAGTCCGCTCTGTAGCCTTGAAATTCGATTTTTTCGTTGTCGTCGCCAAACAGGTATCCGTCATAGCCGTGCGAGGTGAATTCCAGCACATCTGCGGCGCGCCAGTAGGCATACGCGCCTCGCTTCTCTTTCGGCACGGCGGTTTTCTCGCAGTGAAAGCCCACCCCGGGCAGACGGTCGGAGGCGAGATGCCATTTGCCGATATACGCCGTCTCGTAGCCGGCTTCGTTGAAATACTGCGCCAGGGGCTTTATGTCGGCGGGCAGGGGAATGCCGTTTTGAAAGCAACCGCATTGGGTCGCGTATACGCCCGTTTGCAGACACGCCCGCGCAGGCCCGCAAACGGGCTGACAGGTGAAATTGTTTTCATAGAGAACGCCTTCGTCCGCCAACGCCATCAAATTCGGCGTGACGGTTTCGTTGACGGTATCCCATCTCTGCTGATCGCTGAAATAAAAAACGATGTTTTTCATACATTCCGCACCGCGTTTTTGCAAATTTTGATAAGGCTTTTTCCGATTTCGATGATAGCATAGGGGGCATCAAAAGTCAACATACGCCGTTTTGCCGCACACACCGCGTCCGAAAAAGCGGAAAATGCAAAAAACGGATTGCTTTCCGATCAAAAATTTGATATACTGAACCCGTTAAAATGTCCTCGTACCTCAGCTGGATAGAGGGTCCGCCTCCTAAGCGGAACGCCCCCGGTTCGAATCCGGGCGAGGACGCCACAAAATTGCCGAAAATCTTGTCAATCAGGGCTTTCGGCTTTTTTATGCCCGCAAATCGACAGCCGCCCGACTTCAGTGTAAAATCTTGTCAACCGAAAGAAAGTATGGTAAGATAAATGCAATGTCCGACCTGAAAAACGGCATATGTTTTGAAAACCGACGGTACACAGAGAAAAAACGGAAAAGGGGAACATTTTATGAAGAAAGTTTTCTGCTTGAATCTATGTGTGTTATTGCTATTCGGCATTTGCGGCATACAGGCTTTTGCGCAGGGGAGTGACGGCGTGAAAACGGCATATCATATATATGTTCGCGTCGATGGCAGCGATGAAAACGGCGACGGCAGCGCGCAAAAGCCTTTCGCAAGCATTCAAAAAGCGAAGGACTATGTGCGCACCTTGGATAAAACCGGGGGCGATATCGTTGTGGAGATCGGCGACGGCACTTACGAATTGGAGGATACGCTTGCGTTTGACGCAGCGGACAGCGGCACAGACGCGTGTACCGTTCGGTATATTGCGAGCGACGGCGCCACTCCGATCATCAGCGGCGGCAAAACGGTAAAAGGCTCTTGGACGGACGAGGGAAACGGCATATACAGCATTCCGTATGCGCGGGATGAAAAGCTGCGCGCGCTTTATGTCAACGGCAAACGCTGCTTTATGACAAGCCGTGTCGTCAAAGCGAAGGGCAGCGTCGGCACATATACACAATCGAGGCGGGTCAGGCGGACTGGGCTTGGGTCTCGGGAGAGGCCTATTCCGGCGTGCGGTTCAGCCGCAAAGATCTGCCGTATGACACGCGGAATGCGGACGATATTGAACTGATAACGCAAACGACCTGGAATACGACCATCGTTTGTGTGGACAGCTTGGCAAAAAAGGGACTGTACACGGTCGCCAATCTGCAAATGCCTTACGGCGCGTTTGCGCAAACGCTCGGCTGGGGCAACGCCTATCAATGCAAGGCAAACAATTTGGTTTCAAATGTTTTTGAATGGCTGGATGAGGCGGGTGAATTTTACTTCGACAAGAGCGCGCATAAATTGTACTATTACCCGCGGGCAGGGGAAGATTTGGAGCATGCCACGGTCGTTGTGCCGGAGCTTGAGAAGCTCGTCGATATAGAGGGTACGGACACCGCGCATCGCGCGGAGCATATCGCTTTTGAGGGTCTTACCTTTGCGTACAGCGACTGGAATCTCAACGAAGCGGACGGCTCGCACGGTCGGGCAACGAATCAGGGGGCTGCGACCTTATGGGCTTACGCGGAGGAGGATTGGCACGGCAACATTTACAGAGAATATGACGTCGGCCCTGCGGCGGTCTATATAAGCTCCGCAAAAGATATTTTCCTGAAAAACAACACGATCTGCCACACCGGAAATGACGGCCTGTCGCTTGTCAACGATGTGCGGGATGTACTCGTGGACGGCAATATCCTCTTTGATTTGGCGGGTACGTCTATGCTGATCGGGCATCCGCAGCATATGTATATCGGCGATAAGGACTCGGATAAGGGCAAGCACAGCGACAGGGAAAAATACGATCCGCAAACCGAGGCGCTTTGCCAAAACATCCGTGTGACCAACAATCTTTTCAAAAATACGAGCCGGCTGTTTTGGGGCGATCCGGGGCTTATGCTATTTGCCGTCGATGGGATGCTTTTCCAATACAATCAGGTGGAGAATACGCCGTACTCGGGCTTGAGCCTTGGCTGGGGCTGGTGGAATTTCAACGGCGATCCGGATTCGGTCATTCCGAATGCGCCCGCGATCGTTACGCAAAACAACAAAATCCTCAATAACCGATTTTTGAACTGTATCACAACTTTGGGCGACGGCGGCGCGATTTATACGCTCGGTAAAATGCCGAACACCGTCATTAGCGAGAATTATATCTGTTCCATAGGCACAAAAGGCGTGGACGCGTCCTACCATATTCGGGGCATACATGTGGACGAAGGAACGCAAAATGTTTACGGCGAGAAAAATGTGATCGACATAGACCCGCAATTTGCATGCATCGACTGCGGCGATTGGGGCAAAAAGGGCAACAACACCTGGCTGTCCACCTATTCGACCTCCGGCCTGTACACGACCACCGAAACCTATGAAGCGGGTACGAAAATCACGGATTCCAAAACGGTCTCCGACGGAAATTGGGATGCGGATGCGCAAAGCGTCATAGATCGTTCGGGGTTAGGGGAAGCGTATCGGGCAAGAATGGCAAAAACCGATATTCAGAATGCCGAAAGCATTGTTTCCATTCCGCAGGCCAAACCCAATATCCCGCTGATTATCGGGCTTTCCGTCGGCGGCGCGCTTTTGGCGGCGGCAGTGGTCGTCGCGGTCGTTGTGGGCGTCAAAAAGAAAAAGGCGCGGTAAATCGGTATTGCCCATAACGGCAAAATGTGGTATGCTCCTGTAAAAGAATGCGAAGAAGGGCGCGATACGCAGTAAGCACGGACAGATTGTTGGCCGTTTTGCGTGCTGTCGGTATCGCAGAGGAAGACTATGCAAGAGAATACAACTGCAAAAACGCCGTCGGAAAAAGCGCGTCTGCTTTTGGCTTTGTTTCTGACCTTTTTGAAAATCGGCGCGTGTACCTTCGGCGGGGGCTATGCGATGATCCCGCTGATTCAGAGGGATATTGCCAAAAAACACAAGTGGATCACCGACGACGATATTTTGGAGATCGTGGCCATTTCCGAATCCACCCCCGGGCCTATCGCCATCAATACGGCGACGTTTGTGGGCTATCGGATCGGCGGCTTTTTCGGCGCGTTTTTGTCCACGTTCGGCGTGGTTCTGCCCTCTTTTGTGATCATCGTCGCGCTGTCGTTTGTCCTGCGTGAATTTCAGCATATTCGGGCGGTGCAGTATGCGTTCTTCGGCATCCGCGCGGGCGTGCTGGCTTTGATCATCAAAGCGCTGTGGCTGATGTATCGCCAGTGCCCGAAAAGCGTTTTGGCGTATGTCCTGATGGCCGCCGCGTTTGTGGCTGTCGCTGTATTCGAGGTGCATATCCTGTTGGTGATCGTCGGGTGCGCGCTCGTCGGCCTTGCCGCCTCTTTGCTTGCCGCAAGGAGGGAACGCACATGATCTATTTGGAACTTTTCTGGACTTTTTTCAAAATCGGCATATCGACCTTCGGGGGCGGATATGCCATGCTGCCCCTCATACAAGAGGAGGTGGCGCGCCACGGCTGGATGCAGAATGCGGAGCTGATCAATTTTATCGCGGTGAGCGAAAGCACGCCCGGCCCGTTCGCAATCAACATTTCCACGTTCGTCGGCGCGCAGACGGGCGGCTTGTTCGGGGCATTTTGCGCGACCTTCGGCGTGGTGCTGCCGTCGTTTGTGATTATTTTGATCGTTGCAAAATGCTTTTTGCGTTTTAAAAACAGCAAGATCGTTGCGGGCTGCATGAGCGGATTGAAGCCTGCGGTGATCGGGCTGATCGCCACGGCGGTGCTTTCCGTCGGGCAAACCGTTTTCTTTCCGAACGGCTTGCAGATGCAAGGCCTTTTGACGCCTGCCTTTATGGTATCTGTCGGCATTTTTGTAGTCATGACGGTGCTTTTGTTCAAAAAAGTGCATCCGATTTTGATCCTTTGCCTGTCTGCGGTTGTCGGTATCGCGGCGGGGTATATCCTGCATTTGCCGCTTTCGTAAATGCTTTGTGCGCAAAAAAATCTCCCGACCGACCCGTCGGGAGATTCGAGTTTTTTAAGATAGGTGCGCTTCATATACGCCGATGCACTCCCGCCCTCCCAGCGGATGGGCGGTGTTGCGGGCGTTAAAATAGAGCCGCAGCCGATTTTCATAGCGGACGAGGTGGCAGGCGTAAACGTATTGCGCCATCCAATCGCTGCCGCCGCACATCTGCGGCGTGAGCAGTACCTTTTGGTAATCAAAATGGATACCGTCCTCGGAGCGCAGCAGCAAAATGGCGGAATGGCTTTTACCGTTTTCCGCAAAGATTCCGTTTTGCAGACCGATATAGCAGTCGCGGAGCGTATAGACCTTGATGCAGCCCGAACAGAGGTTGAGGTGCGGGTCGTTTTTGTCGGGACGTAAAATCGGCGTTTTGCGGGCGACGTAGCCGTTTGCGGGGTGCGGGCTTTCGGCATAGCTTATGTAGGTCGGCTCGCAGAATCCGCAGTCGGGGATGTAGGTCTGCCCGCAGGAATAATAGAGACGAAACGTCTCTCCCATAGGCAGCAAAAACGGATTGGACAGCGCCTGTCCTCTTTCATCGGCTTCAAAGGCGCGCGTTTTGCCCAAAACCCTTTGCGGCCGCGTCCAGCTTTTAAGATCATCGGATTCCGTAACGAAAATTTCCGATCTCCACTTGCCGCCGACGAGGCTCAGCGCATTGCCCAAAAGGCTTTTTGTCCGTTCGTAGAAAAGGAAATAGCGACCGCCCAATCGGTTGATGTTCGGGCGCATGGCGCGCGGCACGACTTTTTCGGGGCGCGCAAAGTGCAGCCCGTCTTGGCTTACCATGTGGTACACGCCGAAAAACGTATGGCAGAACAAATGCCATTTGCCGTCGTGGGACTGCGCGGGCGTAAGAGCGCTCGGGTCGGCGGCGGTAAAACTGCCCCCGAAATTGCGAATGATCGGATTGTCCGCATACAGCGAAAAATCCGCCTGGTACACGTCGTCAAACGTAAGCTCCCGCATAGCGTACCTCCTTTATTCTAATATCTAATATCTATTATCTATTATCTATTATCTATCATAACATATCGGTGATCTATATGCAAATCGGCAAGGAAGCATTTCTCAGGTGGTGGGACAGGCTTTTGTGCGCGTTTTTCCCGCGTCGGTGCGTGTACTGCGGCGCGGTCATCCGTCCCGAACGGACGGTTTGCGACCGCTGCGTGCGGGAACTGCCGCGCATCGTGCCGCCCGTGTGTCCTTTTTGCGGCCACGAAAAGGCGGACTGCATCTGCAACCACAAAAAACAGAAATTTCAGGCGATCTGCGCGCCCTTTTATTATGAGAATACCATTGTAAAGGCCGTGCATCGCTATAAATTTGAGGATAGGGATTTTTTGGCCGAAGCGTATGCCCGCAATATGGCGTCCGCCGTGCGCCGCGAATTTTCGGACGTCTCCTTTGATGCGGTGACCTTTGTGCCGTTTACCAAAAAGCAAATGCGCACGCGCGCGTTCAATCCGAGCGAGCTTTTGGCGCGGCATACGGCGAAAGAATTGGAGCTTCCCTGTGAAACGCTCTTACAGAAGCTCTATGAGACTGAGCCACAGCACCGTTTAACAGGCCAAACGCGCACGGGCAATGTGTTTGGCGTGTATGAGGTCGCGCCGGACGTGTCGCTCGACGGCAAAACCGTGCTGCTCATAGACGACATCAAAACCACGGGCGCAACGCTGTCGGAATGCGCCAAAATGCTTTTGCTCGGCGGCGCAAAGGCAGTGTACTGCTGTACCTTCGCCATCGCGCGAAGCCAAAAGAAGTGAACGGGGCTTCGGGATTTTTTTGCGCGCTCGGTGTTGACAAAGCGCGCAAAACTTGCTATGATACTGTACAAATCTTATATGGAAACGCGTTGAAAAAGAGGAAGATCGCTTGAAACCTTTAAGAGAGCCGTCGGTTGCTGAAAAGACGGCAGGCTGTGCGATCCGCGTCGCTTTGGAGCGGTTTTGCCGAACACCCGCAAGCGGGCTTGAAGCAAAAACGGATGCCTGCCGTTACAAGGTTAGAGCGGCTCGCAGCAGGCGGGCAATTTGAGTGGTACCGCGGAAAAATTTTCGCCTCATACGAAAGTATGGGGCGTTTTTTCATATCATTCGATTTTCGGAGGCGAAATTATGTCCAAGGAATTGGAAAAACAGTACAATCCCAAAAACGTGGAGGATCGCATCTACAAAACATGGACAGAGAACGGCTATTTCCACGCGAAACGCGAAGCGGGAAAAAAGACCTATACCATTGTCATCCCGCCACCCAACATCACGGGGCAACTGCACATGGGACATGCACTGGACAATACGTTGCAGGATATTTTGATCCGCTATCACCGTATGGCGGGTTACGATACGCTTTGGCTGCCCGGCACGGATCACGCGTCTATCGCGACCGAAGCCAAGATTGTCGAGGCCATGAAAAAAGAGGGGCTTACGAAAGAATCTTTGGGGCGCGAGAAGTTTTTGGAGCGCGCGTGGGACTGGAAAGCGCAGTACGGCGGCAGGATCATCGAGCAGCTCAAAAAAATGGGCTCTTCCTGCGACTGGGAACGCGAACGCTTTACGCTCGATGAGGGCTGCAGCCGCGCCGTCAACGAGGTGTTCTGCAAGCTCTATGAAAAAGGGCTGATTTACCGTGGAGAGCGCATCATCAACTGGTGTCCGCACTGCCTGACCTCGATTTCCGACGCGGAGGTCGAGTATGAAGATCAGGCGGGGCATTTCTGGCATCTGCGCTATCCCTTTAAGGACGGCAGCGGCTATTTGGAGCTTGCGACAACGCGTCCCGAAACGCTCTTGGGCGATACGGCGGTGGCCGTGCATCCCGACGACGAGCGGTATAAGGCGCTCGTCGGCAAAACGCTGATTTTGCCCATCGTTCACCGTGAAATTCCCGTGATCGCCGACGAATACGTCGAACCCGATTTCGGTACGGGCGTTGTGAAGATCACCCCCGCGCACGATCCGAACGACTTCGAGGTCGGCCTGCGGCACAATTTGGAGGCCATCAACGTGCTGACCCCCGACGCGCGCATTACGGAGGACTATCCCGCTTATGCAGGGATGGATCGCTACGAGGCGCGCAAGGCGATCGTGCGCGACCTCGAAAAAGAGGGCGCGCTCGTGGAGATCGAGGACTATTCCCACAACGTCGGCACTTGCTACCGCTGCGGCACGACCGTAGAGCCGCGCGTATCCAAGCAGTGGTTCGTGCGCATGAAGCCGCTTGCAGGCCCTGCCATAGACGCAGTGAAACAGGGTGAAACCAAATTTGTCCCGCAGCGTTTTGAAAAGGTCTATTTCCATTGGCTCGAAAATATCCGCGATTGGTGCATTTCCCGCCAGCTTTGGTGGGGACACCGCATTCCCGCGTGGTATTGCGCCGACTGCGGCGAGATCACCGTTTCGCGCACCGCGCCGACGGCCTGCGCGCATTGCGGCAGCAAAGCCATCGAACAAGACCCCGACACGCTTGATACCTGGTTCTCCTCGGCGCTGTGGCCGTTCTCCACGCTCGGCTGGCCGGAGGAAACCGAGGATTTTCGGCACTATTACCCGACCAACACGCTGGTCACGGGCTACGATATTATCCCGTTTTGGGTCATGCGCATGATGTTTTCGGGGATCGAGTATACGGGGCGCGTGCCGTTTGATACGGTGCTTATCCACGGCCTTGTGCGCGATGCGCAGGGCAGAAAAATGTCAAAATCCCTTGGCAACGGCATAGACCCGCTGGAGATTATCGACCGTTACGGCGCGGATGCGCTGCGCTTTACGCTTGCCACGGGCAACAGCCCGGGAAACGATATGCGCTTCTCGGATGAACGCGTGGAGGCGAGCCGCAATTTCGCCAATAAAATCTGGAACGCCGCGCGGTTTATCCTGATGAACCTCGACGAGGACGAGCCTGCCCCGCACCTGCCGTCCGATTTGCTTTTGGAGGATCGGTGGATCCTCAGCCGCTATAACGCGCTGGTCGAGGGCGTGACGGACTGTCTGGAGAAATTCGAGCTGGGTATGGCGGTGCAAAAGCTCTATGACTTTATTTGGGACGTGTTCTGCGACTGGTATATCGAGATCGCCAAGATCCGCCTGAACGGCGAGGACGAAGCGGCGCGCGCGACCGTCAAAGCTGTGCTTGTGTATGTGATGTCCAACACGCTCAAGCTCTTACACCCGTTTATGCCCTTTATCACCGAAGAAATTTGGCAGACCCTGCCGCATGAGGGCGACAGCATTATGGTGTCGCCGTGGCCGAAGGCGGAGAAGGCGCTGACCTTTGCCGCAGAAGAGGCGCAGATGGAGCGCATTATGGCGGCGATCAAAGCGGTGCGCAACCGCCGCGCCGAAATGCAGGTGCCGCCGTCGAAAAAGGCCAAGGTGTTTATCGAAACGGTTTATGCCGACACGTTCGAGAAAGGCACGGTATTTTTCATGCGTTTGGCGTTTGCGAACGCGGTCGAGATCGCCGAACATTTTGACGGTATGGAGGACGCGGTGTCCATCATCACGGACGGCGCGCGCATATATATCCCGATGGAAGAGCTGGTCGATTTCAAAGCGGAGCTTGCACGGCTGCAAAAAGAGAAAAACGCCGTGCAAAAAGAGCTGGATATGGTCAATGCGAAGCTCGGCAACGCTCGTTTCGTGGAAAAAGCCCCCGCTGCGGTGGTCGAAGGGCAGCGGCAGGCAAAAGCGCAGTTGGATGAAAAAATGCAGCTCATCTTAGAGAGCATCCGTAAGATCGAAAACCGATAAACCCCATAAATGACAAAGCCCCCCACGCACGAACGTACCCGTGTGTGGGGGAATTCTTTATTCTAAAAATACATTTCCATATCGCGGTGGGGGATGCGGCCGTCCAAATATTCGCCGCCGTATTCGCGAAAGCCGAATTTGTTGTAAAAGGGGACGGCATAGCTTTGCGCGCTCACATAGGCGCGTTTTGCGCCCAAGCTCTCGGCGCGCTTTAAGAGCGCTTCGACGATCTGCGCGCCCAAATGCCGACCGCGATAGGCTTTCAATACGGCAATGCGTCCCAATTTTGCCGTGCCGTCGGGCAGCATCACCAGCCGCCCCGTGGCGATCGGTTCATCCGCTTCAAAAAGCACGACGTGCGGGCAGGCTTCGTCATAGGCGTCGAATTCCTCTTCGAGCGTGTAGCCCTGTTCCTCTACAAACACGGCTTTGCGCACGGCGGCGCAGGGCGCATAGCCTTCACCGCTCTCATACCAAACTTCCCGCATCGCTTACTCTCCCGCGTCTACAGGCTGCATCCAGAAAGAGAATTTCAGTTCCTTTTGGAAAGTGAAACGGTATTTTTCCAGGGTGTCCGGGCCGCAGGCATTCGTACCCGCGCCGCGCATAAAGCCGTCTACCGACAAAAACGTCGTATTCTGCGCATACACATCCTCGCGGTGCTTGGCCTCGCACAACAGGCTTTGCGTGTAATTATGCACGCTGAAGCTGAATTTCGGCGCGCCGAGAATTTGCACGCCCGTGCCGTTTTCGTCGGTCAAAAGCAGGCGTTTTGTGCCGCCGTGGTTGCCGTTGTCCTGCGGACGGATGTAGTTTTCGTGCATTTCGGCGACGGTGCTTTTGTAAAGGCCGAAAGGCGCGTGCGCACGGAAATCGCACATATTTTCCCTTTCGCCGCGTCCGAGATATTCCACGTTGGAGAAGGCGGCGGGCAATTCGACCGTCACGCCGAAGCGCGGCAGATCTTTGCCGCCGCGCAATTTGCGCGTCAGCGTGGGCGTGACGCGCACCGTACCGTCGGGATAAATGCCATACTGCACGGTGCACTCGTACCAGGTTTCCATACCGAGCGCGAAACGGTACTTGACCGCCGCTTCCACGCGGTCGGAAAAGGCTTTTGCGGCCATATCGACAAATTGCGGCTTGAGCTTTTTCAGCTTTTCGCGATTCCATTTCGGCGCCCATGCGTAGGAGTCGTTGTCAATGGGCGCACGGTACAGGTTCGGCACAAAGCCGACCTGCCCTGCGACAGGGGACGTGTGCAGACGCTCTTTGCCGTTCACCGTCAGACGCTCGAACGCGCCGTCAGCCTTGTTGAATACGGCGGTGCAGGCAGGGGAGGAAATGACGTATTTGCCGTTTTCCTCGCAGAGCTTTACAGAGCCGCTGCGGTCAATACGGACATTTTGCGGCGCGTCGTGCAGCAGGAATTGTTCATGCGCGATGACCTCGCCGCTCGCCTTATCCGTATAGGTCATGTTGAGGAAGTAATTTTTGGATTTGTCCGCGCAATCGGTCGGGATCACGACGGTATCGTCCCCCAGCGGCGGGATGTTCGGCAGATATTCGCCCGTTTCGAGGACGTCCCCATCCGCGCAGAACGCCCATTGCACCGCAATGTAGTCCGAACTGCGGAAACGGTTGGTGTTGGTGAACCTGTAGGTGTCCGTACCCGTCTGCTCGGCGCGCAGCGGACGGTAGACCTCTTTCATTTCGAGCGCGCCCGGGTGCGGCGTGCGATCCGGATAAAACAGACCGTCCACACAGAAATTGCTGTCGTGCATTTCCTCGCCGTGGTCGCCGCCGTAGGTGTATTCGTATTTGTATTTCGTGTCGTCCTTGCCGTGGTATACCGCGTGGTCGCACCATTCCCAAATACAGCCGCCCATCAGTTTATCGCTCGAATAGAACAGCTTCCAGTAATCCTCTAAGCAGCCCGGGCCTACCCCCATGGCGTGCGCGTATTCACACAGATAAAACGGCTTGCCCTTGTATTTCTTTCCACGCGTGCCGTCGCGGTATTTGGTGATGTTGGGTATATCGGTATACATTTCCGAGATCACGTCGTAGGCGACGCGGCTCGTGCGGATCGCGCCCTCATAATGCACGGGAATTTCGGGCGAAACGCCCTTGATCCACGCGTAGCACGCATCCTGATTTCGGTAGCCGCCCGCTTCGTTGCCGAGCGACCACATCGTGATGCACGGGTGGTTGCGGTCACGCAGCACCATGCGGCGCACGCGATCCACATAGCGCGGCTCCCACTGCGGGTCGTGGCTGATGAGGTTGGGCTTGTGGAGCTTGCGCGGGCCGATGCTGCCCGTGCCGTGCGTCTCAATGTCCGCCTCGTCCACCACGTAAAAGCCCATTTCGTCCGCGAGGGTCAGCAAAATCGGGTCGGGCGGATAGTGCGACGTGCGGATGGTGTTGACGTTGTATTGTTTCATCAGCGTCAAATCTTTGAGAATATCGGCAGGGGACATCACATAGCCCGTCACGGGATGGCTGTCGTGATGGTTGACGCCTTTCATTTTAATAGGTATGCCGTTGAACTTGAAGATCTCGCCGTCAATATGCACAGTTTTAAAGCCCGTCACATTGCGCACCGAGCAAAGCGCCTTGCCGTCTTTTTTGAGCGTAAGCAGCAGATCGTAAACCGTCGGAATTTCGGCGTTCCATGCAGTCACCGCAAGCCCCGTAAAGGAAAAATCGGTGTTCGCGGCGGCGGGTTGCTCGTCGCTCGCCAAAACGGTCTCTCCGTCATAAAGCGTCGCTTCCAGGGTGCAGCCGTCCGTGTCACCCAAAACGCTTGCCGATACGGTCAAATCGTATTTACCGTCGCCGGCTTCTGCGGTTTTCAGCGCATAGTCGTACAAATACGCCGCGTCCAGCGCATACAACAGAACGTCGCGGAAAATCCCCGTTTCGCGGAACATATCCTGACATTCGAGATATGTACCCGTACTAAAGCGGTGTACCACGCATAAAAGCTCGTTTTCGCCTTCCTGCAAATACGCGGTCACGTCGAACTCCGCGAGATTGTGCGCGCATTCGCTGTAGCCCACGGTTTGCCCGTTGATATAGACGTCAACGCAGGGCGCAACGCCCAGAAAGCTCAAAATATACTTTTCGGCCTTGTTTTCGATGCGGAAGGTTTTGCGGTACACGCCGACCGCAAGCTCTTCGGGCAGCTCGGGCGGCATCAAATGAAATTCATACCGCGTATTCAAATAGACCGGCGGACGGTAGCCCGTTCTCTGCCATGTGGAGGGAACGTGGATTTTGTCGAACTGCACGTTCTGCGTGTCGAAATCCGTCGGCAGCAGCGCAGTTTTATCATAGTATTTGAATTCCCACTCGCCCGAAAGCACCTGTACCATGTCGCTTTGGAAGCGTTCGGTCAAAGCGTCGGTCGCCATAAGCGCCTCGCGGGAACGATACGGGATGAAATAGGCGCGGCCGTCCAGTTTCCCAACGGCGAATGTGTCAAAATCGCGGTAATTGCTGCGGTTTAATTTGTATTGCATATGCTGCCACCTCTTTGGCTCCAAGAAGATAGGCTGATTTTATCATACTTTGCGTTTGTTTACAATCCATAAAGTGAAAAAATTGACAAGGAAATCAGACAATTTGACAGGCCGTCTTTGGCTGTGCTATGATAACCGAAAGGGGGAATGGGACGTGTACGCCGAAGTCCTTTGGAACGAGAAAACCTATGCGGCTTTTTTGGCGCATTTGCAGTCGCTTGCGGATGCCGATTACAAAGCCTTTCAGGAGGGACTTTGCAAAACCTCTGCTTCCCCGATTTTGGGCGTGCGCAGCCCCGAACTCAAGCGCATCGCCAAAGAGATCGCGCGGGGCGACGCCGAGGGCTTTTTGCGCGTATGCGACAGCGCGTATTATGAGACGCTTTTGACAAAAGCCTTTGTGATCGCTTTTGTGCGCGCGCCGCTTGCCGAAAAGCGCGGATGGATCGACGATTTTGTTCCCCAAATCGACAACTGGGCGATCTGTGACAGCTTTTCTGTCGCGCTCAAGCCCAAAAAGGGAGAGAGGGAAACGATGTTCGACCTCTGCACGGCGTATCTCCAAAAGCCGGGAGAGTACGAACGCCGTTTTGCGCTGGTGCTGCTACTCGCGCACCTGATAACGAACGACTATATCGACCGCATCCTTCTGCTGCTGCCGACCGTTTCAAACGATTGCTATTATGTGCATATGGCAGTTGCTTGGTGCGTGTCGGTCTGCTTCGTGCAGGATCGCGAAAAGACGCTCGCTTTTTTAAAAGCGGGGACGCTTTCTCCGAAGACGCACAATCAGGCGATTCAAAAAATCGTGGAATCCAACCGTGTAGGAAAGGCGGACAAGGATTTGGTGCGGACGCTCAAACGGGCATGAAAAAACGCCCGACAAGCGGGCGTTAAATCTTTTTTCTGCAATCAGATTTCTGCAATCAGACCGCACGGGTAACCTTACCGGAGCGCAGGCAGCGCGTGCAGGCGTACACTCTTTTAGGAGAGCCGTTGACGATCGCCTTTACTCGTTTTACGTTGGGTTTCCAGGTTCTGTTGGAGCGTCTGTGCGAGTGCGAAACCTTAATGCCGAACGAGACGTCTTTCCCGCAGAATTCACATTTAGCCATTACGTGGCACCTCCCTTGTTTCAATAGCAATCAATATATTAACAGAAACTCCCAAGGATTGCAAGCATTTTTTTCAAAAATCCGAAAAAACGCGGATTCGGTTGATTGTAAAATGAAATAGGACATATAGAAAAAGTCATAGCAGACGTGGTATAATTGAAGTTACCACACAAAC
>CANRAU010000028.1 GCA_947628665.1 uncultured Clostridia bacterium
GAAAAACAGTCCAGTGGACTGTTTTTCGGTGGGGAACCCTCGCCGGGGGTTCCCCATAATCTTACTCCTTTTGTGCAAATTGCTAAGTGACACATACTTTTTCTACACGCAGGAGCGTCTGCTCTTTGCTTGTTAATCGATAAACTTGCCGTAATGCTTGGGTTCGGCGATTGACGGCGCGAACCGCACAAAAAACTGCGCCGCTTTGGAGAGGATCGGATTTTTAATGATGTCCTTGAAGCTGGCGCTCAGGAAATCGCAGATCTGATAGGTCGAAGGCGTGGAAGATGGCGTGATCGTCACGCGGTTGCCCCGTCGAAACAGGAAATTCAAATCCCGCTTGCCTATGGTTTCGATCGCCCGAATCGAAATTTTCAGATTGAGGTTGTCGAGCCAAACCGCGTTTGCGCAGACCTTGAAATCCACCTGCCCAAGGCGCATCGTCCCGTAGCGGTAGTGGCCGTCCATGCCGCAGAGTACGGTGTTGTTTTCGTCGCCCTCGTCCCAGGTGATGGAGCATTCGTGTTCGCCGAAGCCGAAACGAATGTGGTCGATATTCCCCGCGCGATCCGTCATCATGAAATTGACCGCCAGCGGCAGCATACTCATGGGCATACCGATGAGATTGAGCAGAATTTTTTTGCGCACCTTGATCGTGCGATTCGCAATGGTCTTTTCGGTCACGGGATGCGCCGAACAGACGGGCTGCTCGATAAACGCCGACGCGCTCTGCGGACACGGTTCTTTCTTGTCGTTCATAAAGGCATAGGGGAAAAACTTCCAAATGGCCTCGCGCGCCTGTGCCTCCAGCGGAATGGCCGCCGTCGTGATGATGCTCGCATCAAATTCGGGCAGATTGATCGCGAACTGTGAGAACATCCCGTCCGCGCGGTAGGAATTCGGCACAACGCCGTTCATCCAGAAGCAATAGCCGTAACCGCTTTCGGCGTCGATGTCATCGCTATGCTGTTTCACGTCGCCCAGCTGATTGGTCGTAGCCGCGCGAATCCATTCGGCGGGGATCACCTGCTGCCCCTCGTATTGGCCGTCGTGCAGGCAGCAGGTCGCAAACTTCGCCAAATCCTCGGTGGTGATATACAAGCCCCAGCCCCCGGCCTCCACGCCGCCGAGGTCGGTCTCCCAGAAGGGCTTCTCTATGCCGAGAGGCTCAAAAAGGCGCGGCGTCAGGTATTCGATCACGCTCATTTTGGTGACCCGATGCAAAATGGCGCAGAGCATATAGATGTTTTCGTTGACGTATAAAAACTGCGTGCCGGGTTCAAACACCCAGGGCGAATGGATAAAATCGGCGATCCAATCGATCTTGCCCTTGTCCGCGATCATGTCCGTCTGCTTGCCCGCCGTCATGGTCAAAAGCGTGCGCACCGTCATTTTTGCAAAATACGGGCTTGGCGTTTTCGGCGGATAATCGGGGAAGAAATCGGTGACCACGTCGTCGAGAGACAAAAGCCCTTCGCTGACAGCGAAGCCCACCGCGACAGAGGTGAAGCTCTTGCTGACGGAATACATGGCGTGCCTGGTCTCGGCGTCAAACGGCTCGTTGTACCACTCCACCGCGACCTTGCCGTGACGCACCACCATCAAGCTGTGAAACTCCAAATTTTCACGGCGAATATGTTCGATAAATTCCTGCGCCGCACCACTGTATACGCCGACGTCTTCCGGTTTTGCCGCACGCGGCAAACGCTTTGCTTTTGTTCCCATACTGCCATACGCCCCTTTTCTTAGTCTGTATCATTTCCTTTCATAGAATAGCACATTTGCAGCGCGAAATCAACGTTTCAAACAAAAAAGACAGGCCAAAACGACCTGTCTTTATGTATAATGGACAAACTATACAGAGTGTGTCGATTAACTCGGCTTACAGCACCTTGACCGTCCAGCCAAATTTGTCGGGACGCGTACCCCACTGGATACCCGTCAGCTCATCATACAGCTTTTGGGAAAGCTCGCCGATCTCGCCGTTATGGATGGGCATGAGCTTATCGCCGACGCGAAGCTCGCCGATGGGCGAAATCACCGCAGCCGTGCCGCTGCCGAAGGCTTCGAGCAGCCGACCCTCATCATATGCCTTTTCCAGCTCTTCCACCGAAATGCGGCGTTCGGAGACGTTGTAGCCCCAATCCTTCAAAATCTCCACGCAGGACATTCTCGTAATGCCGCTCAAAATGCTGCCCGTCTCCAAAGACGGGGTCACGACTTCGCCGTCCAGCACGAAGAACACGTTCATCGTGCCGACCTCTTCCACATATTTGCGCTCTACGCCGTCCAGCCACAGGACCTGCGTATAACCGAGCTTTTCCGCAACATCCTGCGCCTTTAAAGAGGTCGCGTAGTTGCCGCCCGTCTTGGTAAAGCCGACGCCGCCCTTGACCGCACGGACAAATTGATCCTCCACATAAATCTTTACGGGATTCAAGCCCTCGGGATAATACGCGCCCACGGGGGAAAGAATGATCGAGAAGATCAGGTGCTTTGCGGGATGCACGCCGAGGTGCGCGTCCGTCGCGAAAATAAACGGACGGATATACAGCGAAGTCCCTTCCGCCGTGGGGATCCAATCCCGATCCACGCGAACCAGCTCTTTGACGGCCTCGACCGCAAATGCCTCGTCGATACGCGGAATGCAAAGGCGGTCATTGGAGCGGTTCAGGCGTTCCATGTTCTTTTCGGGACGGAACAAAAGCACTTCGCCGTTCGCCGTGCGATAGGCTTTCATCCCTTCAAAGACCTCCTGCGCATAGTGCAGTACCATCGCCGCAGGGTCAAGCGCAAACGGCGCATAGGGAATAATACGCGGGTCGTGCCAGCCTTCACCCTCATCATAGTTCATGACGAACATATGGTCGGTGTAGTACTTGCCGAAGCCCAGCGCATTTTGGTCGGCGGGCTTCGCCTTCGGATTTTTGGTTCTTTCGATACGGATTTCCATTGCAAAACATCTCCAATGTTTTTATTTGTCAGATTGATAATTGGGCACAAGCTCGCGCAGGAATGCGCGCGATTCGCTCGGGTTCATCGTCGCGATACGCTCGATATGCTCGACCAAAAACGCCTCGTCAAATTCGCAGGGCGCGGTAACAAAAATTTTGTCGTTCTCGGTTTTATGCATGCCCTCGCGCTCCGACGGCAAAATCAGTTCCTCATACAGCTTTTCGCCCGGACGAAGCCCCGTAAACTGAATATCGATATCGACATACGGCTCATAACCCGACAAGCGGATCAGCTTTTCGGCAAGGGAAAGAATTTTGATCGGCTCGCCCATATCCAGCACAAATATCTCGCCGCCCTTGGCAAGACCGCCCGCCTGCACCACAAGCTGCGCCGCTTCGGGAATGGTCATAAAGTAACGGGTAATGTCGGGATGCGTCACGGTCAAGGGGCCGCCGTGCTCCAACTGCTCGGTAAACAGCGGGATCACGCTGCCGTTGGAGCCTAAGACGTTGCCGAAACGAACCGCCGCAAATTTGGTATGTTCGGAAATTTTGGAAAAATGCTGGATCACAAGCTCGCAGCAGCGTTTGCTTGCACCCATGACGTTGGTGGGATTGACCGCCTTGTCGGTCGAAAGCAGAACGAAATTGCGCACGCCGAATTCATTCGAGACTTTGGCGGTATTGTATGTGCCGAGGATGTTGTTTTTGATCGCCTCATAGGGGCTGTCCTCCATGAGCGGCACATGCTTATGCGCGGCGGCATGGAAGACGCTTGTGGGGTGGAATTCTTCAAACACCTCACGCAGACGCTTTTCTTCGCGCACAGAGCCTATGCGGATCTCGACCTGCGGCGTGCCGAAATATTGCATATCCAGCGAATTTTTCAGCGTGTACGCGTTGTTTTCGTAAATATCGAAAATGACGATCTTCTTGGGGTAATAGGGCGCGAGCTGTCGGCAAAGCTCCGAACCTATGGAACCGCCGCCGCCCGTGACCAATACGACCTCGTCGGTCACATATCTGCACACGTCGCGATTGAGCTCCACCGGCGGGCGGGACAGCAAGTCCAAAATATTGATACGCCGCGACGAAGCGATGGTGGATTTGCGCTCGGAGGTGACATCCGCATGATCCGACGCCATTTTGACCGTACAGCCCGTATGGATCAGTTTTTCGAGCAATTCCCGTTTGCGTGCTTCGGAGATTTCGGTAATGCAGAAGTAAATGTGCGTCACTTTGTATTTTTCGACCGCCGCGTCGATCTCATCGCATGTGCCGACGACGGGCGTGCCGAGAATGGAAAGCCCGATTTTTTGCGGATTATCGTCCAATATGGCCACCGGAATGCCCAAGCGATACTCGGTCAGCTGGCACTCCGTGATCAGCGCGCTGCCGATAGACCCCGCGCCGATGACCAAGATTTTCTTTTCGGAAGCGCCGCTGCTTTTCGACGCATGCCTGTGCCGCCGGTTTTCATTGTAAAGCAGCTTCGCCGAACGGTTAAAGATGCGCGCGGAAAGCCCTACCATGATCACGATAAGCGCCACGTCGATATATACGGGCAACGGCAGGACATTGAACAGCAGCGACACGTCGTGTCCCGTGTTCATCAGGTGCCGACAAATTTGCATGCCGACGTAATCCGCGATCCAAGTGCCGCCCGTCGCCAATATAGAAGCCACCCCGAAGCGGGCGATTTCATAGAAACCGGCATATTTCCAAATGGTGCTGTACATATGAAACAGGGCGTACATACCGAGGTAGAGTACCGTCACCGACGGAATACGCACGCACATATGCAAAAGAAAATCCGCCGTGATGCGCGGGAAATTCAAATGCACCAAAAGCATAATAAAATAAGTCAGATTGCAAATGACAAAATCGGTTAAGAACAGGAATAGTATTTCCCAATTAAACTCTCGCTTCGTATTTGATGAAAGCCGTTTCAAAAGTCTCCCCCATTTTTTTGTATTCCATAAAATATTACTCTTTTATTTCAAAGATGTCAATATTTTTGCGTGCGTTTGGCTTAGACGCGATTCGTTATTGGAAAACGCAGGGAGAAATCTTCCGAAAGGCACGGAAAAATCCCCGTTTTTGGTTGAAACGTATGGGGAAAAATGTTAAAATATTAAATTAAAAGTACGTTTCGTTCCCGACTTTTGGGGTGGAAAGGAGCAGAGGATATGCGCCGTAAGCTATGGAAACTGTCTGCGTGCGATAAGGACTTGGCCGCACAGCTGGCGGAAAGCTGCAATCTTGACCCGTTTTTGGCTCTGCTTTTGACCGCACGCGGCATTGCGGATGAGATCGACGCCGAAAGCTACCTCTGTGCCGATTTCGATTTTTCCGACCCGTTTGAATACATAGATATGGAAAAGGCGGTCGCGCGCATTTCGGAGGCGCTGGATCGATTTGAAAAAATTGCCGTGTTCGGCGATTACGACGCGGACGGCGTGACCTCCGCCGCGCTTTTGTACGCCTATCTGGAAAAGCGGGGCGCGGACGTGGTCTGCCGCATCCCCGACCGCATGACCGAGGGCTACGGCATTTCCGAAGCGGCTGTTCGCGAGCTTGCGGCGGACGGCGTTAAGCTGATCGTCACCGTGGACAACGGCATTTCCGCCGTAAAGCCTGCCGAAGTCGCCAAAAGTCTCGGCGTGGATATGGTCATCACCGATCACCATCAGCCTATGGAACGCTTACCCGAAGCGGCGGCGGTGGTCGATCCGCACCGTTCGGACTGCCCGTCGGAATTTAAGGATTTTGCGGGCGTGGGCGTGGC
Source organism: uncultured Clostridia bacterium (assembly GCA_947628665.1). Classification (GTDB taxonomy): domain Bacteria; phylum Bacillota; class Clostridia; order Oscillospirales; family Acutalibacteraceae; genus Fimenecus. The sequence goes on from CANRAU010000028.1 coordinate 5,743, forward strand.
GTTCAAGCTCGTCTGCGCCATGGAATCCGATTTTGAGACCGTTTGTGCCGATTTCGCGGATCTGGTCGCGGTCGGGACGCTGGCGGACGCAGTCCCCCTGCGCGGGGAAAACCGCGCACTGGTGCGTTTGGGACTGCGGCACATCAACGCCGCACCCCGCATCGGCATAGAAGCATTAAAGGCAGCGGCGGGCGTACAGGGAAAGACGCTCAGCGCCGCAAACGTCGCCTTTACGCTCGCACCGCGCATCAACGCCGTGGGGCGGCTGGGCAGCGCCATGCCCGCGCTGCAGCTGCTTTTGTGCGACAATCCCGACACGGCCGCGCAGATCGCCGAGGAGACCGACCGCAAAAACAAACAGCGGCAGGCCATCGAAGCCGAAATTTTTAAAGAAGCCGTCGAGCAGATCGAAAGCGACCCCGAAATTCGTTATGCAAGCATTTTGACGGTCGCGGGCGAGGGCTGGCATCCGGGCGTGATCGGCATTGTCGCGGCGCGGCTCGTGAGCCGCTACGGCAAGCCCACCGTCGTGATCTCCACGGACGGCGACATCGGCAAAGGCTCGTGCCGAAGCGTGGAGGATTTTTCGATCTATGACGCTTTGTGTGCCGTAAGCGCGCATCTGACGCATTTCGGCGGGCATCCGGGCGCTGCGGGATTGGGCGTGGAGACCACGCATATCCCCGCGCTGCGCAAAGCGCTCGATACATATGCAAAGTCGGTCGATATGCCCTTCGCTTATGAACGCATTGACTTTAAGCTCAACCCCGCTTATATCAATCTATCCCTGCTTGAAACGCTGGCGGCGCTCGAGCCCTTCGGCACGGGAAATCCCGTGCCGACCTTTGGGCTGTACCGCATGAAGCTGATCGCAGCAAGACCCGTGGGCGAGGGACGGCATTTGCGGCTGACCCTTGAAAAAGGGCTGACGCAGGTGACCGCCATGCTGTTTTCCGTCACGCCCGCCCAATTTCCCTTTCACTGCGGAGATACGGTTGATTTGGCCGTGCAGGTGGAAAAGAACGAATTCCGCGGGGAAATCAAGCCCTCCGTGCGCATTCGGGAAATGCGGTTTTCGGATTCGGACGAAGAAAATTTGTTTAAAAGCGTCCGTTTGTATGAAAAATACCGTTACAGGGACGCGCTTACGCAAAAGGAGATCGCCTTTTTAACGCCGTCGCGGGAATTTCTGCTGGGCGTGTATCGATTTCTGAAGTCCAACGAGCCGTTTGCGTTTGACGTGGAGGTGTTCTGCCGGCGCAGCGGCTGCCCGTATGCGCACGCCGCAACCGCTTTGGTCGCATTCGACGTGCTGGAGGAGCTCGGGCTGATCCAAAGGGATGCAAACGGCGGCTTTTGCTGTCCCAAGCAATCGGGCAAGGCCGATCTTACGGCCTCCGAAATTTTAAAGCAGTTATCGCAGAAAGGAGCATAAAAGCATGGAAGAAAAAGAATTGACCCCCCAAGAGGAATATGCGCTTTTACGCACCCGCCTGCAAAAAGAGACCGGGTTTACAGAAGCGGAGATCGCCGAGGTCGATAAGGCATTTCGTTTGGCGGCGGACGTCCACAGCGCACAGTTGCGCTATTCGGGGCAGCCGTATATCATCCACCCCATTGCGGTCGCCAATATTCTGATCGATCTCGGCATGGACGCGCAGTCCATCGAAGCGGCGCTGCTGCACGACACGGTGGAGGATACCGACGTGACGCTCGCACAGCTTCGCGCCGAATTCGGCGAAGAGGTCGCCGCGCTTGTGGACGGCGTGACGAAGCTCGGCAAAGTGCCGCTGGCCACCAAAGAGGAATTTCAGGCGGAAAACATCCGCAAAATGCTTTTGGCGATGTATCGGGACATCCGCGTCATCATCATCAAGCTCGCCGACCGTCTGCACAACATGCGCACATTGGGCTTTATGGCGCCGCAGAAGCGGCGGGATATTGCGCTCGAAACGCTCGAAATTTACGCGCCGATCGCACACCGTCTCGGTATCCGCACCGCCAAGGAGGAGTTGGAGGATCTCGCCATCCGTTTCTTAGACCCGATTGCGTATGCGGACATCGAAAAATCCCTCGATTTAATGAGCCGCTCGCGTTCGGAATTTTTGGAGGAGACCAAGGCGCAAATCAGCGCGCGCATCGCCACCGTCGTCAAAGACCCGAAAATCGACGGGCGCATCAAAAGCGTACACGGCATATACCGTAAAATGTATATGCAGAATAAAAATTTCGACCAGATTTATGACATTTACGCCATTCGCATCATCGTGGACAGCGTGATCGACTGCTACAACTGTTTGGGCGTCATTCACGATATGTTCCGCCCCATGCCCGGACGCTTTAAGGACTATATCTCCACGCCGAAGCCGAATATGTACCAGTCCCTGCACACCACCGTTCTCGGACGGGACGGTATCCCGTTTGAGGTGCAGATCCGCACATGGGAAATGCACCGCACGGCGGAATTCGGTATCGCGGCGCACTGGAAATACAAGCTCGGCATCAAGGGCAAATCCAATTTGGATGAGCGTTTGGCGTGGATTCGGCAAATGCTCGACGATCAAAAGGAATCGGGCGACGTACAGGAACTGGTGCGCGCGATCAAGAGCGACTTGATCCCCGAGGATGTTTTCGTATTCACCCCGCGCGGGGACGTCATCAATCTGCCCAGCGGTGCAACGGTCATCGACTTCGCCTATGCCATTCACACGGCGGTCGGTCACAAAATGGTCGGCGCTAAGGTGGACGGACGTATCGTGCCGTTGGATTACCAGGTCAAAACGGGCGAGATCGTGGAGGTGCTGACCTCCTCACAGATCGGCAAAGGGCCGTCGCGCGACTGGCTCTCCATCGCCAAAACAAGTTCCGCGCGCAACAAGATCCGTTCGTGGTTCAAGCACGAAAAGCGCGACGAAAACATCGCCGAGGGCAAGGCCGAGATCGAACGCGAATTCCGCCGCAATTTCATTCGGCTGGACGAGGAAGGCTACGATCGGTTCATCCGAAATCTTGCTGTGCGCCAGCGGTTTGACAGTGTGGACGACTTCTATGCCGCCATCGGCTTCGGCGGCGTGTCCGTCATCCGTCTGATGCCCTATATCAAAGAGGAATACAACAAAAACTACCGCCCGCAAGAGCCTGCCGAACCCGTACAGGAACTGAAAGCATCCCCGCGTTCGGGCGGCAGGGACGGCGTCACGGTAGAGGGCGTCGACAACGTACTCATCAAATTTTCGCGCTGTTGCAATCCCCTGCCCGGCGACGACATCATCGGCTTCATCACCCGCGGACACGGCGTTTCCGTACACAAGCGAGACTGTCCCAATGTGCCGGCAGACCCCACGACCTGTGCCGAGCCGGAACGCTGGGTGCGCGTCAGCTGGAATCAAAACGTCAAAAAGGAATTTCAGGCCACGCTACAGATCACGGCGCTCTCGCGCATCGGCTTAATGGCGGATATTTCCATGCAGCTTGCCAATATGCGCGTCAACATCAATGAAATTTCCTCCCGCGAGGCCAAGGACGGCAGAAGCACGATTTATATGACCATTACCGTAAGCAATGTTGAGCATTTGAAAAACGTGATCGCCCGCATTGAAAAGGTCGATGGCGTATTGAGCGTAGAACGGTAAACGGAGCGACGCGTGCGTTTGATACCGATCCGTCGTCAGGCGGTTATCGCAACAGCACAATTCAAAAAAGCAACGGTAAAATAAATATCTGTCGAAAGCAAAGCAGAAAAAGCCATGGAAAAAATCGTTAAAGACATCATACATGCAAATGGAATAGATATTGGTATCTATACGCAGGATTTTGAAAACGAATTTATTTCCCTTACGGATATTGCTCGATACAAAAGCGATGATCCAACTGCGGTTATACAGAACTGGATGCGGAACCGCGATGTGATCGACTTTCTGGGGCTGTGGGAAAGGTTGCATAACGCTGATTTTAAACCCCTCGAATTCGAGGGGTTTAGGAAGCAGGCAGGCGCGAATTCGTTTACCTTGTCTCCAAAGAAATGGATAGAAGCCACAAACGCCGTTGGCATCGTTTCCAAAGCAGGTCGCTATGGCGGGACATATGCACATAGCGACATTGCCATGTCGTTTGCAGCCTGGATCTCTCCTGAATTCCAGTTATATATTATGAAGGATTACAGGAGATTAAAAGCGGATGAAAACAGCCGATTGTCTTTAAACTGGAATTTAAACAGAGAAATCTCCAAGCTGAACTATAGGATACATACCGACGCCATTAAAGAAAACCTGATCCCGCCGGAACTCACCCCGGAGCAGATCATGTGTACCTATGCAAGTGAGGCGGACATGCTGAATGTTGTTTTGTTTGGAAAAACAGCAAAGCAATGGAAAGAAGAAAATCCAATTGCGAAAGGGAATATGCGGGATACGGCATCGCTGAACCAACTATTGGTGCTTGCGAATTTGGAAAGTTATAATGCGATTTTAATTCAACAGGGAAAAAGTCAAGAAGAACGGATGAAATTGCTTTGGCAATTGGCCGTGCGACAGTTGCAAATATTGAAAACAGAAAATCTGAATCATTTGCCTAAATTAGGGACTGACCAAGAGAACCATTAGGCGATGTTCATAAGCAGTCCACCCAAAGGACATGATTATAAGAGACAGTTCCCATGCTGTCGAAAGGACTTTAAGCCATGAAAGCAGTCATTCAGCGTGTCAAGCGCGCAGAGGTGCGTGTAGACGGAAAAACCGTAGGGAAAATCGGCGAGGGGTTTTTGGTGCTTTGCGGCGTTGCGGACGGCGACACCCAAGAGGACGCGGAAATTTTGGCGCGCAAAACCGCTTCGCTTCGGATATTCACCGACGAAAACGACAAAATGAATTTATCGGTCAGGGACATCGGCGGCGAGGTGCTTGCGGTATCGCAATTCACGCTGTGCGCGGACGTCAAAAAGGGCAATCGCCCCTCCTTCGTCCATGCCGCCGCCCCCGAAACCGCCGACACGCTTTACGAACACTACTGCGCCGCGCTCCTGCAAAACGGCGTGCGGCGGGTCGAAAAAGGCGTATTCGGCGCGCATATGGAAGTCGAGCTTTTGAACAACGGCCCCGTTACGATTTTGTACGATACCGAAATTTGGAAAAGCAAAGGTGCAAACGGGGCTTCGGTGTAAATCGAACGCACATCCGAAAGTATATTTCAAGAAAGGAACGGTCTCCGAATCGGGTTCGGAGATCGCAGGGCAAAAGCAATGGCAGTTTCCGTTTCCTGTTTTCCCATGGGGCCTATCAAGGCCAACACCTATATTCTGACCGATGCAAGCAGTGGGAAAACCGCTGTGATCGACGCGGGCGGGTGTACGCCGGAATGCAAGCAGGCGCTCGCGGGCAAGGATGTACAGTATATCCTGCTGACGCACGGGCATTTCGATCACATTTTGGGCGTGGCGGAATTCAAGGCGCTGACGGGCGCCGAGGTTTGCATTCACGAGGCGGACGCGGCATGCCTGACCGATGAAGCCGTCAGCCTTTGCTCTTGGGAATACCCGGGGCGGCAAACCGCCGTGCCTGCCGATCAGTTGCTTAAAGACGGCGATGTTATAGAGCTTGGCGAAACCAAACTCACGGTGCTGCACACGCCCGGGCATACCAAGGGCGGCGTTTGTTATGTGGACTACGAAAACCGTCTGCTGTTTTCGGGCGACACCCTGTTTTGCCTGACGGCGGGACGCACGGATTTCCCCGGCGGGGACGATATGGAGTTGATGAGCTCGCTCATTCGCCTTCGCAATTTGGACGGCGATTTCAAGGTCTACCCGGGACACAACCGCGCCACCACGCTGGAATCGGAACGCACACGCAACCGGTATATGCGGAGAATCGGCAAATGATCGTAGAAATTCTAAACCACACCTATCAATATGAAATGGAAAAGCTCGTGCGCGTCTTTCTGCCCAACGAAAAGATCACCGTGGTTTTTGAAAGCACGGCGCACGAAAGCGGTGAAGCCGTGCTTTCCACCGAGATCGCGAGACATGAGGCGCGCGTCACGCTGAGAAGCGGCGAGACTGTCATAGAAAAAACCGCGCCGCTCGAAGGCGAGGCGGACAGTGACCGCGAACGCACGCTCGCCGCGCTCGTCTATGAAATCATGACCGCGCAGACGGGGTATCGCCCGAAATGGGGACTGCTCACGGGGGTGCGGCCATCCAAACTGTTTTTCGCCTTGCAGACTGAACGGGATACCGACTATGCCGTGCGGTGCTTTACCGACCGATTTTTTGTGTCCGCGCAAAAGACCGCGTTGACCGCGAGCGTTGCCGCGCGGGAAGCGGCTGTTTTGCAAACCTCCCGTCCCGATTCGTGCAGTCTGTATGTGGCGATCCCCTTTTGCCCCTCGCGGTGCAGCTACTGCTCCTTTGTATCCCACGCCATCACCGCCGATACGGCAAAAAAGCTCATACCCGAGTATGTATCGCTGCTCGTGCGAGAGATCGAAGAGACGGGCGCGTATGCCGCGAAGCTCGGACTGCGGCTCGAAAGCGTCTATTTCGGCGGCGGCACGCCGACCTCGCTTTCCGCCGAACAGTTGGAAACGCTGCTGCAAGCCGTTGCGCACGCATTCGATCTTTCTACCGCGCGGGAATACACCGTGGAAGCCGGACGTCCCGATACGGTGACGCGGGAAAAGCTGCGCGTGCTGAAAGACGCGGGCGTGACGCGCATCAGCATCAATCCCCAGACCTTCAACGACACGGTGCTGCGGGAGATCGGCCGCCGCCACACATCGGAAATGACCGAGTCCGCATACCTTGCGGCGCGCGAGGCGGGATTTTCCAACATCAATATGGATTTTATCGCGGGACTTCCGGGCGATACGCCCGAATCCTTTCGGCGTTCGATCTGTAAAGCTGTCGCCCTTGACCCCGAAAGCATCACCGTACATACACTCGCCCTCAAGCGCGCTTCGGGACTCGGCACGCAAAACACGCCGATTTTAAAAAAGCAGGGCGAGGCGGCGGACGAAATGCTCGATTACGCATATTCGTGCTTGACGCGGAACGCCTATTTCCCGTATTATATGTATCGGCAATCGAAAACGCTCGGCAATCTCGAAAACACGGGGTACGCAAAATCGGGCTTCGAGTGCTTATACAACATTTTCATGATGGAAGAATGTCACACGGTGTTCGCCGTGGGCGCGGGCGCGGTCACCAAGCTCAAAGCCCCGCACGGCAAGGACATCGAACGCATATTCAACTACAAATACCCATATGAATATATTTCGGGATTTGCGGAAATCTTGAAACGAAAGCAAAAGATTTTGCCGTTTTACGGCAAATACAGCGTATAAGAGGTGTGTGCATGGCAAACCTGCACAACAATATCGAATACATCAACGCGTTGGCTTCGTCCGACCCCGCCGCGCTTGTGCGGCAAAGCGAGGAACGCTTTGATAAAATTTTGGAGGGCATCGCCGACCGCGTCCAGCAAAGCGACGGGCGCGAAATTCTGATGCTCGCAGGCCCTTCTGCTTCCGGCAAGACCACGACGGCGAAAAAGCTCGCCGAAAAATGCACGGCGCGCGGTATGCATACCCATGTGCTGTCCTTAGATGATTTTTATTTGGATCGGGAGCAAATTCCGGGCGCTGAAACGGGTAATCCCGATTTCGAGACCGTGTATGCGCTCGACCTGCCGCTGCTTCGGGCGTCGTTATCGAGCCTTTTATTGGGGCAAGAGACAAAGCTGCCGATTTTTGATTTTACCGTGGGCCAGCGCAGCGAGCTTTCAAGAACGGTCACCCTCGGCGCGCAGGACGCGATCATCGTCGAGGGGCTGCACGCGCTCAACCCCGTGATCACCGATGGACTGCGTGACAAAAACCATTTGAAAATTTATATCAGCGTTTCCTCGCGCATATATAATGAGAAAGGGAAGATCGTGCTCAACAAGCGCAATCTGCGCTTCCTGCGCCGCATGACGCGCGACTATCAATTCCGCGCAAGCTCTGTGGAAAACACCTATGCGCTTTGGGATAATGTGCGCTTGGGCGAGGACAAATATCTGTTCCCGTATCGGGATCTTGCGGACATCAAAATCAATTCCGTGCATTTAAGCGCGCCGTGCGTATTTCGGAATATTTGCCTGCCCATGCTCCAAAATGCGCATTTGCCGGATGCGGCGCAAAAGGATGCGCAAAAGCTCATGCACGCGCTGCGGCAGTTCGTGCCGATCTCGCCCGCGCTGATCCCGCCTGCGTCTTTGCTGCGGGAATTTTTGGGGAATGCGGGACAGGAGGCCGAAAGGCAAACCACTTGACAGGTAGGGCAAGGAAAAGGAGTGAACGGATATGGCGCAGAAAAAGAGGAAGAGCCAATCGCTGTTAAACGGCGCGATGGTGCTTGCCGCTGCGACGATTCTTGTCAAAATCATCGGTATTCTCTATAAAATACCGATTTCCAATATGGTCGGCGCGGTCGGGCGGGGGTGCTTTGACTCGGCTTATAACCTGTATATCCCGATCTATACCGTCTCTATGGCGGGTCTGCCCGTCGCCGTGTCCAAAATGGTCTCGCAGCAGGTCGCGCTGGGTCGATTCCGCGATGTAAAGCGCATTTTTAAGGTCGCCGCACGGCTGTTTCTGCTGACGGGCACGGTCGGGACGGTGCTGATGCTGGCGCTTTCCTACCCCTATGCCCTTCTTGCGAAAAATCCCGAGGCGCTGCCCGCGATTTTCGCAATCACGCCGTCGATCTTCTTCTGCTGTGTCATGTCGATCTATCGTGGCTATTACAACGGCCTGCGCAACATGACGCCGACGGCGATGTCCGAGGTCTGGGAGGCGATCGGCAAGGTCATTGCGGGGCTGGTGTGCGCGAAGCTGTCCATTGATTACGGCCTGTCGCGCTTCGAGGCGGGCGCGACGGTTTACGGGCAAACCGTAACGAGCGAAGCCGAGGCGATGAGCGCCATTTACCCCTATGCCGCGGCGGCTGCGGCCATAGGCGTCACGGTCGGCACGGTCGTCGGTATGATCTACATGATGATTTTGTACCGCGTCAAGGGCGACGGCATTACGCGGGAGGAACTGGTGAATTCCCCGAAGCCCCTGGAGGGGTCGGCCATCGCCAAAACGCTGATGTCCATCGCCATTCCCGTGGTCGCTTCCTCGCTCGTGTTCAGTGTGACGAATCTCATCGACTCGATCACCGTGCAAAACCGTTTGGACACGATGATTTTAAACAATCTGCCGTTCATCCACTCCCTGTACGGCGACCAACTGGCCGCGTCGCAGATCCTCGATGAGGATATTTCCAAATACCTGTACGGCGCGTACACCATGTCGCTGGATTTTAAGAACCTGATCCCCTCCATTACCATGACGCTGGGCGTCAGCGCGATCCCCGCGCTCTCCGCTGCATGGGCGGTCAAGGATAAGCGCGTTTTGAAAGTCTCTGTAGAATCCGTTCTGCGCGTGACGCTGATGATCTCCCTGCCCGCCGGCATCGGCATGGGCGTGCTTGCCACACCGATCCTCGATATGATGTACCAAACGGGCAAATCCGCCTCCGCCATTTCCGTCGCAGCGCCCATTATGGCGGCCTACGGCTATACCATTTTCCTCATCTCCCTGTCGCAGCCCATGACCAATATGCTGCAAGCCCTCGGCAGACCCGGCGTTCCCCTGCGGTCATTGACCATCGGCGCGGTCGCCAAGGTCATCTGCAACTATATTTTTATCGGCATTCCCAAAATCAACATCAGCGGCGCGGTGATCGGCACGGTGGTTTGCTACAGCATTATCGTGATCTACAATTATATCGCGCTGGTACGCACGACCAAGGTGCGCGTCAATCTGATCTCCGTATTTGTAAAGCCTTTGATTTGCAGCGCGCTCTGCGGCGTGGCGGCCTATACGAGCTACGGCCTGTTTTCCAACATATTGCCCGACCTTTCGCGCGGGTCGCTGTCGCTTACGAACATCATCGCCACCTGCATTGCCATCGTATTCGCGGTGCTGGTATACGGCATTTCCATGCTTTTGATCGGCGGGATCGTAAAAGATGACGTAGTTATGCTGCCGAAGGGAGAAAAAATCGCCAAACTACTTGCAAAATATGGATTTATAGAGTAAAATGGGAGGAAGTGGAGCGTTTTATGCCAACGGATTTTACATTTAAGCAAAAATACACGGTGGAAGACCTCGTCACCATTATGCGTTTGCTGCGCAGCGAGAACGGCTGCCCTTGGGACAAGGTACAGACGCACGAATCTATCCGCAAGAATTTGATCGAGGAGACCTACGAAGCGGTAGAGGCGATCGACCGAAAGGACAGCCACCTTTTGTGCGAAGAACTCGGCGACGTGCTCATGCAGGTCGTGTTCCACGCGCAGATCGAGGCGGAAAAGCAGGTCTTTGATTTTTCCGACGTGGCGGACGGCGTTTGCAAAAAGCTCATCGAGCGCCACCCCCACGTATTCGGCGACGTGCAGGTTGATTCTGCGGAAGAGGTGTTGGTCAACTGGGACGCCATCAAATCCGCCTCCAAGCAGCGCAATACCGTGACCGATAAAATGCTTGCCGTGCCGCGCCAGCTGCCCGCGCTCATGCGGGCGGAAAAGGTGCAGGGGCGCGCTTCCAAGGTCGGTTTTGATTGGGACAGTGTGGACGGCGCTTTTGAAAAGCTCGCGGAGGAAAGCGCGGAGCTGAAAGCCGCCGCTTCGGAAGCGGACAAGCCCCATATCGAGGAAGAGCTCGGCGATCTGCTCTTTTCGGCCGTCAACGTGGCGCGCTTTTTGAAAGTGGATCCCGAAGAAGCGCTGACGCGCGCGACCGACAAATTCCAGAACCGCTTTTCGGTCGTCGAATCCCTTGCCGACGAGCGCGGGATCGACATCCAAAGCGCTTCCTTAGAAACGCTTGACCGCCTTTGGGACGAGGCCAAGGAAGTTTTGCATCGGAATAACTGTGACGCACAGTTATGAAGATAGATAAAAAAACGGAGGAAAACACAATGAATAAGACAGAACTCATCGCAGCCGTCGCAGAAAAAGCCAACCTTTCCAAAAAAGACGCGGATGCAGCCGTCGCCGCTGTTTTGAACAGCATCACCGATGAACTTGCCAAGGGCGAAAAGGTACAGTTGATCGGTTTCGGTACTTTTGAAGTCCGTGAGCGCGCTGCAAAACAGGGTCACAACCCCAGAACCGGCGAAGCCATGACCATCGCCGCTGCCAAAGTTCCCGCTTTCAAAGCAGGCGCTGCCCTGAAAAAGGTCGTTGCCGAATAAGCACATTGCAGGCCAAACAGAGGGAAGCGATTCCCTCTGTTTTTCTTTTCCCCCGCTTTTTGCAAAATCAAACCGTTTAAAACAGGAGCTTTCTATGAGATTGGATAAATTTTTAAAGGTTTCCCGCATCGTCAAGCGCCGCACGGTCGCCAATGAAATTTGCGACGCCAAGCACGCGCTCGTCAACGGCAAGGTCGCGCGCGCCTCGTATGACGTAAAGGTCGGCGATATTCTGGAAATCAGCTTCGGTGCGAGCGTCCGGCGTTACGAAGTGCTGGAAGTCACCGAGTACGCCACCAAGGAATCCGCAGAACGCATGTATAAAA
>CANRAU010000029.1 GCA_947628665.1 uncultured Clostridia bacterium
CTCAACCCCGCCGCCTTTTGAAAAAGGCGGCCGAAAACTTTTGGGCATTTTGCTATCGCAAAACAGTTTATCGACAGGCTGAACCCCTCCGATACAAGATCGGAGGGGTTCTCGTTTTGCCTTTTATTTTGCTTTCGTTTGGTCACACATTTTTGCGGCGTGCCCTGTTGTACAGGACGATCAATAACACCGTGCAAAGCGCCGGAACGACCGCAGAGACGGCCATGGCCGCCAGGATGCTGTTGATCATAGCGCTTGCCAAGGTGTAAAGCGCGGCTGACACAATGCTGATCTTGCTACCCAGTCCAGCCAAAAGCGCGGCAAGGGGCGCGATCAAAAGCATGAGCGTTGCGCCGGAAAACGCATAAATGAAATACCGCAGATAGTTTTTCCGTTTCCGATAAAACAGGCGTAAAATCACCGCCGAAAGCACGAACCCGACCGCGCAGATCCCTGCCGCATAGAGCGCGTACGGGCGGTATTCGGCAAGCACACGGGAAGCCGTTTTGAAATACGACAGGGAGAACACCGAAATGTAGGCGTTATAGATTTCGCAAAGCTCCGAAGCGATGACCTGTAAGTTTTTCAGCATTTCATCGTCCAGCGAGAAATTTTTCTGCGTCGCATAGCCTTTCAGCTCTTCCAGCAACGCCGCTTCCAAATCGTCTGTCGGGATCGAATCCCGCACATTGCCCGCATAGAAGTCACGCAGCATCAGTTCCGTGTCCGCGCCGATCCTCTGCGTCGTCAGCGCCTTTTCAAACACCGTATCAAAGAATTCGGCGTCGATGTTGCAGGCGTTGCCGTAAGAAACGAATTCCTCCTTGAGCTGCGCCGTGAGCTGCTGGGCATATTGCGAATGCGCCGTGACGCGCACCGCGAAATCCGCGCGCAGCGCCGTCCCATAAAACGTCGCGCAAAGCACCATCCCCGCGATCAAAAGAGACATGATAAACGACACGAGTGTACAAAGCACGGAGCGCACCCGTTTTGCAGTTTTCGTCATGGGCGTCCTCCTTATTCATACAGATTCACGCTCGGCCCCGATACCAATTCGCAGAACGCGAAAAAGCGATAGGGCGTGGAGGCGATGGTGTCGTTCGGATAGCAGGTGTACAAAATCAGGATCTCTTTGTTGCCGTTGAGCTCGCTGCGATAGCCCGAGCCGTCATCGTGATCGAAAATGTCCGTTCGGTACACCTTGTACACATAAGACCCGTAGGTGGTGTCCAAATGGACAAGCGCGCCCTCTTTCACATACTGCAGGGTATGGAAATAGGTGTTGTTGTGCGCGCCGATAAGTACGCCCCTGCCGCAGCCGGGAATGTGGCTGTACAAAGACATACACGCGCCGCGTTTGAGCAGAGCCGTGCTGTCCCCGTAAATCACTTCCGTATCGATTTCGGTTCCCTCTACCGTGATACGCCCGAAGGCCTCGCCGTAGGTCGGGAACGAAAAATCATCCCAATTTAAAGTACCGGATGTAAGGCCGGTAGAGCCACTGAAAACGCTGCCCACCCCCGGTTCGTCAATGGTCTGCACCTTGGCATTGGAAAAGGCCAAGTTATATACCGAAATCAGGGGCTTGAGAATCGGAGTAAGACACGCGAAGAGCAGCAAATATCCGCATAATAAGAAAACTATCGGAAGAATGATAAAACCCTTCCGATAGCTTTTCTTACTCCGATTGGATTCGGAATTAGTCTTCATCAGACTCTTTGCGGAAGCGCTTTACGCTGACACCGGCAACCGCAAGAACCGCGAGAGCGGCAGCACCGCAAACCGCAGCAGAAGTGAAGTCTGCGCCGGTCTTGGTGATGACGGCAGGATGCAACTCGGCAATAACATTGCCGTTCGCGTCGGTGATGATCAGCAAGCCGTGATCCGGATCCGAAAGAGAACCTTTGGTGGAAAGACGAAGGCCAACAACAGCAAGAGCCTTGCTCGCATAGTCAAGAAGGGTCTGTGTAGAGCCGGTCTTTGTGATGTCTTCCAAAGTCAGCAGGTTCTTGGACTTAACGAAAGCGAGCGCTTCATCAAGGATGCCCTTGATCTCGTTGTACTGCGCTTCAGTCACATCCACATTGGTGCACACGCTCTCAAGAGCTGTAATGTACTCCTGGGGAACCGTGATGGTCTTGCCGTCTACAACATAGGCGGTCTGCACGTAGTCAATGATCTTTTTCTCATAATCATTGATTCCGGATGCCGCAAAAGCAGGAATCATCGATACCGCCAAAAGGACAGCTACAACCATAAGGCATACCAACTTTTTCATGTTTGAATCTCTCCTTTACAAAATTTTGTGTATTCGGCAGGAATAGCAGGGAATTAGCCAATACAACACACGTATCATAACATAGATTTTTTGGTTTGTAAAGCCTTTTTTATGATTTTTGTGTGCATGGAACGAATTTTGCATATTCCATGAAGTTTTCGTAGCTTACCAAAATACAGTATTTTCATTATAGCACAGCTTTTGCATTTGTAAAGCCTTTCCAAAAAATATCGGGATTTCCGTTTTTCGCCCCGCCGCTTTGCAAAACGGCCGTCCAAAAGTGCGGCCGCATAAAATTTTACATGTCTTGCAACACTTTGCCCCCTGTGGTAGTCTGTTATTATGTAAGGGATTCGGAAACACAGGGAGGTATGACGTTGAAAAGCACCACAGATGCCATATGCAGACGCGCGCAGGCGGGTGATCCTTCCGCCTTTGCGGAGCTTTATGGCATGTATGCCAAAGAGCTGTACGCATACGCGTGCGCCATTTTAAAGGATACGCAGGACGCGCAGGACATTGTGCAGGAGACCTGCTTAAAAGTCTATACCCATATAAACTGTGTACAAAGTCCCGAACGCTGCAAAGCGTATTTCTTTCGCGTGCTTTCCAACACGGCCAGGACGTACCTGCGCCGAAAATCCCTTACCACCATCCATACAGAGCTTTTTGAGAATTTAAGCGCGCCCGAGGACACAGCGGGGATCGCTTCGGCGCGGGCGGATCTGCAATCCGCGCTCGCCGCGCTTTCCGACGAAGAGCGGCAGATCGTGCTGTTGTCGGCGGTCGCGGGGCTTCGCTCGCGGGAGATCGCCGAGATCGTCGGTCTGACTGCGGGCAGCGTGCGCGCAAAGCTGTCCAGGGCGCTTCAAAAGATGCGTGGCTATTTAGCCGTTCGGGAGGAACATCCAAATGAAATGTAAAGACAAATACCTGGATATATATACCTTGCTTCGCGCCGAGACCGACAGGCCGCTGCCCGAGACGCTGATGCCCGCGGCGATCGAAGCGCTTGTTGCCGAAGCAAAGCCAGAGGCGCGTCCGAAGCGCAAAATACGCACACGGTATTTTGCCGTTGCCGCCGTCTTTTTGTTCGTCGTGCTTTCGGGAGCGCTGTGTTGGCGGTTTTTCGGCGGCACGCCGCGCGTGGAAAGGCCGCAGGAGGTACAGATCGCGCAGGCAGAGGACAAAGCGGACGATTATCTGCGCAGCGCGGCAAGCTATGCCGAAATCGAATCGTTTTTTTTGGAGCGGTGGCAGGCATATCGGGAGAGCTACCGGGAAAGCCTGTGGAATTTCGGCACAAAAAGCTCGGACGCCGTGCCGGAGAGCGGCCAATACGGCTTTGGAAATCTCAACGGCGGGGCTGTAACCGAGGGATCGGGAATCTTTAACGCGGTTACGGACAGCGCTGCGGGCGGTTCGGGGGCGGCGGATGCGCAAACGGGCGCTGCGCACGGCGAGACCAACACGCAGGTCGCGGGCATAGAGGAGGGGGACATTCTCAAAAACGACGGTGCGTATTTATACATCGTGCGATCCTCCGGGCAGGACGCTTCCTTTGTGGACATTGTGGACATTCGTGACCCCAAAGCCATGCGGTCAGTCGGCCGCATTTCCGTGCCGAACAAAGACAAGGACGGCACGTATCGGCAGATCACTGACCTGTACGTGCTGGGCGACACGTTGGCGGTGCTTTCCTCGGTGTATATGCCCGAAGCCATAGGCGGCGCGTCGTTGGAGACGAGGTGCTATGCGTTCGCCTACGGCGCGCAGAAAAGCGCCGTGCAGGTCTACGACATCGCCGACCGCACCGCACCGAAGCTGCGATTTTCCTATGCGGTAGACGGCGCACTGCTTTCCTCACGCATGAACGGCTCCGTGCTTTTGCTGACCACCAATTACGACGTGCCGATGTATATGGATAAAGCCAATCTGCAAAATGCCTGCGTACCCTGTTATTATACGGACACGCAAAAGGTACGCTTCCCGCTCGGCGCGGTGAAAATTACGGAGGACACACAGGCAAACTCATATTTGACCGTCAGCCTTTTGGATATAGGCAAAGGCAGTGCAGACCCCAAGCTCAAAGCGGTACTCGGCGGCGGCTCAAATATCTATTGCAGCGGCGACGCCCTGCTGGTGGCGCAAACGGACTATACGGACACACAAGTCCGTGAAGGAGATACCGTCGTATACATCGCCGACACGCCCGTCACGCGGCTGTTCGTTTTCGAGTTTGCAGAGCAGATTCGCTACAAAGGCTCGGCTACCCTCAAGGGCAACATTCTCAACCAGTTTTCGATGGATGCGTACAACGGCTGTTACCGCATCGCGACCACCGATACAGAGGGCTGCCGTGTGACCGTACTGGACAAAGATTTGCAAACGGTGGGAACGCTTGCGGGGATCGCGAAGGGCGAAAGCATTTATGCTGTGCGTTTTATGGGCGATACAGCGTATATGGTCACCTTTTATCAGACCGACCCGCTGTTTGTGCTCGACTTGCACGATCCCGCGCACCCCGCCGTCGCGGGGGAAGTGAAGATCCCCGGATTTTCCAATTATCTGCACCCCTATTCCGACACGTTGCTCATCGGCATCGGCACAGACGGTACGGACACAGGTACGAACGGGCAGTTAAAGGTTTCGCTGTTTGACGTCGGCGACCCGCAAAAGCCCAAGGAGATCAGCAAGATCGTGTATGACGATATGTATGCTTCGGGAAGTCCGGCGCAAAGCGATCACAAAGCCTATCTTTCGATGCCCGAACGCGGCGCATTCGTCATCCCCGTGCAGGAATACGGCAAGTACGGTCCGCACACCTATGCGAGTATGCTGACTGTGGAGGATCGCGCACTGCGCATTGTACAAAACTATACGCCCGCATCGGGCGGCACGGACGACACAGATGTAAGCTTCCATGAGATCACGCGGGCGACCTATGCGGGCAATACGATTTTTACGCTCTCCAACGGGCAGCTGACCGCGTTTGATCGGGAAACGGGCGAAACCCTGTCCGCATTGAACTATCCCTATACCTATGCGGGTCAGGTCGTCAACGATATACAATAGCATCGAAGCATCGAGCCGCTTGACAAATCCTGCAAACTGTGTTTCAATGAATCCATTGCTTCCATTGGCATGACGCGCTTTTCAGTCGGCGGTATCGCGCTTACGCCTGCTCTTGTCTTGTAAGCTGAGGAGAGTCGAGCCCGATATGTCCCACGTCGGTTCTTTTTGGTTCTTTTTGCCCTTTTCTCCTTGGCGGGCGTCAGCCCGCCTGCGTCGAAAAAAGCAAAAATCCCTCAAAAATTCCTCGACGTGGAATGCAGGCAGTTTTTACGGAACAGATTTTTGCAAAGGCAATGAAAACGCCGAAGGGAATACTTTCGTATTCCCAAGGCGTTTGAAGCAGGATTTGCGAAAATATGCCCGTAAAAACCATATTGTGTTCGACTCCCCTCAGCTTAAGGCACGAGCAGGCGTTTTTGTAAATTATAAGGGAATAAGGGGGCGTTTTTTTGCTGAACACCAGAGCAAGCGGCGTTTTGATGCACATCACCTCGCTGCCGTCCGCATACGGCACGGGCGTGATGGGTGAGGAGACCAAACGGTTCATCCGCAAAATCAAATCCATGGGCTTTTCATATTGGCAGGTTCTGCCGCTCAATCCCCCGGACGCGCACGGCTCGCCGTATGCGTCCGACGCGGCCTTCGCCCTTTCGCATATGCTCATCGACCCCGAGGGGCTTTTGCGCATGGGGCTGATCACACAGCGGGAGCTGCAAGACGCCGTGTATGACGGTTCGCCCTATACGGCGGATTACGGGTTTGCCGACCGCAGCCGCACAAAGCTCCTGCGCGCGGCCTATCGCCGTATCGATGCCGCGCTGCAGGAAAGGATTGACGCATTCTGCGCGGAAAATCCGTGGTGCGAGGCGTATTCGCTCTTCAAGGCCGCCAAGGAAAAATTCGGCGGCAAGCCGTGGTACACATGGGACGCGCCCTTTGCCCGCTATGAAACCGTCCAATCGCACGCGGACGAATTGCGTGCGGCACAGGATTTTTACAAATTCGAGCAATTTATCGCCTTTACCCAATGGCGCGAGATCAAGCAGTACGCCAACGACTGCGGTGTGAAAATTTTCGGGGATATGCCGATTTACGTCTCCTTTGACAGCGCGGACGTTTGGAGCAATCGGCATTTGTTTGAGATCGACGAGCGCACCTTTACCCGCAAGCGTGTTTCGGGCGTGCCGCCCGACTATTTTTCGGAGGACGGCCAGCTTTGGGGGAATCCCCTCTATGACTGGCAGGCCATGGAAAAGGACGGCTATCGCTGGTGGTGCGACCGCATCCACGCGGCTTTCCGCCTGTTTGACACCGTGCGCATCGACCATTTCCGCGCGTTTGCCTCCTACTGGGCCGTACCCGCCGAAAGCCGTACCGCCAAAACGGGCGTTTGGGAAAAAGGCCCGGGCATGAAGCTGTTCCGCGCCGTACACGAGGCCTTCGGCGACGTGCCGATCGTGGCAGAGGATCTGGGGTCGTTCGGCGAAGACGTCTTAGCGCTTTTGGAGGAGACAGGCTTTCCCGGGATGCGCGTCATCCAGTTTGGTTTTGACCCGAACGGCGACAGCACGCATCTGCCGCACAATTACCCGCAAAACTGCGTCGCCTATGTCGGCACGCACGACAACACCACGCTGCTTGCGTGGCTTTGGGAGACTTCCCAGCAGGATCGCCGCTTCGCGCTCGATTACTGCGGTTTTTCGGGGGACAACTGGGGCGAGGGCGGCTTTCACAGCCCCTCCTGCCGCAAAATCATCGAAACGGTTTGGCGTTCCGGCGCAAAGCTGGCCATGATCGCCTATCAGGACTTGTGCGGCTTCGGCTCGGACGCGCGCATGAACGTACCCGGGCGCGCCGAGGGCAACTGGCAATTTCGCACCACCGAGGAAATGCTGCGGCAGATCGATGAAAGCTACTATCAAAAAATCAACCGCGTGTTCAAGCGATAACCAAAGCGTCCCTTGACGGGGACAAATCGACTTTAAAAGCACAAAAGGCCGAAGCCCGTGTGACGGGTTTCGACCTTTTTCTGTTTCTTTTCGTTTTGCGGCTGTCGGGGGAAGCGGCTTCCAAGCGTGAAAAGCTCTTATTTTTTGCCTTTGATCGCGTCCCAATAGGCTTTGGCGGCCTGCTCGGTGCGGTTGTCGCCGTAGTGGTAATACTGTGTTCCCAAAAGCGCGTCGGGCAGATATTGCTGCTCCACATAGCGGTGGGGGTAGTCGTGGGGGTATTTGTAAAACTGCCCCTTGTTTTGCACGTCGTCGCCGTCGTAATGCTTATTTTGCAGACAACGCGGGATGCGCCCGAAATTGCCCTTTTCCACGTCCGCCATGGCGGCGGTAATGCTCGCGTCGCCCGTATTGGACTTCGGCGAAGTCGCCACGAGGATCACCGCGTCCGCCAGCGGGATGCGCGCTTCGGGCAGACCCACGGCCAGCGCAATATCGCAGGCGGCTTTCACGATCGGCAAAATCATCGGGTAGGCAAGACCCACGTCCTCGCTTGCGCAGACCATCAGCCGCCGCACGGCGGAGGGCAGATCGCCGCCCTCCAAAAGTCTCGCCAAATAATGCAGCGCCGCGTCGGGGTCTGAGCCGCGCATGGATTTTTGAAAAGCCGAGATTACGTCGTAGTGTTCATCCCCCGCGCGGTCATAGCGAAAAGCGTTGCCGCCCGTCAGCGCGGCCACCTGCTCCAAAGTCAACACCTTGCGGCCGTTCTCGTCGGGTTTGGCCGCCAGCACGGCAAGCTCCGTAAAATTCAGCGCCTTGCGCACATCCCCGCCGGAAGCGAGCGCGATATGGGAAACCGCTTCGTCGGGTACGTCGATTTTGATGTGCTGTTCCTCTTCCAAAAAAGCAAATCCGCGGCGCACGGCAGGTTCGATCTCCCGCGCTTCAACGGCCTTGAATTCAAACACGGTCGAGCGGCTCAAAATCGCGCCGTATACATAGAAATACGGGTTTTCCGTGGTAGAGGCGATGAGGGTGATCGCGCCGCTTTCGATGTATTCGAGCAGGGATTGCTGCTGTTTTTTGTTAAAATACTGAATTTCGTCCAAATACAGCAAAATCCCGTTGGGCGCGGCGAGGGTATTCAGCTCCTCCACAATGGCCTTGACGTCCGCCGTGGAGGCGTTCGTGCCGTTGAGCTTGCGTAGCGCGCGATCCGTGGTGCGCGCGATAATACGCGCCAAAGTGGTTTTGCCCGTCCCCGAAGGACCGTAAAAAATCATATTCGGCAGCGTGCCGGACTCCACAATATTGCGAAGCGGCATATTTTCGCCAAGCAGATGCTTCTGCCCGACCATATCGCACAAGCTTTCGGGGCGGATTCTGTCCGCCAGCGGAGACGCCATGGATTTCACTCCTCCACGATCAAACGGTAGATGTCTTGCGGGGTCTCGACGATGTACTGCGCACCGTATTCCTCGAATTCCGCGCGGCTGCCGAAGCCGTACAAAACGGCAATGCACGGTATGCCCGCGCCCTGCGCGCCCCGAATATCAAACAGCCGGTCGCCGACCATCACGGTCTCCCCGGGCGATACGCCGAGTTCTTGCATCGCGTGGTTTAAAATCTCGGTCTTGTTCGATGAAATATTGTCAAACGCCGTGCCGCCGAGATAGTCAAAATAGGGGAGCAGACCCTGTTCTTCTATGATTTGGCGGATAAACGGCGTGGGCTTCGAGGAAGCGGTGGCCATTTTCACGCCTTGTTCCCGAAGGGCGCGCACAAGCTCGGGAATTCCGTCGTATACGCGCGCCTCGTGCCAACCGACCGAGCGGTAGCGTTCGCGGTATTTTTCGATCATAAAATCAATTTTTTCGTCCTTATAGCCGAACAGCGTTTTGAAGCTGTCATAAATCGGCGGGCCGATAAATTTGCGCAGCGTCTTTTCGTCGGGCGCAGGCTTGCCGTCCGCTTTGAACGCATAGATCAGGCTTTTGAAAATCCCCTCGGAGGAATCGACGAGCGTGCCGTCAAAATCGAACAGGACGGCTTTGAAGCGCGTGTGCATATGTGTGAAAACCTCTTGTGTTTATTTTACTTTTGACAAATCGAGAACCACATTTTCGTACCCGTCCACGTTCAGCACGCAGTAGGTCACCGTGGTGTTGTCCACGAACCGCAGATTGGTGTGCGCGGCGTAATTGGGGTCGGAGAACGTCATATAGTTTTCCGTTTGGGTGTTGTATACATAAATGCGGTAGTCGAGCGCATTGGCGACCGTCCCCGCCATAACGATATATTTGCCGTCGGGGCTGACCGCGAACAAAAGCGGGTTGATTTTATACCCTTTGGTCGAAATGAGCGTATCGTCATAGGTCGTATAAATGCGCCCGTCCTCCTTGGACAGCAAATAATCGCCGTTTCGCATAAACGAAGTGCCGAGATGCGCATAAAATGTCGAAATACGGCTTTCCTTTCCGTTTTCGTATTTGAAAGATTCAAAACCGCCCTCGGTGTTGCGCAGGAACACAAATCCCCCGCCGCTTAAAGGCTTGACATATTTGTCGGCGACATTCTGCACGGCCGACACCGGACGCAGATTCTTTTTTAAATAGATGTCTACGGGCGTTTCCCCGTTTTCCTGCCGATCATACGCTCTGCCCGACAAAAACGGGATCGAAGCCGTATCGGCCGTAAGCGCTTCGTCGGTAAGCATACCGAAATCCGTCCGCTGTGCGCCGGACGCGTCCAGCGAAGGGTTGCCGGAGTCCAAAAACCGCGTCGTTGCGCCCGTGCTTCTGTCCATCACATACGCTTCCTCCCAAACGGGGTCGAGTGTGTACGTCTGGGTGCGGTCGGTGTGCAAAAGCAGAAGGCATTTGCCGTTCTGGGCACAGGCCGTGGGCAGATTGCAAATCTTGAACATCACAAAATTGTGTATATATACATCCGCATCCGAGCCGTCCTGCATAAACACCCCAAAGCCCGTCAGCGCGCCGTCGCGCTCCACATAGGGGATGTCTGCGGGAATCTTCTGGCCGCTCAAGGACACATCCACATGCATCGTGCCTGTGGGCGCAAGCTCCGTAAACTCCTTGCCGTCAAAGGTATAATACACCACATTGCCCGCCGCGTCCGCCGTATACACGACCGAGTCAATGCCCGTAGGCATATAGGGGATGGTCGTGATCTTGCGGGTTACCAAAATGGACTCCAAATCGGAGGAAACATCCGTCTGCTCGTTGTTTTGGGACGTCGGCGGATTTTTATACAGCCAAAGCGCCGCCGCTACGGCAATAGCCGCCACCAGCACCAAAAGGATTGTGACAATATTCTTTTTGACCGAAGTTTTCGTTTTCGGTGCGCCCGTTTCTTCCGTAGAAAACATAGAATCCCGCCTTTCCGTGTGCCGAGGCGTACAAGAAAAAGTCCCCCGCCCGCATTGTATTATAGTATACTATGTTTCGGCATAAAAAGCAAGCCGCGTACACCCGTTTGTCGGAATTCCTGCCCCGAACGCCGCATATACTGGATTTGAACGGGTGCGGGCGAAACGCCCGCCCGGAAAATTCAAGCAAACGGGTGAGAAATATGAAACGATACCTGCCGGAGGGAATGCTCTTTTTGACGTCTGAAAACCAACAAAGCATTGCAAGCCTTGCGCGGCTGCGCGAAGCCTTTTACAGCGGTACTGTGCTGGAGGGAAAAGCGGTCTTATGCGACCGCGAGCATAATTTGCATATCGATCTCGGCGAAACGCGGGGCTTTATGCCGCGGGAAGAGTGCGCGCTCGGCATTGCCGAGGGGACGGTGCGCGATATTGCGGTCATTTCGCGCGTGAATAAGCCCGTATGTTTTCGCGTCGTCGGGTTTCGCGAGGAAGCGGACGGCAAGACCACCGCGATCCTCAGCCGTCGGATCGTGCAGCAGGCGTGCAGAAACGAATATATTGCCACGCTGCGCTCCGGAGATGTGATCGACGCGGCCGTGACGCGTTTGGAGACCTTCGGCGCGTTCTGCGACGTCGGCGCGGGAATTCCCGCGCTGCTGCCGATCGACAGCATTTCGGTTTCCCGCATTCCCCATCCAGACGTGCGCTTCCGCACGGGGCAGCTGCTCAAGGTCGTGTTCAAGGGTGCGGATGACTGTGGGCGCATCACGCTGACACATAAGGAATTGCTCGGCACTTGGGAAGAAAACGCCGCCGCATTCCACGCGGGGGAGACCGTTCCGGGCGTGGTGCGCTCCATTGAAAAATACGGCATTTTCGTGGAGCTTACACCGAATCTGGCGGGGCTTGCCGAATACGTACCCGGCGTACAGGCGGGCGACTGTGCGAGCGTGTACATCAAGAGCATCAATCCCGAGCGCATGAAGATCAAGCTCATTTTGGTCGACCACTTCCCCGCGCAGGAGACAGGGGCCGTGTATACATATCCCGACGTCACGCATCTGGATAAATGGACGTACTCTCCCGAGGCTTCGGAAAAATGTGTAGAATCCATATTTTAATTTGCAATTTCTTAAAAATTATGGTACACTTTCCTTGATGCAGATTTTCGAGGGAGGAATTTGAAATGAAACGCATTTCCCGAAAGGCTTTGAGCTTGCTGCTCGCCGTTCTTCTTGTGGCGACCCTGTTTGTGCCTGCCATTACAGCAAGCGCCAAGGATGCGGCAAATCCCGTGTTGGTCATTACGGGGTTTAACTTCTATTCCTTAGGGTATGATACGCATACGGATGCGTTGCCGCGCGATACGGCGACCATTGCCGGCATTGTCTCCGAGGTGATGCCGTTACTGACCACGCTCCTTTCCAGCAGCAGAACCCAGGCGGATTACGACGCGTTCTGCGACGCGGTACTGCCAATCGTCAGAAGGGAATTCGACCCCGTTTCCTGTAAGCCCGACGGTACCGTCGCGCACCCGGAGGTCGGCTTAAAGGCGCAGCTTCCCGAGGCGCTCGGCAACTATTCCGAAAGCGTGCTGGAGCAGGTCGACGCCTATGACGGTCAGCTCATGCAGAGCCTGATGGACGACATCGGTGGCGACAAGGTGTATATGTACTGTTTGGACTGGCGTTTGGATCCCATGGATGTCGCCGACGAGATCCATTCCTGGGTACAGCATATCAAAGCTGTGAACGGCTGCGATAAGGTATCCCTTGCGGCCATCAGCATGGGCGGCGTCATTCTTTCCGCCTACCTTGCCAAATACGGCACTGCGAGCGTCAGCAACGTCACGATGATCTCCTCCGCGTTCACGGGGCTTGAATACATCGGCGCGATGCTTACGGGCGGGATCAAAATTGACCCGCAGGATCTTTACAATCTCCTTACGCAACTTGTCGGCAGAGATACGTTAAGCAATATTCTCGGCGCGACCGGGCTTATCGAGCGGATCTTGCCCATTGTTGACGATCTTTTGGCGCATTGCGGCGATCGGATCTATACCGAAGCGCTTTGCCCCGCGTTTGGCTACAATCCGGGGATTTGGTCTTTCGTACCCGCAAATATGTATGAGGACGCCAAAGCGTTTATGTTCCCACGCATGGATTCCACGCCGGAGCAGCAGGCCGTTTTGGAAGCCAAGCTCGACGCGTACCACGAGGTAGAGGCCAATGTGCGCGGCACGCTGCAGGCCGCAAAGGCGAACGGCGTCAACGTCGCAATCGTCTCCAACTACAACCTGCAGATGCCGCCGATTTCCAACGTATCTGATCTCACGGGCGATCAGGTCATTGAGGCCATGCACACCTCCGCTTACGCGACCTGCGCAAAACAGGGCGGTACGCTTCCCGACAGCGTACAGGGGCGTTATGTTTCCCCCGACCATATGATCGACGCTTCGACCTGCTATATGCCGGATGAGACGTGGTTCATCAAAAACATGGGGCATGTTTCGTTCTCCGACGAGCAGAATCAGTGCAAGCTCTACACATGGCTGATGACCACCGACGAACAGGTCACGGTCAAGAGCCGTGCGGATTATCCGCAGTTCCTGCTGTACAATACGGAAACGAAGGCGCTTTCCCCGCTCGGGCTTGTGCGCGGCGACGTCAACTACGACGGTGTGATCGATTTGGTGGATGCCCGTTTGGCGCTTCGCCAGGCCGAGTCGCTGGACACCCTGCCCGCTGTTCAGAGAGAAGCGGCGGATATGGACGGCAACAACAGCATTACCAAGGCGGACGCGCAGGCGATCCTCAATATTCGTGCAGGGATCGACGGTACGGCTTCCTCCGGGTCAAGCGGCTTTTTGGGGAACCTTTCGGAACAGCTGGGCGGCCTGCTCGGCTGATCGTTCCGCCCCTTTCCGAGCCGAAACCCGCAGGTGTGCGTTTTCCCGAAGCCTGCAATCGTTTCCGCGAAGCATACAATGTGCAAAAACAATGCTCCGCAGAAATGAAATGAACTCCAAAAAGTAAACAAAATCATTTGCATAAAGCGACCGAAAGGGTCTGACGGCTGTGTAGAGCAGATGTCAGACCCTTCCGTTTTCGTTTTCACTTGCGCCTGCGGCTGGCTACAGTCGGCAGGATCGGCCATGCATTCCGTTGGGAAGTGTTCCAAAGCGTCGAGAAGCCCCCAAAATATGACAACTCCGACTCAAGCAGGCCAAAGACGATTTTATAAATTCGCGAAAACCGCCTTACAAATCGTCATTTTAAAGAGAAAAGCTATCCGCATCTCGGCGTCGAAATACATCGTGAAATGCGGATAGCTTTTTTGTCGTACATTCTATCAACTTGTGAAAACAAACGCCCGCCCAATTTGTCCGTCGTCATTTCCCGTATCCAAAATCGTATAGGCATTATGGGTGTACCCCGCAATCACCTTTTCCCAAAACAGACCGGCGGAAACGTTGCTTTGCATTTGGAAAACTTCCCATTTTCCCTTTAACGCATCAAATATATGGTGGGCGAGTATCCTACCGTATCCCTGTTTCCGATACTTTTTCATTATAAAAAATTCCGCAATACACAAAACATCGCTTTCTTTACAGGCATAGGCAACATGATTGACAAACGCAAAGCCCGCAGGATGCCCATTTATTTTCAATA
Source organism: uncultured Clostridia bacterium (assembly GCA_947628665.1). GTDB lineage: Bacteria > Bacillota > Clostridia > Oscillospirales > Acutalibacteraceae > Fimenecus. The sequence goes on from CANRAU010000029.1 coordinate 14,368, forward strand.
AATACATTTTTCTGTCCGGATCGGTGCAATAATCCGCAAAATGCGCATATGCAAATTCACCGTTCTCGTTCAAATCCGCCCCGATGTATTCGCTGAAATCATACTCGGAAAATTGCAACAAACGGTAAATTTGCACTTTGGCACTTGGCGTGATATTGGATCGGTCAAATTCCTCTATCGTATAATTTTCCATCCGTTTCCTTTCCCATCTTTATACGCTCGGCTTGTAAAGCTCGCTGTTTGATGAACAGGCACTTAAACCCTTTTCTGTCGCTTTATGGTGGATAGCACATATCACAATTTATTTCATGTTCTCCTTAGCAGTATGGATAAATCTCGATGAAAAGCCCTCTTTTGTCTGTGGACAAAAGAGGGCTTTTCTGGCTCCCCCAGTTGGACTCGAACCAACGACATTTCGGTTAACAGCCGAACGCTCTACCGACTGAGCTATGGAGGAATATGGAAACCGACTAAGTCAGACTTAATCGGTTTGTAATGTCGGCATCGACCTATTTTCCCGGGCCGCTTCCAGCCAAGTATCTTCGGCACGAATGAGCTTAACTACCGTGTTCGGGATGGGAACGGGTGGACCCTCATCGTAATAAACACCGACTCTGAATCAACCTTGCGCTTTCGCGCAATGCTAATTGTTTGATTGCCCCTTAAAAGGGGGATATATAAACAGGTTGCCCCGCTATATCCTTGGTGACCCGTAGCGGATTCGAACCGCTGTTGCCGGCGTGAGAGGCCGGAGTCTTAGGCCACTTGACCAACGGGCCATGCTGTTGTCGTGGTACACCTTCAGGGACTCGAACCCTGGACACCCTGATTAAGAGTCAGGTGCTCTACCAGCTGAGCTAAAGGTGCGTGTCAAGGCTTACACCCTGAAAACTGAACAAAGTGGGGAGATAAGAGAGGGAAACGAAGAAACAAGAGATAAACAGATGATTTCAG
>CANRAU010000030.1 GCA_947628665.1 uncultured Clostridia bacterium
CCGACAATATGTATAAACCTTGCTTTGACATAAAAATAACTGTCCAGCGGGCGGTTAAAGCTGTCGTCCGTATGCGTGGCCACACGGATGCCGTCCGAAACGGACACGACCAGCTGTGTATGCGCCCAGCCCGACCCGAAATCCAGTTGGACGATGTCCCCGGGCTCAAGCTTTTCCGCCGCGACCTCCTCCCCGTAAGGCCCTGTGCCTTTGTTCTGCGTTAAGAAATTGTACAAATACGGCACGCCCGTCCACGCGGGGGCGCGGTTGTTGAGATCGATATAATACCACCCGAAGGTTTTTCGGTAATTCATTTTAGCGCCGCCCGCGAACAGGCATTGCGAAACAAAATTGGTGCAGTCGCCGCCGAGCGCGTCAAAATTGTCATAGGCGGGATTGCGCGAAAACGCCCAGCGCTCGGCATACTGTACCGCGCGCGTCCGATTGTAAAACGGCATAAGTCCTCCCTTTATCCATTAACCCTGCCGAAACAGCGATTCGAGCGGGTTTTTCTTTTTGCCGTTGGGCTTGCAGGGCTTGGGGCAGTCGAAGCTGACAAGGATCGTATCGTCGCCGATGACCTCGATCTCCTCCCAGCAAATGCGAATATCGTCTTCCCTGCCGCCGAGACCGAAGCATTTTGCCCGTCCGAAAATAATAATGGCGACAAGTTTGCCCGTACCGGTATCAATCTCCACATCACACACGTTGCCGAGCCTGCACCCGTCCTTCAGGTTGATGACCTCCTTTTCGCGCAGATCGGTTATACAGCAATTCATAAAAACACCTCCGTCACAGTATATGACGGAGGCGTCATGTTCTTGCAGGCAGGCGTGGATTTCATAAAAAGGCGGCGCGATCAATGCCCTTTGATTTTGCGGATCGCGCCTTTCTCCAGGCGGGAAACCTGCGCCTGCGAAATGCCGATCTCCTCGGCGACCTCGGTTTGGGTCTTTCCCTGCATAAACCGCAGGGAAAGGATCTTTTTTTCGCGCGGGGAAAGGCCTTTGATCGTCTCCTTAATGACGATCTCGTCCAGCCAGTCGCTGTCGGACTCAAGCGCGCCGACCTGATCCATCACATAGATCGTATCGCCGCCGTCGGAATACACCGGCTCATACAGCGAAACGGGTTCTACGATCGCTTCGAGCGCGATCACCACCTCCGGCACGGGCAGTCCCAGCCTGTCGGCGATCTCTTCAATGGTCGGGTCGCGCCCCAGCTTCCCTTGCAGTTGCTCCTTGGCCTGCATGGCATGGTAAGCGGTATCGCGCATGGAGCGGCTGACCCGCAGGGCGTTGTTGTCACGCAGATAGCGGCGCACCTCGCCGATGATCATGGGAACGGCATAGGTCGAAAAACGGACGTTCTGCGAAATATCGAAATTGTCTATGGCTTTCATCAAACCGATCACGCCCACCTGAAACAGGTCGTCCAAATTCTCGCCCCGATTGGAAAACCGCTGGATTACGCTCAAAACCAGCCGCAAATTTCCGTTGACCAGCTTGTCGCGCGCCGAGGCGTCGCCCGCCTTCAGGGCTTTCAAAAGCTCCATTTTTTCCGATTCCTTGAGTACCTTAAGCTTGGCGGTATTGACGCCGCAAATTTCCACCTTGTTGTACTGCATCCTGTTTCCCCCGACGAAAAAATTTCCTCAGGAACAGTATTGCCGAAACGGCGGAAATTCATACAAGGTTGTCTGGGATCTGCGAAAGCAAAACCCCGATGCGCACAAAACGCATCGGGGAAAACTTATCGAGAAAGAGGTTTGAAAACATACAAAGTTTTCGCCCGCCTTTTTCCAAAAGGCGGCGGGGAGATGGGGCGGCGCCCCGTCTCGCGTCCCGCAGGACGCGAAATACCGTAAGCTGAGGAGAGTCGAACACAATATGGTTTTTACGGGCATATTTTCGCAAATCCTGCTTCAAACGCCTTGTGCATACGAAAGTATGCCCTTCGACGTTTTCATTGCCTTTGCAAAAATCTGCTCCATAAAAACTGCCTTGCATTCCACGTCGAGGAATTTTTGAGGGATTTTTGCTTTTTTTCGACGCAGGCGGGCTGACGCCCGCCAAGGAGAAAAAGACAAAAAGAGCCAAAAAGAACCGACGTGGGACATATCGGGTTCGACCCCCCTCAGCTTAAACATCAAGCGAAATCAGGAAGGGAGATAAAACAGTCCGGTGGACTGTTTTATCGTGGGAAACCCTATTCAGGGGTTTCCCGAGGCGGCGCGCAGCGACGCATCATTCGTTTTTTAGAATGACTTCTGTGCTACTCGGCGCTCGACTTCTGCCTTTTTGACAGGAATCCCCCATACACATAAGCAAGTCCGATAAAAGTACATCAGAGGTAGCCATCATTCGTAACTAATCAATCCAAAAATTCCTCGGGGATGACCTCGCGCACAAAATTTTCGATGTACGCTACGCTGAAATCCGGCTGTTTGATACGCGCCGCCTGCTTTTTCGCAAGCGCGTCGGAGTATTGCGACAGCGGATAGATCTGCACGTCGTGCGCGCGCGCCACATAATGCGTAACGATCGGTTCAAAGCGCACGTCGCCGACCGTCACCCTGCCGTCGGCCTTGTCCACCGTCAGAGAATAGTGGAGCATGCCGCCGATCACACGCGCGGCCGTGTTCTGCTGGGAAATGAAATTCCCCAAAGAATAGGCGACCAATGTACGCGAACCGTCGGCATTGTCGAGCCATTCGACGGGCTGTAAGACATGCGGATGATGCCCGATGATCACATTTGCACCCCAATCCGCCATTTGGCGGGCAAGCGCGCGCTGTTCGGACGAGGGATCGGTCGTGTATTCCGACCCCCAGTGTACGTTTACAAGCACCACATCGCACGCCGCTTTTGCCGCCTTGATTTTCCGCTCGATGGTCGCTCGGTCGTCGCTGTAGATGATTTGGAGCGCGCTGTCTTTTGGCAAAGACAGCCCATTTGTATACTGCGTAATGCCGACCAGCCCGATTTTCACGCCGTTTTTCTCAATGTATTCGACGCGCTCGAGATCCTCTTTGTCTTTATACGCGCCCGTATGCACAATGCCCTCTTGCGCGTCCCAAAATGCGATGGCTTCCGAAAGGCCCTTAGAGGTCTTGTCGAGCATATGGTTATTGGCCAAAGAAACCACGTCAAAGCCCGTTTTGCAGACCTCCTCTCCCAATTCCTGCGGGGAATTGAACAGCGGATACCCCGAGGGCGCGTAGCTTTTGGCAATGATCGTCTCCTGATTGATGGTCGCGATGTCCGCCGCCGCGACCGTATCCTTTATGCGGCTGTAGCAAAAGGAAAAATCGTAGCCGTTGCCGCCCGCGCGTCTGTTCGCCTGCTCGTAAATGCCGTCGTGGATCAGGTTGTCGCCGACCGACAGCATTTGGAGCGTCACGGGCTGTTCACGCCGGGTCGTCGAAGGCGCTGAAGCGGTGCTGTTCGCATTTCCGACCGTCGCCGCCGCATCGACCGCAAGCGGGTTCGCACGGTCTTTCACGGTCTTGACGACCGCGACTCCACCGAACAGGACGACCACGGCCAGCATAACGGCCAAAAACACTTTGACTGCCTTATTGTTCATAATCCTTCTCCTTAAGCTGAGGAGAGTCGAGCCCGATATGTCCCACGTCGGTTCTTTTTGGCTCTTTTTGCCCTTTTCTCCTTGGCGGGCGTCAGCCCGCCTGCGTCGCAAAAAGCAAAAATCCCTCAAAAATTCCTCACCGTGGGATGCAACGCAGTTTTTACGGAGCCTCATTTTGCAAAGACAATGAAAACGCCGAAGGGAATACTTTCGTATTCACAAGGCGTTTGAAGCAGGATTTGCGAAAATATGCCCGTAAAAACCATATTGTGTTCGGCTCCCCTCAGCTTATACGTCAGCGATCCCCAAATGTTTTTTTGTAGCGGTCAATGGATTCCTCAATAATTTCCAGCGCCGCCAACACGCCCTTTGCCTCGTCGATCACCGTCTTTTTGTGTTCAAGCATTTTATACACCGAAAAGAAGTGGATCATCTCGTCAAATACGTGCTTGGGGAGCTGCGAAATATCGGAATACCCGTTATAGGTCGGGTCGCCGACAGGGATGGCGATGATCTTGTCATCGGGCGCGTCGTTGTCCAGCATCGTGATCACACCAATGGGATAGCAGGTCACCAACGCCATCGGCTCGATTTTTTCCGAACACAACACCAGCACGTCCAACGGGTCGTTGTCGAGCGCATAGGTGCGCGGGATCAGCCCGTAGTTCGCAGGATAGTGCGTGGAGGTGTGCAGCACACGGTCAAGCCGCAGCATACCCGTTTCCTTATCGAGTTCATACTTCATTTTGCTGCCCTTGCTGATTTCGATCACCGCGTCAAAGGCAGAACGCGTGATGCGCTCGGGTGCAATGTCATGCCAAATGTTCATTTGCGTACTCCTTTGTATTCTTCAATCAGCAGTTTACGGATCTCCCACAGCTTTTCGGAGAGATCCACATAGTATTTATGCGGATTTTCAAAACGCTTGACCTCATCCCAAAGCGTATCGATCTGCTCCGCGCAGTATTCGCGGATGTCGTGGAGCGTCGGCGACGTGTACACGCATTCTCCGGCTTTGAAGATCGGCGCCAAAAGCGGACGCGCTACAAAATTTTCGATTTCCTTTCGCTTCCACGTAAAATCCGGGTCGAACAGCTCATAGGGCTTGCTGTCGTCGATCTCCTCGCTGTCCGTCGTCAGCACGTCGGCGATGGCCTTGCCCGAATCCATATCAAACAGGCGGTAGACCTGCTTGGAGGAGGGAATGGTGATTTTATGCACGTTTTCGGACAAATTGATCTTCGGCACGATGCGGCCGTCCTGTTCCACCGCGCAGAGCTTATACACACCGCCGAACAGCGGTTCGGACGCAGCGGTGATCAGCCGTTCGCCGACAATAAAGCAATCGACCTTCGCCCCCTGCGAGACCATATCGCGGATGATACGCTCGTCCAGCGAATTGGACGCCATAATATCGCAGTCGGGGAAGCCCGCTTCGTCCAGCTGCTTGCGCACACGCTTGGAAAGATAGGTGATATCCCCCGAGTCTATGCGCACGCTCTTGGGGCGCTTGCCCATGGGAACAAGCACGTCGCGGAACGCACGGACGGCGTTTGGTACGCCCGAACGCAGCGTGTCATAGGTATCCACCACGAATGTGCAGTCGTCGGGATGACAGCGCGCATAGGCGCAAAAGGCTTCGTATTCCGTGTCGAACATCTGCACCCAGCTGTGCGTCATGGTTTCGAGCGTCGGTATGCCGAAATCCCGCACGGGCGCCGCGCCCGAGCTCGCGATACAGCCGCCGATATAGGCCGCGCGTGCGCCGAATATGGCCGCATCCGCCCCCTGCGCACGCCGTGCGCCGAACTGTGCGACCGCCGTGCCGCGCGCCGCACGCACCAGACGGTTCGCCTTGGTCGCGATCAGGCTTTGCTGGTTGATGCAAAGCAGCAGCATGGTCTCGATCATCTGCGCCTGCACCACAGGGCCGCGCACCTTTACGATCGGCTCGTTCGGGAAAATTGGCGTACCCTCGGGGACGGCCCATACGTCGCAGGAAAACCGAAAATCCCGCAAATATGTGAGAAAGGCGTCGGAAATGCCCTGGCTTTTTAAGAACGCAAGGTCGTCTTCGGAAAAGTGCAGATTTTTAAGATACGCGATTGCCTGTTCCAGCCCCGCCATGACGGCAAAGCCGCCGTGATCGGGTACGCGGCGAAAGAACAGGTCAAAACACGCGACCGTGTCCTGCATCCCGTTGGAGAAATAGCCGTCCGCCATGGAAAACTCGTACAATTCCGTTGCGGCAAACGGGTTTGTCTGCACTGTGTTTTGATGATCCATACATACACCCTCTTTTGAGGAAATTCCATATTTATCATAGCATATTCTTTCCGTTTTCGCAATTCGATATTGCAATACCTGCCTATTTATTCTATAATACCCGAGAAGAGCCAAAACCCACACGCCGCAAATGCCGCTGTATTTGCCCTACCAAACGAAGGAGTGATCGCTATGCAAACGGTTTTGGATTTGATGCGCACGCGCCAAAGCTGCCGCAATTTTGATCCGCGTCCCGTAGAGAAAGAAAAGCTCGAAACGCTCGTTGAAGCCTTTCGCCTGAGTCCCTCGGCGTGCAACGCGCAGCCGTGGAAGCTCATTTTGGCGACGGGCGAGACCGCCGCGCAGGTGCGTGAATGCGTACAGGAGGGCGGTAGAAACAAATTTACCGACGCCTGCCCCGCCTTTGCCGTGTTGGTGGAGGAAACGGCGGTACTCAAGCCGCAGGTCGCCGAAAAGTTCCACAGCCAAACCTTTGCCCAAATGGACATCGGCATCGCCACGGCGCATTATTGCCTTGCCGCAACCGATTTGGGGCTTTCGACCTGCATTCTCGGCTGGATGAACGCCGACAAGCTCAAAAAAGCACTCGGTATCGCGCCCGAAAAGCCTGTCCGTCTGGTGCTTGCGACGGGCTACGCAGCCGCAGGCGACCCGATCCGCACAAAAGTACGCAAGCCGGTAGAAGAAATGGCGGAATTTCGGGATTGACGCAAAAGCGCACGCAAGCCGACACAAAGATACGAAAAAGGGACCGGCAAGCTCTTGACGGAATTGCCGTTCCCTTTTCGTTTACCAATCGTATTGCAAGAGATATTCTCGAAATTTCGGCGTCCACCACAGCTTATAGCCCGCTCTGGACGGGTGGATGTCATCGACCATGTAGAGCGCCCTATCCTCATCGGAAACGCTTCGCATATCCGCGTCGTTGTACAAATCCAAAATGCCTATTCCCCACTTTTCCTGCACGGCATAGAGCAGATCCACCATGGCTTTGTATTCTTCGCTCTCATAATATGTCCCCGTGTAAAAAACGACCGGGCATCCCCACGTTTCCTTTGTATATGCGATGATGTATTCGATCGCGCCCGCAACCGTGGAGGTGCGGAAATCGCTCATATCGTATGTATCCGCAATTTTGCCAAGCGGCATATGCTTGGTCGCGTCATTTGTGGAAAGCTGGCAGATGAGCATATCGAAGGACATGCTCGGAGCTATCCTTTTCAGCCGCGCAATATAGGAATTTCCGCCGTTATCCACCAAGGTCGTGCCGGAGACCGCTTCTTTAATCGCCCCGATCCCGTCCTGCTTGCGGAGGAAATCCACGAAGCTCTCCCCTTTTGCGGCATACCCTTTCGTAACGGAAGAGCCGAGAAACAGAATGGTTTTCCAGGCAAGCGGGCGATCCTCGAGCGGCTGCGCCTCCTGAACGCTGTAGGCGCGCTCGTTTCCCTTTGCAAACCATCCAAACATATGTGCAAAATACCCGCCTGCTGCGAGAATGCAGATGAGCAAAACACAAAGAATGATCTTTGCTTCTGTTCGCTTTCTTTTCGTGTTTGCCGCCATATTGTACACCCTTTTCGTCTGCGCATACGCGCATATTGGATTTGGCTTTTTCCCTTTTCCAGTATACACGTTTTTCCCCGCCGCCGTCAAGAAAGGGAAGCGTTCGATGCTCGTTGTATAAGGAAGAAAACAAAAAACACAATATCCTAAAGCTCGGACGTTGTGCCTTTGGTTACCCGGACGAGAATCACAGGGCTATGCCCTGTGCATTGCTTCGCAATGTTCCTATTTTATGTCCCTTTTGCTTGTTCCTCGCAAAAGATGGACAATCGAGTTCGATTCTCGTTTTTCTTCTGGAAGTTACTCCGATAACAAAAAAAGTACCGTTCCGGACGATACTTTAGGCGATACCGCACAAGGATTGCCGTGCAGATGCGCCGTCAGATTTTTCGTCGGATAAAGCAAAAACCGCAGCGAATACTTTGTGTATTCGCAAGGGCTTTTGTGAAATAGGACGGAAAATATGCAAGCATATGCGCGGTAAAGGCGACTGCCGTTCCTTGTGCGGTATCGCCTTACGGTGACCCGGACGAGAATCACAGGGCTATGCCCTGTGCATTGCTTCGCAATGTTCCTATTTTATGTCCCTTTTGCTCGTTCCTCGCAAAAGATGGACAAAGAGTTCGATTCTCTGTTTTCATTTAGGAGTTACGCCGATAATAAAAAAAGTATCGTTTTGGACGATACTTTAGGCGATACCGCGCAAGGATTGCCGTGCAGATGCGCCGTCAGATTTTTCGTCGGATAAAACAAAAACCGCAGCGAATACTTTGTGTATTCGCAAGGGCTTTTGTGAAATAGGACGGAAAATATGCAAGCATATGCGCGGTAAAGGCAACTGCCGTTCCTTGTGCGGTATCGCCTTACGGTGACCCGGACGAGAATCACAGGGCTGCGCCCTGTGCATTGCTTCGCAATGATCCTATTCGATGTCCCTTTTGCTCGCTCCTCGCAAAAGATGGACAATCGAGTTCGATTCTCTGTTTTCATTTAGGAGTTACTCCGATAATAAAAAAAGTATCGTTCTGGACGATACTTTAGGCGATACCGCACAAGGATTGCCGTGCAGATGCGCCGTCAGATTTTTCGTCGGATAAAACAAAAACCGCAGCGAATACTTTGTGTATTCGCAAGGGCTTTTGTGAAATAGGACGGAAAATATGCAAGCATATGCGCGGTAAAGGCAACTGCCGTTCCTTGTGCGGTATCGCCTTACGGTGACCCGGACGAGAATCACAGGGCTGCGCCCTGTGCATTGCTTCGCAATGTTTCTATTTTATGTCCCTTTTGCTCGTCCCTCGCAAAAGATGGACAATCGAGTTCGATTCTCGTTTTTCATCGGGAAGCTACTCCGATAACAAAAAAAGTATCGTTCTGGACGATACTTTTGTGGTGACCCGGACGAGAATCGAACTCGTGTTACCGCCGTGAAAGGGCGGTGTCTTAGCCGCTTGACCACCGGGCCGTATTGCGGCGACTGCTGCGCCGCGTTTTTGGTAGCGGCAACGGGACTTGAACCTGTGACCTTCCGGGTATGAACCGGACGCTCTAGCCAACTAAGCTATGCCGCCATAGAAAGCCGCACTTTGTGCGGCTTTGTTATTATAATATAAAGAAAATGGCTTGTCAATACTTTTTTTGCGCGTCTTTTCGCGCCACCGGCTCCGGCTTTCGGCATACGGAAAAGTGATTCGGAAAATGCGGTTATATCGGAACAAATTTGGCAGATCGTCGGTTCGCCGTATCCTCTTAGAGCATAGATTGCCGCAAACGTGACATATTTTACAAATCATATCGGATTTCCTTGATTTTATCGGTTATTTTTGCTATCCTTATAGTAAGACTTATCCACGCTGTAAAAATCTGTCTTTTACAGCTTTCCGTGTCTCATTACACACAAACCGAATCTATGTATCAAGGAGGAACATCTATGACAGATGCAAAAACATTGGCGTATATCAATATGTACGCTGTCCTCGGTACGCTGGAGAATCTTTGCGAGCTGGACAGCAAGGCGCGCGAAATTCTGTCGGGTCTGAAAAAGCCCGTTTCTTTGGCGTTTGAGGTAAAGGACGGCCCTGCCGCGACGATCACGTTCACGTCCGGGGGCTGCCGTATGGAGGACGGCGTACATACTTGCGACATCAAGATCCCCGTTTCTTCCTGCGAAAAATTCAATCAGATCATCGACGGCAAGGCAACGCCCATCCCCACCAAGGGGCTTACCAAAATCGGCTTTCTTTTAAAGACCTTTACGGCGCTGACCGACAGGCTTACGGAGCTGATGCGTCCGAGTGAAAAAGCCATGCAGGATCACGATTTCTTTACGCTCTCGACTGTCCTTACGTTCTACACAATCTCCGTCGCCCTTTCCCAAATCGGCAACCGCGACGTGATCGGACAGGCAAGCGCGTCATATATGGTGGACGGCGACATCGCATTTTCCATTAAAAACGGACCTGCCGCGACCATCCGCGTTAAGGATCACCATTTGGTCACCATCAAGAAAGCCCCCGAAAACCCGCGGGCGATCATGCAGTTTGACAGCATAGAGCTTGCCAACGACCTGTTTAACGGCAAAATCAATTCTTTGGAATGTGTCGGCAGAGGCACGGTGGAGATCCGTGGTATGCTTTCCATGGCCGACAATATGAATCGAATCCTCGACAGGGTCGCTTTGTATCTGGCATAAGGAGGAACAGCGTCATGAGTAAATATCCCGAATATACACACGAAAAAAGCCACGCCCTGTTTGACCGCGCCGTAGAGGTCATTCCGTCGGGGATCTACGGGCATTTGGGGCCTGCGGAGGGACTTTGGGTTCCCGTCTCCAAATGGCCTTTCTATTCCGAAAGAGCAGAGGGTACATATTTTTGGGACGTAGACGGCAACAAGTATCTCGACTTTATGTGTGCTTACGGCCCGAACGTACTCGGCTATAACGATCCGGATGTAGACGCCGCCGCGCTCGCGCAAATGAAGCTCGGCAACTGCACCACATCCCCTTCCAAAATCATGGTCGAATGTGCGGAAAACCTTGTGGATACGGTGGCTTCCGCCGATTGGGCGTTCTTCTGCAAAAACGGTTCGGACACGACCACGCTTTCGGTCATGGCGGCAAGAGCGCATACCCATAAAAAGAAGATCATCTTTTTGCAGGGCTTTTATCACGGTGATTTCCAGTGGGCGCAAAAAATCGACTACCCCGGTATCTTACCCGAAGAGGTCGCCAACAACGTGGTCGTTCCGTGGTTTGATTTGGACGCTCTGCAAGAGGTCTACGACAAGTATAACGGCGATATTGCGGGTCTGATCGCCCAACCCTATGACCACGGCAACTTTAAGGACAATGAGGTCGCCTCCAAAGAATATTGGCAGGCCGTGCGCAAATGGTGCGATGAAAAGGGCGTTGTGCTGATTTTCGACGATGTGCGCACAGGCTTCCGTTTGGATTTGCAGGGGTCTGACCACTATTACGGCATCAAAGCAGATCTCATCTGCTTCTGCAAGGCGCTTGCGAACGGCTATAATATGTCGGCGCTCTGCGGCGGCAGCCATATGAAATCGACCGTCTCGGGGCTTACCTATACCGGCTCTTACTGGATGAGCGCCGTACCCTTTGCCGCGTGCATCGCCTGCATCAACAAAATGAAAGCGTTGGACGTTCCCACGCTGTTCCGCAGGCTCGGCACACAACTCACGGACGGTTTCAAAGCCGCCGCCAAGGAGCATGGATTTGATCTGGTCGTATCGGGCGAGCCTGCGCTGTTCTATCTGCGCATTGCCAACGACGACAGCCTGATGCTGCATCAGGAATGGGTAGCGGAGTGCGTGAGCCGCGGGCTGTTTATCGCCTCCCACCACAATCACTTCCTGAACGCCGCCGTGACGGAGGAGGACATCAAGCTGGCCATCGACATCGCCGAGGATGCGTTCTCGGTGGTCGCCGCGCGCCATCCGGAGATCAAAGGCTGATCGGCTGAAAATAGCATTGGGGCTATGGATTCTTCATCATTCAGAAAAGGACGGGATCTTATGTATGAACTGACAAAGGCGGAGTGGCTCGCCCTGGAAAAAAAGGCGTATGCGCTTCGTCAGCTCACCCTGCAAACGACGGTTTGGGCAGGCAGCGGACATCTCGGCGGAGGCCTGAGCATACTCGACCTGCTCACGGTGCTCTATCACAAGTATCTGCGCATCAAAGTGGAAGACCCGCAGTGGGAAGATCGCGACCGCTTTATTTTAAGCAAAGGCCATGCGGCTATCGCGTATGCGCCCGTGCTTTGCGACAAGGGCTTTAATCCCATGGAAATGCTCAAGACCTTTAACCTCTCCGGCTCTAAGATGGGAATGCACCTCGATTCAAACAAGGTCGTCGGCGTGGATGCTTCCACCGGCTCTTTGGGACACGGCGCATCCATCGCGGCGGGCACGGCGCTCGCGGCAAGGCTCATGGGCAAGGACTATCTCACCTATATCGCCACGGGCGACGGTGAACTCGGCGAAGGCTCGAACTGGGAGGGCTTTATGACCATGAACCACTATAAGCTCTCCAACTGCATTGTTTTCATTGACCGCAACCACTGCATGATCGACGGCCCGACCGAGGAGGTCATGCAGCTTGAACCCCTTGCCGACAAAATGACCGCCTTCGGCTTCCATACGCTCGTTGTGGACGGCAACAACATCGGCGCGCTGTGCGGCGCGATTGACGAAGCGATCGCACGTTCCAAAGAACCGTGCGCGCCCACCTGCGTTTTGATGGACACGAAAAAGGGCGCGGGCGTCAAATCCATAGAGGGCGACTATTTATGGCACTACGGCGCAATCGACGATACGCTTTTTGAAAAATTCAATCGGGAACTGGAAGAAGACTACAAGGCGCGCTGTGCGCGTGCCGAAAAGGAGGGCAAATAATATGGCTGGCGGATTTGTTTATAACGCTGTTGACCAAACCGAGATCTCAACGTCTGAAATTTACGGCAAGGCGCTTGCCGATATTATCCTGCGCGACCCCAAAGTCGTGGCGATCACTGCCGACCTTGCAAAATCCACAAAGCTGGGCGACGTGCTGAAGGTATGCCCCGAGCGCGTCATCAACGTCGGTATCGCCGAGCAGGATATGTTCGGCGTTGCCGCAGGCATGGCGAAAGCGGGTATGATCCCGTTTTTGTCGGGCTTCTCAGCCTTTACCTCCATGCGCGCCTGCGACCAACTGCACACCGACATCTGCTATCAGAATGTCAACGCGAAGGTCATCGCCACGCACGCGGGTACATCCTTCGGGCAGGCGGGTTCTACCCACCACGCCATCGTGGATCTTGCCATTACGCGGGCGATGCCCAACCTTACCGTGATCGTCCCCGCAGACGGCTTTGAAACGGCGAACGCGGTAAATGCCGCTTATGAAAACTTCGGCCCATACTACATCCGCATCAATCGCGGTTTTGACCGCGTGCTGTATGAAAATATGGATTACGGCTTCCAGGTCGGTAAGGCGGTCGAAGTCCACGCGGGAACGGATATCACCGTGATCGCCTGCGGCTCATGTGTGTTCCAGGCGCGCGAAGCTGCCAATTTCTTAGACAACGCCGACGGGCTCAAGGTTCGCGTACTCAATATGCACACCATCAAGCCCATTGACAAAGAGGCCATTCTCAAAGCCATTCAGGACACGCGCCGCATCATCACCGTGGAGGATCACTCCGTCATCGGCGGCTTGGGTTCAGCCGTCGCCGAGGTCATGGCCGAAGCGGGCAAAGGCTGCGCGTTCAAAATGCTCGGCCATCAGGATCGGTTCGCGCCCATAGGTCTGCACGAGGACATTATGTCCGAGGTCGGTATTGATGCAAACGGCATTATCGACGCGGTGCGCGAGGTCATGGGCAAGGATTTCGAGCTGGACGACGATTGGGACGACGAGGTTTAATCGGGCGCGTAAAACAGAAGAAAGGAGCGCGGTCGGGCGCGGGATCTCGCCGTTTTTCGGCATTTTCCGTACAGCCCGAACGCCGGGCGAGTATATGCATACACAAGAAGAGCTTTATTCAAATAAAATATTCTTTAACGCCGCGCTGCCCCTTGTAAAGGTCATCGCGAACGACGTCGAATCCTTAAAGAAGCAGTTCAAGAACGTCCATGCCGTCATTCAGGTGAGCGCGCTCGACCCCGACGCCGAGGGCGGCAAGATCGGCATGCATTACGTGGTCAACGGCGAGGAATGGCTCGTGCATTTGAATCGGGTCGATCCCGCACCGCACGTGGAACTGGAATTTAAAAGCATCGAAGCGATGAACGCCTTTTTCAAGGGCAAAATCGGCCCTGCCACGCTTCCGAAAATGCGGGGCGTCGTGAAGCACTTCGGCGCATTCAAGGCGTTTTTGATGACGCTTTTAAAAATGTCGTCCCTGCTCAGCGCGACGGAACCGCCCAAGGACGAGCAAACGAAGCAGTTGATGGTCAAATGCTTCTTTTATCTGCTTTCGAGCGGCATCAGCCAGCTCAATAAAATGGGGCATACCGAAATTCGCGCGTGGACGCAGAAAAGTCCCGACCGCGTTTACGCTTTCGCGGTCAACGACCATCCGGAGGTCGCCGCCTATCTGCGGATCAAGGCGGGCAAATCCAAGGCGGGGCGCGGCGAATACAAACGCGCCATGCCGTTCTTCACCCTGCGTTTTCGTACCTTTGATAACGCGCTCGGCATTCTCTTAGGTACGGACGATATGCTAGAAGCCGTGAAAAAGGGCGACCTGATCATGGACGGCGCACCCGAATTCGGCGGGCAGATCGGCACGTTTATGCTGGAAGTCGGCGCTTTGGCGAAATAATTCGGAAATGTGCTTGCAAACGCACACGGGGACGAAGCGTATCGCCAGCGTGTAGAAAAAGTATGTCGCTTGGCAATATGCACAAAAGGCGTAAGACTATGGGGAACCCCCGGCGAGGGTTCCCCACCGAAAAACAGTCCACTGG
>CANRAU010000031.1 GCA_947628665.1 uncultured Clostridia bacterium
ATCTTTTCGCGCTGATTCGGTTTCTGCTCGTCCATGATCTCGCTGATAACCTCTGCAGTTAAGCGCTTTCTGTCGAAAGCTTTGCGCATGCGGATTGCCTGATCGTGGGATGGTGTAGCGCCGAGAATGTTGATTTCCTGCAAAAGCGTCTTTTGCGCGGCCTGATCAAGATATGAAATCTCGACAGCAGGGCGCATAGCAATTTGCGGCTTGCCGCGCTCGTGCAGGACGGAATTATCCACCATTTCCAAAAGCTCCGGCACAAGGTTTGTTAGGCGAATGTATCGACGTACTTGGTCTTTGCTATCGCCAAATTCTTCACCCACTACTGCTGCCGATACTTTTCCTTTTTCCAACTTCTGCGCCACTGGCGCAGAAGTTAAATCTGTGCGCTGACCCTGCCTGTTCATAGCCTCTAAGCGCATTTTGTAGGCAAAAGCTTTCTCACTCGGCAGAATGTTGGTGCGCTGGCAATTCGATTCGACCATGAGTATGGTCGCCTCGTCGTCCGAAACATCCACTACCGTACAGGGCAGGGCGGACACCCCCGTTTGCTCGCAAGCGAATTTGCGGCGGTGACCTGAAATCAATTGATACCGACCGGATTTGGTTTGCCGCACAATGGCGGGAGTGATCACGCCGCGCTTTCTGACACTTTCGATAAGATTGTACATATCCGTGTCGAAGCGCACCTGAAACGGATGATTAGGAAACGGATCAATGTCGTCTATGGGGACTTCATCGATTCTTGGCTTTTTCGCCTCATCGCGCTCTGCTTGTGTTGAAAAAAGCTCGTTGATCCCGTCCCATGCCTGTGGGCGCGGCAATTGCTTTTTGGCCATTCTCGACCACCTCCTTTGCTAAAATCCTATATGCTTTGGACGATTCTGAATTCGGGGCATATTCCATTGGACTTTTGTTATATAGCGACGCCTCCGCTGTTTTTACACAGCGCGGAATTTCCGTGCTATATACCTTCTGCTTGCCTTGGAACATTTCCCGTATGTTCTCTGAAATGTGGCGGGAAAGATTCGTCCGCGCGTCCGTCATGGTGATGAGTATTCCATCAATCGCAAGCGACGGATTAAGCTGCTTTTTCGCGGACGCTATGGTGTGCAGCAGATCGTCCAAGCCGTCCGTCGCATACGGTTCGGCCTGTACAGGAATGATGATTCTGTCCGCAGCAGCCATTGCATTGACCGTTAAGAGGCTAAGGGCAGGGGAGGAATCGATCAGAATGTATTCGTAGTGTGATCGGAAAGGCTCAAGAGCGCGTTTAAACACCGTCTCTCGACTCATCACAGTCGAGAGCATCAGTTCCATTCCTGCAAAAGAGATGTTAGCAGGAATTAGGTCCTCGTTCTGCGCAACAGGTACGATGTACTCGCTCCACGGGCGCATGGCATCGTTGAGCGAATCCGAAATCAGATCGCGTATCGAGCGCGTTTCGCTTGCATCTCTTTGGCCGAGACCTTTGGTGAGGTTTCCCTGCGGGTCGAAATCAACCAGCAGGGTCTTTTTGCCCATGGCGGCAAGCGCTGAGCCGAGGCAGCTCGTTGTGACGGTCTTGCCCACGCCGCCTTTGTGGTTGCAAATGGAGATGATTTGTTGTGACATTGTTTTCACCTTGCACTTCCTCCTTCACTCTTGTCCTTGTTGCTTACATAGAGTTGATTGGATAGTTTTTTTGCTATATCGTCGATCAGCTGGTTTTGCTTTTGAACATGATTCAGGACATCAAGCGCTTCAAAATCCACAGGTGGGGCATCTATGTCCACGTTTTTGCCGTATGCGGCAGTGTGCCATTTGTCGTAGTTTGCAATACGAAAGTCCTTGCTACCCTCAATGTATGCACGCACAGTTTCAGCCTCGTCAGGGGAGAGATTTACTCCGTCTTTTTCCAATCCGCATAGCGATGCGGCACGGTTGATCATGATATATTGCGCGCCCTGTCGACTTCCGCAGTATCTACCCCAGTAGTAGTTGTTGCCGCCGTCGCAACGCCAACAAACATATGGGCATGGCCTGTTGGGATTGTATCCTATTACGACCTCCGAGTCTCCAACCTTGCAGCTATCGATGATGTCATAGCCCGCATTGGTTCTTTTTTCCTGCTTATACGCGTTAAGCTCGTCTTCCAATGATTGGCAAACGCCGTGCAGTCGCCGGATTTCTCCGCGCATTGCTTCATATTCGTCGTCAAAACTTGCCATGATAAATCCTCCTTTTTGAACATAAAAAAAGCAGCCGATCAATGGCTGCTGATTTTTCAAAAAAAAACTCAAGATTAAATTAACGCCGTCGGCGAGAGACCATGATTTGACAAGCGCGGGAAGCTATGGTAAAATATGTATACATAAAAACGGTCTGCGCAAGCAGCGCCGTTGCCATATTGTAAGGAGTGGAAACAATGCCTTTAGTTACAACAACCGAAATGTTCAAAAAAGCATATGAAGGCGGCTATGCCATCGGCGCTTTCAACGTCAATAATATGGAAATCATTCAGGGCATCACCCGCGCCGCGAAAAAACACAATGCGCCCGTGATCCTGCAGGTGTCTTCGGGCGCGAGAAAATACGCTTCCCACGGCTACCTTGTCGCGATGGTCAAGGCCGCCGCAGAGGAAACGGGTCTGCCCATCGCGCTGCATTTGGATCACGGCCCGGATTTCGAGACCTGCAAATCCTGCGTGGACGGCGGTTTTACCTCGGTCATGATCGACGGCAGCCATCTGCCTTATGAGGAAAACGTCGCGCTGACCAAAAAAGTTGTGGACTATGCGCACGCGCACGGCGTAGTTGTGGAAGGGGAACTCGGCCAGCTCGCCGGCATTGAGGATGACGTCAACGTCAGCGCGGAGGATGCGAATTTTACCAAGCCCGAGCAGGTCTATGATTTTGTGACCAGAACCGGCGTGGATTCGCTGGCCATCGCCATCGGCACCAGCCACGGCGCATATAAATTCAAACCCGGTCAGAAGCCGCAGCTTCGCTTTGACATTCTGCAGGAGGTCGCGGAAAAGCTCCCGGGCTTCCCGATCGTCCTGCACGGCGCAAGCTCCGTGAATCAGGAGGACATCAAGACCATCAATACTTACGGCGGGCAGATGCCCGATGCGATCGGCATTCCCGAGGATATGCTGCGCAAGGCGGCTTCCATGGCGGTTTGCAAAATCAATGTTGACTCCGACATCCGTATTGCCATGACGGCGGCAGTCCGCAAGCATTTTGCGGAGAATCCCACGCATTTCGACCCCAGACAGTACCTTACCCCCGCGAGAGACGCCATCGAGGGCGTTGTGTCGCATAAGATCGAGTCGGTACTCGGCTGCGAGGGCAAGGCGTAAGCATCTCCAATAAAAGCGTGCTTCCGCATATGTAGAAGCACGCTTTTTCCGCGATGAAAAAATGTATAAAAAAGACTTTTATTTTTGTATCTTCTGTGGTATACTATTAAAGGTCTTTTTGGGCGTGTCTGCACGCGCATTCTTTTTTTGACTTCAATTTTTACCCGCCAATGGGGGCGGGCTTTCGTTGTGATACATAGTGAAATGTAGGGAGTGAGCCGTCTTTGGATAAATTTGTGATTACCGGCGGTCAGCGCCTGACCGGAGAGGTTTCGGTCAGCGGCGCAAAAAACGCGGTCGTTGCCATTCTCCCCGCGACGATTCTCGCAGAAGATATTTGTCGAATTGAAAACATACCGAACATCAGCGATGTTATGGCCATGGTCAAAATTCTGAAAAATATGGGCGCGGGCGTCCGCTATATCAACAAAACGACGTTGGAAATCGATACCAGATTTATCCGCGCGCATATGGTCGAGCATGAGCTTACCAAACAGCTTCGCGCCTCGTATTATCTCATCGGCGCGTTGCTCGGCCGTTTCCACGAAGCGCAGGTCGCCATGCCCGGCGGGTGCTATCTCGGCCTGCGGCCTATAGACCAGCATATCAAGGGCTTTGAGGCGCTCGGCGCAGATGTGACGATGGAAGAAAACGCCATGGTCAACGTCAGGGCGGAGCGGCTGCTGGGCAATTCCGTGTATTTGGACGTCGTTTCCGTCGGCGCGACCATCAACGTCATGCTGGCGGCGGTCAAGGCGCGGGGGCTGACGATCATCGAGAATGCCGCCAAAGAACCGCATATCGTAGATTTGGCCAACTTCCTGAATACCATGGGCGCGGATGTGCGCGGCGCGGGTACGGACGTGATTAAGATTCGCGGTGTGGAAACCCTGCATGGCTGCGAGTATTCCATTATTCCCGATCAAATTGAAGCCGGCACTTATATGGTTGCCGCCGCGGCGACTATGGGCGACGTCCTGGTGAAAAACGTCATCCCCAAGCATTTGGAATCGATTACGGCGAAGCTCATAGAAATAGGCGCGACCGTGATCGAGGATGACGAAGCGGTTCGCGTGCGCATGGACAAACGCCCCGGGCATTGCCACATCAAGACGATGCCGCACCCCGGGTTTCCGACGGATATGCAGCCGCAGTTCTCGACGCTGCTGTGTCTTGCCGAAGGGACAAGTTTTGTTTCCGAAAGCGTGTGGGACAACCGCTTCCGCTACGCCGAGCAATTGCAGCGCATGGGCGCGCTTATACATGTGAACGGAAAAACGGCAGTGATCGAGGGCGTAGATGAGCTGAAAGGCGCGCCGATCCGCGCCGATGATTTGCGCGCGGGCGCGGCGATGCTGATCGCCGCCATGGCGGCGCACGGCGTTTCCGAACTGGAGGAGATCCAGCACATCGAGCGCGGCTATGAGGACGTCGTGGAAAAATTCCGTTCCCTTGGCGCAAAAATCGAACGCTGCACGTTCCCCGATGACGACCAGCAGGTTCACATGAGCGCGGGTTGACCGTATACGGCGGGAAAATCGCACAGGATAAAGCATAAAAAACCAAAGCCGATGCCAAAAAGCATCGGCTTAGTCTGTCGATAAACAGTTTTGCGGTAGCAAAATAACGAAAAGTTTTCGCCCGCCTTTTTCAAAAGGCGGCGGGGTTGAGGGGCGGCGCCCTCATCGCAGCCCGCAGGCTGCGAAATTTTTGTTCCAAAAAAGCGCAGGAGGGGCGAAAAACAGTCCAGTGGACTGTTTTTCGGTGGGGATTCTCGCCTGTCGGCTCGGTCGGTGCTTCTGCCTTCGGCAGAGGTGTCCACCGGACACCCGCACCCCTCGCCGGGGGTTCCCCATAATCTTACGCCTTTTGTGCATATTGCCAAGCGACACATACTTTTTCTACACGCTGAGCCGATGCCAAAAAGCATCGGCTTATTTTTTTGGGAAAGAGAAGCTTCGCGGTCACGCTGCCACTGTCATATGCATACCGCTGTACCGCTTGCAGTGACCATCAGCATATTGCCGCCGAGGACTTCATAGTCGATATCAATGCCGACGACGGCGTTTGCACCCATTTGCTCGGCGCGTTGC
Source organism: uncultured Clostridia bacterium (assembly GCA_947628665.1). GTDB lineage: Bacteria > Bacillota > Clostridia > Oscillospirales > Acutalibacteraceae > Fimenecus. Next base: position 5,440 of record CANRAU010000031.1, read on the forward strand.
GCCATTTCTTCGACCGCCTGCTCGCGTGCATGGATCAGCTCATCCTCATACGAACCCGAACGGCCGCCGAAGAAGTTGGTCAGCCCTGCGGTGAAATCCTTGACGAAGTTCACGCCCTCGATCACTTCGCCGCAGACCAGTCCCAAATAGTTCCTTACGGGGTATCCTTCCACATTGGGCGTTGTTGTCAATAACATATGTATTTCTCCTTTCAGATAAACAGACCTTCGTATGCTTCGTCCGCCTGTTTTTTGATTTCCGATGCGATATAGCCGAGTACCATGCAAAGCACGGCGTGTTCCAGCTTTTCTTTGGAATCCGCGTTCGGCCCATGGTAATCCGCCAACTGTTCCTCAATGATCGAAGCGATCACGGCTTTGTCGGTGCTTTGGCGGTTGTCCGCCTCGTAAATGACCGAGCATAACAGGCTGAACAGCTCGCGGTCGGGAATGATGTCGTCGCTGCGGTCGTCCACATGCCCGTTTATGTAGGCCATCAGCGCGATGATCCGTTCCAACTGCATGGAATTGCGCAGCATATTGATGATGACGATGCGCACGATCTGCTGTTCGCCGTACCGCTTGCCGGTCGGGCTTTCGACCCAGCCGCGTTTGACCCAATTCTGAATGGTCGAACCCTCCAGCCCCGTCAATTCGCGCAGCTGGCTCAGGGTCAGCCCCTTGGTGACGGCAAGCACGGGAGAGAGTACGGCAAATGCGTTGGCCTGCAGCCCTTCCGTCCAGGGGAGTACCGTCCCGGGAACATTTTTCATCATAACAAGGCCTCCTTTCATCGTGCTATGATTATATCATAAGTTCATAAGAACCGCAAGAGCCGAAAAGAAAGAAAATCGATGAAATTTTCCCAATTTTGACAAAATTCTACGCCGTCCGCCTCATTTTTGCCCGCTTGCATACGTTTTCGCGTTCGCAGAGACTTTTCGTCACGGCATGGGGATGCCGCTGAGCGCCGTATATACAGGGGATAGACGGTCGGCGAGCCAATCGGTGAAATCGGGCGTTTCCCAAACGGATGCCGCCGTTTCGGTGTGCGGCAGCGCCAGCGTGACAGGGCTGTAACCATCCGCATGTGATAAAAGCAGCGTGCCGCCGTGCAGGGCGGCGGTTTGCGCGGCATACCAAAGCCCGCCCCCGCGCCGCGTCAGCTGTGTTTCAAAGCGGGAAAACGGAAAGATCCCCTCCGCCGAAACGCGCAGCACCGTGCCGTTCGGTCTTTTCGCGGCGCACAAAAAGATGTACTTCCCCCGCGTATACGATATGGCGTTCGCGAGCAGGTTCAGCAGCGCCCAAAGCACGGCGTGCGGACGGCAGACTGCGTCGACCTCGGCTTCTCCGCAGTAAAACAGACGCCTGTCTGCGGGCGCGCACAGCAGATCGCAGGCAAAGGCGAGATTTTCGCAAAGCTCCGAAAGCGAAACGCGAAAGATCGGATCTTCCGCTTTCGGCGGCTGCGCATTGCAGATCTGCCGAAGCAGGGCAAGCCCCTCTGCGACGGCGGCGGCCTGTTCCGCCGTCAGACGGCCGTCCGTTCGGGGCGTGCATAAAGCCGCGTCAAAATAATCCTGCAATCCCGCGCGAAGCTCCGGCGCGTGCGGACTTTGGACAAACCGTGCCTGCAAGCGGGCAAGCACTTCGGAAAGATCCTGCTGCACAGACTGCCTCCTTTCTCCTGTACCGTCTGATAGGGCTTCGATACGCCGCATATAGAGAATATTATGCCCTTTTTGGGTACAAATACGAATATTTTAGGCAGTTTGACAAATCCTTCACATAAAGGAAAATTTTTATGTAAAGTCCTTGCAAAATTCCGCATTTCATTATAAAATGAATATTGCAGAAATTTGAAAACCATTTTTGGAGGTAATACCAATGGCAGTTAAAGTTGCAATCAATGGGTTCGGCCGTATCGGCCGTCTGGCGTTCCGGCAGATGTTCGGCGCGGAAGGGTACGATGTTGTTGCGATCAACGACCTCACCAAGCCCTCCATGCTTGCCAATCTGCTCAAGTACGACACGGCGCAGGGCGGTTATTGCGGCAGAATCGGCGAGAACCTGCACACGGTCTCGGCGGATGACGAAGCGAACACCTTGACGGTGGACGGCAAGACCCTTACGATCTATAAAGAGGCGGATGCGTCCAAGCTCCCCTGGGGCGAGATCGGCGTAGATGTTGTTTTGGAATGCACGGGCTTCTATTGCTCCAAGGATAAGAGCATGGCGCACATCAACGCGGGCGCGAAGAAGGTCGTCATTTCCGCACCGGCGGGCAAAGACCTGAAAACCATCGTTTACAGCGTCAACGAAGACACGCTGACCGCTGAGGATCAGATCATCTCCGCCGCGTCCTGCACCACCAACTGCCTGGCGCCCATGGCCAAGGCTCTCAATGACTATGCCCCCATCCAGAGCGGCATTATGTCCACCATTCACGCGTATACGGGCGATCAGATGATTTTGGACGGCCCGCACAGAAAAGGCGACCTTCGCCGTGCGCGTGCCGGCGCTGCGAACATCGTTCCGAACTCCACCGGCGCGGCAAAGGCCATCGGTCTGGTCATTCCGGAGCTGAACGGCAAACTGATCGGCTCGGCACAGCGCGTACCGGTTCCGACCGGCTCCACCACCATCCTGACCGCAGTCGTTAAGGGCGCGGACGTCACCGCAGAGGGCATCAACGCGGCCATGAAAGCGGCGTCCTGCGAGAGCTTCGGCTACAACGAAGACCCCATCGTCTCTTCCGACGTGATCGGTATGCGTTACGGCTCGCTGTTTGACGCTACGCAGACCATGGTCTCCAAGATCGCGGATGATCTGTATGAGGTGCAGGTCGTTTCCTGGTATGACAACGAAAATTCCTACACCAGCCAAATGGTTCGCACCATCAAGTACTTCGCAGAACTTTAATCAGTAGGGAATCAGCAGGGATAGATTTTTTAAAACGCAAGATGTCTCAGAAAAAACGCCGAGAAGGGATACCGCCTTTCTCGGCGTTTTTTTGCTATGAAATGCCGAAGTCCCTGTGGACGCCTCGGTTTGACAAAACTGTGCGCATATGCTAAAATAATATGCAGTATATTTTTTCTTATGCGGAATCAATGACTGCCGTGAAACGGGGAACACTCCGTTTGCGGTTTTTTTATGTCTGACAAAAGGATGCGTGTGTTATGAAGCAGGATGTTCTGATTATCGGCGCAGGGCCTTCGGGCATTTTCACGGCTTTGGAGATGCTGAAAAACGGCTCGAAAAAATCCATCACGATCGTGGAAAAGGGGCTGCCCGTGGAAAAGCGGCATTGCCCCAAGGCGCAGACGGGGCGCTGTGTGAACTGCAAGCCCGACTGCAACATCACCACGGGCTTTTCGGGCGCGGGTGCATTCTCGGACGGGAAGCTGTCGCTTTGCTATGAGGTCGGCGGCAATCTGCCCGATTTGATCGGCGCGGATTTTGCACAGCAAATGATCGAATACACCGACAAAATCTATCTCGATTTCGGCGCGGATACGCACGTCGAGGGCTTGGGACACCCCGAGGAAGTCAAGCGCATTCGTCTGCGTGCCATTCAGGCGGGGCTGAAGCTCGTGGATTGTCCCATTCGCCACCTCGGCACGGAAATGGCGCAGCAGCTTTACGGCAAGATCGAGCGGTACTTGCTCGACCACGGCGTGACCATCCATTTTCAAACGGAATGCATCGATCTGCTTTTGGAGAACGACGCGATGCGGGGCGCAGTCGTAAGGAAATGCGGCGAGGAAGCGGTGCGCGAAGAGCTTGCCGACACGGTCGTGATCGCCACGGGGCGCAAGGGCGCGGATTGGCTCGAGGAAATGTGCCGCAGGCACGGGATCGAGCATCTGCCCGGCACGGTGGACATCGGCGTGCGCGTCGAGGTGCGCAACGAGGTCATGGACGCTGTCAACGAGGCGTTGTACGAGTCCAAGCTCATCGGCTATCCCGAGCCGTTTGCCAACAAGGTGCGCACCTTCTGCCAAAACCCCGGCGGCTTTGTCAGTCAGGAGAATTACGACAACAATTCCCTGGCGGTGGTCAACGGCCACAGCTACAAGCACACCAAGAGCGACAACACCAATTTGGCGATTTTGTGCAGCCACAATTTCCGCGCGCCGTTTGACGAACCCATCCCCTATGCAAAAAAGGTTGGGGAATTGGTCAATATGCTGGCGGATGGGCATATTTTGGTGCAGCGATACGGCGATATTTTGGCGGGTAAGCGCACCTGGCCGCAGGAGCTTGCGCGCAGCAACGTCCGTCCGACGCTGCCCGACGCGGTGGCGGGAGATCTGACTGCAGCCATGCCGTACCGCACCATGATGAACATCATTAAATTCATCGAGGCGGTCGATAAGGTCGTGCCGGGCTTCGCGAGCGAGGAAACGCTGCTCTACGGGCCTGAGATCAAATTTTATTCCAACCGTGTCAAAATGGATGAGAAATTCAACACCAACATCAAGGGGCTGCATTGCTTGGGCGATTCCAGCGGCTGGACGCACGGCTTGATGATGTCGAGCGTCATGGGCGTTTTGATGGGGAGAGAACTGCTGTAAGAAAATGCGGCGAAGGCTTGGCTTTCGCCACAGCGTGTAGAAAAAGTATGTGTCACTTGGCAATATGCACAAAAGGCGTAAGACTATGGGGAACCCCCGGCGAGGGT
>CANRAU010000032.1 GCA_947628665.1 uncultured Clostridia bacterium
CGCGAGTACGCACCGCTGGTAAAAGCCCTCGGCGGCGAAGTCGTGTACCTATCTGCGACAGCGCAGACGCATATCAATGCAATGGAGGTCTCGTCCGGCTATCAAGCGGACGACGATCCGATTGTCGCCAAAACCGAATTTTTGCAGTCGTTGTGTGAACAACTCATGTCACCCACACAGCTCACGGCGCAGCAAAAGAGTATCATAGCTCGCTGTACGCAGGATGTGCTGGGCGAGTATGTGCGGCGCGGATGCGTGGGCGAAGCTCCCACGCTCGTCGATTTTTATAACCGCCTGCGAGCGCAGGACGACGGCGACGCCGGAGAACTTGCCCTTGCATTGGAGGCTTACGCGACGGGACGCCTTTCCACGTTCGCCAAGCAGACGAATATCAACCTGAACAGCCGCGTAATTTGCTTCGACATCCACCAGCTTGGTCGCTCTCTAATGAGCCTCGGTATGCTCGTGCTGTTCGATCATATTCAGCAGCGCATGATCCGTTCCCGTGCGACGGGCATCACGACGTCGGTGATCAACGACGAATTTTATCTCATGCTCGACAAGCGCTTCACCTCGGATTTCTTCTTCCAAATGTGGAAGCGCGGCCGGAAGTACGACTGCGACTATTCCGGCATTACGCAGAACGTCGAAGATCTTCTGCGCAGTGAGAACGGCCGCGCGATCATTAACACGTCCGAGCTGGTCGTGATGCTGAACCAATCCGCATTGGATGCGGCGCAGCTCTCGGAAATGCTCGATATTTCGCCCGTCCTGCGTGGCTACCTAAAAGACGCCAAGGAGGGTTCGGGACTTCTCAAATTCGGCGGCGAGATCGTGCCGTTTGAGAATGATATTCCATCCAAATCGAAAATCTATAGACTTCTCACGACGAAACCCAACGAGGCGATCTACGACGCTTAGACCTGATGTAAATCTGCAGGGGACGCTTTTACGGCGTCCCCCCTGCTTAACAAAAACACTTGTTTTTTTCGCGCAATCGTGTATACTTACCAAAAGCGGAGAATCCGAGCCGTAAACCAAGTCGGAATGCAAAAAAGCGGAAAGTCTGCGCCGAAAGGCAGACCTTCAAAAAGCGGAAATCCCTTGCCGTTAAGTAGGGCTTAAAAAAGCGTCGGGATAGGCAGCCAAAATGTGCGCCTACCCCGTTTTGTTTGGAAAATCAGCAGCCGTGGATCGGCTGCTTTTTTATATCTTCACAAGGAGGAAACACCATGGCAGAGCATAAAATCACGCCCTTTCCTAAAGAGGTCAAGTCCGCCAGTGGTGCGATTGATCATTACGCGGATCAACGCACCGCCGAAGCTATAAAGACTGCTCCCTCACGGTCGGAATCGGCGCAGTCTGATAATATCAAGGCTGCACAGCTGCAGCCCGCGCCGTCCGAGCCGATCAAATCCGCAGAATCTTCGCGCATAGGCGCGGCAGCCCCGCTTTCGGAGCAGTCCACGCCACCTTTGCAATCTGCGGCAGTAGTACGTACCGAAAGCGTCGCGGCTCTCGGGCATTCCGATGTGTCCGAGCCAAACCAAGCACCAAAAAGCGCGCGCACGGGTGCGGCAACCCCGCAAGCGGAGCAGTCCGCGACGCCTGCGCAACCTGCGGCGCTGCGCGCTGAAAATATCGCCGCCGAACAGCCCGAACCGCACATCAAGACTTTTAAACCGACGTTGAAGACCGCAGCGTCGGTATCGATCAAGGCAGCCAAAAGCACGCTCGCCGCCGAGGCCAGAGCTTTTGCGGCGCAATCTGCGTCGAGTGAAAACGAAGGACAGGCGGCGACCGCAGCCGTGGGTATGCTGTCCGCGCCACCAAAGGCGGTTGCCGGAACGGCAGCGAAAGTCCTTAAAAAGACGGGGCACAACACACTTGCCCGAACCGCGAAAGGTGCAGCTATTGCCGCCTCGGCAGCAGACGCGCTCGCTGCACAGACGCACACCGACAACGCCGAGGGCGCTCCTGCGGACGTGGTGGCGCTGTCTGTACAGCGCGTAGTCGGCGCGGGTGGAAAACATACCTTGAAAAAGGTTCTGCGCCCGATCCGCACGGTGCGGGAAGCAAGATTGGCCACAAAAAAGGCAAAAAATGCCGTAAAGACATTTAAGCCGACCGCCAAAAGCACTGTAAATATAACCAAGACGGGTGCGACCAATATTAAGCTGTCTTTCCAGTCTGCCCGCGCCGCCTTGAAAGCGACGGCACAGACTGTGAAGACGACAGGCGTTGCATCCCAAGCCACAGCTGCGGCGGCAAGACGTTCCGCAATTGCTGTTAAAGATGCGGCGGCCGTGTCCGCAAGAGCGACGGTACGGTCAATCAAGGCCGCCATTGCCGCCGTCAAGGCTACGGTGCAGACGACAGGCTCTCTGATTGGCGCTGTCGCTGCGGGCGGCTGGGTTGCTGTGGTGGCGCTCGTTCTCGTCGTGGTTCTCGTGGCCACTTGCGGATCTGCCTTTTCCATTTTTGCAAATCCCTCCGACCGCGCGTCGATCCGATTGGTTACGGACGAAATCATCGACGAATATTGCACCAAAGAACAGGATATTTTGCAGCGCGCCGGAAATCCCGAATGGGCGCTCTCCGAGGGTGCGCCGCCCGATATGCGAGACGTTCTTGCAATCTACGCTGTGAAGGTGACGACCGATCCCACAAATCCCGATGAAGTGGCCACCATGACCGATGTAAAAGAGCGCGTCCTGAAATCGATCTATTGGGACATGTGTTCGCTGTCCTCGTACACAGAGACGCGCGCTGTCGTGGAACACTTAAGCAGATATGACGGTACGCTCGGTACGTGGGTGCAGTACGACCAAGTGGTGCAAAAACCGATTCTGTGCATAAAGACGGCCGCGAAAACCGCAGCACAAGCTGCCGATTTGTACGGCTTTTCCGCCGATCAGCGGGCAATGCTTGCCGCGCTGTTGGATTCCAGTACAGCAGATCAGTGGGATGCCTTGCTTGCCGCCGATGCTCCTGCAGATCGCGCAGCCATTTTGAAGGTGGCACGTTCGCAGCTCGGCAATGTCGGCGGCGTGGAGTATCTATCCCGTTTCGGCATCGGCTACGAGGTTCGCACCGATTGGTCGACGTGCTTCGTCTCTTATTGTGCGCGCGAATGCGGGTACGTCGCCGCAGGGAAGCTCCCCGACGAGTGGTGGACGCCCGACTTTCAAAAATTCCTTGTCCTGCACGGTCGCTTCCGTCTGCCATTGCTTTACACACCGCGGCCCGGTGATATTGTACTGTTTGATCGGGTGGGCTTAACTGAAAGTCGCGACGGTTGGGTTGACGCCGCAGGAATCGTGGAATCGGTTAGTGGCAGCGACATATGTGTGATCGAAGGCGACGCATCGAACGTGTGCCGCCGCAATCATTATACCGCGTCATCGCCCGATATAGTGGGATATGGAACGTATTAAATACAGGAAGGAGATGAAAACAATGCCACAGGAGAATATAATTATCATCGCCGACGCTTTGGAAGCGCTCAAAGGACTTTCGGACAACACAATCGACTGCTGCATCACTTCCCCGCCGTATTATGGCTTGCGCGACTATGAGGTGGCTGGTCAAATCGGCCTTGAAAGCTCTCCGCAGGAATACATAGAGAAGATGGTCGAGGTTTTCAGAGAGGTGCGCCGCGTCCTTAAGCCGGACGGAACGCTGTGGCTGAATATTGCGGACAGCTATGCCGGCAGCGGCAAGGGCGCATGGAATATGCCTACAGAAGAACGCAAAAAGTGCAAACAGACGTATCTTTATTCCGCATCCGACGCCACAGCAAGTGTGCCAAAAGCGTGGGACGGAATCAAGCCCAAAGACCTGATTGGAATTCCGTGGATGCTTGCCTTTGCCCTCCGAGCAGACGGTTGGTTTCTTCGGCAAGACATCATATGGTACAAGCCGAACTGTATGCCGGAAAGCGTAAAAGATCGCTGCACAAAAAGTCATGAGTATGTTTTCTTGCTCTCTAAATCCAAGCGTTACTTTTTTGATGCCGAAGCAATCAGCGAGCCGATTGCAGAAAGCAGCATAAGGCGTTATTCACAGAATATCGAACTGCAAAAAGGATCTAATCGACAACCCGGAAAGAGCAATGGAACTATGAAAGCGGCGCTCCCACGCTTTGGTGGCAAAAAATATGGAGAAAATAAAAACGAGGAATTCAGGACCAAAAGCGGGAATATTTATATACCTACGCTGCGCAGGAATAAGCGCGACGTATGGTCTGTTTCAACGCGAGGATTCAAAGGCGCACACTTTGCGACATTTCCCGAAAAGCTCGTCGAACCGTGCGTGCTAGCCGGATGCAGAGAGGGCGGCGTGATCCTTGACCCATTCTTCGGCAGCGGCACGACGGGTAAGGTTGCCAAAGAGAACGGCCGCGCATTCATCGGAATTGAGCTCAACCAGGAATACGGCGAGTTGGCGGCCAAGAGAACGGGCGGCAATCTTTTCGTAAACTATGGGAGGAAAAAATATGAACGGTAAAAGAATTACAAGTGAACTTGAAAAGGAAATAAAGGCAGGAAAAGGCTGCATTCTCTTTGATTTTGGTTGCTATTTTCCATATCAAGAGCAGAATAATCTGAAATTCAGCTTTTCGCTGGGTGTGCAGGAAATGCCCGACATACAGCTCGACCACCGCTATCCGAACAAGGGTTATGTAACAATCAGTAGGAAACGCGGGAAAGAGAAAAGCAAAATCGGCTATCCATATTTTGTGGATTTAAAAACGCTCCCCGCAAATGATCCTATGCTTCTATGCTTGCATTTTGGCATACCTGACGAACAATTACAGCTGGTTTTTCCCATGCTGGTTGCTTTAACGCCCGAAAAGCCAGTCTGCGGCTTGTCCTTCCGAATGAATTTTGTGAAAGGAAATTTTTGGTTCAGCAGCCATCATCCCATGCCGGACTATGGGTGGAGTACAACGATTTGGACAAACCAAGCACTGAATAGAGCTGGTGAGGATGAGATTCTATTCACTGAACCAGCCAGACTGGAGAATTCTCTTTTGTACCAAGAGATTGTGACACCTCATGCTTGCACGCTGCCTAAACTGATGCTGTGTTAACGACCTTGAACGCGACAATCCCCCGCAGGGCTTCGGCTCTGCGGGGGGGCTTTTTTTATTTCCAAAAATTTATAAAAAAGTATTTACAAAAATCCAAAATTGGTGTATAATGTAAATGTAATCAAGAGGGGTGATACCCCGAAAAGAAAGGATGACAAAAATGACAAAATATGAAATCAAAAAAGCCACAAGAGAAATTAGAGGTTACAAAAACCGTAACAAAATCGGCGAGGGCTGCACGCTTGAGGGCAACGATATTTTTGACGAAATCGTCAAATCTTTTGATAGTAAGGATGAGGCTCTTAATGCTCTCAAAGCGTATAAATCGGAAATAGATATAGCCGGCGATCTGTATATGGTCACGGAATACTTCGTTCAGGAAAACGAATATGACGAGGACGGCGAATGGATAGATGGCGGCGATATTTGGGAGTTTTCTCCTTTGCCTGAAGGGGTGGAAGCGTGAGACGGAGATACGGAGACTGCATACGCAAGGACGGGAACTGCACACTTTGCGATCTTGTGAATTGTGGGCGCGACTGCCACAATCGTGAAATAAACAACTTTACGTGGGCACGTATGGCGGCAGGATTAGATCAACCAACGCTCGCTAAAGCAGCAGGGGTAAACATCAGCCAAATTCAAAAACTTGAACGCGGAGAAATCAAGATCGAAAATCTAACCGCCAAAAGTCTATTTTCCCTCGCTGACGCGCTCGGTTGCGATCCGAAAGAGCTACTATATGGCGCTACAAAGCCAAGCAATTCCGATTGATAGTGCGATTTTCTAAAAAAAAATCAATCGCACAATTGCAGCACCCTGTTACACATGGTAAAATATAGGTGATGTGGGCGGAAGCTCATGTCGTCGCCATAAAAACCGATGGCGAGGCACTCCTTGGCTACCAACCACATCAACATATTTCGCACCTTGAAAATTGAATCCCATCGCGTTAGGTACGGTGACGGCCGTGCCGTAACTCATGATACGACGCTCGGAACGAATAAACCGCGAAAGCGGCGAAAAAGTTGTGCGATGACATGAGCCAACCGAGAGCAGGAAGAAACCGCGAACTAAGTAGGTTAAGCGCATTTGCGTTGGGTGAACGAGGAGCGTGATGAGCGTTGCTCGCCGCGAGGAACGGGGATCACGATGGGGGGAACAAAATCACAACGGAGCAAAGCTCAAATTGTTAAGGGGATATTCTTGTGATTGGGATGATCGATAGAGAATTGGAAAAGTTAAGGCAAAAACTAATTCATTTTTGTAATGCTGAAAACATCAGCATCGACGCCGCCGAGCGGCAGATCGCCCCCGCGCTATTAGAAACGGCGGAAAACATCTTAGGGGCATTATATGAGGAAAAAGATCGAGAAATATTCAACGACAAAGCCCTGCGCAAGCAGTTAGGGTTAAAATCACAACAAAGAAATCAAAAACGCTGCCTGCTCACAATGCTTGGCAGCGTTTCGTATCATAGAACATCATATCGGGACGCATCAGGTGCGTATGTTTATCCGGTCGATCAGCTGATCGGCGTGGAAAGCCGCCAGCGGATCAGCAACAATGTGTGTGAAGCACTCGTGAGCGAATCTACGAAGAACTCGTATCACGCTGCAGCAATGGCAATCACCGGTGGGCGCGTGAGCCGCGCCACTGTCTTACACAAGATTAGAGAGGCCGAGCCAAGAACCGCCTGTGTCCAAAAAAAGAGCGTCCCCGTCCTCCACATCGACGCGGACGAGGATCACATTAAGCTACAAAACGGAAAAAGCAAAAACGTACCGCTGATCAGCGTATACGAAGGTATAGACCGTGCGAATGGTCGCGGCTCTTGCAGAAACGTATTCCACATCGCTGAATATGGAAAAAATCCCGAAGCGCTATGGGAACAAGCCCTCGAAGAGACAGAACGGCGATACGATCTATCTAAAACGAAAGTGTATCTGCATGGCGATGGAGCTGCATGGATTAAGACAGGCGCGGAATGGTTCTCCGGCTGCACTTTCGTCTTGGATAGATACCATGCAAACAAAGCGTTAAAACAATCCGTGAGCGGTATTTCCGCCGAAGATGGAAGAATGTATCAACGCCAGCTGCGCAAGGCGCTCTACAATGGCGACGAACAGGCATTCAGCGAGGTGCAGCAAGATATGCTGTATAGATACACCGATCACGCTGAAAATATTTGGAAAAACACGGAATACTTGCGAGCTAACATGGACGCGATCAGCGTGTACAGTCGGGACAGCGAAGCTTTTAACGGCGGCGCTACAGAGCCGCACGTTAGTCACAAGCTCTCGTCGAGGCTTAGCACACGCCCCATGGCGTGGAGCGAAACGACCCTAAAAAAATTCGTCCCGATCATCGCTGCGGGCGGCTGTACCTTCGAGCCCAAGGAAACGACGGCCGACGCCCGCGCGGCCAAAAACGTTTTTGGCCGCGCGAAGCCTACGAGCAAGCCATTTGCGGCCAATTCTTTAGGCGCACCAAATCCTGATTTTGCTTCCAATCTACTCGGTGGCAAAATCACACCGCTCTACAGAATCTTGCGGAACTACGTCTGAATCTGTACTTTTTAAAAAGTCAAAAGAAATTAAACACCGAGTCTCTCGCCGCAGTCGAATCCGAACAGGTCACTTGGAAGGGAAAAATCTCCTGTCGAGGGGCATTTTGACGGACGCTTGCCTGTATCCCCGAAGCGCGCGGCGCAATATAATGCATTGGGGGTGAAGATTTTGGAAGTCTGTTTTTGTTCCAAAACACTTTCTGCCTTTCGCGCCTGCTTCCCACAAGCCGAGCGTTTGGATTTTTACCTGTTGGAGGGCGAGGCCGCGCAGTTGAAAAACAGCCTGTTTGCGGATCTTTGCGCGGTGCTTAAAAAGCTCCGCATTCCTTTTTTGCGCGTGCTGCATATGCACGACGCCGACCGCACAGTCGCCGTATTTTTGCCCACGCTCTCGCGCATTGCACTTGACAGCAACTATTTTGCCGAAATCGCCGACCGTTATGCAAAGCGCGTTCGGATGGCTTTATCGACCGAGGATTTTTGCGTCACGGAGCAGGTACAGCGCATTTCCGAAGAGCTTGCCGATTTAAAAGCATCGGAAGCGGCGGCCTTCGCACAGGCCCATCGGCTTTTGGCATCCGCGTGTGTGTTTAAGCAGGACAGCGAAAAGCTGCTTGCGCCCTATGTCAGCAAAGCAAAAATGCTGCAGGATATTTTTCGATTTTTAAAGCGAAACGCCGACCAAAGTGCGCGTTCCCTCCCCGCAAAACGCGGCGTCGTCACGCGAACCGCCCGCTGCAGCGCCCTGACCGCGTGGGGCGTATATACCACTTACGCACCCTTTGCCGCCGCAAGGCTTCGCACCGTCCTTATCAAAGATTGGTTCGGCGGCACGGCGGCCACATTTTTGAAGGGACTTGCCGCCGCCTGCTTAGAATGCGGCTATGACGTGCAAATCTATCGCTGCGGGCTGGATGACCGTCCGGAACATCTGGTCATTCCCGCACTCTCCTATGCTTTTTTCACCGAAAACGCCGCGCACACTCTGCCTTTCCGCCCTTCCGCCGTCCTGCCTGTCGGTCGATTTGTCGATTTAGCGGGTCTGCATACAGTTCGCGCCGAGCTGCGTTTCAATGCCGAAGCGGCGGATGCCCTTTTGGAGGAGGCCGCCTTTTCAATTTATGAAGGCACACAGGCGCTGCACGCACAGGATAGGCTTTGGGATCGGATGGTCGACCCCACACGGCTCGCGGCCGGCAGCGCGCTGCTGTGTGCGCAGTTCTGCAAAAGTCGTCAAAACGACGAAAAATAAAATTTATTTTTGTGAATCAAAATTCACCTTTAAAGCGTAAAATAGGCGATTTTTCGGAAATTTAGCCGTAAAAATGGCTTTTTAGCGTTTTTCCCTCTTTTTTAGTCGTTATTATTTACAAAAATTTTTATAATTATTTGTGAAAAAACACTTGACAAATCCGATATGCAGTGCTAATCTATAGGCGCAATCCAACAGAGAGGAGTGAAAGAAATGCTGTACAACCGTTGCGAAGAGCTCTACAGACGTATGCTGATCAACGAGATCGCGCAGTCCAAATTCTCGTGGAGTTCCATTTTAAAGGGCATTCAGTTGATTGCCTCGGCCGCGTAAGGCGAAGCCTTTCGTCTTACTCATGACCATCTCCTGTTTTTTCAAACAGGTTTACATAAAACTTCTGTTTTCCCCCTCTTCTATACGCAGAACCCCTTCGATACAAGATCGGAGGGGTTCTGCGTATAGAAAAAGTATGTGTCACTTGGCAATATGCACAAAAGGCGTAAGATTATGGGGAACCCCCGGCGAGGGGTGCGGGTCGCCGGGGGCGACCTTTGCGTCAACGACGCAAAAGCACCGACCGAGCCGACAGGCGAGAAT
>CANRAU010000033.1 GCA_947628665.1 uncultured Clostridia bacterium
CCAGTGGACTGTTTTTCGGTGGGGAACCCTCGCCGGGGGTTCCCCATAATCTTACTCCTTTTGTGCATATTGCCAAGCGACACATACTTTTTCTACACTCTGAACCGCCCTGCATGGAATAATCCATGCAGGGCGGTTTGTTGTTTTCAATAGCTTTTGGTCAACGCCTGACAGGGTCACCGGTTTATACGCCTGTAAACGCAAAAATATCGATGATATGCTCGACTTCCTCTACGGTGAGGTTAAACAGGTTCTTGCCGAGTTCGATGAAATTTTTCTCGTTTTCCTTGCCGCAGAGCATGGCAAACGCTTTGCCGATCTCCGCGATCACGCTCGCGCTTTCCTTGCGCATCGCCAGATAATAAAAGCTGTACTCCGCCCCGTCGGAAAATTCGGCGTAAAATGCGCCGTCCCCGTCCTTGATATTGCCGTAAAGCGCATTGATCGCCGTGCTTTTGAGCACGGTATTCGGCAAGGTGCGGTTGATGGTATATTCCGCAGCGAAGAACAGGAGGATCTTGATTTGGAACAGGATGTTCTGCGGATAATCGAGCTCGCCGACCACGGATTCCAGCCGCTGCAGCAGCCCATCCTCATCCAAAAAAATCTCCGCAAGATAATCGCCCAAGCGCGCAGCCTTATCGATATTGCCGTTGGCGCGCTCCTCTTCCATGAGCGAGATCAAACGCAGCTCGTCGTCACAGCTTTGCGCCTGCTCTTTCCCGAAAATTTTAATATCGCTGTCTTCCATCGTCTGTCCTTTCCCGCAGTCAACCTGCATCCTTTTGCGCCTCGCTTACCTTTTGCGTTTTTTTGGCAAGACGCTTTTGCTTCGCCTTATAGCCAAGCAGCTTGGCGACTGCGTCGTCGGGTGCGGCGACGTCCCCTATGCTGACCGTCGTCGAATTATACATCCCGTGAAAGTCCGTCCCGCCCGTCATCAGGAGCTTATTTTTGACCGCCAGCTTTTTCAGCTCCGCCTGCTGCTGTTCATCCGCCGACGGATGCCAAACCTCTATCCCGTCCAAGCCGTTTTCCAAAAGGCGCGGCAGGGCGTCGAGCGAATCCAGTTGAAACGGATGCGCCAGCACCGCGATACCGCCCGCGTCATGAATGGCGGTAAGGACTTCGACCGTATCCGGGTATTTCGGCGTTACCAAAATGTTGCCCGGTTCGGATTTGTCAAATAATTTATGATACAGTTCCCCGTAGATTTCCCGGGTAAAGCCGCATTCCATTAAAGCCTGCATGATGTGCTGCTTATAGATATTGGTCGAGCCGGTCGCGCATTTCACGATTAGCTCCGTTGTCACGGGATACCGCTTCGTGATTTGCAGCATCATATAATGCGCCGCTTTCTTGCGGGCAAGCGAATTTCGGTGGCAAAGCCCCTCCAGACGGTCGGGGAATTCGCTTAAATAGCACAGCAGATGTACGGTTTTCCCGGTCTGCGCGTCGGTCGAGGACAGCTCCACGCCCGGGATCACCTGCACGCCGAACCGATCGCCAATGATCTTGCCGCGCACCGTCCCCGCCAAACAATCATGATCCGTGATCGCAATGGTCTCCACGCCGCGTTTTTTTGCAAGCGTGATCAAATCTTCAATTCCCAATGAGCCATCCGAAAGCTTGGTATGGCAATGTAAATCTCCGCCCATGGTATTCCTCCTAACCGTCAGCAGACCGAGCGCGCCCGCTGTTCCCAAGGTTCGATGCGCAAGTCTGCCTTCGCGGCTCGGGAGCGCTGATTTCTCCGCTTCCGCCGCTGTTCGGGCGTCCGTTTGCAAGCCTGTTCCGATCCAAAAAAACGGCTGTTTGCTTTTTTTGCGCTAAAACAACGTATATAACCACAATTATACACATATATTATACACTTTTTGGGCGAGCGTTGCAAGCGATTTTCCCGCAAAATCTTACAAGAACGGCGTTCTGTCGGTGCATATTTAAACGAACGGCTCTTCGTGGTTTTCGGCCGGCTTTTTGCGGTACGCCGAAAGCTCTTTTTTGTCGTTGACCACAGCCAACAGCACGTCGGCGGCACAGCGAATCCCCTGCGCCTGCAAAGTATCGAGCAGCCAAATTTCATCCAGCCCCAACGCGCGCAGATTGCTGTAAAGAATTTTGCCGTCCACGATCACATTCGGCAAAAGCTGCGCCTGTTCGGTCGCCAACTGCAAGTCCGAGGGCGTCGCGGGGCGTTCCCCCGATTTGGGCAGAAAACTGATGCTGCCGTTCGGCTCTAAAATGGCGGTCTGCAATGCGGAAAGGTCAAAATACCCGTTCACGCGGCACTGGCTCAAAAATTCCGTAATGCTCAAATGCGCCTTTTGCAGATTTTTCTGATACAGCACGCCGTCCTCCAGCAGCACATTGGGATTGCCGACGAAAAATTTGTTAAAAGCCAAGGATTTTCGCTCCAGAAGCGAAAGCAGAAGGGAAAACAGCGTATATACGACCATCGCCGTCAGCGGCAGCCATAAATCGTGTTCAAGCGAGGTCGCCATTTCCGCAGCGATAGAACCGATGGTAATGCCGTTGATATAGTCGAACAAATTCAACTGCGAAATTTGCTTTTGCCCCATGAGCTTGGTCAGGAAAAACAAAGCGATCACAGAGGCCACCGCCGTACCGGCAACTTTCAGAACTTCCATACGATCACCGTCTACAGTATGCCCCTAAAGCCCAAACGCTATGCGAAAGCCTGAAAATTCTGTGCTTTTTCCGCACATTTCGGCGGCAGCCGCGCGCGATTGCCCTGAAATGCGCAGATGGTTCTACTCGATCTCCCCCGCCAAACGGCTCGGACGGTCGAAAAACGACGGGAATCGAAAAAAAGGATTGACAAGTCTCCAATCGATTGCTATAATAACTTTTGCGCCGGAAAAGTGCGTGCTGCTATGGCTCAGACGGTAGAGCGCGTCCTTGGTAAGGACGAGGTCACCAGTTCAAATCTGGTTAGCAGCTCCATAAAGCCCGCGAAAAGCTTGGATATTTGGCTTTTCGCGGGCTTTATTTTTCCCCGGAAATCGTACAATTCTGCGAAAGGCCGTAAAAACCGAGCCTTGCCGCAGAAGTCGGCAAGACCCGGTTCGTAAAAATCATCGGTTCAGCGAAACTGAAAAATCTGCTAAGACCGGCAAAATTCGGTGCAGGCGCTTACACAATGCCCTGCGCCATCATGGCGTCGGCAACCTTCAGGAAGCCCGCGATATTTGCGCCGACCACGAAGTTATCCTTTTGATGATAGGTCTCGGCCGCGGTGGACATATGATAGTAAATGTTCTCCATAATATCCTTCAGCTTTTCATCGACCTGTTCAAAGGTCCAGACGATGCGCGCGCTGTTCTGGCTCATTTCGAGCGCGGAGGTCGCGACGCCGCCCGCGTTCGCCGCCTTGCCGGGGGCAAACAGCACTTTGTTTGCCAGGAAGTAATCCGTAGCTTCAATGGTCGAGGGCATATTCGCACCCTCCGCCACGGCGATACAGCCGTTCTTGACCAGCGTTTTGGCGTCCTCCAAATTCAACTCGTTCTGCGTTGCGCAGGGAAGCGCCACCGTGCAGGGAACTTCCCATACCCGCTTGCCGGGTACAAAGGTCGCCGTGGGCTTATACTCTGCGTATTTGCTGATCCTTGCGCGCTCCTGCTCCTTGACCTTTTTGAGGATCTCCAAATCAATGCCTTCCGCGTCATAAACATAGCCCGAAGAATCGCTTGCGGTCACGACCTTCGCACCGAGCTTCTGCGCCTTTTCGATCGCATAGATCGCCACATTGCCCGAACCGGAGACCGCAACGGTTTTGCCCTCGAGGGAATTGCCGTGCTGCCGAAGCATTTCTTCGGTCAGATACACAAGGCCGTAGCCCGTCGCTTCCGTGCGCGCAAGCGAACCGCCGTAGGAAAGGCCCTTGCCCGTCAGGACGCCCTCGTGGCGGCCTGTGATCTTCTTGTATTGCCCAAACAGATAGCCGATCTCTCTGCCGCCGACGCCGATGTCGCCCGCAGGCACGTCGGAGTTCGGGCCGATGACCTTGTAAAGCTCGGTCATGAAGCCCTGGCAGAAACGCATGACCTCGTTGTCGCTCTTGCCCTTGGGGTCGAAGTCTGCGCCGCCTTTACCGCCGCCGATGGGCAGGCCGGTCAGGGAGTTTTTGAAAATCTGCTCAAAGCCCAAAAACTTGATGATGCTCATGTTGACCGAAGGATGGAAGCGAAGGCCGCCCTTGTACGGGCCGATCGCGCTGTTGAACTGCACGCGGTAACCGCGGTTGACCTGCACCTTGCCGTTGTCATCGACCCACGGCACGCGGAACACGGTCGCCTTTTCGGGCGCGACCAGACGCTCCAAAAGCGCGGCCTTTTCATATTGCGGGTTGCTCTCCACGGCGGGTGCGATAGAATGCAGCACCTCGGTCAGCGCTTGGCAAAATTCGGGCTGGTAATTGTAGCGCGTCGCGGTGCGCTCCAGTACATCGTTTACGTAACTCATTGTTTTCTCCCTTTCTCGGCACAAACAAATATGTACCTATTTTATAGATTGCTTTATTATTCTACTGCAATAAAGCGCAAAATGCAAGAACGCGGAGTGAAAATTTCATTTTTCTTAAAATGGAATTTTTGTATAAATCGACAGAAAGCCCTGTCCACGCGCTTCTTTGCTCCCTCAAAAACAAAAAATCGGTGAACTTTGATTCACCGATTTTGAAAACTTGCAAATTGCAATCCGGGGCAGGATGGGTGCGGGATGGGTTTTGCACGCTTTGTATGGTTTTTCGGGAAATAGGAAAACCCTCGGTTGCGGCACCGAGGGTTTCCTAATTGAGGGGTTGCTTGAGGAGGGGGTATGTACTAAGTCGGCAGGTTGCGGCACCCGCCTGTTAAGTACAAAATTACTATAACAGCTAATTGTGAACAAATTATGAACAAAACACAAAAAAGCGCAAATTCTGAAAAATTTTATAACTTTTTGCTTTTTTCTCGAATTTTTCGGAAAAATTCAAACAAATGTTTGCATTTTTAGAACATTTGTGCTATGATAGAGAAAACAACTGTCGATGATTTGTTTGACGTTTCGGGGGATGTGCCTATGAAGTCCATCAACAAAACGCAGAGAAAAATTTATGAGTATTTAATGGAGCGCAGCCAATGCGGCATCCCGCCCTCGGTGCGGGAGATCGGCGCGGCGGTGGGTCTCAAGTCCACTTCGTCTGTGCAGGCGAATCTGGACGCGCTGGAGGAAGCGGGCTATATTGAGCGCGATCCGATGCTCAAACGCTCGATTCGGGTGCTGGGGGAAGCGGACAACGTCACCAACGTCCCGCTGCTTGGCACGGTCACGGCAGGTATGCCGATTTTGGCCGTGGAGCAAATCGAGGGATACCTGCCCTACAACGGCCCGATCTCCAAAGACAAACCGCTGTTTGCGCTGCGCGTGCGCGGCGACAGCATGGTCGGCGCGGGGATTTTAAGCGGCGACGTGGTGATCGTGGAAAAAACGCCCGCCGCAGAAAACGGCGAGATCGTGGTCGCGATGATCGAGGACGAAGCGACCGTCAAGCGCTTTTATAAAGAAAAAGGCC
Source organism: uncultured Clostridia bacterium (assembly GCA_947628665.1). Taxonomy (GTDB): domain Bacteria; phylum Bacillota; class Clostridia; order Oscillospirales; family Acutalibacteraceae; genus Fimenecus. The sequence goes on from CANRAU010000033.1 coordinate 5,579, forward strand.
ATTTCCGCCTACAGCCCGAAAATGACGCCTACGAGCCGATTTTGGTCAAAGAGGTCATCATTCTCGGCAAGGTCATAGCGCTGATGCGCTACTATTAAGACATACAGGGATGTACAAACAGTTGCCCGCCTTTCGGCGGGCAATTCAGCGTGTAGAAAAAGTATGTGTCACTTGGCGATATGCACAAAAGGCGTAAGACTACGGGGAACCCCCGGCGAGGGGTGCGGGTGTCCGGTGGACACCTCTGCCGAAGGCAGAAGCACCGACCGAGCCGCCAGGCGAGAATGCGGGTGTCCGGTGGACACCTCTGCCGAAGGCAGAAGCACCGACCGAGCCGACAGGCGAGAATGCGGGTGTCCGGTGGACACCTCTGCCGAAGGCAGAAGCACCGACCGAGCCGCCAGGCGAGAATGCGGGTGTCCGGTGGACACCTCTGCCGAAGGCAGAAGCACCGACCGAGCCGACAGGCGAGAATGCGGGTGTCCGGTGGACACCTCTGCCGAAGGCAGAAGCACCGACCGAGCCGACAGGCGAGAATGCGGGTGTCCGGTGGACACCTCTGCCGAAGGCAGAAGCACCGACCGAG
>CANRAU010000034.1 GCA_947628665.1 uncultured Clostridia bacterium
CCCGCCGCCTTTTGAAAAAGGCGGGCGAAAACTTTTCGTTATTTTGCTATCGCAAAACAGTTTATCGACAGACTGACGGGGACGAAGCGATACGCTTCGTCCCCGTTGCTGTATTTCGGTGTATTTATCCCTTAAAATAGGCATCCGCTTCTTTAAGCAGCTTGCGAATGGACAGCTGTTGCGGGCATTTGCTCTCACATTTGCCGCAGGAAACGCATTTTTGCGCGTTTCCACGGATTTTTTTATATGCGCGCTCGGCGGATTTTTGATCGGACACGCTTTTGTTGTACTGCGCAAAAATTTCGGGGATCTCCACGCCCGCGGGACACGGCACACAGTATTCGCAGTGCGTACACGAAACGCGCGCCGACGTTTCAAACACGGTCTTTGCAAGCGGATAACATTTCTTTTGCGCGTCGCTCAGCTTGCCGACGCGGCTCTCGTCGGCATAACGGATATTGTCCAGCACCTGCTGTTCATTGCTCATACCGCTCAAAAGAACGCTGACCTCGGGGCGATCCCAAACGAAGTCCAAAGCTGCCTGCACGGGCGACATTCCCTGCGGCAGAGCCGCCTTTAGATTCTCGGTCGGCGCGGCGAGCTTGCCGCCGCGCAAAGGTTCCATGATAACCACGCCCAAGCCCCGTTTGGCAGCCGTTTCCAAGCCCTTTGTGCCCGCCTGATGATCGGTATCGACGTAATTGTATTGCAGTTGGCAGAAGTCCCACTGGTCAAAGCCGTTCAAAATCGTCAAAAAAGCGTCGTAATCGTCGTGAAAGGAAAATCCCAAATAGCGGATTTTGCCATCCGCGCGCGCTTTCTCCATTTTCGAGAGCAAATCAAATTTCAACGCGGATTCCTTCCAGGATTTGAGACTTGCCGCGTGCAGCAAATACAGATCGATGTGATCGGTTTTCAGCCGTTTGAGCTGGGTGTCCAGCACCTTGTCAAACTCAAAGCCGAATTTGAAGCCGCCGAACGGCGATTTGGTCGCCAGCAGTACCTTGTCGCGGTAGCCGTCGCCAAGCGCCTTGCCCACCAGCGATTCGCTTTTGCCCGCGTGGTAGAAAAAGGCTGTATCGATATAATTGATGCCTCGGTCTATCCCCTCGCGGATGATGCGGACGGCCTCCGGCTCATCTAAGGAATGCGTCAGATTGTCCCGCGTCGGCAGACGCATACACCCAAAGCCCAACGCTGAGACCCGTTCCCCCGTTTTCCCAAAATCGCGGTATTGCATAACGACACTCCCTTAAAAGATCCTGTCGTTACCAGTATACAGGAATACCTCTCTTTTTGCAAGCACGAGATGGGCCTTCTGCAAAGGGGGCGACAGCCTGCGGCGTTTTTAGAGATTATCCATAAATTACAGAGTCAAATCTTATTCACTTTAGCCCTTGCGTCGCTCAGAATCGCTGTGCTATAATAGTTTAGATAAATGGGAAAAAGGAGATTTTGTACATATGGCAAAATTAAACGACATCGACAAGGCCGCCGCTTCAAAAGGAAAGGGCATAGAAACGCTTTGGCAGTTCATTAAGTTCATTGTCGTAAGTCTCGGCGCGTTCGTGATCCAAACCTTCCTGCCGATACTGCTCAAGCTCCCGATGACAGAGGCTTTTAAGCTCCAGGCATTTGATTGGGGTCTTTTCAAGTCAACGGCGGAGGTTGGCCTCGGAATTTTTCTTGCGGCCAATATCAGCAATGTGATCGCGCAGATCGTTTCTTTCTTCATTAACAGGGATAAAACATTTAACTCCGACGCAAACATTGCCGTAACGCTTCCGATCTACATCGTGTTCACCATTGCGCTGATCTGCTTCTCCGCATGGCTTTCTCCGACGCTCATCACGTTCTTAATGAAATATATGGGCGAGAGTACGGCGGTTGCGATCTCGGGCGCGATTTGCGGCGCGATCCAGTTCTTCCTGTACTTCCCCGTAGATAAGCTCCTGTTCCACAAGAAAAAAGCGGATAAGGCCGAAGAAAGCAAGGAAGAAGCCAAAAAAGCGTAATTCCTTCGCTTTGCGGCGTTCCATAAGTCCAAAAGAAAACGGATGATTGCAAAAGCAGTCATCCGTTTTTTGCGTTTTTCGACAGCTTATACATACTTCGCCGCGGCCTTATCCATATACACGACCACATTGTGGTGGAATTGCAGGATCGACGCAGGGCAAAGCGGACTGACTTCGCCGCAAATCATGGCCTTCATGGCATCCGCTTTCTTTTCGCCCGTGGCAATCATGACGATCTTGCGGGCTTTCATGATCGAGCCGATCCCCATCGTCAGCGCATAATGCGGCATGGGATTTTCGTCAAAATATTTGGAATTGGCCTCCAGCGTGCTTTCGGTCAATTGCACTTTGAACGAGCCTTTGGTGAAGACATTCGACGGCTCGTTAAACCCGATATGCCCGTTGCGCCCGACGCCCAGCAGTTGAAGATCCACCTGCGCGTGTTCGAGCGCACGGTCATATGCGGCGCATTCCGCCTGCGGATCGGGGGCGTTGCCGTTTAAGAAATGCACATTTTCCTCGCGAATGTCCGTATGGTCGAACAATTCGCGGTGCATAAAGGTATAATAGCTGTTTTTGTCGTTTCTCGGCAGATCGACATATTCGTCCAAATTGTACGTCCGCACATCCCGCAGGCTGATGCGCCCCGCTTCACACGCATGGGCTATGTACCGATACGTCGGAATCGGCGACGCGCCCGTCGCAAGCCCCAGAACAATGTTCGGCTTTTTTTCAATGGCTTTGCAAAAAAGCTCGCCTACCGCCTGCCCGATCTCTTCCGCGTTTTCTTTCACAATCAATTCCATATGTTTACCCTTGTCCATCCGTTTTTCATTTTGAAATCTTATTTTATCATATTGCGCAGGCATTGCAAGTGTTTTTTCACTTTTTTGCTTCCCCGCTTTGCGTTTATGTGCTAAAATAAAGAAAAGCCTTCCGGCAAGGGGGATTTTTTATGATTCAAAACGGCATAGACCTTGTGGAGATTGACCGCATAGCGAAGTCTTTGGAAAGTCCCGCGTTCGTAAAGCATGTATTCGGCGAAAGGGAGCTGACCGAACTGCGCGCGCGCGGCGGGCATCCTGAGCATTTTGCGGGAGCGTTCGCCGCCAAAGAAGCCTTTTCCAAGGCGTTGGGAACGGGCATTCGCGGATTTTCCCTGTTTGAGGTCGAGCTGCTGCACGATGTGCTCGGCGCGCCGTATTTGGCGTTGTCCGGGCAGGCGCTGGCGCTGGCTGAACAAAAGGGGCTTGATTTTGCCGTAAGCATTACCCATACAAAGACCTGTGCGGCGGCGACCGTCACCGCATATACGAAAGGACTGTAAGGATGATTCGTATACTTTCCGCCCAAGAGATCAAGGCCGTGGAGGCCGCCGCAAACGACAGCGGGATCACCTATCTTCGATTGATGGAAAACGCGGGCGCGGCCTGCGCAAAAGCCATCCGACAGCGGTTCGACGGCACGCAGAAGCGAAGCGTCACGGTGCTTTGCGGCAAGGGAAAAAACGGCGGCGACGGTTTTGTGATCGCGCGCAAGCTGTTTGAAAACGGCTACGACGTGCGCGTGTTGCTGACCATGGGCGCGCCTGCGGCGGAGGACGCCGGGGAAATGTTTGTGCGCATTTCGGAGCTTGGCATTCCTGCGGACGACTATGATGAGAACAGTGAACGGCAGAAGAGTCGGCTGAAAAGCGCGGATATTCTGATCGACGCGATTTTCGGTACGGGCTTTTCGGGTGTACTGCCCGAAAGGCTCCGGCGGCTTTTTGCCTTTCTCAAAGCCTGTACGGGGTACAAGGTGTCGATCGATCTGCCGAGCGGCATGCAGGCGGATTCCGACGAACTGCCCGCAGAGCCTTTTGCGGCGGATCTGACGCTTTCGGTCATGGCGCTGAAAAAGTCGCTGGCGGCAGGCGCGGCGAAGCCGTATGCAGGCGAAATCCAAGTGCTGTCCATCGGCATTCCCGAGGAGCTGTATCGGCCGTATGAAGCGTGTTTTGCCCCTACCGACGCCGACGTCGCCGCGTTGCTTCCGAAACGCCCCGCCGATGCGCACAAAGGGCTGTTTGGCAAAGCGCTGCTGCTGGCGGGCAGCTATGAAATGCCCGGCGCGGCGTTGCTCGCGTCGGCGGCCTGTGTGGAATGCGGCGCAGGGCTTGTACGGCTGGCGTTTCCCGAATGTGCCTATGCGGCGGTCACAGCGGGCGTCCCCGAAAAGATTTTGCTGCCGCTGACCGCCAACCGCTTCGGACGCGTTTCCATGCAGAATGAGAAAAAAATCCTCGACGCGATGCAAAACGCCACCGCATGCCTTGTAGGCTGCGGGCTGGGACTGGATTATGACACGCGCGCCGTTGTGAAATCCGTATTGCGGGCGGCGAAATTGCCGCTGATTATAGACGCGGACGGCATAAACGCCCTTACCGACGACATAGATATGATACGGGAAGCAAACGCACCCGTAATTTTGACGCCGCACCCGGGTGAAGCGGCGCGGCTGCTCAGCTGTTCGACCGAAGAAGTGCAGGCGGACAGAATGGCGGCCTGCAAAGCCCTGTGCGAAAAAACAGGCGCGGTGGTGGCGCTCAAGGGCGCGGGTACGGTCATTTCAGCGGACGGCGCGGCATTTTGCATCAACACCACGGGCAACGCCGGTATGGCGACTGCGGGCAGCGGCGATGTGCTGGCAGGCATGATCCTCGGATTCCTTTGCATCGGCATGCCGCCGCTCGAAGCGACGGTTGCAGCGGTGTACGTCCACGGGCTTGCGGGCGACGAGGCGGCGAAAATCTATGCGCAATGCGCCGTCACGCCCACCAAAATGCTGGAAAGGCTGCCGGTGTTGCTCTCCCGATTTGAATAAAAGGGTGGTTTTTCATGCGGCGCATTCTGTGTGCGCTGGCAGCAGGCGCGCTCCTCCTTTGCTGCGGATGTCAAAAAACGTCGGACGGCGAGGCGGCGCGTTATACGATTCCGACGGCTTTCACCGCGCAGCTGCACGCCGAACAGGGTACGCTGTCCTTTGACGCGGATTTCTCCATAGACGAAAACGGCACGGCCGTTACGACGCTCCAAAGCCCCGAAGCGCTCAAAACGCTGGAAATCACCGAGACCGCCGACGCTTGCAGTTTCCGTTTTTTAGGGCTGAAATTGGAGACGCCGCCGACGCTCCTGCCCGACGCCTCCTTTGCGAAGCTATTGTACGCGGCGCTCGAAACCGTGCGCGATTCTGCGCGCTGCGCGGTATCGGTACAGGGGCAGACCGTAAGCTACAACGGCATGACCCCCGCCGGAGATGTGTTCACACTGACGCTGAACAAGGCGGACGGCGCTTTACAGGATTTCACGGTAAGCAAATACGCGTTGAACGTGACCTTTTCCGATTTTCAGGCAACCGTATAAAAACGCCCCTCCCATTTGGATATGGGAGGGGCGTTTCAGTCTGTCGATAAACTGTTTTGCGATAGCAAAATAACCAAAAGTTTTCGCCCGCCTTTTTCAAAAGGCGGCGGGGTTGAGGGGCGGCGCCCTCATCGCAGCCCGCAGGCTG
>CANRAU010000035.1 GCA_947628665.1 uncultured Clostridia bacterium
TTCGCCCCTCCTGCGCTTTTTTGGAACAAAAATTTCGCAGCCTGCGGGCTGCGATGAGGGCGCCGCCCCTCAACCCCACCGCCTTTTGAAAAAGGCGGGCGAAAACTTCTCGTTATTTTGCTATCGCAAAACAGTTTATCGACAGACTGCAACTGCCCGCCTTTCGGCGGGCAATTTTTATTGCTGTTTTCTGCTTCGGCCTTTACCAAAGCGGCAGAACGATCTGTCCCGACAAAACGCCGTACACCACCACGCTGCCCAAAGCGCTGACGGCGCAGCCACCGAAGCGAACGCCCTCCAACAGGTCGCCGAACGCGCTGCCACGGCGCAGCCGCCATGTTGTCCAGGCGGCTGTACCCACGCCCGCCGCCACCAAAAGGGTCGCCAACAAAACGAACATTTTGATCCCTGTCCTTTCTAAAAGTGCGCCTATGTCACCAGCCCTTCGCCCACGGCGGGCGTTGAGGCGTTTGCTAACGGCAGCGCGACCGTCACTTTAAACAGATCGCCGTCGATTTGGATTTTTAAAAGACCGCCCTGCAAAGTGCAAAGATCTTTCGCAATGGAAAGTCCCAGACCGCTGCCCTCTTCGGTGCGCGCGGCGTCCCCGCGCACAAAACGCTGTGTGAGTTCGTCGGGGTCAATGTTGAGCGCTCTTTGGGAGACGTTTTTGATCTCAAATACGCCGAAATCTCCCTGCTCAAACACGCGCACGTACACGCGCGACCCGCTCAGCGAATATTTGCGCGCATTGCTCAGGAGATTCGAGATAATGCGCCATGTTTTTTGGCTGTCGGCGTCGATCACGGGCGGCTTCTCGACCGTTTCGTCGAGTACGATTTGCAGTCCGTTCGCCGAGAAAGCATCCTCCATTTCGCCAATCGCCTGCACGGCCAGCTGATAAAGATCCACCCGCATTTTGTGGAGCGTCACCGCGCCCGAGGAAGCCTTGGACGCTTCCACCAAGTCCTCGATCAGCCGCTTTAACCGAATGGATTTTTCATCGAGCACCGCAATATACTTCTGCGCGGCAGGGTCGGTGATGTCGCACTTTTTCAAAAGATCGACATAGGAAATGATCGACGTCAGCGGGGTTTTGAGGTCGTGGGACACATTGGTGATGAGCTCCGTTTTCATGCGTTCCCCCTTGACCGCTTCGTTGACCGCCTTTTGCATTTCCTCCTGCGTAAAGGTCAGATCGCGCGCCAGACTTTGCAGCGGTTCGGGCATTTGCGCCGCGCCGATGTCCTGCGGAATTTCTCCGTTTTTGCTCTCTTCCGCCGCGTCGATGATCTTATCGAGAGCCACCAGATGCTTCCACAGCAACGTAAACGTGATCACATTTATGCCGACTACGCACAAACAACCAATTAAAATCAATAGCTCTCCGCCTTCGTGTATCCACAACGCCAAAAGCAAGCACAACATCGTATGCGTTCCGACATATGCCGTGACGAACATCCACGCTTTTCTGGTCATATGCCGGAAACGGTAAAATATCAGGCGCCGCAGCCTTTGCATCCAAGCGCGCAGGCGTTTCCAGCCGTTGCGGAGGATCCGAAAGCCCTTGCGCGATATGCGGAGCAGCCCGTGCAAAAGACGGTAGCAAAGTGTGGATTTGAAATACGGTTTTTCGGCTCTGTTGTATTTGATGACCGACGTGAGCCATTCGAGCAAGGCCGAAAATCCCGCCACACCGAGTATGGCGATGCCCAGCCGCAGAAGCGGCACGCCGCGCAGGGTATACTGCGCCGCCGTACTGCCGGTAATGATTTGATACAAAGCTTCGTATGCGGCGAAGCAAACGCCGCCAATCACCGCGCCGTTTAATAAAAAGTGCAGATCGGGCGGCAAGCGATCCAAAGGAGATAAGCGCACCCCGGCAGTCTCGCGCACATACCCGGTCACAAACAGCAAATAAGCCGCAAGCAGCAGCGCGCAAGCCGTGAAAATTCCCGCCGTTAAAATTTGCTGCTCGATCCCGGCCGATTCCTGCGTAAAACGCACCGAGGCTTCATACAGGCGGTCGCCCTCGACCGCTTCCAGCGGCATCGGCACGAAGACATACACGTCATACCCCTCGTCGCAGAGGGCCTCGACCTTAGGGAAAAACGACAGAGAAGAAAAATCCGTCACTTCCTTTTCGAGATTTCCCAACAAACTCTTGGAGGAACGTACAAGTCCCGCCTCGGTCGTATAACCGAAATACCAATCCTCTTCGCCACACTGCGCAAAGAACGCATCTGCGGTCTGCACATTCGGAAGGTTGGTAAAAGCCTCGCCCGTTTCGGCGTGTCGGATCAAATATTTGAAATTGACCAAAGCATGCAGCTGTTCGGTCGCCTGCGCAACATTTTCGGAAAAATTGCGCTTTGCCATCGCAATTTGGGATTTATAAAGCTGTTCAACCAGCTCTTCCACATCCGCTTCCGTCATATCGGTTGAGAGGTCCAAATAGACGCCAAAATCTTCGATGATAATTGTCTGGTGCGTGCCTTCATAGTAAGCTCTCGCCCGTTCGTCCTGTGTCCAATCATACGCTTCGCCGTCGGCGGTTGTCACGTTCTCATATGAATCATATACGCCGCTTTCCGCTTTGCTCCGCGCGATGGCGGTCTCCATCGTATCGGTCAGAAAAGCGGAAAATTTCTCCAATGCGGCCTGCTTTGTCTCTTCCAGCGTATGATATTTCGACAGACCGTCCTCCTCCCAGGAATTGCGCAGATGTACCGTGTGCAAGTTGTCTATGGCGCTGGCGATCTCCCACCGAAAATAGGTCGTATCGATAAATTCCGCGCGTTCCCGAAACAAAGTGCTTTCAATACCGTAATCCGACAGCGTTTTGAGCGCCCCGACGGCATTCCAGGTGGCCGTGAACACACATATCGCCGCCAGAAAATATGCGGTGCATTTGAGCCATGCGCTGGATCTAATATTTTTCAACCTTGTAGCCAATGCCCCACACCACCTTTAAATACTTGGGCTCTTTTGGATTGATCTCGATCTTCTCGCGGATGCGGCGAATGTGTACGGTAACGGTTTTTTCGGTGGAAAAAGCCGGCTCGTTCCACACGGCCTCGTAAATTTGATTCGTCGAAAGCACCTTGCCCATATTTTTCATCAAAAATTCCAATATGCCGTATTCCGTCGCCGTCAGGCGCACGGGATCGCCGTCCAGCGTGACCTCCTTGGAATCGGGGTCGAGCGAAAGCCCGCCCGTGGTCAGCACGTTTTCGCGGGTTTCCATGCTTCCGAGCGTTGCGAAACGGCGGATTTGCGATTTGACGCGCGCCATAAGCTCCAGCGGATTAAAGGGCTTGGTCACATAATCGTCCGCGCCGAAGGAAAGGCCGGTGATTTTGTCGGTGTCCTCGCTTTTTGCCGACAGCAGGATAATCGGCACGTTGTTTGCCTCGCGCAGCTTCAGCGTCGCATTGAGGCCGTCAAGCCCCGGCATCATAATATCCAGTACAATGCAGTGGATCTCATGTTGCTTTGCCGCTTCGAGCGCTTCTTCGCCATTGGTCGCCTTGACGACCGCATAGCCCTCCAATTCCAGATAAATTTCCAGCGAATCCAAAATCGCCTGATCATCGTCACAAATCAAAACCGTATACATACCGTTCCCTCATTTGCTTCCGCTCTGAACTGTTCTATCTTATTTATAGCAGAAAAATCTAACAAATCAATACCCGAAATGATTACGAATTTCTTACAAAACCGCTTTTTACGGCAAAAATACGGCGAAAGCCAAGCCTTCGCCGCAGTCTGTCGATAAACTGTTTTGCGATAGCAAAACAACCAAAAGTTTTCGCCCGCCTTTTTCAAAAGGCGGCGGGGT